>NZ_JOIX01000072.1 GCF_000720175.1 Streptomyces sp. NRRL S-337
CGGTGGGGGCGTGGGGGGTGAGGAGGTCGAGGAGCTGGGGCTTGGTGAGGGTGAGGGTGAGGTCGGGGCTGCCGTCGGCGGTGGGGGCGGGGGCGCCGGGGGAAGCCCGGTGGGTGAGGGCGCCGTGGGAGAGGGTCAGCCGCCAGGTGCGGTCCTCGTCGGGGAGGTAGAGGTCGAGGGTGAGCGCGGTGGACCAGGCGCGCGGCCCGTCGATGCGCACGGCCAGTGAGTCCAGGAGCTGGTCGACGGTGAGCGCCCGGGCGAGGTCGGGGGCGGCGGTGGAGTCCTGGGTGTCGTCCCGGGCGGCAGGGGCGCCGCGCAGTTCGCCCGCACCGGTGAGGTAGACGTTGCGCCAGACCGCGTTCTCCGCGCCGTGGCCCAGGCATTCGTAGACCTCGGCGAGGGCGCGGCGGGCCCGCACGTTGTGCGGGTCGGCGAAGACGGCGTGGTTGAGGAGGGTCGCGGCGAACCGCAGGTCGCCGTCGGCCGCGTAACCCTTGCCGGCGTTCACGGTGGCCTCGACGCCGCCGAGGGCGTGGACGTAGCGCCGGGCCTGTTCGGCCGGCGGGTGCTCCCACAGGTGGGCGGGGTTGCCGTCGAACCAGCCCAGGTAGCGCTGGGCGACCGCCTTGACGTGGTCGCTGACCGAGCCGTAGTAGCCGTGGTGGGACCACACCCGCGCCAGGGCCGGCGGCAGCCGCAGCTGCTCGGCGATCTCGGTGCCGGTGTACCCGGCGTTGAGCAGCCGCAGGGTCTGGTCGTGGAGGTAGGCGTACAGGTCGCGCTGGCCGGCCAGGAGGGCCCGGATGCGGTCCTTGCCCCAGGTCGGCCAGTGGTGCGAGGCGAAGGCGACCTCGGTGCCGTCACCGAAGAGGGCGAGCGCCTCGTCGAGGTGGCGGGACCAGGCCCGGCTGTCGCGGACCGCCCCGCCGTACAGCGGCAGGACGGTGTGCAGGGTGTGGGTGGCGTTCTCGCCCAGGCAGAGCGCCTGGTGCGCGGGGAAGCCGAAGTTCATCGCGGCGGGGGCCTCGGCGTCCGGGGTGAGCTGGAAGACGAGGTGGACGCCGTCGAGGATCTCCTCCTGGCCGGTGCGGGTGATGTCCACGGTCGGCGGGATCAGGGTGCGGGTGCCGGTGGAACGGGTGGTGCCCAGCCCGCAGCCGATCTGGCCGTCCGGTCCCTTCGGCAGCGCGGTGCCGTACGTGAAGGCGGCGCGCCGGGACCTCGCGGGTCCGGCGTCGAGCTGCTCGCCGACCGCGTGGGCGAGGAAGCCGGCCGGGGCGAGGACCGGTACGGGATCGTGCCCGGCGGGGACGACACCGCCGGCGCCGCCGAAGTGGCCGGCGTGCGAGTGGGTGTAGATCAGCCCGGTGACCGGCCGGTCGCCGCGGTACTTGCGGTACAGCTCCAGGGCCGCGGCGGCGGTCTCGGCGGAGAGCAGCGGGTCGACGACGATGACGCCGTGGTCGCCCTCGACCAGCGTCATGTGGGCCAGGTCCAGGCCGCGGGCCTGGTAGATGCCGTCGGTGACCTCGTAGAGGCCCTGGCGGCTGACCAGCCTGCCCTGCCGCCAGAGGCCCTCGTGGGCGGTGTCGGGGCAGTTCTGGGCCAGGAATCCGTAGGCCGCGGCGTCCCAGACCGGCCGGCCGTCGTCCGTGGTGATCCGCGGCGGGTCGAGCTCGGCGATGAAGCCGCGGTCGGCGTCGGCGAAGTCTTCGTGGTCATCGACGGGTGCAGCGGTCACGGGGCGCTCCCTCTCCGGGGCGGCGGCGGGCCCAAGGCCCCTGCCCCACACGTTCGATTTAACCGGCTTTGTCCGGGTGGCGCATGCCTGCCTCCGCGGCGGCCGGGGAGCGCCGGCGCGGCCAACGGCGTTACGGGCAGGGCTGGGCAGGGCACAACAACGCAGGTGAGGTCGTATCCGGGCGCGGCAATTCGGCCGGCCGGGACGGGGCCCGCCTCGATCTTCCGGGAGGGGAGGGACGCCCTCTGTCCCCGTACGACGACCGCGCCTTCGGCGAGCTCGCCGAGTCGTTCCGGCACCGTGCCGCTCCGTACGCCCAGCTCCGCACCCCGCCCGCCGGCCGCGGCACCTGGCCCCCTCCCGGGCTCCGGGGCATGGGCTGGCTGGTGCCCGCCGCCGCGGCCGGCAGCCTGGCCGCCGGGATCCTGCTGCCGCACGCCCTCCTCCTGGCGGGCGGGCTGGTCCTGGCCGGCCTCGCCGGACACCTCTCGGCGGGTGGGCGCGGGCGGTACCGATAGGGGTCTTCCCCGGCACCGACAGGGGTCCTCCCGGGCCCGGCGACGGCATACGGCCGCCGGCCGGCCTGTCCGGAAAGGGCAGGCGGACCGGCGGTCACTCATTGCGGCCCCCGCGGGCACCGCCTCAGGTGGTGCGGCGCCTGGATGCCGCGGCGACGCACAAGGCGCCCAGCAGGAACGTCAGACCACCAATGACGATGTTGTTCCAGATGACGCCCGCGTCCGGGCTGCGGCCCACGAGCCAGGGCGCGATGATCATCCACACGCCGATCGCGCACATCGCGCCGCTCAGGCCGTACATCCGCGCCGGGGTCACGGTGAAGCCGACCGCCAGCAGGGCGATCGCGATCCCGACGATCAGGTTGTGCGTTGCCAGGGCGGGCTGCGCCAGCGTGTAGTGGACGATGAACGGCGAGACGGCGCAGTACAGGCCGACGAGGAACACCGGACCGTCGACAAGTACCACATCACGCCCACCGAGCACCCGCTCGTATCGGGCCTGCATCTCCGAAGCGTCGGGGTGACCTGCGAGATCTCCCCTGTGGTGTGAGACGTCGGCCATGCGACTCGCCTCCTTCACTGGCAGCCTGGCCGTTATTCCGTGGCATCGGGCCACGGTTTCATTCTGCGCTTATGTCGCCTTTATGTGTAGATGAAGCAGCAGGTGAATTTTGAAGGGGTACGGTCACCTTTCCGCTCCCCCGTGGTACAGCGCCCGGCCCAGGCCCAGATTCCAGCGGCCGCCCCGCCCACTCAGCTCCGTCACGGTCAGCGGCGCCACGTCCAGCCGCCAGAACGCGTCCGCCGGCACCCGCAGGGCACACACCGCGGCGGCCCGCACCACGTCCGGTTCCACGACCGCCAGCACCCGCCCGGCGTCCAGCGCCATCCGGGTCAGCCAGCCCGCGACCCGGTCGCAGAGCTGCCGCAGCGACTCCCCGCCGTGCCCGGCGAAGTCCGGATCGGACAGCCAGGCGGAGACCGCGAGCGGTTCCGTTTCGGCCACCTCCGCCAGGGTCCGCCCCCGCCACTCCCCCATCGCGCAGCCCGCCAGCTCCGGCACCGGGCCGGCCGGCAGTCCGAGCTCCTTCGCGGTGCGCCGGCAGCGCGCGGAGGGCGAGGCGAAGACTCGGTCGGTGTCCGGCAGCGCCCCCGCGGCGGCCCGGGCCCGCCGCAGTCCGGCCGCGTGCGGCGGGGAGTCGTCGTCGAAGCGCACCTCGCGCTGGGCGTCGCCCGCGGCCGGCGAGACCAGCATCACCCGAGTTGTCATGCCCTCTTCTCTCCTTTGCCGCCGGGGCTCCAACTCACCTGGGGAGCAAGGGAGTTGCCCGGCGGATGCGCCCCAGCCCGCACCAGTCCGCCCCCCGAGCGGTCTTGGCCGGGTGGCCGGATCGCGGTACGTTTCCCGGTGCTTGACGACGGCATGACGGAAGCCGGTGGGATCCCGGTGCGGTCGCGCCACTGTATGTCCGGTTTTTTATCAGCCCGCCAGGGGCCGGTACCGGACGAGCCAGACCCGCATGTCGTCCTGCACTCCCATTAACGGGGACGCGAGTTCCCCCCAACAGGAGGTCATGCCATGGCTTCGTCCATCGCACCGCCGGCCGCCGGCGCCACCACCACCCCCGCTCCGCTCCCGCTGAAGGCGATCGCCCCCTGGGCGCTGTTCGCCGGGGTGCTGATGCTGATCCTGCTGTACTTCGTCGGCGCAGAGCAGGGCGCCACCTCGCTGCTGTCCGGTTCGGACGTCCATGAATGGCTGCACGACGGGCGCCACCTCCTCGGCTTCCCCTGCCACTGACGGACGGCCGCAGCCATGAACTCCCTCACCGTCAGGGCCCTGCTGGTCCGCGGCATGCTCGCCGGCCTCGCCGCCGGCGCGCTGGCCCTCCTCGTCGCCTACGTGCTGGGCGAACCGCGGATCGACGCGGCCATCGCCTTCGAGGAGGCACACAGCCACGAACACGAGATGGAAGTGGTCAGCCGCGGACTGCAGTCCACGGCCGGGCTCGCCACCGGCGTCCTGGTCTACGGCGTGGCGCTGGGCGGGATCGCCGCACTGGCCTTCTGCTTCGCCCTGGGGCGGATCGGCCGGTTCGGGGCCCGCGCCACGGCCCTGCTGCTCTCCGGGGCGGCGCTGGTGGCCGGCTACGTCGTGCCGTTCCTGAAATACCCGGCCAATCCACCGTCGGTCGGCGACCCCGACACCATCGGCAAGCGCACCGCCCTGTATTTCCTGATGATGCTGCTCGGCCTCCTGCTGGCCGTCGCCGCCACGATCCTCGGCCGGCGGCTGGCTCCGAAGCTGGGCAACTGGTACGCGACGGTGGCCGCCGTCGCCGCGTTCGCGGTCGCCGTCGGGCTCGCCTACGCGTTCCTGCCGGCCGTCAACGAGGTGCCCGCGGACTTCTCCGCCACGCTGCTGTGGCAGTTCCGGCTGTCGGCGCTCGCCGTCCAGCTGGTGCTGTGGGCCGCCTTCGGGCTGGTCTTCGGGCATCTGGCGGAGCGCGTCGTCACGGCCCGGCCGGCGGCCGAGCGGGCCGAGGCGGTGTCCGTCGCCTCCTGATCGGGCACATCCACCGCACCAAAGGTCCGGGGCCCGCGAGCACTCCTCGCGGGCCCCGGACCTGCTGCGCCACACCCGGGCCGTTACGGCGGGCGGGAACTGACGGTTTGTCAGAGCTGGCCCGGGATGCCGTCGAGGTGCGGCAGGTCGTGGTCGAGACGCTCGCGCTTGGTGCGGAGATAGCGGATGTTCTCCGCCTGGGGCTCGGCCAGCAGCGGGACGCGTTCGGTGACGGCGATGCCGTGCCGCACCAACGCGGCGCGCTTGCGCGGGTTGTTGGACAGCAGCCGCACCGCGCGGACGCCGAGGTCGTCGAGGATCTGCGCGGCGGCGCGGTACTCCCGGGCGTCGACCGGGAGCCCGAGCGCGATGTTCGCCTCGACGGTGTCCAGTCCCTCCTCCTGGAGCTGCATCGCCCGGAGCTTGGCCAGCAGGCCGATGCCCCGGCCCTCGTGGCCCTGGAGGTAGACCAGCACCCCGCGCCCGGCCGCCGCTATCGCCCGCAGCGCCGCGGACAGCTGGTCACCGCACTCGCAGTGCCGGGAGGCGAACGCGTCCCCGGTCAGGCATTCCGAATGCACCCGGGTCAGCACCGGTTCGCCGGTGACCTCGCCGTACACCAGCGCCACGTGCTCGGTTCCGCTGGGCCGGTCGAGATAGCCGACCGCCCGGAACTCCCCGTAGGCGGTGGGCAGCCGGACCGAGACCACCCGTGCCACACCGGGCAGTGGGCGGGCCGTGTCGGGGGCGACGGCGAGGTCATGACCGGGGCGGGGGCCGCACAGGGCGTCGGGGTCCGTCATGGCGCGATGGTACCCACGGGGGTCGGAACCCGGCGGCGATCACTCAGATACATGACAAGTATGCTGCGGCACCCGCGTCCCGACCGGCTCCCGGCGAGCCGACCGACGAAAGGCGGCCGATCCCGATGACCGCTCCCCCGCAACCGCCGACGCCCGCCGGGCTGTTGCCGGCCGACACCACCGAGGACGTCCGCAGAAGGCGGCCGGAACTTGCGGTGCTGCCCATCGGCAGCTTCGAACAGCACGGCCCGTACCTGCCGTTGACCACCGACACGGTCATCGCCTGCACCGTCGCCCGGGAGGTGGCCGCCGCCCATGACGTCCTGCTGCTGCCGCCGCTGACCGTCTCCTGTTCGCAGGAGCACGCCGCCTGGCCGGGGACGGTCAGCATCTCCGCACGGACGCTGCACGCCGTCGTCACGGACCTCGCCGACTCGCTGCTCCGGTCCGGGATCGAGGCCCTGGTCCTGGTCAACGGCCACGGCGGGAACTACGTGCTGCGCAACGTGGTGCAGGAATCCGCCGGGCGCGGCATCCGGATGGCGCTCTTCCCCGGCACCGCCGACTGGGACGCCGCCCGCGACCGGGCCGGGATACGCACCTCCGCACACAGCGACATGCACGCGGGCGAACTGGAGACCTCGATCCTGCTGCACGCCCATCCGGAACTGGTCAAGGACGGCTACGCCGGCGCGGACTGCCCGGCCGACGACCGCCGGCACCTGCTGACGCTGGGGCTGTCGGCGTACACCACGTCCGGTGTCGTCGGCCGCCCCTCGCTCGCCTCGGCCGCCAAGGGCCGGGAGCTGCTGGCCGGACTGACCGAGGCGTTCGCCGCGTACGTCACACTGCTGGGTGCCGGGGCGGACGCCGATGACTGAGGTGCTGGGGACCGCACAGGCGTGGCAGCGGCTGCGGCGGATCCGTACGGAAGGGCAGGCCCGGGCCGCCGGGCTGGTGCGGGACGGCGACGGCCGGCCGCGCTGGGAGGAGCCCGCCTCGGCCGGCGCCACGGAGCTCGCCGAGCGCTACCTGCCGCTCTGCCTGGCCGGCCCGCGGGTGGCGTTCGGGCAGTTGGGGCAGAGCCTGGACGGCTTCGTGGCGACCCGCACCGGCGACGCCGACTACGTCACCGGGACGGCCGACCGCCGCCATCTGCACCGGCTGCGGGCGCTCGCCGACGCCGTGCTGGTCGGCGCGGGCACGGCCGTGGCGGACGATCCGCGGCTGACCGTACGGGCCTGCCCCGGCGACAACCCGGTGCGGGTGGTGCTCGATCCGCGCGGCCGGGTGCCGCACGGCAGCGGGGTGTTCACGGACCGGGCCGCGCCGACGCTGTGGCTGGTGGGGCCGGACGCCGCGGTGCCGCCGGACGTAACGGGCGAGGGCGTCGAGGTGCTCCGGCTGCCCGACGCGGCGGCGTTCGCCCCGTCACGGCTGCTCGCGGCCCTGGCGCGCCGCGGCCTGGGCCGGGTGCTGATCGAGGGCGGCGGGGTGACCGTGTCGCGGTTCGTGCAGGCCGGTGCGCTGGACCGGCTGTACCTCACGGTCGCGCCGGTACTGATCGGGGACGGCGTGCCCGGCCTGCGGTTCCCCGGGACGACGGTGATGCGCGAGGCGCTCCGGCCGCCGCTGCGGCGCACCCTGCTCGGGGAGGACACCCTCTTCGAGATGGAGTTGCGGACGGCCGGCGCGGAGGGCGGCGCCCCACCGGGCGCACAGCACCACGACGCCGGGCAGGCTGGCGGCGAAGGCGAGGACGCCGTAGACGACGGCGGTGGCCAGGCCCTGCGCGGCGCCCAGCCCGGCGGCGCCGAACGCCCAGGCGGCGACGCCCTCGCGGGGCCCCCAGCCGCCGACGTTCAGCGGCAGCGCCATGGCGAGCAGGGCGAGGACGACCAGCGGCACCAGCTCGGCGGTCGGTGCGGTGACGCCGACGACCCGGGCGGCCAGGACGAACATGGCGAGGTAGCCCGCGAGGACCACCGCGGAGGACAGGGCGACACCGAAGCGGACGCCGGGGGCGGCCAGGCCCTGGCGCGCCTCGGTCAGGAAGGTGCCCAGCGCGCGCCGGACGCGTGAGGTGCCGGGGCGGCGCCGCAGCCACCGGGCGAGGACCAGCGCCGCGGCGCCCACCGCGGCGGCGGTCACGGCGGCGCCGGGTGAGGCCAGCGCGCGGACGGCCGGCGCGAGGACCGGGGACGGCCGGGCGAGCAGCACCACGGCCCCGGCGAGCACCAGCACCAGCTGGCCGGCGGTGCGTTCCAGGACCACCGCCCGCACCCCGCGGCCCAGGTCGCCGGAGGCCCGGCCGTGCCCCACCGCGCGGTGGACGTCGCCCAGGACGCCACCGGGCAGCGCCGCGTTGAGGAACAGCGCCCGGTAGTAGTCGGCGACCGCCCGGCCCAGCGGCAGTCGAAGGCCCAGGCCGCGAGCCACCAGACACCAGCGCCAGGCACTGCCGACCGTGGTCAGCAGGCCGAGTGCGAGGGCCGCGAGCAGCGCTCCGGCGTCGATCCGGCGCAGCCCGTCCAGGAAGGCCCCGGAACCCAGGTGCCACACCAGAGCCGCCAGGATGCCCGCGCCCGCGAGCAGCCGCAGCAGCGCCCAGCCGCGGCGGTTCATCCCCCGTCCCCGGGCGGCGGACCGGGCAGCGCCAGCAGGTCGGTGTGGTGCACGGTCACGCCCAGTTCGCCCGCCGCGCACTCCTCCAGCCGGCGCCCCAGATAGGCCGCCGCCTCCGGTGCCAGCGCGGGCCGCTGGGCGTGTGCGGCGCCGACCCAGCCGCGCAACCATTCGGCGGTCAGCGCGGACTCCGCGCAGCCGAGCCGCCACGGGCTGGACCGCAACCGCACCGTCCAGCCGTGCCGTTCGAACGCCGTGACCGCCGCCGCGACCGCGTCCGGACCGAGCAGCCCGCGGTCCCCGTCGGTACGGCGCTGGTGGTCGTTGAAGGCGGCGGCCAGCTCCGCGTCGAGCGGATCGGGCGGGGTCAGCTCCACCCGTCCGGCAACCGAGAGCGCCAGCAGGACCGGGCAGCCGGCACCCGCGCAGGCCGCCGCGAGCGCCTCGATCTCGTCGAGGGTGAGCAGATCGAGCAGGGCGGAGGCGGTGACCAGGGAGGTCCCGGCGAGGTCGGCGGCGGTGAGGGCGGTCAGGTCGCCGCGCTCGGTGGTGGCGGTGACCGGCGTGCCGTCGGCGGCCGTCGCGGGCATCCGGGCGCCGGCCTCGGCGAGCAGCACCGGGTCGTGGTCGTGCAGGATCCAGCGTTGCGGGCCGGGCAGCCGGACGGCGAGCCAGCGCGCCATGGAGCCGGTGCCGCAGCCCAGGTCGCGGATGGTCAGGCCGGGCGGGCCGGGCCGTCCGGCGAGCGCTCTGCGCAGCGGACGGAGGAGTTCGGGGGCCCGGGCCGCGGCGTCGGCGCGTTCGCGCAACTCCAGCCAGCGCGGGGCGAATCGGGGGCTGCCGACGGCGGTCAACGGCTGCTCCGGGGGTCGTGCCGAAGCCGTTCCAGCGCTTCGGCCAGGCTGTGCGACGTCATCTCCCACCCCTCCAGCATGGCACGCCGTCCGCGCGCGGCTTCCCGCAGCCGGTGCCGCAGCGCCCGGTCCCCGAGCCAGTCGCCGAGGGCACCGGAGAGCGCCGCGGGTTCCCCGGCGGGGACGAGGAGGCCGGGCGGGGTGCCGTCGGGGGCCCGCCCGAGGGCCTCCGGTACGCCGTCGACGGCCGTGGCCAGGACGGGAATTCCGCGCGCCAGCGCCTCGGTGATCACCATGCCGTAGGTCTCGGCGTACGAGGCGAGCACCAGCAGGTCGGCGGCGGCGTAGTGCGCGGCCAGCTCGGCACCGGTCTGTGGCCCGGCGAAACGGATCCGGCCGCCGAGCCCCAACTCATCGACGTGATCCCGCAGTTGGGCGGCGTAACCGGGGTCTTTGCCGGGACCGCCGACGAAGGTGCAGTGCCAGGGCGGACCGGTGACGGTGGCCAGGGCGTCGAGCAGCCGGCGGTGTCCCTTGCGCGGGGTGAGCGCGGCGACGCAGAGCAGCGCGGTGCCGTGGCCGGTGCCGGGGGCGAGCGGTGCGGGGTCGGTCCCGGGCCGGGCGACGTGCACGCGGGCGGGCGGCAGGTGATGGTGCGCGGTGAGCCGGCCGGCGGCCCAGGCGCTGGTGGCCACGACGGCGCCGGCGGCGTGCAGGGCCCGGCGTTCCCGGGCGTCCAGGTCGGCGGCCTCGCGGGGGTCGAGCCCGGTCTCGTCGGCCAGCGGCAGATGGACGAGGACGGCGAGCCGCAGCCGGGCGGCCTCGGGCCGCAGGACCTCGGGGACGCCGCAGCCGACCAGCCCGTCGAGGAGGACCACCGCGCCGTCGGGCAGTTCCGCCAGCAGCCGGGCCAGCTCGGCGCGGTCGGCGGCGGCCGGCCGCGGCCAGGCGCCGGGCAGGGCGTGCGGGCGCACGCGCCACCCCGCCGCCGGAAGGCCCTGGCACACCCGGCGGTCGTAGGTGTTGCCGCCGCTGGGCGCCGCCGGGTCGCCGACGCCGCCGGGCAGGACGACGTGCACCGTCCGCTCCCCGGCCGTGGCGGCGCCGCCGCGGGTCACAGCGCGCGCTCGTAGGTGGCCCAGGCGATATGTGATTCGTGCAAGGTGACGGATATGCCGGTCAGTTCGCGGGCGCCCTCGCCGAGGTTTCCGGCCTGCACGCGGTCGGCGAGCCGGTCCGCGATGACCTTGGCCAGCGCCTCCGTCGAGGTGTTGGTGCCGGCGAAGGCGGGCTCGTCGTCGAGGTTGCGGTAGTTCAGCTCGCCGACCACACCGGCGAGTTCCTGGGTGGCCAGGCCGATGTCCACGACGATGTTGTCGGCGTCGAGCTCGGGCCGGCGGAAGGTGGCGTCCACGATGAACGTCGCGCCGTGGAGCCGCTGCGCGGGGCCGAACACGGCACCGCGGAAGCTGTGCGCGACCATCAGGTGATCGCGGACGGTGATGCTGAACAAGGCCGTTCCTCCGGTGTGATGTCGGTCTCAGTGACGGTGCGGTGGGGGCGGATCGGGGGCCGGGGCGCGGCGCCTACCGGCCGTCCGGCGGTGCGTACCGGATGCGGTGGCAGAGCGCCGGGAGGTCGCCGGAGGCGAGCCGGGGCAGCACCTGCGGCAGTTCCTCGAAGGCGGACTCCCCGGTGATCAGCGCGTCGAAGGCCGGATCGGCGAGGAGTTCGAGGGCGAGCGCCATCCGGTCGGCGTAGCTGCGGCGGGCCCGCCGGGCCGGGGAGACGGTGCCGACCTGGCTGCTGCGCACGACCAGCCGGCGGGAGTGGAACGCCTCGCCCAGCGGCAGGCTGACCCGCCGGTCGCCGTACCAGCTCAGCTCCAGCACGGTGCCTTCCGGCGCGAGCAGTTCGAGGGCACGGGCCAGTCCTTCCTCGGTGGCGCTGGCGTGCACGACGAGGTCGCAGTCGCCCCGGGCCTCGGCGGGCAGCGCGAAGTCCACCCCGAGCGCCCGGGCGGTGGCGGCGCGGCCGGGATCGGCGTCGACCAACTGCACCCGCACCGCCGGGTAACGGGCGAGGAGGGCGGCCACACTGCATCCGACCATGCCGCCGCCGATCACCGCGATCCGGTCGCCGATCAGCGGCCCGGCGTCCCAGAGGGCGTTGACCGCGGTCTCGACGGTGCCGGCGAGGACGGCGCGGGCGGCGGGCACGGTGTCCGGTACGGGGGTGACGGCGTGGGCCGGGACCACGTAGTGCGTCTGGTGCGGGTACAGGCAGAAGACCGTGCGGCCGTGCAGCGCGGGCGGTCCCTCCTCGACGACGCCGACGTTGAGGTAGCCGTATTTGACCGGTGCCGGGAAGTCGCCCTCCTGGTAGGGCGCGCGCATCGCCGTGTGCTGGCTCTCGGGCACCCCGCCGCGGAAGACCAGGGTCTCGGTGCCGCGGCTCACCCCGGACCAGAGGGTGCGCACCAGCACCTCGTCGGGCCCGGGCCCGGACAGCTCCGCCGGCCGGATCTCGCCCTGTCCTGGGGCGTTTGTCCAAAAGGCACAAGCGGCGCGCGGCAACGGGATCCTCCTGGACGCTACGGCGAGGAGTCCTCGATGCTGGGGATCAAGGACGCCGTCACCCTACGCGGCGCCCCCGGACTCCGCCACAGGTCAAGGGAGGCACGGTGGCCGTACAAGAGCACTTCGACACAAGAGCCTTGGGGCCGGACACCACGGCGGGCATGGGCGTGCAGCTGCTGGTGCTGGAGGTGCTGTGCCGGCTGGTCGGGCTGGGCACCGCGGGATGGCTGACGGGCTCGGCGTTCGCGGTGGTGACCTGGGCGGTGCTCACGCTGGCGCTGCGCCGGTCGTGGACCGGTCCGTTCGGGCCGGCGAACCGTGTCACGCTGGCCCGGGCGATCCTGGTGGGCGGGGTGACCGCGCTGGTCGCGGACTCCTTCGACCGGCGGGCCCCGGTCGCGGTGCTGACCGCGCTGGCCACGGTGGCACTGATCCTGGACGCCGTGGACGGCCAGGTGGCCCGGCGCACCGGCACGGCGACGCCGCTGGGGGCGCGTTTCGACATGGAGGTCGACGCGTTCCTGATCCTGGTGCTGTGCGTGTACGTCGCGATGCCGCTGGGTGTCTGGGTCCTGGCGATCGGTCTGATGCGGTACGCGTTCGTCGCGGCGTCCTGGCTCTGGCCGTGGTTGCGCGGTGCGCTGCCGCCCAGCATGGCCCGGAAGACGGTGGCGGCGCTGCAGGGCGTCGTGCTGGTGGTGGCCGGTGCCGGGATCGTGCCGCGGGCGGTGGCCGGCGCTGCGGTGGCCACCGCGCTGGCGCTGCTGGTGTGGTCGTTCGGACGGGACGTCAGGTGGCTGTGGCGGGTGCGGACGGGGGCTCGGGCGGACTCCGCTACGTGCCCGCGTGCCGTCCCAGATAGACGACCAGTGCGAGGAAGAGCAGCAGCAGGTTCGTGACGAGGACGGCGAGCAGGATCCGGCGCAACAGGCCGGTGCGCGGCGGCCGGTGGGTGACCAGCACGGCGCCGGGCAGCCGGGCCAGCTGGAGGCCCGGGCGGAGCGCGGTGGTACGCGGGCGCAGCGCGCCGCAGCGCGGGGAGGTGTGGTGACGGGCGGTCGGCTCGGGGCAGCCGCGGCCGTGTCCGCGGGGTCGGTGCAACGGCCCCCGGGCCGGCGGGCGCCCGCGGCAGGGCCGGGCGGCCCCCGGGCCGGGGGGCGCCGGTATGCAGGTGCGGGAGCGCACCGCCCGCCAGGGCGGCGGTCCCTTACGCCGTGCTGCGCCGGACATCCGCGCTCACCCGGTCCCGCTGGGGTGTGACCGGGCGCCGCTCATGTCCGCGCCCCTGCCCGGCCCGCACCGCGGGTCTGGTGTGCCCGTACCGAATCGGCGAAACCGCCCACGCATGGTCCTCCGCGTTCAGGCCGCACGGCCGTCGCGTCATCTGTTGAATTGCGGATTTCTGCAACTGTAGACGACAGGGGTGCCCGACCTGAATGGGTGGGCCGGACAAACCGGGTGCACGCCCGGCACGCGATCCGGTGGACAGGCCCGCGGCCTCCGCGGATAGTGACGCGCATGACCTCACTGATACGGCACGTCACCGTCGACTGCACCGATGCCCACCATCTGGCGACCTTCTGGGCGAAGGTGCTGGGCGGTTCGCTGGCCGAGGACGACTTCCCGGGGGATCCGGAGGCCACGGTCACCACCGCGGCCGGTGCGCTGCTGTTCATCACGGTGCCCGAGGCCAAGGCCGGGAAGAACCGGCTGCATCTGGATCTGCAGCCGCAGGACCGCGGCCGCGACGAGGAGGTCGAACGGCTGCTGGCGCTCGGCGCGACCCTGGTCGCCGACCACCGCCGGCCCGACGGGACGGGGTGGGCGACGATGGCCGACATCGAGGGCAACGAGTTCTGCGTGGAGCGCAGCGCGGCGGAACGCGCGGGCTGAGCCCCGGATCAACTCCCCTGTCCCCGCGGGGACGTGCCGGTCCTCGGGCTCACGCGGCGGGCCGGCCCAGGTAGCTCCGTAGGTGGCGGGCCGTCAGGGTGTCCGCGGTGGCGACGAGGTCGGCGGGGGTGCCTTCGAAGACGATGCGGCCGCCGTCGTGGCCGGCGCCGGGGCCGAGGTCGACGATCCAGTCGGCGTGGGCCATGACGGCCTGGTGGTGTTCGATGACGATGACGGTGTTGCCGTCGTCGACGAGCCGGTCGAGCAGGCCCAGCAGCCGGTCCACGTCGGCCGGGTGCAGTCCGCTGGTGGGTTCGTCGAGGACGTAGACGGCGCCCTTCTCGGCCATGTGGAGGGCGAGTTTGAGCCGCTGCCGTTCGCCGCCGGAGAGGGTGGTGAGCGGCTGGCCGAGGCCGAGGTAGGCCAGGCCCACGTCGGCGAGCCGGTCGAGGACGGTGCGGGCCTGGCCGGAGGGGAAGAACTCCCTCGCCTCGGCGACCGACATCGCGAGCACCTCGCTGATGTTCTTGCCGCGCAGGGTATAGGTGAGCACCTCGGGCGTGAACCGCCGGCCCTCGCACTCCTCGCAGACGGAGGTCACGCCGGCCATCATCGCCAGGTCGGTGTAGACCAGTCCGATGCCCTTGCAGGTGGGGCAGGCGCCTTCGGAGTTGGCGCTGAACAGTCCGGGACCGACGCCGTTGGCCCGGGCGAAGGCGGTGCGCACCGGGCCGAGCAGTCCGGTGTAGGTGGCCGGGTTGGAGCGCCGGGAGCCGCGGATCGGGGACTGGTCGGCGGTGATGACGCCGTCCCGGCCGCTCAGTGAGCCGTGGACGAGCGAGCTCTTGCCCGAGCCGGCCACGCCGGTGACGACGGTGAGCACGCCGAGCGGCAGGTCGACGGCGACGTCCTTGAGGTTGTGGGTGGTCGCGCCGGTGATGGCGAGGTGGCCGGTGGGCCGCCGGACCTGCTCGCGCAGCCCGGCGCGGTGGTCGAGATGGCGGCCGGTGAGGGTGCCGGAGGCCTGCAGGCCGCGGACGTCGCCGGTGTAGCAGAGCCGTCCGCCGGCCGGTCCGGCGCCGGGGCCGAGGTCGACGACGTGGTCGGCGACGGCGATGGTCTCGGGTTTGTGCTCGACGACGAGGACGGTGTTGCCCTTGTCGCGCAGCCGCAGCAGCAGGTCGTTCATCCGCTGGATGTCGTGCGGGTGCAGGCCGACGGTGGGCTCGTCGAAGACGTAGGTGACGTCGGTCAGGCTGGAGCCGAGGTGGCGGACCATCTTCACCCGCTGGGCCTCACCGCCGGAGAGGGTGCCGGATTCCCGGTCCAGGCTCAGATAGCCGAGACCGATCTCGACGAGGGATTCCAGGGTGTGGCGGAGGGTGGCGACCAGCGGGGCCACCGACGGGTCGTCGATGCCGCGGACGAATTCCACCAGATCGCTGATCTGGAGGGCGGAGCATTCGGCGATGTTGCGGCCGGCGATGCGGGAGGCGAGGGCCGCGGGATTGAGGCGGGCGCCGCCGCAGGCTCCGCAGGCGGCGAAGGTCACCGCACGGTCGACGAAGGCCCGGATGTGCGGTTGCAGGGATTCCCGGTCCTTGGCGAGATAGGTCCGCCGGACCCGGGTCAGCAGTCCCTCATAGGTGATGTTCGCGGTGCCGCGCTTGATTTTGGTGGCGGGCTTGTGCAGGAAGTCGTCCCACTGCGCGGGGGTGAAATCCGCGAGCTTCACGTCGGGGTCGAAGAATCCGGAGTGCGCGAGGGTCTGCCAGTACCACGAGCCGACGGTGAATCCGGGGGCGTTGATCGCGCCCTCGTTGAGGGAGCGCGAGGTGTCCACGAGCTGGTCGAGGTCGATGGTGGAGACCCGGCCGAGCCCCTCGCACTCGGGGCACATGCCCTCGGCGCTGTTGAAGCTGAAGGCGGTGGAGGTCCCGGCGTGCGGGGTGCCCAGGCGGCTGTAGATGATCCGCAGCATGGTGTGGGCGTCGGTGGCGGTGCCGACCGTGGAGCGCGCGTTGGCGCCCATGCGTTCCTGGTCGACGACGATCGCCGCGCTCAGATTGCGCAGGGCGTCCACGTCGGGCCGGCCGCGCGCCGGCATGAAGGACTGCACGAAGGCCGTGTAGGTCTCGTTGATCAGCCGCTGGGACTCGGCCGCGACGGTGCCGAAGACCAGGGAGGACTTCCCGGATCCGGAGACTCCGGTGAACACCGTGAGGCGGCGCTTGGGTATGTCCAGGGAAATGTCGGCGAGATTGTTCTCCCGGGCGCCGCGCACCTCGATCACATCATGACTGTCCGCCGCGTACGCGGTCTCCTTTTCCGGCTTTCCGACCTGCTCGGCCCCCATGTCAGCCGCCACCCCTCCTGATATCCTTACACCGTAAAGAGTTCGCCGGGTGACGTTACTTTATGGCGTAAGGAGACGGCAAGTGGTGGTATTCGCCGGCCAGGGCGATCCCCGTCGGTCGATGGCTCTGCTGTGGCGCGACGAGCGCCCCGGCGGGACGCGTACGCGGCAGTGGCCGGGCCCCAAACCGGCCCTGAGCGTCGAGGTGATCGTCCGCGCGGGAATCGCGGTCGCCGACGCGGAGGGCATGGCGGCCCTGTCCATGCGCGCGGTCGGCGAGCGGCTGGGCCGCACCGCCATGGCGCTGTACACCTACGTCCCGGGCAAGAGCGAGCTGGTGGACCTGATGTACGACCAGGTGCTGGCCGAGCTGCCGGACGACTACGACCTGGCGGCGGGCTGGCGGGCCGCGGTGACGTCCTGGGCCGAGGACACCTGGGAGTTCTACCTGCGCCACCCCTGGGTGCTCCAGGTCTCCCAGGCCCGCCCGGTACTCGGCCCCCACGAGTACCGCGCCCTGGAGACGCTGCTGGCGCTGCTGTACGCCACCGGCCTCGACTCCGCGGTGCTGCGGCCGGTGGTCGGGGCGCTGGTGCACGTCGTGCGCGGGGCCGCGCGGACCGTCGCCGAGTCCCGGGCGGCCGCGGCCTCGACCGGGGTGTCCGACGAGGACTGGTGGCTGGCGCGGTCCGGGATGCTGGAGGAGGTGGTGCCCGACTTCGCCGAGCGCTTCCCGCTGCTGGTCCGGCTGGAGACCGAGGGCGCGGCCCCGGTCACGGACGACGCGGTGCCGTATCTGGAACGCGAGGCGCGGGCGACCTTCGAGGGCGGGCTCGCGGTCGTCCTGGACGGGGTCGAGGCGGCGATCCGGCGCACCCACTGAGCCAGGACCGGCCGCACCGGCCCCGCCACCGAGGGCCGTTGGGGTGATGAAGGGAGCCTTGGGCCCCTTGCCGGGTGTCGTCGGCCGGGCCCCGCGCGTTGGTCTGCCATGACCGTCTTCCGCGTCCGACCGTGGTTCCTGCCGTCCAGCCTCGCGGCGTTCCTGACCGAGGTGTGGCCGGACGGGCCGGCTGACCCCCCGTCGGACGCCGGCCCCGGGGACCGTTCGGACGCGGCGTCCGATACCCGGTCAGGTGAGTGCCGGCCGGTCGATCCGCCGACCGGCGCAGCAAGCTGCGGCGAGCCCCCCAAGAACCCCGCTGACCGGCCCTGATGCGCGGCCGGACGGACGGCAGGGCAGCGGACTTGACGGCGTGTCGGACACCGGCGGGCGCGCCCTCGGCCGTCATCGGGTCACCACAAATGGCGAGCGCGGTTGATCGCCCATAGCTTCGCCTCATGGCGCTACAACAGATGACACTCCTGGGCTGTGTCGCCGCGGTGATGGCCGGCGGACTGGGTGCGGCCCCTCCCTCCGATGCCCCGGGACGGCATGTGGTCCGCCCGGGCGAGTCGATCCAGCAGGCGGTGGACGCGGCCCGGCCGGGTGACACCGTCGTCCTGCGGCCCGGGGTCTACCGCGAGAGCGTGCTGATCACCACGTCGCGGCTGCGCCTCGTGGGGGCCGGCAAGAAGACGGTGATCCGCCCGTCGGCGAAGCGGGCGGCGAACCGCTGCGGCGAAGAGGGCAACGGCATCTGCGTGCTCGGCTCGCGGCACCACCCGCTCCGGGACGTCAGCATCCGCGCGTTGACCGTCACCGGCTTCAAGCAGAACGGCATCTGGGCCTCCGGCACCGACCGGATGACCGTGCACGGGGTGACGTCCCGGAAGAACGGGGTCTGGGGCATCGCGCAGGAGAAGTCCACCCGCGGCGTGATCCGCGACAACTTCGTCACCGACAACGGCGACTCCGGCATCTTCCTGGCGAACACCGTCAAGGAGGAGGGCGGCGCGACCGACACCCAGGGCGCGTCGATCACCCAGAACCGGATGTCCCACAACCGGATCGGTGTCACCATCCGCCGGGTCAGGAACCTGACGGTCGGCCACAACACCGTCACCGGGAACTGCGCCGGAGTCTTCGTCGTCGGCGACGAGTCCCGCCCCCGAGCGGGCGCGCTGACTGTACGGGACAACGACGTCTCCCGGAACAACAAGCACTGCGCCGCCACCAAGCGGCTGCCGTTCCTCCAGGGCTCGGGCATCGTGCTCACCGGCACCGAACGGACGCTGGTGCGGCACAACCTGGTCCGCGACAACCGGGGCAAGTCGCCGCTCTCCGGGGGCGTGGTGCTCTTCCACAGCTTCGTGGGCGCGCTCAACGAGCACAACACCGTCGTCGACAACATCGTGCTGCGCAACAAGCCGGTCGACCTGGCCAACCGGGACCCCAAGGGCCGGGGCAACCGGTTCGTCCGCAACGTCTGCCGGACCTCGAAGCCGGCCGGGCTGTGCTGACGGCCCACCTGGCGCACCCGGTGCCACGGGTGCACTCACCTACCACGGGAGAATAGAGGCTCCAATGACCACCGTAAGTCCCTCGCCCCAGTCGGCCATGCGGCTGCGGGAGCTCGTCTTCGGAGCCGCGTGCGCGGCGGCGGTACGGGCGGCGGCGCGGCTCGGCGTCGCCGACGCGCTCGGCGACCGGCCGGCCTCCGCCGAGGAGCTCGCCGCCGAGGTGAAGGCCGAACCTCGGCCGCTGGAAAGGCTGTTGCGCGCACTGTCCTGCTACGGGATCTTCGCGGAGACCGACGACGGGAAGTACGTCCACACCGACATGTCCCGGATGCTGCGCGAGGACACCCCGAACAGCCTGCGCTACATCTCCCTGTGGTGCACCGAGCCGTGGACCTGGGAGGCGTGGCCGCGGCTCGACGAGGCGGTGCGCTCCGGTCGCGACGTCTTCGACGACCTGTACGGCAAGAGCTTCTTCGAGTACCTGCACCAGGACGCCACGGAGTCCGCCCAGGTCTTCGACCGGGCCATGACCACCTCCAGCAAGCAGTCGGCCGAGGACGTCGCCCGGCTGCTGGACCTGTCGAAGGCACAGTCGGTGGCGGACATCGGCGGCGGGCAGGGCCACGTCCTCGCCAGCCTGCTGGAGAAGCACCCCTCGCTGGAGGGCACCCTGCTCGACCTGCCCACGGTCGTGGCGCATCCGGATCCCCGGCTGCGCGCGGGCGGTCCGCTCGCGCCGCGGGTGAAGGTGGTGCCCGGCGACTGCCGGGAGGACATCCCGGTCCGGGCCGACGTCTACATCATCAAGAACATCCTGGAGTGGGACGACGACTCCACCCGCCGGACGCTGCACAACGTCAAGTCGGCGGCCCGGCCCGGCGCCCGGGTGGTGGTCATCGAGAACCTCGTCGACGACAGCCCGTCGATGAAGTTCACCACCGCCATGGACCTGCTGCTCCTGCTGAACGTGGGCGGCGCCAAGCACACCAAGGACAGCATGATCCGCCGGCTCTCGGACGCCGGACTGGAGGTGCACGACGTCCTCGTCGTCAACCCGTACCTGCACGCCTTCGAGTGCACCGTCCCGGCGTGAGCAACGGGCCGCCGCCCGGAACCGGCACGGCCTGCGCGTCAGCGACTGCCGTCGCGCTCCCAGCGGTAGAACTGCTGGGCCATCGCGTCCTTGGGGCTCCGCCAGGTCTCGGGGTCGTAGGCGCTGACGAAGGCGGACAGCTTGTCGCTCACCACACGGAACTCGGGGTGCTCGGTGACCTTGGCGATCTCCGGGCCGGGCGGCCGGTCGGATTCGATGAGGTGCAGGTACACCTCACCGAACTGGAACAGGGTCCGCCGCGAGACGCCGACCAGGTGCGGCAGTTCCGTACGGTCGGACTCGCGGAAGACCTCCGCGATGTCCGGTGCCGAACCGGGTTTCATGCGGGCGACGATCAGAGCGTGATGCATCGGGAAGATCCCTTCGTTGCCGCCCGAGGGCGGTCCGGACGCGGCCCGGCGGGCCGTCAGCTGACGGCGGCGGACCGCAGCTCGCGGTCCCGCTGCTCGATCTTGTCCCGGATGAGCTCCATCTGGATCCGGGAGTTGCGGTTGATGAGCTCGGTCATGCCCTTGTCGTCGACCGGGGCGTCCGGCTTCATCGCGAAGTCCTGGGTCCAGTGCATCGAGGTGCCGCCCGGGATCTCGGAGTACTTCCAGTGGATGTCCATGTGCGCGAACGGGCCGGTCTCCACCCGGCGGGCACGGACGGTGCGGTGGGCGCGGTCGACGACCCGCTCGGAGACCCAGCTCCAGACGGTGCCGTTGTCGTCCGGGTGCATCGTCAGCCGGAAGGTGGTCTTGTCGCCCTCGCGGGACAGCACCTCGACCGCGGCGTACTCGCTGAACAGCTGCGGCCAGTTCTCGAGGTCGTTGGTGATGTCCCAGACGAGGTCGAGGGGCGCGGCGATGGTGATGTCGTTCTCGGTGTGGCCGGGCATGTCAGGCTCCTGTCGTAGGCACTTTGTCGGCTTCCAGGGGGGCTTTGCCAGGGGTGTTGACGAGGGCGAGGAAGTCGCGCGGCGTCTTGCAGCGCTCTGCGTCGGTCGGCATCGGCCGGCCGCGCCGGTTCTCCAGCTCGCCCACGATGCCCAGAAGGCCCAGCGAGTCGAGGCCGAACTCGGCGAAGGTCGAGTCGGCCCGGTTGGCCAGGTCCTTCGGGTCGACGGTCAGGCCGGCGGCGGACTTCATCAGCGCTGCCAGCTCGTCGAGGGTCAGTTGAGCAGTCATGTGCGGTTCTCCTTCTCACGAGGGGGACGGCCGGCCCTGCCGCAGCACCATTGCCGCGTTCGAGCCCATCAGTCCCCGGCTCAGCACCAGCGCCGTCCGCAGTTCGGCGGGGCGGGCCCGGCCGGTCACGACGTCAAGGTCGTGGCACACGTCGACGACGTTGGGGGTGGGCGGCACCACACCGTGTTCCATGGCGAGCACCGCGGCCGCGATGTCCAGGACGGGGGCACCGCAGTACGCCCGCCCGGTGCCGGTCTTGGGCGCGGTCACCGGGACCTGGGTGGCCTGCCGGCCCAGGGCGTCCGCGAGGGCCAGCGCCTCGGCCCGGTCGGCCGAGGGGACGCCCAGGGCGTCCGCGAACACCACGTCGATCTCGTCCGGGGCGCACCGCGCGTCCTCCAGCGCGCCGCGGATGGCGTGGGCGAGTCCGGCCCGGGACTCCTCCCACCGGGAGGCGCCGGTGAAGGTCGCGGCGTGTCCGGACAGTTCGGCCCGGACGGGTGCGCCACGGCCCTCGGCCGCCGTCGCCTCCTCGACGACCAGCATCGCGCCGCCTTCGGCGGGCACGAATCCGCAGGCGCCGTCGGTGAACGGGCGGTAGGCGCGGACCGGGTCGTCGAGCGTGCTCAGGTCGTCGTAGCCGAGCTGGCAGACGACCGAGTAGGGGGCCAGCGGTGCCTCGGCGGCGCCCACGACGACCGCGTCGGTGCCGCGCCGCACGGTGCGGCAGGCGTGCGCCAGGGCGTCCAGGCCGCCCGCCTCGTCGCTGGCCACGACTCCGCAGGGGCCCTTGAAGCCGCCGCGGATGGAGATCTGTCCGGTGCTGGCGGCGTAGAACCAGGCGATCGACTGGTAGGGGCCGACGTATTTGGAGCCCTGGCCCCACAGCCGTTGCAGCTCGCGCTGGCCGAACTCGCCGCCGCCGGACCCGGCGGCGGTGACGACGCCGACCGCGAACGGCGAGTCGGCGTAGTCGGCGCGGCCGAGGTGGGCGTCGTCCAGCGCGAGGTTGGCCGCCGCCATGGCGAAGTGGGTGAACCGGTCGGTCTGGACGAGGTAGCGCTCCTCGATCAGGTCCGCCGGATCGAAGCCGCGTACCTCACCGGCGACCTTGAGCGGCAGGTGCTCGCAGCCCTCCCGGGTCACCCGGTCGAGGACGCTGATGCCTTCCTTGGTCGCCTTCCAGAAGGCGTCAATACTCACCCCGTTGGGGGCGATGACGCCCATGCCGGTGACGACGGAGCGTCGTTCCTTCGCGGAGCTCATGCCGACCTCCCGCCCTGTCGGGTCAGTACCACCGCTGACTGGAATCCGCCGAAGCCGCTGCCGACCGAGAGCACCGAACGCAGCGGCAGTTCCCGCGCCGTCCTGGGCACGTAGTCGAGGTCGCACTCCGGGTCCGGGGTCTCGTAGTTGGCCGTCGGCGGCACGACCTGGTGGGTCAGGGCCAGCACGCAGGCGACGATCTCGATGGCGCCGATCGCGCCGAGCGAGTGGCCCACCATGGATTTGATGGAGCTCATCGGCACCTTGTGGGCGTGTGCGCCCAGCGACCGCTTGACCGCGGCGGTCTCGTGCCGGTCGTTCTGCTGGGTGCCCGAACCGTGCGCGTTGACGTAGTCGACCTGGGTGGCGTCGATCCTGGCGTGGTCGAGCGCGCGGTTGATCGCCTCGGCCATCTCCAGGCCCTCCTGGGTCAGCCCGGTCATGTGGTAGGCGTTGCCGAAGGTGGCGTAGCCGCGGAGCTCGCAGTGCACGGTCGCTCCGCGGGCCCGGGCGTGCTCCAGCTCCTCCAGGACGAGCACGGCGCCGCCCTCGCCCATGACGAATCCGTCGCGGTGGGCGTCGAACGGCCGGGAGGCGTGGGCGGGGTCGTCGTTGTTGGCGGAGGTCGCCTTGATCGCGTCGAAGCAGGCCACGGTGATCGGGGAGATCGGCGAGTCCGACGCGCCGGCGATACAGACGTCGACCTTGCCCTCCTCGATGGAGTGGAAGGCGTAGCCGATGGCGTCGAGGCCGGAGGTGCAGCCCGTGGAGACGGTCTGCACCGGGCCGTGCGCGCCGACCTGTTCGGCCACCGCGGAGGCCAGCGAACTGGGCGAGAAGGCCCGCTCCAGGTGGCGGCCGGCCGGCCGGTGGTCGACGTCCCAGCGCTTGCCGCGGTCGCTGACGGCGACGTAGTCGTGTTCGAGGCGGGTGGTGCCGCCGACCGCGGTGCCCAGGGAGACCCCGATGCGCCAGGGGTTCTCCCGTTCGGGGTCCAGGCCGGCGTCGCGCAGCGCCTCGTCCGCGGCGACCATGGCGAACTGGACGTACCGGTCCGAGCGGGCGACCTGCTCCGCGCTCAGGCCGTGCGCCGCGGGGTCGAAGTCGCATTCGGCGGCGATGCGCGAGCGGAATCCCTCCGGGTTGAAGAGGGTGATGCCACGGGTCGCCGTACGGCCGGCGGACAGCAGGTCCCAGAAGGCGGGCACTCCCACCCCGCCGGGCGCGACGATCCCGACTCCGGTGACCGCCACGCGGCGCGTCATGACACCGGCTCCGTGCGTTCGGGCGGGGCGGCGGGGCTGCTCTCCTCGGTACCCTCGGTGTCGACGTGCCCCAGCTCGGGGCGGGGCGCCAGCGGGCCGAGGTGGAAGACCATCCGGGCCTCGACGTCCCCGACGTTGCGGAACCGGTGCCGCATGTAGGGCGGGATCAGCAGCCCCTGGTCCGGGCGCAGCGGATGGGGCTCCCCGTCGAGGTCCACTTCGAGCGCGCCCTGGACGACGTACACGAACTCCTCGGAGTACGGGTGGTAGTGCTCTCCGATGCGCTCGCCGGGCTGTACGAGGGCCATGCCCATGAAGCCGCTCGTGGCACCCACCGCGCTGGGCGTCAGCATGGCGCGCAGATCACCTCCACGCCGGCGGTTGGGCTGGGTCTCGCTGAGGTCCACGATGCGTGGGCGGTGCGTGGTCATGGCTGAATCCTCCAGGGGCGTGAAGCCGGCGGTGGGTTGGGATGGGACCTGCTCCGGGCGGACGGTGTCAGGCGCCCGCGGACCGGCGGTCGGTGATCAGGGCCATGTCGCAGCGCGCGAGGAAGCGCGCGAGCTCGCGGTCGTTGGACAGACCGCCGGCCACTTCGGAGTCGAGCAGACGGCGCAGCACGGCCGTCTTGCGCGAGCCGCGGATGCCGAGCGAGAGCAGCGGGTCCTGGTCGAGCGGGATCCGCATGTCGACGAGCCGGACGACGACGTCGTCGCGCTGGAAGATGGTGCTGCCGGCGACGGGGCAGTCCGGGTCGTCGGCGGCCAGCTCGTCCTGGCGGGCCAGCATCCTGGCCAGCGCCATGCCGCAGCCTTCCTTGGCCGGGTAGAACAGCGCGTGGCGCCGTACGTCCTCGGGCCGCGCGCTGCCGGAGGCGACGTGGTGCACGGCGGGCAGGGCGGCGCGGGTGAAGAACACCCGGGCGGAGTTCGGGTCGCTGAGGTCGCGGTCCTGCTCCAGGTAGGGGTTGATGGCCTCCTCGACGGCCCGGACCTCGGGCTGCTGGGAGACGTGACGGAGCGCCGCCACCAGGTCGCCCTGCACCTCGACCGCACGGACCACGCGGTTGCCGTGCATGAACAGGGAGGTGCGGCGCAGCCGGGTGGTGTCGTCGACCCGGGCCTCCGGCGAGTCGTAGCCGGCCAGGATCTCGGCGACCTTGTCCTCGCTGCCGGGCTTCACGGTGAAGGTCAGCGCGTGCCGCACCACACCGTCGCCGACGCGGGGGTTGGCCTGGAGCCGGCCCTTGGGGGGCTCGGGGGCCCGGGCGGCGATGTTCGAGGTCTCGCGCAGGACGCTGAAGCGCAGCGAGCGGGTGTCGCGGACGCAGGCGTGCAGCGGCTGGACCATCTTGACGTGCTCCTCGCTGTTGACCCAGGCGAGGAAGGGGGGTGCGCTCTCCCATTCGCTGGTGATCAGCCACTGCGAGGGGTTCTCGATGGACTGGCACAGCTGGTCGGTGAGGTGCCCGGGGACGGACGCGACCTGGTTGCGCAGGTGCTCGTAGGCTTCCAGGAACTGCTGCTGGGCTCCGTCGTGGAGGTCCAGGAGCAGTACGACCCTGAGCCGGGAGCCGTCGAAGGCTGACTGGGATATTCGTTCCGACAGCGTTGTCATCGTCTACGCATCTCCTTCGGTGCCCGATGGCCCCTGTGGTGCGTCGTCAGTTCCGGTGCGATCCGGGTGACTGAGCCGGATGGTGGGGCTGCCCGCCCCGGATGTCCGGGGGGCGTCCCGGATTCGATCGTGGCCGGGACGTACGGGCGGCGCGAGATCTGTGAGCCATGCAGGTGAACCGTGATCGAACAGGTCCACGGCCGGGCATTCGTGCTCCATCTGCCCTCAATGCGCCTTGGAGCTGGAGCACGCCATGAATCCCATCCCCCGAGAACGGGTCCCGGTACTGGTCGTGGGCGGGTCCCTGGTGGGCCTGTCCGCCTCGCTGTTTTTGGGACGGCTGGGTGTACGGCACCTGTTGGTCGAGAAGCACTCCGCCACCTCCCATCACCCGCGCGGGCGCGGCAACAACGTCCGCACGATGGAGCTGTTCCGGGTGGCCGGCGCCGAGCGGCCGATCCGCCAGGCGGCCTCGACGTTGGCCGGCAACCACGGGATCCTGCAGGCCCGTTCACTGACCGGCGACGAACAGGAGTGGCTGTTCAAGGAGATCGACCCGGGCGGCGGGCTGGCCCGGATCAGTCCGGCCGGCTGGTGTCTGTGCAGCCAGAACGACCTCGAACCGGTCCTGGTGCGGTGTGCCCGCGAGCACGGCGGCGACCTGCGTTTCTCCACCGAGCTGGTCTCGTTCGAACAGGACGCGGACGGGGTGACCGCGGAGCTGAAGAGCCGGGAGACCGGCGAGCGGCGCACCGTGCGCGCGGACTACCTCATCGCGGCCGACGGTCCCCGCAGCCCGGTACGCGAGCGGCTGGGCATCGGGCAGACCGGTCCGGGCGACCTGTTCCACAACGTGAGCATCACCTTCCGGGCCCCGGAGCTCGCGGAGGTGGTGGGCGACCGCCGCTTCATCGCCTGCTACCTGACCAACCCGGAGGCCGACGGCGCCCTGCTGCCGGTGGACAACGAGCGGGACTGGGTCTTCCACGCGCCCTGGCACCCCGACCAGGGCGAGACCCTGGAGGACTTCACCGACGAGCGGTGCATCGACCACATCCGGCGGGCTACGGGTGCGCTGGACATGGCGGTGGAGATCACCGGCAAGGCCCCGTGGCACGCCGCCGAGCGGGTCGCCGAGCAGTACGGCGAGGGCCGGGTCTTCCTCGCCGGCGACTCGGCCCACGAGATGTCGCCCACCGGCGCGTTCGGGTCGAACACCGGCATCCAGGACGCCCACAACCTGGCCTGGAAGATCGCCGCCGTCCTGGACGGCGCGGCGGGCCCGGAGCTGTTGTCGACGTACGAGGCGGAGCGGCTGCCGGTGGCCCGGGAGACCAGCGCCCGCGCCTCGGCCCGCTCCGCGGAGCACAGCCACCCCGGGTACGCACCGGCGCCCGGGGCCGGCGGGGGCCGGCAGCGCGGGGTGCTCACCGTCGCGCTCGGCTACTGCTACCCGCGCGGCGCGGTCGTCGGCGCCGATCCCGAACTCCCGGTGGTTCCGGACCAGTTGCGGATGACCGGCGAGCCGGGCACCCGCGCCCCGCACATGTGGCTGACCGGCCCCGAGGGCCGCCGCTCCACGCTCGACCTCTACGAGACGGCGTTCACCCTGCTGTCCGGCTCCGACGGCGACATGTGGCGCACCGCGGCCAAGGGCGCCGTCCAGCGCTTCGGGGTGCGGCTGAACTGCTACCTGATCGGCACCGAACCGGACGACGACCTGGCCCCGGAGGAGGGCGCCGACTGGGCCGAGAAGCACGGCACGACGCCCGAGGGTGCGGTGCTGGTGCGGCCGGACGGCTATGTGGCGTGGCGGGCGGAGGGCCGGGTGGCCGATCCCGAGGCGGCGCTCGCGGAGGTCCTGGAGGCGCTGCTGTGCCGGTCCTGAACCGGGCAGATCCACCGGATACCGCCCCGGTGTTGCGGCTGGTGGTGCTGAGGTGAGCGAAGGGGCCGGCGGGAAGTCCGCCGGCCCCTTCGCGCCGGGAACGTATCTTCTGCCCGTCACCGCCGCAGGGGCATCTGCGGGCCGCCCCGGCCGCGTCCCGCAACCCGGGCGCCGATTTCCGGTTGAGTCCGGGCATGGATGTCAAGAAGCCCGCCTCGCACCCTTTTCAGCGGATCTCGCTACCGCACCGGCCCCCGTCGCTGCCGCCGCCGCCCGCCCCTCAGGCGCGCCGGCCGCCCGAGGAGGACACCCCCATCTTCGACCAGCTGCTCAAGGAATGGCGGGCCGGCACCCTGCGCCCTACGGTTTCCTGGCCGACCGACGATCCGGGGAAGATCAGGGCGGGCGGCGCCGTTGGGAACGACGAGGGCTGTCCCCGTCCGCGTACCCGTGAAGAGGAGCATGACCGTGAGCCTGTACGACATCCCGCTGCGCACCCTGACCGGTGAGCCCGCCTCGCTCGCCGACCACCGCGGCAAGGCACTGCTGGTGGTCAACGTGGCGTCCAAGTGCGGGCTGACCCCGCAGTACGAAGGTCTGGAGCGGCTGCAGCAGCGCTATGCGGACCGGGGCTTCTCCGTGCTGGGCTTCCCCAGCAACCAGTTCGCGGGCCAGGAGCCCGGCACCGCCGAGGAGATCGCCACGTTCTGCTCGACGACGTACGGCGTCAGCTTCCCGCTCTTCGAGAAGGGCGACGTCAACGGCGCCGCCCGGCAGCCGCTGTACGCCGAGCTCACGGCCGTCGCGGACGCCGAAGGGGCGGCCGGTGACGTGCAGTGGAACTTCGAGAAGTTCCTGATCGACGCCGAGGGCCGGGTCGCGGGCCGCTTCCGGCCGCGTACCGAGCCGGAGGCTCCCGAGCTGGTCGCCGCGATCGAGGCGGCCCTGCCGGCCTGAGCCCCGGGCGGGCGTCACGCCACGGCGATGTCCGCACCCCCGGCCGCTCCGGCACCGTCGCCGGCGGGGCCGGGGGCGTCGTCCGGCACGAGCTCGAAGTGACCGGTCAGTCCGGTCATCCGCAGCAGCCGTCCGACGCTGCCGCCGTCGGTGACACCGGCCAGCCGCAGCCGGCCGCCCCGCTGCCTGGTGCGGTAGCGGGCGCGGCTGAGCAGCGAGAGTCCGGCGCAGTCGATGAAGGTCACCGCGCGCAGGTCGAGCACGAGGTCGGTGCCCTGCGCGCCGGTGAGGTCGTCCATCCGGCCGGAGAGCACCGACACGGCGAGGATGTCGAGCTCACCGTGGAGCTCGTAGACGGTCGCGCCGTCGGCGGCGCGACCGGGTCCCGTGATTCTCGGGTAGTACTGACGTTCGTCCATCGGCCCGGCCCACTTTCGTGCCGCGGCACCGGAAACGGCCAGGCGTCACGGCGGAGACGTACAAGAGAGGTGGGGGGCGCCCGGCGCGATCCGGGCGGGGTCGGCCCGTTTCCGGGGCGTCGTTGCGCTTGAGTTGTCTACGGCTTACCCGCCGTCCCGCCACCTCAACTCACCGGCGTACGCCGCCTCACGAGGTTGTCTCAAAGTCGCCCCTCGGCGCACGGCAGACGGTATCCACACCCCGCACGCCGTCACCTGCCGACGGCCCCGTCGGCCTGCTCCCGCAGGATGTCGGCGTGCCCGGCGTGCCGCGCGGTCTCCTCGATCATGTGCACCAGCACCCAGCGCAGCGACCGGACCGCACCGGCCCTCCCCGCCGGGCGGACGCAGGCGCGGCCCAGGTCGTCGCAGCGCCCGGCGATCTCGTTGGACCGTCGGACGGCCGCGCGGTAGCCGGCCAGAATGTCCTCCGCGCGCTCCTCGGCGCGGACCGTCATCCCGAGGTCCGGCGGCGCGTCCCCGGCGCCCTCGAAGGCCCAGACGAACCAGTAGTGCTCCGCGGCGGTCAGATGCTTGACCAGCCCGAGCAGGCTGGTCCCGGACGGCACCCCGGGAGCGCGCGCCGCCTGTCCCGCGAGGCCCTCCGCCTTGGCGGCCACGGCCTCGCGAAGGTAGTCGAGGAAGGCGAGCAGGGTGGTCTTCTCGTCGGCGTCGGTGCCTGGCGGGCCGGTGTCGGGGCGCGGCTGAGTCGTCGTCACCCGGGCACCCAACCACGGTCCGGGCCGGGCCGCCCGCCATTTCTCTCCGGACACCCGGCTTCCCGCGGGATCCTGAGGGTGATCCTTGGGGAATCAGTTGACCTCAATATTGGTTGAGGTCCTAGGTTCCTTTCATGTCGCCGGTCACTCACGGCGATCCCGTGACGACCCGGCACACAGGAGGCCACCATGGACATGGAAGTCACCGCCTGGCACTCGCTGCACAGCACGATGACCGCGCAGCAGGGCCGGCACCGCTTCTCCCGCGGCACACTGCGCCGCATCGCGGCGTTCGCCCGGCCGCACCGGCGGCACCTGGTCTGGTTCCTGGTGCTGAGCACGGTGACCGCGATGCTCGCGGTGGCCACGCCGCTGCTCGCCGGCCGGGTGGTGGACGCGATCGTCGGGGGTGACTCGTCCGCCCTGGTGGTCGGCCTGTCCGGGCTGATCGCCCTGATCGCGGTCGCCGAGGCGGGCCTCGGACTGCTGACCCGCTGGCTGTCGGCGAGCATCGGCGAGGGACTGATCCTGGACCTGCGGACCACCGTCTACGACCACGTCCAGCGGATGCCGATCGCCTTCTTCACCCGGACCCGGACCGGCGCCCTGGTCAGCCGGCTCAACAACGACGTGATCGGCGCCCAGCGGGCGTTCAGCGACACCCTCTCCGGAGTGGTCAGCAACATCGTCACCCTGCTGCTCACCCTCGGCGTGATGCTCAGCCTCTCCTGGCAGATCACCCTGATCGCCCTGGTGCTGCTGCCGGTGTTCGTGCTGCCCGCCCGCAGGGTCGGCCGCCGGCTGGCGGCACTGCGCCGGGAGGGCGCCGACCACAACGCGGCGATGGGCACGCAGATGACCGAACGGTTCTCCGCACCGGGCGCCACCCTCGTCAAGCTGATGGGCCGCCCGGCCCGCGAGTCCGCCGAGTTCGCCGTCCGCGCCCGCCGGGTCCGGGACATCGGCGTCCGCTCGGCCATGGTCCAGACGTACTTCGTCACCGCGCTGACCTTGGTCTCCGCCCTGGCGCTGGCCGTCGTCTACGGCCTGGGCGGCTTCCTGGCGCTGCGCGGACAGCTGGAGGCCGGTGCGATCGTCTCGCTCGCCCTGCTGCTCACCCGCCTCTACGCCCCGCTGACCGCGCTGTCCGGCGCCCACATCGAGGTGATGAGCGCCCTGGTCAGCTTCGAGCGGGTCTTCGAGGTGCTCGACCTGAAGCCGCTGATCGCCGAGAAGCCGGACGCCCGCGAGGTCCCCGACGGGCCGGTGTCGGTGGAGTTCGACTCCGTACGCTTCGGCTACCCGTCCGCCGACAAGGTCTCGCTGGCCTCCCTGGAGGAGGTCGCCACCCTCGACACCCGCGGCGGCGAAGAGGTGCTGCACGGCATCTCCTTCCGCGCCGAACCCGGCCAGATGGTCGCCCTGGTCGGCTCCTCAGGCGCCGGCAAGTCGACCGTCGCCCAGTTGCTGCCGCGGCTGTACGACGCGGACTCCGGCGCGGTCCGGCTGTCCGGCGTGGACGTCCGCGACCTGACCGCCGCCTCGCTGCGCGGGGCCCTCGGCATGGTCACCCAGGACGGCCACCTCTTCCACGACTCGATCCGCGAGAACCTGCTGCTCGCCAAGCCGGAGGCGACCGAGGACGAGCTGTGGGACGCCCTCCGCCGGGCCCGCCTGGAGGAACTGATCTCCGGCCTCCCCGACGGCCTGGACACCGTCGTCGGCGAGCGCGGCTACCGCCTCTCCGGCGGCGAACGGCAGCGGCTGACCATCGCCCGGCTGCTGCTCGCCCACCCCCGGGTGGTGATCCTCGACGAGGCCACCGCCCACCTGGACAACACCTCCGAGGCGGCGGTCCAGGAGGCGCTCGGCGAGGCCCTGGAGGGACGTACCGCGCTGGTCATCGCCCACCGGCTCTCGACCGTACGCGCCGCCGACCTGATCCTGGTCGTCGAGGGCGGCCGGATCGTCGAACGCGGAAGCCACGAGACACTGCTGGCGGCCGACGGGCGGTACGCGGAGCTGTACCGGACCCAGTTCACCGAGGCGACTGCCACGTCTCCCGCCGCGTCGCCGTCGGGCCCGGACGCCGGGTCCGCACCGGCCGGTTCCGGCGACGACCTGCTGGTGGACCCGGCACTGGTGAACTGAACGCGGCATACCGAAGGCCCCCACCTCTTGGCGGGGGCCTTCCGCATACCGAAAACTGAGGAGATGACGCAGCGCGCGGAACACTCCACCGTCATGGACCGGCTCGCCCTGGACGACCTGGTCACCGGCTACGCGGTCACCGTGGACGACGGCGACTGGCCCGGCTACCTGGCCCTTTTCGCCGCGGACGCGCGGGTCGACTACCGCTCGGCGGGCGGCATCGAGGGCAGCGCCGAGGACGTCGCCGCCTGGCTGACCGAGATGCTCCGGAACTTCGAGATCCGCCAGCACCTGATCGTCAACCGCCGGATCACGCTGGGCTCGCAGGACGGCGCACCGGGCGACACCGCCCGCATCCGGGCCGACTACCTCAACCCGATGCGGCTGGCCGGCCCGGCGGCCGACGACGACGGCGGGCCCACCGCCCCCAACTACACCTGCGCCGGCCGCTACGACTTCACCGCCCGCCGCACCCCGGACGGCTGGCGGCTGACCGCGGTCGTCGTACAGGAGAAATGGCGGGAGGTGCGGCAGGCGGGCGACTGACCCCGGGCGGTCCGCGACCGGGCGCGCCTCGGCCGTCCCGGCGAGGGTCCGGCTCCCCCGGGCGAGGCCCCCTTTCCTTGATCGCACCACCCGCGCACACTGGGCGTCCGGCCGGTCCCGCGCGCCCGGCCGAACGGACGAACCGGCACCCGGCAGACCGTGGAGACCGTATGGACAGACCGCTCGGCCCCCGGACGCGGTGGCTCGGCTCCGCCTGGGGCCGGGGAGCGACCGCCGCGCTCGCCGGGGCGCTGCCGGCGCTCGCCTTCCCCGCCCCGTCGTGGTGGTGGCTGGCGTACGTCGCGCTGGTGCCGTGGCTGCTGCTGGTGCGGACCGCGCCCACGCCCCGGCGGGCGGCACTCGACGGCTGGCTGGGCGGGACCGGTTTCATACTGGCGGTGCACCACTGGCTGCTGCCGAGCCTGCACGTCTTCATCCTCGTCCTCGCCCTGCTGCTCGGTGCGCTCTGGGCGCCCTGGGGGCTGCTGGTACGGGCCCTGCTGGGCGGTACACCCGGCGCCGGGAGATCGGCGACCGCGCTGGTGCTGGTGCCGTCGGGCTGGCTGATGGTGGAACTCGTCCGTTCCTGGGAATACTTGGGCGGCCCCTGGGGCCTGCTGGGCGCCAGCCAGTGGCAGGTCGCACCGGCCCTGCGGCTGGCGTCGATCGGCGGGGTCTGGCTGCTGAGCTTCCTGATCGTGGCGGTGAACACCGCCCTGACCGAACTGATCGCCCGCCGCGCCACCTGGCGGCCCGCGGTCGCCGGCCTGCTGGTGTGCGCACTGGCGGGCGGCGGCGCGTGGTTCCTGGCGCCGGTCCCCCGCCCGGCCGGCACGGTGCGGATCGCGGTCGTCCAGCCGGGCCCGGACGGCACCCCCACCCAGCGGCTGGCCCGCAGTGAGGCGCTCACCCGGTCGCTGGCCGGGCGCGGGGTGCGGCTGGTCGTCTGGGGCGAGAGCAGCATGTACCAGGACCCGGCGGACCGCCCGGCGCTCGCCGCCAAGCTCGCCGCACTGTCCCGGGAGACCGGTGCCGACCTGCTGGTCAACGCCGACTCGGTACGCGCCGGGCGGCCGGGTATCTACAAGAGCGCCGTCCTGATCGGCCCGCACGGCCCGACCGGCGACCGTTACGCCAAGAGACGGCTGGTCCCGTTCGGCGAGTACATACCGTTCCGGTCCGTACTGGGCTGGGCGACCAAGGTGGGCAAGGCGGCCACCACCGACCGGATACGCGGCACCCACCAGGTGGTGATGCCGGTCGCCACGGCCGGCGGGCTGCGGATCGGGCCGCTGGTGTGCTTCGAGACCGCCTTCCCCGACCTGAGCCGCGCCCTGGCGCTCGGCGGTGCGCAGGTGATCGTCGCCCAGTCCTCGACGTCCACGTTCCAGGACAGCTGGGCTCCGCTGCAGCACGCCTCCCTGGGTGCCCTGCGGGCCGCGGAGACCTGGCGGCCGATGGTGCACGCCACGCTCACCGGCGTCAGCGCGGTGTACGGCCCCCGGGGCGAGCGGATCGGCAGCACGCTCGGCACCGACCGCGGCGCGGCCGCCGTCTACGACCTGCCGCTGGCCACCGGCACCAGCCCGTACACCCGGTTCGGCGACTGGGTGCTGTACGGGGCGGTGGGCGCACTGGTGCTCGCCGGTGCGTACAGCGGCGGGCAGCGGCTCGTCCCACGGCGGCCCGGCGGACGGACCCGACCGCGCCGGGCCGACGGCCGGACAGCTCCCTCGGACCGGCTCAGCGAGCGGACCGCTCCACCGCGTCGGTGATGACGCGCTCGCACAGCTCGTGGGTGCGCAGCGCGTCCCGGGCGGACGGCTGCCGCCCGGCCCGTACGTCGTCCAGGAACGCCAGGACGATCTGCTCGATACCACGCTGACGGGCGACCGGCACCCAGTCACCGCGCCGCCGGACCGTCGGCTGCCCCTTGTGGTCGATGACCTCGGCGAGGTTCACGACCTGCCGCCGGGTGTCCTGCCCGGAGACGTCGAGGACCTCCTCGGCGGAGCCGCTGAGGCGGTTCATCGTGCCGATGGCGGTGAACCCGTCGCCGGAGAGCTGGAGCACCACGTGGTGCATCAGGCCGTCCCGGATCCGGGCCCGGACGTCGATGTGGTCCGGCTCGTCCGGCAGCAGGAACCGCAGGGTGTCGACGACGTGGATGAAGTCGTCCAGCACCAGCGTGCGCGGGTCCTCGGGCAGCCCGACCCGGTTCTTGTGCATCAGGATCAGGTCGCGGGCGTGCTCGCGGCACTGCGCGTAGGCCGGCGCGAACCGGCGGTTGAAACCGACGGTCAGGCCCACGCCCCGGTCCTCGGCCAGCGCCACGAGCCGCCGGGACTCGTCGAGTTCGTAGGAGAGCGGCTTGTCGACGTAGGTCGGCACACCGGCCTCGACGAGCCGGGTGACCAGCTCGGGGTGGGCGGCGGTGGCCGCGTGCACGAACGCCGCGTCCAGGCCGACGGCGAGCAGCGAGTCCAGATCCGCGTGGAGCTGGTCGCCGGTCAGCCGGTGGGCGGCGCCGACCCGTTGGAGGGTCGCCGCGGTGCGGGTGTGCAGATGGAGTTCGGTCCCCGGCAGGGTGCCCAGTACGGGCAGGTACGCCTTCTGCGCTATGTCGCCGAGTCCGATGCAGCCGACCTTCACTCTTGCTCCTCGCGTAGTGCCGCGGTCCTGGTGCCCCGCGCCCCGGCAGCATACGTGCCGGTCGGCGGCCGCCAGTCGGCGATGCCGTCGAGGGCGCGCAACGTGAGATCGGGGGTCAGGCGGGCGGTGGCGGCCATCAGCCCGGCGCGCAGTGCACACGCGGGCCGGGACCGCCAGGTGGTGAGCCGGCCGACCCGCTCGGCGCGGCGCACCACCTCCATGGTGCGCGGCAGCCGCTGCCGGGTGTACGCGGCCAGCGCGGCCCCCAGATCGGCGTCCGGCCCGGCCTCGTGCGCCAGCACGACGGCGTCCTCGACGGCCTGGCACCCGCCCTGCCCCAGATTGGGCGTCATCGGATGGACGGCATCACCGAGCAGGGCGACCCGGCCGTGGTGAAAGGCGGGCGGCGGGGCCGCCGCGCTGTACACGTCGTTCCGCAGCACCTCGGCAGGGCCGACGGCGTCGAGCAGCGCCGGAACGGGCTGGTGCCAGGCCCCGAACCGCCGCAGGAGTTCGGCCCGCTCGTCGTCGACGGCCCGGCCCCCGGCGGGCACGGCCGCGGTGGCGTACGCGTAGATCCGCCCACCGGCCAGCGGCACGGTGCCCCAGAGGCTGCCGCGCCCCCAGGTCTCGTGCGCCACCGGGCGCACCCCGTCGGGCGCCGGCACGACGAACCGCCACGCGGTGAATCCGGCGTAACGGGGAGCGGGGTGGCGGGGGAAGACGGCCCGGCGGACGGCGGAGTGGATGCCGTCGGCGGCGACTACCAGGTCAGCGGAGAGCTCGACGAGGTGAGGGTCGTCGGGCACGGGCCGGTGGGGGACGGTCTGGTCAGGTACGGAGATGCGGACCCGGGCCGGGCGGCCGCCCGGGCGGGGGTCACCCGGGTCGCCGAGGGTGGCGGTGGCGCCTGTACGGACCGCGCTCGCGGGGAGCCGGGCGGCGAGCAGGGCGACCAGTTCGGCGCGGTGCGCGATGGCCACCGGCCCACCGAAGCGCCGGACGGCCGCCGCGTTGTCCGTACGGGCCAGCCGACGTCCGCCGGGCAGCCGGAACTCGCCGGCCCCCTGCCAGTCGGCCATCGCACGTACCGCGTCGCCCACTTCGATCGTGTCCAGCGCGCGCTGGGCGTTCGGCGCCAGCGCAATGCCCGCCCCGACCGGCTCCAGCGCGGCGGCCCGCTCGACGACGGTGACCGCCCACCCCCGGCGCTCCAAGGCCACCGCGGCGGTGAGCCCACCGATCCCGCCTCCGATCACCAGCGCGGTGCGCTGCCTCTTCATGTCGCCTCCGAGTCCGTTCCAGGTCCGGGCACACGCCAACTACAGATGTAGTTACCATTCGACCGGAGACTACACCTGTAGTCAGCGAAGGTCACTACATCCGTAGTAGCCCCGCTAGGCTCCCTCCCATGACCGCTCGCGACCGCCACCGCCCGGCTCCGACCGCCACTGCCCCCTCCTCCGGCCGCCCTCAGCTGATCGCGGATGCGGCAATTCGCCTGCTCGCCGAACGCGGGATGCGGGGGCTGACCCATCGGGCCGTCGACGAGGCGGCCGGTCTGCCGCTGGGCTCCACCTCGAACCTCGCGCGGACCCGGGAGGCCCTGTTGGAGACGGCGGTTCGGCGGCTGGCCGAACGGGAGGCCGCGGTGCTCACCCCGGCGGAAATGCCGGCGGTCGCCGCGTACACCACCGGCCCCGGGACGGCGGCCGCCGGCACTCCGGAGGCGAACACTGGTCCTGAGGCGGTCGCGGAGGCCCTCGCACTCGCACTGCACCGCTACCTCGCACAGCACCGGCAGCTGCTCCTCGCCCGTTACGAACTCGCTCTGGAGGCCACCCGCAGGACCGCACTACGGGAGATCTACGACCGGGCGGGGCGGGCCTTCCGCGAACCGATGGTGGCGATGCTGGCGGCGGCCGGCTCCACCGAGCCCGAACGGCATGCACTCTCGATGGTGGCCTGGTGCGACGGCGTGCTGTTCTCCTGCACGGCAGGCCAGTTCCACGCCACCACCCCGACCCGCGCCGAGCTGCGCACCTCCTGCGCGGAACTCCTGACCGGCATGCTGCGCCGCCAGGACGACGCAGAACGCTAGCGGGCACGGCGGCGGACGCTAGGAGGGCACGGCGTACGCCAGGGGGTACGGCGGACGCCATGGGATACGGGGTACGGCGGACGCTAGGGGGTAGGGCCGGCGGCTCCGCCCAGCTGGAGCTCCAGGCGAGCGATCGCGTCCCGCAGCCCCTGGCGGTATTCGCCGTCGGCGAGCGCGTTGACCGAGGCCCGGGCCCGCAGCAGCTGGGCCCGGGCGTCGGCCGGCCGGTCGAGCGCCGCGTAGTCGGCCGCGATGTTGAGATGCAACGAGGGGAAGAAGGCACTCAGCGCGACGAGGGGGTGGTAGCGGGTGCCAGGGCCCTCCCCCGGCACGGCGGCCATCCCAGGCTCCCCTGCGGCGGGCACGGTGTCTTCGCGCCGCTCGGTGACGAAGCCCTCGGCCGCTTCCAGGGCCCTCAGGTCCCAGTCCAGTTCGTCCTGCGGGTCGTCCTGGGTATCGGCCATGTAGTGCGCGAGGGCGCAACGATGGAAGGCGTCGCCCTGCGGCCCGATCTCGTGCCACAGCGCGGAGAGGCGGTTACGCGCCTCTTCGCGATCGCCGGCCCGATGCAGCATGATCGCCTGGCCGATCCGGGTGAGTACCCCGTCCTCAGACAACGCCTCCAGCCGCTGCTCCACCACCGCGCACTCCCCGTATCCACTCACCACCGCTGACGTTTCCTCGACGCTAACCGCCACCGGAGAGCTTCGCTCGGTGTGCGCGACGCGCCGGGTGGCAGCCGGACGGGCGCGGGCCACGGTCCCGGCCGGGTGGCAGCCGCACGGCCGCAGGCTACGGTCCACGGCCCCGGCCGGGGCAGCCGTACGACGGCGGACCACCACCCGGCCCGGGGGGCCGCACAACGGCGGGCCACCGCCCGGGCCGGGGCAGCCGCACGATGGCGGGCCATCACCCGGGGCGGTTACTCAGCCCAGGTCCGGGATGCGCCAGTCGATCGGGGCGTGGCCGTGCGCGGCGATCGCGGCGTTGATCTGGGTGAACGGGCGGGAGCCGAAGAACTTCTTCGCCGACAGCGGGGAGGGGTGCGCGCCCTGCACCACGGCATGCCGGTCCTGGTCGATCAGCGGCAGCTTCTTCTTGGCGTAATTCCCCCACAGCACGAAGACCGCCGGATCGGGCCGGGCCGCCACCGCGCGGATCACCGCGTCGGTGACCTTCTCCCACCCCTTGCCCTTGTGCGAATTGGCCTCCGCCTCGCGGACCGTCAGGACGGCGTTCAGCAGCAGTACGCCCTGCTGGGCCCAGGGCATCAGATAGCCGTTGTCCGGAATGGGATGGCCCAGCTCCTCCTTCATCTCCTTGTAGATGTTCCGCAGCGACGGCGGCGTCTTGACCCCGGGCTGCACGGAGAAGCACAGGCCGTGGCCCTGGCCCGCGCCGTGATACGGGTCCTGGCCGAGAATGAGCACCTTCACCTGGTCGTAGGGCGTCGCCTCCAGCGCCGCGAAAACCTGCTCACGGGGCGGATAGACCGGGCCCTGGGCCCGCTCCTGCTCGACGAAGTCGGTGAGCTCCTTGAAATAGGGCTTCGCCAACTCCTCGCCGAGTACCCCGCGCCAGGACTCGGGCAGCATGTCGGTCACCACGTCAACAACCTCCGGTGTGTGTTGCGTTCTCACTCACAGAACCTACCGGCGACCACTGACAACACCGCCCACGGGCCATTCCCTTCCCGGGGCTGGGGCGAGAGCGGGGCGGGACGGGCAGGGCGGGGCAGGGCAGGGCGGACCGGGCTCGTTTACCCGTGCCGTAAGCCCTTGCAGCACGGGCACCGGACACAAGCCTGCGGCAGGGGGCGGCCCCACGGCTATGGGGGGCTTACGGCACGGGGCCGACGGCGGCGGGGGCGGTCCCGCGGCGGGGGTCCCGCGGCGGCGGGGGCCACGGCGCGGGGGCCCGGCGGCGGGGGCCACGGCACGGAGGGCCACGGCGCGGGGGCCCGGCGGCGGGGGGCCACGGCACGGGGGCCCACGGCACGGAGGGGGTTCCTATGGCACGGGGGCGGTCCCACGGCACAGCGGGCTCGGGCCCTCGCCCTGCTCCGCCGGAACTCACCTCGCCTCGCTGTGCCCCCCACGCCCCGCGGGGGCCCAGCCGCCCAGCCACATCCGTGCCCCCGTCACGCCCCCGCCAGGGCCCACCACTCTGTCTGAGCCCCCGCTCTCCGCCGGGCTCGGGGACCTTGCCGCGGCCCTCACCACGCCCCGCTCGGGCCCCCACGCCCCGCCAGGCCCAGCACACCCGCCAGGGCCCACCAGGCCCCCGCGGGGCCCACCACGCTCCGCCGAAGCCGATCGCCCCTCCGCCGGGCCCCGAGGCTTCACCACGCCCCACCAGAGCCTGGGTCTCCTCCGCCGTGCTGAGCCTCTTCCCCGCCCGGACCCCAGCTCCCACCGCCGGGCCCGAACCTGTCCCCTGCCTGGACCCCAGGGTCCCACCGCCGGGCCCGACCTCTCCCCCGCCCGAACCCCACGGCCCTTCCACCGGGTCCAAGCCTCTCTCACGCGGAACCCGAACCTTTCCCGCCAGGCCCCGGGCTTCCCCGCCCGGCCCCAGCTGCCCCCGTCCGGGCCCAGCTGCCCCCGCCGGGCTCCGGCGGCTTCCCC
>NZ_JOIX01000073.1 GCF_000720175.1 Streptomyces sp. NRRL S-337
TGGTCACACTTCCGCAGACGCAGCCAAGCCCGAGCCCGCCACTGCCACTACCAACGCCGAGGCCACAACCCCCACATGCGGTTGCAGTACTAGGGGGCGTTCGAACGGATCCCGTAGGGGACGCGAGGCCCCCCTGCGGGGCCACAACGAGGCGGGGGCGGGCGATATTCCCATGGCCCGCGGCGTGTGGCCGCCGCCCACCCCGACGTCTCAACTGCCCTGCAACGCCGCATCCTTGACGGCACAGACGAAGGACGACCAGGCCGCGGCGGGAAAGATGATCGCCGGGCCGTGCGGGTCCTTGGAGTCGCGAACGGGGACGATGCCAGGGAGGCCGTCGACCACCTCGACGCAGTCCCCGCCATCGCCGTTGGTGTAACTGCTCTTGCGCCAGACAGCGGCGCTCAAGTCAATCCGGCTGCTTGCCATTGCGTTCACCTCAGCTGACGAAGTGGTCGAACTCGCCGTTCTTCACGCCGAGGATGAAGGCGGCGAGTTTCTCCGGCGTGGTTCTGACGACCACTTGGGGGTCGTCGCTTTCGCGTATGAGTATTTCTCCGGCAACCCTGGCCGTTTCGAGGCACTGTTCACTGTTGCCGCTGGAGAAGCTCGACTTCTGCCACTTGATTTCTCTACTCATGCCTTGGCTCTCACAGTTCCCTTGCGACGTGACGGATAACACTTCGCGACTCTTCGGGCGTGAGTGCCGCCTGCTCCGCGACGCCGAGCAGTGTGCGATAGCGGTCCAGATCAGCGGCTGCATCCAAGTAGCGGCCACCCAACGGGGTATCGATGTGGGCGGTGTCGAGCTGTGGGACGACGCCGCTCGCATACATCACCGTCTGCGTCACGTCGATGAAGTCCTCGCTTGTGAAGGGGATGACCCGGAGAATCAGGCCCGGTCGCTCGGACATGGACAAGAGGTGTTCGAGCTGTCTGCGCGCAACTTTTCGGCCGCCTACGCGCATGCGCAGCGCTGCCTCATGAACGATGGCCTCGAAATTGGGTGGTTCATCTCGTTCCAAGATGTCGCGCCGCTTCATGCGATGCTCGACCCGGGCCTTTAGCTCGTGGTCGGGAAGCCGTGGAATCGCGCTGGCAAAGAGGGCGTGTGCGTATTCCTCGGTCTGGAGAATGCCGGGAAACGTGACGGGCTGTAGGCATCGCAGGCCGACGGCGTGGTGTTCAAGCTCCGCGATGTCGAGGAATCCGGGAGCGAGGATGCCACGATAGCCGTCCCACCAGTGCTGGCCGCGATGCTCGCGTGCCATGGCGCACAGCGCTTCGACGAGGGCCTCATTGTCGCAGGCGTAGAAGACGGCGAGCCGGCGGATGCGGTCTTCGCTGACTCCGACGCGACCCGCCTCGATGTGACTGATCTTGGCTTGGTCTGTCGAAATCATCGCTGCCGCCTCTCGGGCGGTCTTGCCTGCGCGTTCACGCAACTTGCGCAGCTCGCCCCCGAGTCGGGCTTGGCGGGCCGTTGGATTGTCCCTCGGCGGCATGTCACCTTCCCCTGTCCGCGCACAGTGTCGCGCCTAACGGTGCCACGGTCCACCCAACCTGGTTAACCCTGAGCGGCAACCTTGCCCCGGGGCATGTATGCCCCCTACGGTCCAGGTAGTGCCGCGCAGCACGCCGTAACCCATGAAGTCCCGCCATCTGCATGCCCGTTGGGCCGTCCTAGGGGTGGCCCGGGCATCAGTGCGGAACGCAGCGCACAGGAAGGTGTAGCCCTATGCCCACCCACCACCCCACCCCCGACGACGTGCACGACAGTGCCGAGGAGCTGCGTACCGCGCTCAAGGACAACGGCATCACGCTGCCCTCGCTCGGTGTCGATCTGCCAGGCTTCGCGGGCAGTTACGCCGTCCCGCTCGTCGCCCTCGGTAACTGCAACGCGGACACCGCCCGCAAGCTCGCCGAGGTTCTCCGCAGGGCGGCCGTGCGGTGAACGGCACGCCGGGAGTTGTCCGAACGATGCTTGAAGCGCTGCTGAGTTGGTTACTTCCGGGGCGGGGTGGTCATCGGGGGAGCAGCGGTACCGGCGCCCTTTGCGGCACGGCCATCGCGACCGCCACCGCCGCCCCGATGGCGGCTCGGGCGCCGCGTCGGCTGGTGCATGTCCGCCGGGTGCCGCCCGGCCTGCTCCTGCTGTGCGGGGAGGACAGCCGCCTCGTCCGGCCGTACGTGGGCACGCAGGAGCCGTGGCAGAGCCCGTCGGCCCAGGACGTCAGGCGCCGGGAGCTGGCGGAGCGGGTGCGGATGCTCAACGCATGGTCGTCCGGTGGGTGCGGGCGGGGGTGACCCGGGGGCGTGCCGGGAGCGTTAAGAGTGTTCCGCGCCCGCCGCGCCCCCCGCCGCCGCCAGTACCCCCGCCACCAGCCGTCCCGCCGCCACCGCGGCCCCGTCGCTGGTCGGGATGCAGCGGTCCGTCGTCGGGTCGTAGGCAGTCATGATCACGCCGGCGTGGTCGGTGTCCGGCTCCTGCAGCGTCACCGGGCGTCCCCCGGCGCGCAGCGCGTCGGCCAGGTCGTGGGAGTACCGGGGCGGCACGATCGGGTCGCGGCTGCCGTGGACGAGGTGAACCGGGACGGCCGGGTCGCGGCTCTCGGCAAGATCGGCGAGCGGGGCGGTGCCGGTGGTGCGTGCCGGCAGGTCGTAGCGGCCGGCGATCCCCGCCACCGCGGTCGGTCGCCACCCGTCCGCCGTCAGCTCGGGCCGCAGCGCCACGCCCAGCGCCGCCCCGGCCCCCGCGGACCAGCCGGCCAGGACCACCGACTCCCCGTCGCCGCCCAGCCCGGCGGCCTCCTTGCGGGTGAAGGCCAGCGACGCGAGCAGCTGCGACCGGCCGCCGTCCGCCGCGTCCGAGCGCCAGTCCGGGACCAGGACCAGCAGCCCGCGGGCCGCGGCGGTACGGGCCAGCGGGGCGAGGACGTCCCGCTCGTCCGGGCCGATGCCGTGCCAGAGCAGGACGGTGGGCAGCGGTCCGGCCGCCTCCGCGGGGCGGTAGAGGTCCAGCTGTTTGCCGCCCGGGCCGTAGAGCAGCCCGATTTCCGTTTCCACTGTCGTGCCCGCGCCGGATGTCCCGGAGTTGCCGGAAGTCATGGTGATCACGCTATCCAACCCGGCCGCGGCCCCTCAGCCGCTTTCCCCGTCGGGGTGCTTCCGGAGGCCGACTACGCTGGGAAGGTCGATCGATGTGAAGCGCATCGTGTGAAGCGCAGGAGTGAGATGGCCGTCAACCTCGTCAATCTGGAAGCCGTCGGCAAGGTCTACGGGACCCGTGCCCTGCTCGACGGTGTTTCCCTCGGCGTCAACGAGGGGGACCGGATCGGCGTCGTCGGGCGCAACGGCGACGGCAAGACGACCCTGATCCGGATCCTGGCCAAGCTGGAGGGCGCCGACGACGGCCGGGTCACGCACTCCGGCGGGCTGCGGCTCGGCGTGCTGTCCCAGCACGACTCGCTCGACCCGGCCGCCACCATCCGGCACGAGGTCATCGGCGACCTCGCCGACCACGAGTGGGCCGGCAACGCCAAGATCCGCGATGTGCTGACCGGCCTCTTCGGCGATCTGCACCTGCCCGGCTTCACCCACGGTCTGGACACCGTCATCGGTCCGCTGTCCGGCGGCGAGCGGCGGCGGATCGCGCTCGCCAAGCTGCTGATCGCCGAGCAGGACCTGATCGTCCTCGACGAGCCCACCAACCACCTCGACGTCGAGGGCATCTCCTGGCTGGCCCGGCACCTCCAGGCCCGGCGCTCGGCGCTGGTCGTCGTCACCCACGACCGCTGGTTCCTCGACCAGGTCTGCACCCGCATGTGGGACGTGCAGCGCGGCGATGTGCACGAGTACGAGGGCGGCTACAGCGACTACGTCTTCGCCCGCGCAGAGCGGGAGCGGATCGCGGCCAGCGAGGAGGCCAAGCGGCAGAACCTGATGCGCAAGGAGCTGGCGTGGCTGCGCCGCGGCGCCCCGGCCCGTACCAGCAAGCCCCGCTTCCGCATCGAGGCCGCCAACGAGCTGATCGCGGACGTGCCGCCGCCGCGGGACACCGCCGAGCTGATGAAGTTCGCCAACTCCCGGCTGGGCAAGACCGTCTTCGACCTGGAGGACGTGACCGTCCAGGCCGGCCCGAAGGTGCTGCTCAAGCACCTGACCTGGCAGCTCGGCCCCGGCGACCGGATCGGCCTGGTCGGCGTCAACGGCGCGGGCAAGACCTCGCTGCTGCGGGCGCTGGCAGAGGCGGCCCGTACGGAGGGGGAGACGCAGCCGGCCGCCGGCCGGATCGCCGTCGGCAAGACCGTGAAACTGGCCTACCTCTCGCAGGAGGTCGCCGAACTCGACCCGGCCTTGCGGGTGCTGGAGGCCGTCCAGCGGGTCCGGGAACGCGTCGACCTGGGCAAGGGCCGGGAGATGACCGCCGGCCAGCTCTGCGAGAAGTTCGGCTTCACGAAGGAGAAGCAGTGGACGCCGGTCGGCGACCTGTCCGGCGGTGAGCGCCGCCGTCTGCAGATCCTGCGGCTGCTGATGGACGAGCCCAACGTCCTCTTCCTCGACGAGCCCACGAACGACCTGGACATCGAGACGCTGACGCAGCTGGAGGACCTGCTCGACGGCTGGCCCGGCTCGCTGATCGTCATCAGCCACGACCGCTACTTCATCGAGCGCACCACCGACCGGGTCCTCGCGCTGCTCGGCGACGCCACGCTGCGGATGCTGCCGCGCGGCCTGGACGAGTACCTGGAGCGCCGCCAGAAGGTCATCGAGGCCGCCACCCCGGCCCCCGCGCAGCCGGCCGAGGCGCCGAAGAAGACCGCCGCGATCAACCGCGCGGCCCAGAAGGAGCTCCAGAAGATCGAGCGCCAGCTGGACAAGATCGGCGACAAGGAGGCGAAGCTGCACGCCCAGATCGCCGAGCATGCCACCGACTTCGAGAAGGTCGCCGGCCTCGACGCCCAGCTCCGCGAACTGGCCGCCGAACGCGACGAGTTGGAGATGCGCTGGCTGGAGCTGGCAGAGGACGCGTAGGGGCGGGCCGGCGCGGTGGGCCGTCGGCCCACCGCCCCGGGCCTTAGCCCAACGGCTTGCGGACCTCGCTGCGGATCTTTCCCGCCTGGTCCGCGAACTTCTGCAGGTCGATGGACTGGGGATCCTTCGACAGCTCCGCGGCATCGGTCTGGGCGACGTTCATGGACGTGCTGGAGTCGGCCCCTATGCAGAACGTCAGCGTGACCTTCTGCCCCATCTCCGTGCGCACGTCCACGCCGCAGGTCAGCGGGTCCCCGCCGCCGCTCGGCGTGAACTTCTTCTCCGCCACCGCGACGACCGTCTTCCCGTCGCGCGTCATCCCCTGGATGGCGTGCTCGACGCTGGTCTCCGGGTCGTCTATGGAGCCGTACATCCCCAGCATCACCATCGACTTGGTCCCGCTGGCGTACTGCCCGCCGACCGTCCGTATGCCGTGCTCGTTGGCCCCGTCGTGCGGCACCGCGCTGTCGGCCTGCTGGGAGATGTCCTTGGCGAGCTTGTACTCCCCGCCCGCCAGCGTCTGCGGCACCGTGATCCGGTACTTCGGCCCGCCGGAACCGCCCGAGCCGCCCCCGCGGAGCGCCACGGTCGACGCGATGCTCCCGACCACCAGCACACCGACGATCGCGCCGATGATCCCCCATACCTTTCCGCTCTTGCTGCGCGGCGGGACCGGCGGCGGCACCATTCCGGGCCCGCCGTAACCGGGGTGGCCCTGCGGCGGCATCCCGTAAGGAGGCTGCGGCGGCGCTCCGTAGGGCGCCTGCGGGGGTGCGTCGTAGGGCCCCTGCGGTGCGTACGGCCCCGGGGGCGGCGGTATCTGACCGCCCGGAACCTGACCGCCCGGCACCTGGCCACCCGGTCCCTGCTGCGGATATCCGCCGGGCGGGCCGGCCGGCGGCATCCCGTAACCCGGCGCGCCCCCGAAGCCGTTGTGCGGCTGCTGCGGTGTACTCATGGCCTTCCTTCGCTCACGTCTCGCCCCACCCCGGCATCGAACCGCGCCGTGTGCACCGCATGGAGCCGGTCGCCCCGTCCCCCGCCTGCTGTCGTCAACTGTGGCACACGGCACCGACACCGGCCCCGGGGCGTTCCCCGCGCAGGCCGGGCCACGGCGGAGCGTCTCGTTCCGGCGGCAATCGGCCCCGAATGGCCGGGATTCCAGCATTCCGGGGGGCTTCTGCCCGGTAGGGGGCGCGCGTCGGCAGTCGAGCGTGTAGCTTCCCGGGGACGAACGGCCCGGCCGGGGCGCGCCGGGGCCGCGCGGAGGGAGGGGGTTGCTCTATGGGCGTGCGGCTCATGGTGGTCGACGATCACCGGCTGCTCGCGGAGGCACTCGCCTCGGCGCTGAAACTGCGCGGGCACCGGGTGCTGGCGGCCGCCGCGCCGAGTGCCGGGGCCGCGGAGCTGGTGGTGAGCCGGGCGCCCGAGGTGTGCCTGCTGGGGACCGCGGCGCCCGCCCAGCCGGGCACCTTCGACCCGGTCGTACGGATCAAGAAGGAGCGGCCGCAGGTGGCGGTGGTGGTGCTCGGTCCGGTGCCCAGCCCGCGCGGGATCGCCGCCGCGTTCGCGGCCGGGGCGTCCGGGTACGTCCGCAACGACGAGCGGATCGAGGGCGTCGAACGGGCCATGATGAAGGCCCGGGCGGGGGAGTCGGCGGTCTCGCCGCAGCTGCTCCAGCAGGCGTTCGAGGAGCTGCTGCACCCGGCGGCACAGCCGGACGACGAGGGCGCGCGGCTGCTGGAACTGCTCACCCCGCGCGAGGTCGAGGTCCTGATGCGGGTCGCGGACGGCGAGGACACCCGGCTGATCGCGGCCGGGATGGACATCGCGCCGAGCACCGCGCGCACGCATGTGCAGCGGGTGCTGATGAAGCTGGAGGTCGGTTCCCGGCTGGAGGCGGCCGCGCTGGCGGCGCGCACCGGGCTGCTGGACCGGGCGGGCCGCGGGCGGCCGGCACGGACGACGACGGCGGCGGAGACGGCGGCGGAGACGGAGACGGGGACGGGGACGGGGACGGACGAGCCGTCCCCGTCGCAGGGATAGGAACCGGGGGGCCGGCGGCGGTCAGCCCTCCGCGGGCCCGTCGTCGGCCGCGGCCCGGAGCTCCTCGGCCGTGGGCGGCACGGTCGGCCGCAGCTTCAGCCAGACCAGGAAGAACAGGCCGAGGACGAGCATGCCGAGGCCCGTCCAGAGGTTGATGTTGATGTCCTGGGCCTTCTTGAGGTCCGCGTCGGAGGCGGTGATTCCGGCGATCGTGACGATCACGCCGTAGACGACGAACAGGCCGCCGATGATGCGCCGTACGTCGAAGAGCCGTGCGGCGGTCGCCGATTCGCGCTCCAGCTCCTCGACCTCGTGCTGATAGTCACTCATGGTGGGTCAACTCCGCTGTTCGGGGCCGGTGTTCAGAAGGAGAACGGGACGTAGCAGACGGCGGCCAGGACGACGGCGCCCCAGCCCAGCAGGGCCGGGCGGCGGTACCAGGCGTCGTCGCCCTCGGCGGGCGGTTCCTCCATGCCGGGGGACCTCGTGCCGTAGACCAGTCCGGCCAGGGACTCGGCGGACTTGGGCTTGGTGACCATCGTGACCACGACCATCACCAGCGCGCCGACGACGAACGCGACGATCGACGAGACGAAGTTGGCGCCCTGGTCGGAGGGGATGGTGATGATGCCCTGCTTGTAGAGGCCGAAGTAGTTGACCATGGCGGCGGCGGTGCCGGACAGCAGCCCCCAGAAGCCGGCCGCGGCGCTGGTCCGCTTCCAGAACATGCCGATGATGAACACCACGAACAGCGGGACGTTGAAGAAGGAGAACAGCGTCTGCAGGTAGTTCATGATGTTGCTGAAGGACGAGGCGATGAAGGCGGTGCCCATGCCGATCAGCACGCCGACCGCGGTGACCACCCGGCCCGTCCTGAGGTAGTACGCGTCCTCGCGGCCCTTCTTGAGGTACGCGGCCCAGATGTCGTTGGTGAAGACCGTGTTGAAGGACGACACGTTGGCGGCCATACCGGCCATGAAGGCGGCGAGCAGACCGGTGACGGCGATGCCGAGGACGCCGTTGGGCAGCAGGTCGCGCATCAGGACCGGGATCGCGTCGTTGTACTGCAGCCCGTCCTTGCTCTTGCCCAGCGTCGGCTCCATGACCAGCGCGATCAGGCCGGGCACGACCACGACCATGGGTATGAAGATCTTCGGGAAGGCGGCGATCAGCGGGGTGCGCTTGGCGGCCGAGAGGTTCTTCGCGGACAGCGCGCGCTGCACCTCGGCGAAGTTGGTGGTCCAGTAGCCGAAGCTCATCACGAAGCCGAGGCCGAGGACGATGGTCAGCCAGTTGGCGCCCAGCGGGTTGCCCTCGCCGATGCCGGTGCCCTTCCAGGCGGTCAGGAACGCGTCGCCGTGCGAGGAGGTCAGCGAGTCGGTCAGGCCGTGCCAGCCGCCGACGCGCTTGAGGCCGACGACGGTCAGCGGGATCAGCGCGGCGAGGATGACGAAGAACTGCAGCACCTCGTTGTAGATCGCCGAGGACAGTCCGCCGATGGTGATGTACGCGAGCACGAAGAAGCCGGCGACGACGATCGCCACCCACTGCGGCCAGCCGAGCAGCGCCTGCAGCACGATCGCCATCGCGTAGAGGTTGACGCCCGCGATGAGCACGGACGAGACGGCGAAGATGACCGACGACAGCAGGTGCGAGGACGGGCCGAAGCGGTGCAGCAGGAATTCCGGCACCGAGCGGACCTTGGAGCCGTAGTAGAACGGCATCATCACCAGGCCGAGGAAGACCATCGCCGGGATGGCGCCGATCCAGTACCAGTGGACGGTGTAGGCGCCGTACTGCGCGCCGTTGGCGGCCATCCCGAGGATCTCGGTGGCGCCCAGGTTGGCGGCGACGAACGCCAGGCCGGTGACCCAGGCGGGCAGGGACCGCCCGGAGAGGAAGAAGTCCAGGCTCGTCCTCACGCTGCGCTTGGCCGCGAAGCCGATGCCGAGGACGACGACGAAGTAGAGGGCCAGGATCGTGTAGTCCAGCCCGTTGGTGGGCAGCCGTAGCCCTTCGGCCAAATTGATCATGTCGTAGCTCGCTTCTTTGCGTGCGGGCGGTGCGGGCGGTCGGAACGCACAGAAAGCTACGCGCGGGCGGTCAGAAACTGAACACTTTTGTTCGTTTCAGTTGTTGGATCGTGATGAGGAAGGGGCATATGCCCGGTCTGGCGCCGCGCTGCCCGTGCTCCCGCGCGGTCCTGGTCCGGCGTTGACGCAACTGTTTAGTTGTGCTTCATTGTGTTTGTTTGTGTTTGGTCGGTGAGGTGAGGAGCCCCCGGGGTGAAGAAGACGACGACGCGGCTCGCGGACGGCCGGGAGCTGATCTACTACGACTCGCGCGACGACGTCGTACGCGACGCCGTCGACCGGCGCCCCCTCGACCCGGTCGCCACCGCCGCCGAGATCCGCGCCGACCGCCTCCTCGGTGACCACGTCGCCATCGCCTCGCACCGCCAGGCCCGCACCTACCACCCGCCGGCCGACGAATGCCCGCTGTGCCCCTCCCGTGGGGGCCGGCACTCCGAGATCCCCGCCGCCGACTACGACGTCGCCGTCTTCGAGAACCGCTTCCCCTCCTTCGCCGGGGACCGCGGCCGCTGCGAGGTCGTCTGCTTCACCCCCGACCATGACGCCTCGTTCGCCGACCTCACCGAGGACCAGGCCGCCCTGGTCCTCGCCGCCTGGACCGACCGCACCGCCGAACTCTCCCAACTCCCCGGCGTCGAGCAGGTCTTCTGCTTCGAGAACCGCGGCGCGGAGATCGGCGTCACCCTCGGCCACCCGCACGGCCAGATCTACGCCTACCCCTTCGTCACCCCGCGCACCGAACGCATGCTGGCCTCGCTCGCCGCCCACCGCCAGGCCACCGGACGCAACCTCTTCGACGACGTCCTCGCCGACGAACGCACCGACGGCCGCCGCATCGTCCTCGAAGGCGACCACTGGACGGCCTTCGTCCCCTACGCCGCCCACTGGCCCTACGAGGTGCACCTCTACCCCAAGCGCCGGGCCCCCGACCTGCTCGCCCTCGACGACGCCGCCCGCGCCGAATTCCCACGGCTCTACCTGGAGCTCCTGCGGCGCTTCGACCGGATCTTCGACACCGGCGCCGGCGCCCCGCCGACCCCCTACATCGCCGCCTGGCACCAGGCGCCGCACCACACCGCACAGCGCGCGGACTTCGCCCTCCACCTTGAGCTTTTCACCATTCGCCGGACTTCCGGCAAGCTGAAGTTCCTCGCGGGTTCCGAATCCGGCATGAACGTGTTCATCAACGACGTGCCGCCGGAAGCCGCGGCCGAACGACTGCGAGAGGTAGCGAGCAAGCCATGAGCAAGTACCTGGTGACGGGCGGGGCGGGTTATGTCGGAAGTGTGGTGGCCCAGCACCTGCTGGAGGCCGGCCACACCGTGACCGTGCTCGACAACCTCTCCACCGGCTTCCGGGCCGGCGTCCCCGCCGGCGCCGACTTCATCGAGGGCGACATCCGCGACGCCGGCAAGTGGCTGGACTCCTCCTACGAAGCGGTCCTGCACTTCGCCGCCTTCTCCCAGGTCGGCGAGTCCGTCGTCAAGCCCGAGAAGTACTGGGACAACAACGTCGGCGGCACCATGGCACTGCTGGCCGCGATGCGCACCGCGGGCGTGCGCAAGCTGGTCTTCTCCTCCACCGCGGCCACCTACGGCGAGCCGGTGAACACCCCCATCACCGAGACCGACCCGACCGCCCCCACCTCCCCCTACGGCGCCAGCAAGCTCGCCGTCGACCACATGATCAGCGGCGAGGCCACCGCCCACGGCCTGGCCGCGGTCTCGCTGCGCTACTTCAACGTCGCCGGCGCCTACGGCAGCTGCGGCGAGCGCCACGACCCCGAATCGCACCTCATCCCCCTCGTCCTCCAGGTCGCCCAGGGCCGGCGCGAGGCGATCTCCGTCTTCGGCGACGACTACCCCACCCCCGACGGCACCTGCGTCCGCGACTACATCCACGTCGCCGACCTGGCCGAGGCCCACCTGCTGGCCCTGGGCGCGGCCACCGCCGGCGAGCACCTGATCTGCAACCTCGGCAACGGCAACGGCTTCTCCGTCCGCGAGGTCATCGAGACCGTCCGCAAGGTCACCGGCCACCCCATCCCCGAGGTCACCGCCCCGCGCCGCGGCGGCGACCCGGCCGTCCTGGTGGCCTCCGCCAAGACCGCCGCCGACCGCCTCGGCTGGCAGCCCCGCCGCGCCGACCTCGCGGGCATCGTCGCCGACGCCTGGGCGTTCGCGCAGAGCCTCGACCACACCAGCTAGCCGCACCGGACGAAGGAGTCCTGATGGCAGGTCACCGAGCCGCCACCCCGACCACCGGGCGCCCGCACGGCGCCCGGCACACCGCGGACCGCTTCACCGCGGTGTACGGCGCCGCCCCCACGGGCATCTGGGCGGCGCCCGGCCGGGTCAACCTGATCGGTGAACACACCGACTACAACGACGGCTTCGTGCTGCCGCTGGCACTCCCGCACACCACCCTCGCCGCCGCCGCACCCCGCACCGACGGGGTGCTGCGGCTGCACTCCGGCGGCGCCGACGGCGGCATCGTCGAACTCCGCACCGACACCCTGCGCCCCACCGCCCAAGGAGGCTGGGCCGCCTACCCGGCGGGCATCGTCTGGGCGATGCGGGAGGCCGGACTGCCCGTCGGCGGCGCCGACCTGCACTACGACAGCACGGTGCCCACCGGCGCCGGACTGTCCTCCTCCGCCGCCCTGGAGGTCGCCACCGCCCTCGCCCTCAACGACCTCTACGCCCTCGGCCTGGACCCGCAGCGGCTGGCCCGGATCGCCCAGCGGGCCGAGAACGCCTTCGTCGGCGTGCCCTGCGGGATCATGGACCAGACCGCCGCGGCCTGCTGCACCGAAGGTCATGCGCTGTTCCTGGACACCCGCGAGCTGACCCACCGCCAGGTTCCGTTCGACCTCGCGGGGGAGGGGCTGCGGCTGCTGGTCGTCGACACCCGCGTGAAGCACGAGCTGGGCGACGGCGCGTACGCGGAGCGGCGCGCCGGCTGCGAGCGCGGCGCGCGGGCGCTCGGGGTGCGGGCCCTGCGCGACGTGCCCTGTACACATCTCCCCGAGGCCCTCGCGCAACTCAACGACGACCCCGGCGTGCAGGCCCTGGTCCGCCACATCGTCACCGAGAACCAGCGGGTCGAAGACGTCATCGCCGCCCTGGACGCCGGCCGCACCCGCGCCATCGGCCCGCTGCTGACCGCCGGCCACGCCTCGCTCCGCGACGACTTCACGATCTCCTGCCCCGAACTCGACCTCGCCGTCGACACCGCCCTCGCCGCGGGCGCCCTCGGGGCCCGGATGACCGGCGGCGGCTTCGGCGGCTCGGCGATCGTCCTCGTCGAGGAACCGGTCGCCACCGAGGTCGGCACGGCGATCACCGCGGCCTTCGCGGCCGCCGGCCATCTCGAACCGCGGATCTTCGAAGCCGTGCCCAGCGCCGGAGCGCACCGGCTCCAGTAGGGCGCGACCGGCGGCGTGCGGCCATCGGGGCGTCGCCAAATGGACGGGGTGCGGCAGCAGTTTGGCCATTCACCTTCCCTCGCCGCGGCCCGTCCGTACTCTGAGATCCTGCACCGGTGGGGGCCGGTGCTGATCAGGGGGCGAGACCGTTCGGGTACGGCGCCTGGGGTGGGGGTAGTCATGTCGGCACGGCGGCGGCCGTGCGACCGAGGCGATCTTCAATCCCGGCGTCGTGCCCGCTATGGTCCGTTCACCGAGACAGGGGGTCTCTGTGCAACGCATCCGGGTTCTGGTGGTCGACGACCACCGCATCTTCGCCGAATCCCTGGCAGCCGCGCTCGCCGCGGAGCAGGACGTGGACGTCGCGGCCGCGGGCAGCGCTCCGGCCGCCCTGCGCAACCTCGACCGGGCGGTCACCGACGGCCGCCGCTTCGACGTGCTGCTCGCCGACGCCGACCTGGCCGCGCCGCTGCTCGCGGTGCCGGCCCAGGGCACGGCCCGCGAGCCGGTCGTCCCGCGCAGCTGCCCGCGGGACGGCATCGCGCTGGTCTCAGGCCTGCGCACCAGCCACCCGTACCTGCGTACGGTCGTCGTCGCTGACCGCGACGACCCGCGCCGGGCGGCCGCCGCCCTGCAGGCCGGCGCGTCCGGCTGGGTCGCCAAGGACTGCTCGCTGTCCCGGCTGCTCGCCGTGATCCGCGGCGTGCTGCGCGACGAAACGCATCTGCCGCCGGCGCTGCTGACCGGTGTGCTGCGCGAGCTGACGGCCGCCCGCAAACACCGTTCGGAGAGCGAGCGGCTGGTCGAGTCGCTCACCCCGCGCGAACGCGAGGTGCTCCGCTGCATGGTGGCCGGCCTGGGCCGCAAGGCCGTCGCCGAGCGGCTGTTCCTCTCGCCGCACACGGTCCGCACCCACATGCAGAACGTCCTCGGCAAGCTGGGCGTCCACTCCACCCTCGCCGCGGTGGCGCTGGCCCGCCGGGCGGGCGTCGGCCCGGTCGAACTGGAGCCGGCCACGGCCGTACCGTAAGGGTTTCTGCCCACGTACCTGGCTGTCCCGCCGCGGGCTCGCTCGCCGTTGCGCTTTGCGGCGCCCCGCACGTACTTGTCTGCGGCGCCGCGGGGCTTGTTCGCCGTTGCGCCTGCGGCGGGCTGGGTTTGTTGTGGGTGCGGTGACTGGCCTGCGGGGCCTTGTTCGTGGACTGCTGTCGCTTTACGTCCACGAACAAGGCCCCTCCGGCCCGTCCCCTCCCGTTGGGGGAGTGTGCGGGTGAGTGGGGGAGGGGCCGGTTGTGTGGGCTTCGCTTCCAAGGACTCAATAAGGAGCGAAGGCGGAGCGTAAAGCGTCAGCAGTCCACACAACCGGCCCCGGAGGCCCGTCACCGCACCCAACACCCACCCAGCCCGCCGCAGGCGCCACGGCGAACAACAACCGCGGCGGGACGGCCAAGTACGTGCGGGGCGCCGCAAAGCGCAACGGCGACCAAGCCCCGCGGCGGGACAGACGGCTACGTACGCGGCACGGCAAAGCGCAAGCGTTCCGTCAGGACCGCGACGTTTCGTGGTGCCAGTGTGACCCGGGTGACGGCCGGGCCGTCGGCGGCCAGCGCGTCCCGGAACGGCCGCGGAAGGGCAACTTCCGCGGCCTCCGTACCGTGGTTGAGGAGGAAGACGTACCGCACGTCGGCGCCCTCGCGGACCGTGGCCTGGACGCCGGGCGGGAGGTTCGGGAGGACGGGCGCCACGCCAGCCTCCGACCGTACGTCGTCGAGGAGGGTCCGCAGGAGTGCGGGGGCGAGCCGGGTCGCGACGTACCAGGCGGTGCCCCGGCCGTAGGTGTGGCGGGTGACGGCGGGGCGCCCGGTGAGGTCGCCGTCGGTGAACCGGGCCAGTGCCTCGGCTCCTTCGAGGTTGATGGCTTCCGACCACAGGTCCGCCCGCCCGGTGTACGCGCCGTCGCCGACGCTTACGGAGCGGTCCGTGGGCAGTGGCCAGAATTCCTCCACGTGCAGGCCCAGCAGCTCGCGGAGGGGGCCCGGGTATCCGCCGGGGTGGACGCGGTCGTGTGCGTCGACGATGCCGGAGAAGAAGGAGACCAGGAGGCGGCCGCCGGCGCGCACGTAGTCGGCCAGTCGTTCCGCGTCCTGTCCGGTCAGCAGGTAGAGGTTGGGCACGACCACCAGCCGGTAGCCGGTCAGGTCGCGCTGGGGCGGGAGGACGTCGCAGGCCACGCCGGCCTCGAAGAGTGGCCGGTAGTGGTCCAGCGCGATCCGGGAGTGGTCCAGCGCGGTGGACGGTTTGGAGTCCAGCTCCAGCGCCCACCAGCTGTGCCAGTCCGCCAGCAGCGCCACTTCGGCCCGGGAGCGGGTGCCCTCGATGCCGGGGACGGCCGCCAGTTCCCGGCCGAGTTCGGTGATCTCGCGGAAGATCCGACTGCCGGTGCCGCCGTGCGGGACCATCGCGGAGTGGAACTTCTCGGCCCCGCCCAGCGACTGCCGCCACTGGAAGAACAGCACCGCGTCCGCGCCCTGCGCGACGGCCTGCCAGCTCCACAGCCGCATCGCACCGGGCGGCTTGGGTCCGTTGCGGGGCCGCCAGTTGACCGCGCTCGGCGCCTGCTCCAGCAGCAGCCAGGGCTGCCCGGACCGCGCGGACCGCATCAGATCGAAGACGTATCCGGCCCGTACGTGGTCGTCGGCGGCGTACGGGTCCTGATAGAAGTCCAGCGCCATCGCGTCCATATGGGGCGCCCAGGCGAACGCGTCCACCGGTTTGTGCTGCGGCATCAGGTTGGTGGTGACCGGAACGCCCGGGGTCAGCCGGTTCAGGACCGCTTTTTCGGCCAGGTAGCAGGCGCGGAGGGCCTCGTCGCCGAAGCGCAGGTAGTCCAGCTGCTGGGCGGGGTTGGGGAAGGTGGGTGCGGTGCGCGGCGGCAGCACTTCGTCGAAGTCGCCGTAGCCCTGCGACCAGAAGGCCGTCGACCAGGCCGCGTTGAGCGCGTCGATGCTGCCGTAGCGGGTGCGCAGCCAGCGCCGGAAGTCCGCGGCCGACACGTCGCAGAAGCACTGCCGGGTGTGGCAGCCGTACTCGTTGCCGACGTGCCACATGGCCAGCGCCGGATGGCCCGCGTAGCGGGTGGCGAGCTGCTCGACGAGGTGTACGGCGTGGGTGCGGTAGACGGGGCTGGAGGGGCAGTAGTGCTGTCGGCCGCCGGGCCAGCGGCGCTGCCCGTCCGGGCCCTCGGGCAGGATCTCGGGGTGCGCGTGGGAGAGCCAGGGTGGTGGCGAGGCGGTCATCGTCGCCAGACAGACGGCGATGCCGGCGCCGGCCAGCCCGTCCATGACCCGGTCGAACCACCCGAAATCCCATGCCCCGGGCCGGGGTTCGACCTTCGCCCAGGAGAAGATCCCGGCGGTGACCATGGTGACGTGGGCCGCCTTCATCAGCTCCAGGTCCTCGGCCCACACCTCCTCGGGCCACTGCTCGGGGTTGTAGTCGCCGCCGAAATGGATGCCCATCGGTCCCCCCAGGGGTCGAAGCTCGGGCGGGCCGGTCCGCGGCCCGCGGGCGCCCGGGACCCGTGTCCCGGTCAGGACGAGTTCTTGTACACGCTCCAGCCGCCGTCCACGACGAGGCTCGCGCCGGTGATGAAGGACGCCTCGGGGGAGAGCAGGAAGGTGATCGCGGCGGCGATCTCCTCGGGCCGCCCCAGCCTGCGGGCGGCGGTCTCCGCGGCGGCGGCCTGCCGTTCCTCCTCGCCGATCCCGTCCCAGGCCGCGGTCAGTACGGGGCCGGGCAGCACGCTGTTGACCCGTACCTCCGGGCCGTATTCGACGGCCAGCTGGCGGCCCAGCCCGGTCAGCCCGGCCTTCGCCGCCGCGTAGGCGGGCCGGCCCGGCAGCCCCACCAGGGCGTGCACGGACGAGGTCAGCACCACCGCGCCGTGCCGCTCCCGCAGGTCCGCGAGGGCGGCCCGCACGCCGAGGAACGAGCCGGTCAGGTTCACCGCGAGCTGCCGCTCCCAGTCGGCGAGCGGGGTGCGGTCGGCCGGCGCGACGTACGGCAGGTAGGCGTTGCTCACCAGCCCGTCCACCGGGCCGTAGCGCCGTCGCGCGGCCTCGACGGCCCGCTGCCAGTCCGCCTCGGCCGCCACGTCGCCGTGCTCGAAGGAGGCCCGGCCGCCGGCCGCGCGGATCCGCCGGGCGAGGTGCTCGCCGCGGTCGTCGTCGATGTCCAGCAGCAGCACGCCGGCGCCCTCGGCGGCCAGCCGGTCGGCGGTGGCCGCCCCGATGCCGGCGGCGGCCCCGGACACCACGACCGTACGGTCCTCGAACCGCCTGCCGTACGGGCCGCGGGGCCGGTGCGGTGCGCGCTGCTGGCTCATGGCGCGATCCAAGTGCACAACGGGAGCCGCGGGCAAGGGGACAGGGTGCGCAGGGGGCGCGCGTCGAATCAGGGGGCGCACAAGTCTGGCTTACGCGCCCCCAATTGCGGTGTGCGGCACGGTGTCGCGCGCGGGCTGACGGTGCGTTTCCGCCACCGCGCCTTCGCCCCTGCGACCTCCGGCGACAGCGCCCGCGCCGCTGTCCCGGGAGTGCGCGCCCCTCTTCCGCCCCGAAAAGTCGACGCGGGCGGGGCGCCGGGCGGCCGTCGGGAGCCGGGCGGGCTCACCGGGGCGTCGGCGGCCGGCTACCCCGGGATGTTGTCGAACGGCCCGGTCAGCTTGCGCAGCAGCCCGGCAAGTTCGCCACGCTGCTGACGGGAGAGTTCGGCCAGGATGGCGCGTTCCTGCACCAGCAGACCGGCCAGCGACTGGTCGGCCTTGTCGCGGCCCTCCGGAGTCAGCCTGACCAGCACTCCCCGCCGGTCACTGGGGTCGGGCAGCCGCTCGACGAGGTTCTTCTTGGCCAGCCGGTCGATGCGGTTGGTCATCGTCCCCGAGGTGACCAGCGTCTGCGTCAGCAGCGCTCCGGGGGAGAGCTGGTACGGCGCCCCGGCCCGGCGCAGCGCCGTCAGGACGTCGAACTCCCAGGGTTCCAGGCCCACCTCGGCGAACGCGATGCGCCGGGCCCGGTCGAGATGTCTGGCCAGCCTGGAGACGCGGCTGAGGACCTCAAGCGGTTCCACGTCGAGGTCCGGGCGCTCCCGGCGCCATGCTGCGACCAGTCGGTCGACCTCGTCCTCCATGACGATCAGTGTAGAGGGTCTGTCGACATGAAGTCTCTTGACGTCGAGATATATTTGGCTGGACTATGGGGCATCGTCGGCGGAGGCTCGGTTTCCGGCCGCCACGGCCCGAACCGGACCTGCCTACCCGACCGCGCCAGCCTTGTGCCAGCCCTGCACGACGAAAGGGTTATGAACATGCACGACGCACCAACCTGGGATCCGCAGCAGTACCTCCGCCACTCCGGGCACCGCACCCGCCCCTTCCTCGACCTGCTCGCCCGGATACCGGAACTGCCCCGCCGGGACCGACCCGCCCGCATCGCCGACCTCGGCTGCGGCCCAGGCAACGTCACCGCCCAGCTCACCATCCGCTGGCCCGACGCGCACATCACCGGATACGACAACTCCCCCGAGATGCTCAAGGAGGCCGAGACCCACGCCGGCCCCACCCCGGGCGGCGGCCACCTCGACTTCGCTCCCGCCGACGCCACCGACTGGACCCCCGACGAGCCCTTCGACCTGATCGTCTCCAACGCGGCGCTGCAATGGGTTCCCAACCACCCCGAATCCCTGCCGCGCTGGATCGACGCCCTCACGCCCGGCGGCACCCTCGCCTTCCAGGTCCCCGGTAACTTCACCTCACCCAGCCACGCCCTCCTGGGCGAGCTGTGCGACGCCCCCCAGTGGCGCCAGCGCCTCAACACCCACGGCAGGCGCTTCATCCACATCCTCGAACCCGCCGCCTACCTCGAACGCCTCACCGACCTGGGCTGCGAAGCCGACGTCTGGGAAACCACCTACGTCCAGCTCCTGCAGGGCGACGACCCGGTCCTCGACTGGGTCAAGGGCACCGCCCTGCGCCCCGTCCTGACCGCCCTGGAGGACGACCCCACGGCCCGCGAGGCATTCCTCGCCGAATACCGCGACGCCCTCCGCAAGGCCTACCCCACCGGCCCCCACGGCACCGTCTTCCCCTTCCGCCGCATCTTCGCCATCGCCCGGAAACCGGCGGCCTGATCCCGGCCCGTGCACACCGGCCTCGGACACACCAGCTCGCCCGCCTGCCTGGGGAGGCACGGCAAGCCCGCTGGTTCGAGGCCGGCACGACCCGGCGTGCGGGCGCTCAGGGCGTACGGCCCAGGTGGGCGACGAGGATCTGCTGCGCGAGGCGGATCCGGCCGCCGAACGGGGAGCGGGCCGCATGGATCGGAATCTCGGTCATGCGCACACGCTTCCGCACGGCCGGCCCCGCGGCCATCCGCTCAGTTCTTCCGGTGCCCTATCAGCCGCGGCTTCTGCTCCAGGCCGTCCAGGCCGTGCCAGGCCAGGTTGACCAGATGGGCGGCGACCTCGGCCTTCTTCGGTTTGCGGACGTCGAGCCACCACTGGCCGGTCAGCGCGACCATGCCGACCAGGGCCTGGGCGTAGAGCGGGGCCAGCTTCTGGTCGAAGCCGCGGTTCTTGAACTCCAGACCGAGGATGTCCTCGACCTGGGTGGCGATGTCGCTGATCAGCGACGCGAACGTGCCCGTCGACTGGGCGACCGGCGAATCGCGGACCAGGATGCGGAAACCGTCGGTGTACGTCTCGATGTAGTCCAGCAGCGCGAACGCGGCCTGTTCGAGGAGCTCGCGGGGATGGCCGGCGGTCAGCGCGCCGGTCACCATGTCCAGCAGCTGACGCATCTCGCGGTCCACCACCACCGCGTACAGCCCCTCCTTGCCGCCGAAGTGCTCGTAGACCACCGGCTTGGAGACCCCGGCCTTCGCGGCGATCTCCTCCACCGACGTGCCCTCGAAGCCGCGCTCGGCGAAGAGCGTGCGACCGATGTCCAGCAGCTGCTCACGGCGCTCCGCCCCGGTCATCCGGACCCTGCGCGCCCGCCGCGTGCCCGCGGCAGCGGAAGACTTGCTCTTACTGCTGCTCGTACTACTGCTGTCGTCGATCGCCACTCGTCAATGATGCCTTCCCCCGTCACCGCCGCGGGCTACCCCGCAGCGGCGGTCTCCTTGCGCCGGGCATCGACGCGCGACGCGTTCGGCCAGCGGACGTCGTACGCCCAGCCCGCCTTCTCGAACCAGCGGATCAGCCGGGCGCTGGAATCCAGCTGCCCCTTCAGCACGCCGTGCCGGGCGGACGTCGGATCCGCGTGGTGCAGGTTGTGCCAGGACTCCCCGCAGGACAGCACCGCCAGCCACCACACGTTGCCGGAGCGGTCGCGGGACTTGAACGGGCGCTTGCCCACCGCGTGGCAGATGGAGTTGATCGACCACGTGACGTGATGCAGCAACGCCACCCGGACCAGCGAACCCCAGAAGAACGCGGTGGCCGCACCCTGCCACGACCACGTCACCAGGCCGCCCACCACCGGCGGGATCAGCAGCGACACCGTCGTCCACAGCACGAACTGGCGCGAGATCGTCCGGATCGCCTCATCCTTGATCAGATCCGGCGCGAACTTGTGCTGCGGCGTCTGCTCCTCGTCGAACATCCAGCCGATGTGCGCCCACCAAAGGCCCTTCATCAGCGCCGGCACCGTCTCACCGAACCGCCACGGGGAGTGCGGATCACCCTCCGCATCGGAGAACTTGTGGTGCTTGCGGTGATCCGCCACCCAGCGGACCAGCGGACCCTCCACCGCCAGCGACCCCATGATCGCCAGCGCGATCCGCAGCGGACGCTTCGCCTTGAACGACCCATGGGTGAAATAACGGTGGTAACCGATCGTGATGCCGTGGCAACCGATGAAATACATCGCCGTCATCAGCGCCAGGTCCAGCCAGCTCACCCCCCAGCCCCAGGCCAGCGGCACCGACGCCAGCAGCGCCACGAACGGAACGGTGATGAACAACAGCAGCGTGATCTGTTCGACCGAGCGGCGCTGCTCACCACCCAGCGTCGCGGACGGCAACGGAGCACCGGCCCGCCCGGACGCATCGGAAGAAAGCAAAGGATCTTCTACGGCTTCAGGACCTGCGGTCATGATGTCCCTCGTCGGGGGCTCGGGGGAACGGCTACGGCCTACGGAACCGTAACCTACGGTCTCGTAAGTATGGCAGCGCCACCGCCACGGGCAAGGCCGTGACAGGGCCCACACCACCACCTCCGTACGGATGCCCACCCATCGGACGGTGTGATCCGCCGACAGTGGGCAGTCCTATCCTGGGGACGTCGGACAGCGCGGTCCGCAACCCGCCCGCATCAGACCTGCCACGCGTCGCGCCCCACCAACCCCTCCCAGCGAGCCGCGGAGCGACGCCCCTGATCGCCGCAAGGAGCACCAGTGAGCAGTGCCGACAACACCCCCGTCGAGACCGCGACCACCGAGCCCTCCGAGGCCGCCGGCGTCGCCCTGCGCGCCGACATCCGCCGCCTCGGCGACCTCCTCGGCGAGACCCTCGTCCGGCAGGAAGGCCCCGAGCTCCTCGACCTCGTCGAGCGGGTACGCGCCCTGACCCGCTCCGACGGCGAGGCCGCGGCCCGCCTCCTCGGCGACACCGACCTGGCCACCGCCGCCAAGCTCGTCCGCGCCTTCTCGACGTACTTCCACCTCGCCAACGTCACCGAGCAGGTCCACCGCGGCCGCGAGCTGCGTGCCAAGCGCGCCGCCGAGGGCAGCATCCTCGCCCGCACCGCCGACATGCTCAAGGACGCCGACCCCGAGCACCTGCGGAACACCGCCCGCAACCTCGGCGTACGCCCCGTCTTCACCGCCCACCCCACCGAGGCCGCCCGCCGCTCCGTCCTCACCAAGCTCCGCAAGGTCGCCGAGCTGCTCGACCGGACCGACGCCACCGAACGCCGCCGCACCGACCTCCGCCTCGCCGAGAGCATCGACCTCATCTGGCAGACCGACGAACTCCGCGTCGCCCGCCCCGAGCCCACCGACGAGGCCCGCAACGCCATCTATTACCTCGACGAGCTCGCCCGCGGCGCCGTCGGCGACGTCCTCGAAGACCTCGCCGCCGAGCTCGAACGCGCCGGCTCCCCGCTGCCCCCCGGCACCCGCCCGCTCACCTTCGGCACCTGGATCGGCGGCGACCGCGACGGCAACCCCAACGTCACCCCCCAGGTCACCTGGGACGTACTGATCCTCCAGCACGAGCACGGCATCACCGACGCCCTCGAACACGTCGACGAGCTCCGCGGCGCCCTGTCCAACTCCATCCGCAACTGCGGCGCCACCGACGAACTCCTCGAATCCCTCCAGCGCGACCTCGACGTCCTCCCCGAGATCAGCCCCCGGTACAAGCGCCTCAACGCCGAAGAGCCCTACCGCCTCAAGGCCACCTGCATCCGCCAGAAGCTGGTCAACACCCGCGAGCGGCTCGCCGGCGACACCCCCCACGTCCCCGGCCGCGACTACCTCGGCACCACCGAGCTCCTCGACGACCTCACCCTCCTCCAGACCTCCCTGCGCGAACACCGCGGCGGCCTGGTCGCCGACGGCCACCTCGAACGCACCATCCGCACCATCGGCGCCTTCGGCCTCCAGCTCGCCACCATCGACATCCGCGAGCACGCCGACGCCCACCACCACGCCCTCGGCCAGCTCTTCGACCGCCTCGGCGAGGAATCCTGGCGCTACGCCGACATGCCCCGCGACTACCGCCGCAAGCTCCTCGCCAAGGAACTCCGCTCCCGGCGCCCGCTCGCCCCCACCCCGGCCCCCCTCGACGAAGCCGGCGCCAAGACCCTCAACGTCTTCCGCACCATCCTCAAGGCCAAGGAAACCTTCGGCGCCGAGGTCACCGAGTCCTACATCATCTCCATGTGCCAGGGCTCCGACGACGTCTTCGCCGCCGCCGTCCTCGCCCGCGAGGCCGGCCTCATCGACCTGCACGCCGGCTGGGCCAAGATCGGCATCGTCCCGCTCCTCGAAACCACCGACGAGCTCAAGATCGCCGACCAGCTCCTCGACGAAATGCTCGCCGACCCCTCCTACCGGCGCCTGGTCGCCCTCCGCGGCGACGTCCAGGAGGTCATGCTCGGCTACTCCGACTCCTCCAAGTTCGGCGGCATCACCACCTCCCAGTGGGAGATCCACCGCGCCCAGCGACTCCTCCGCGACGTCGCCCACCGGCACGGCGTACGCCTCCGCCTCTTCCACGGCCGCGGCGGCACCGTCGGCCGCGGCGGCGGCCCCTCCCACGACGCGATCCTCGCCCAGCCCTACGGCACCCTCGAAGGCGAGATCAAGGTCACCGAACAGGGCGAGGTCATCTCCGACAAGTACCTCATCCCGTCCCTCGCCCGGGAAAACCTCGAACTGACCGTCGCCGCCACCCTCCAGGCCTCCGCCCTGCACACCGCACCCCGCCAGTCCGACGAGGCCCTCGCCCGCTGGGACGCGGCCATGGAAACCGTCTCCGAAGCCGCCCACGGTGCCTACCGCCGCCTCGTCGAGGACCCCGACCTCCCCGCGTACTTCTTCGCCTCCACCCCCGTCGACCAGCTCGCCGAACTCCACCTCGGCTCCCGGCCCTCCCGCCGCCCCGACTCCGGCGCCGGCCTCGACGGCCTCCGCGCCATCCCCTGGGTCTTCGGCTGGACCCAGTCCCGGCAGATCGTCCCCGGCTGGTTCGGCGTCGGCACCGGCCTCAAGGCCGCCCGCGAAGCCGGCCTTGACACCGTCCTCGACGAAATGCACGACCACTGGCACTTCTTCCGCAACTTCCTCTCCAACGTCGAAATGACGCTGGCCAAGACCGACCTGCGGATCGCCCAGCACTACGTCGACACCCTCGTCCCCGACGAACTGAAGCACGTCTTCGACGTCATCAAGGCCGAGCACGAACTCACCGTCGCCGAGGTCCTGCGCATCACCGGCGAAAAGGAACTCCTCGACGCCAGCCCCGTCCTCAAGCAGACCTTCCACATCCGCGACGCCTACCTCGACCCGATCTCCTACCTCCAGGTCTCCCTGCTGCACCGCCAGCGCACCGCCGCCGAACGCGGTGAAGAGCCCGACCCGGTACTCGCCCGCGCCCTGCTCCTCACCGTCAACGGCGTCGCCGCCGGCCTCCGCAACACCGGCTGACCCGACACACCCCACACCAACGGCGGCGGCCGGCCCCTTCCCCGAAGGAGCCGGCCGCCGCCGCATCAATTCCGCCGCATCAAATCCAGGGCGCGCTACATCGCCGCGAACGCCGCCCCCAGCAACGCCGCCCCCAACAACCCCATCCCCCACGCCGTACGCCGCAACCGCATCCCCCCGGCCACCACCAGCGCCGCCAGCAACAACGCCCCCGCGAACGGCACCCACGCATGCAGCACCCCCGCCGCCCCCGCCCGCACCGCACGCGACGTCCCCGGCTTCAGCACCACCTCGACCCGCTCACCCTTCTCCGGCGCCGCCGCCTGCGCGATCGACACCCGAGCCCGCGGCCGACCCGTCCCCGCCACCGGCACATACGGACCCGAACACCGCTCACCCGCACACGCCGACACCGTCAGCACCCCGCGCTCCCGGCCCTTGACCAGCATCGCGTACTTCGCCGTACTCCACGAGGTCCACACCCCCGCCACCAGCAACAGCAACGCCAGCAGCCCCATCAACCCCGTCCGGGCGACCAGCACCACCCCATAGGCACTCTCACCGAGCCGTCGCCAACGACTGCGTCTGACCGAACGGGTGCGCGTACTGCTCTTGGGCATGGCCGCGATCCTTGGCCATCCACCAGCACCCGTCAACCTCCGACAACAATTCGTCAGACCCTGCCCCGACCCGTCCCCTTAAGGCACTCGATCACGAGTTGTACGTACCCTGCGCCCGCTCCAAACCATCCACGATCAACGTCTCCACCGCATCCGCCGCACGATCCACGAAATAGTCCAACTCCCGCCGCTCCACCGACGAAAAGTCCTTCAGTACGAAATCCGCCACCGGCATACGACCCGGCGGACGCCCGATCCCGAACCGCACCCGGTGATAATCCGCCCCCAACGACTTCGTGATCGACTTCAGCCCGTTGTGACCGTTGTCACCACCACCCAGCTTCAGCCGCAACGCACCGAAATCAATGTCCAACTCATCATGAACCGCCACCACATGCGCCACCGGCACCTTGAAGAAATCCCGCAACGCGGTCGTCGGCCCACCCGACAGATTCATGAACGACAACGGCTTCGCCACCACCACCCGACGGCTCGACAACCCCGGCGCACCCAACCGGCCCTCCACCACCTGAGCCCGCGCCTTGTGCGCCTTGAAACGGCCCCCCATCCGCTCCGCCAAAAGATCCGCCACCATGAAACCGACGTTGTGCCGATTACCCGCGTACTCCGCACCCGGATTACCGAGACCCATCACCAGCCACGGGCTGTCCGCATCCGCCATCTGCACCCTCCTCCAACGGCACGACCGCCGCCCCGCGCCAACAGCACGGGACGACGGTCACCAAAAGAATCACCAGGGCACACCGGCCCCGGAAGCGAATCAGGCCTCGGCGCCCGCGGCCTCGCCCTCGGCACCCTCTTCAGCCGGAGCCTCCGCCTGCGCCGAAACGACCTGCAGGACGACGGCCTCGTCCTCCACCGCCAGCGACACACCCGACGGCAGCGCGATGTCCTTCGCCAGCACCGACGAACCCGAGTCCAGACCCGCGATCGACACCGTCACCGACTCCGGGATGTGCGTCGCCTCGGCCTCGACCGGCAGCGTGTTCAGCACGTGCTCCAGCAGGTTGCCACCCGGAGCCAGCTCACCCTCGGTCTGGATCGGCAGCTCGACCGTGACCTTCTCGCCCTTCTTCACGGCCAGGAAGTCCACGTGCACCAGGAAGCGGCGGATCGCCTCACGCTGCACATCCTTGGGGATGACCAGCTCGGTCTTGCCGCCGAACTCCAGACGCAGCAGCGCGTTCGGCGTCTTCAGCGCCATCATCAGCGCGTGGCTGTCGATCGCCACGTGCTGCGGCTCCGCACCGTGACCGTAAATGACACCCGGAACCTTCGCCTCGCGACGCAGACGGCGGGCCGCACCCTTACCGAAGTCGTCCCGCACCTCAGCGGAAAGCTTCACCTCAGCCATGACAGCACTCCTCGTATCTCAGAAACATCCGGTGGGCGTCACCCGGCCCACGACAGACCTGCTACGAAGAGCGCGTCGATAACGGACAACCACCCAAAAAAGGCGGCCTCCCTCGCCGAGCAACTCCACGAGTCTACCCGGCAGGAAGGCCGCCCCAAAATGGATCTCAAGCGCCCGGCGGACGCGGGCACCTACCCCGCCCCACGGACACCGACGATCACTGCTCCTCGAACAGGCTCGTCACCGAACCGTCCTCGAACACCTCACGGATCGCCCGGGCGATCGTCGGCGCCATCGACAGCACCGTGATCTTGTCCAGCTCCAGCTCCGAAGGCGTCGGCAGCGTATTCGTGAACACGAACTCACTCACCTTCGAATTCTTCAGCCGATCCGCCGCCGGACCCGACAGCACACCATGCGTCGCCGTCACGATCACATCCGACGCACCATTCGCGAACAGCGCATCCGCCGCCGCACAAATCGTGCCACCGGTGTCGATCATGTCGTCGACCAGGACACACACCCGGCCCTCCACATCACCGACGACCTCGTGCACCGTGACCTGATTCGCCACGTCCTTGTCCCGCCGCTTGTGCACGATCGCCAACGGCGCACCCAGACGGTCACACCAACGGTCCGCCACCCGCACCCGGCCGGCGTCCGGCGACACCACCGTCAGCTTGTCCCGGTCCACCTTCGCACCGACATAATCCGCCAGCACCGGCAGCGCAAAAAGATGATCCACCGGACCGTCGAAGAAACCCATGATCTGGTCCGTGTGCAGATCCACCGTCACCACACGGTCCGCACCCGCGGTCTTCATCAAATCCGCGATCAGCCGCGCCGAAATCGGCTCACGACCACGATGCTTCTTGTCCTGACGCGCATAACCGTAGAACGGCACGATCACCGTGATGCTACGGGCCGACGCCCGCTTCAACGCATCAATCATGATCAGCTGCTCCATGATCCACTTATTGATCGGAGCCGTGTGGCTCTGAATCAAAAAGCAATCCGCACCGCGCGCCGACTCCTGATAGCGGACATAGATCTCACCGTTGGCGAAGTCAAAAGCCTTCGTCGGGACCAGGCCGACACCCAGCTGATGCGCGACCTCCTCCGCCAGTTCGGGGTGGGCGCGGCCGGAGAAGAACATCAGCTTCTTCTCGCCGGTCGTCTTGATCCCGGTCACAGCAAATCTCCTCGAATCACAGTTTGCGTGCGCTCATCACGGTACGCCCCGCACGGCGCACCTGGTTGCACGATCACCGCTCGCCTTCCGACTCCCGGCGAGCAGCCGCAGCAGCCTGCGCGGCGGCACTTCCGGGCCGCTTACGCGCGACCCAACCCTCGATATTCCGCTGCTGGCCACGCGCGACCGCCAGCGAACCCGGGGGCACATCCTTGGTGATGACCGAGCCGGCCGCCGTATAAGCGCCGTCCCCGATCGTGACCGGAGCCACAAACATGTTGTCCGACCCCGTCCTGCAATGCGAACCAACGGTCGTGTGGTGCTTCGCCTCACCGTCATAGTTCACGAACACACTCGCCGCACCGATATTGGTGAACTCACCAATGGTCGCATCCCCCACATAAGAAAGATGCGGCACCTTCGTGCCCTCACCCACCGACGCGTTCTTCATCTCCACATACGCGCCGGCCTTTGACCGCGGACCAAGATCCGTCCCCGGACGCAGATACGCATACGGGCCCACATTCGCACCCACACCGATACGCGCACCCTCGGCAACCGTGAACGACACCACCGCACCCTCACCCACCGACGTATCCGTCAGCCGGGAATGCGGACCCACCTCGGCACCCGACGCCACATGCGTCGCACCCAGCAACTGCGTCCCCGGGTGCACCGTCACGTCCTGCTCGAACGACACCGACACATCCACGAACGTCGACGCCGGATCCACCACCGTCACACCCGCCAGCATCGCCCGCTCCAGCAACCGCTCATTCAGCAGCCGCCGCGCCTCCGCCAACTGCACACGGTTGTTGATCCCCAGGATCTCCCGGTGATCAGCGGCCACCGCCGCCCCCACCCGGTGCCCCGCCTCACGCACGATCCCCAGCACATCAGTCAGGTACTCCTCACCCTGACTGTTGTCCGTCCGCACCTTCCCCAGCGCATCCACCAGCAGCCGGGCATCGAAGGCGAACACCCCCGAATTGATCTCCCGGACCGCCCGCTGCGCCTCCGACGCGTCCTTGTGCTCGACGATCGCCGTCACCGCACCCGACGCCGCATCCCGCACGATGCGCCCGTAACCCGTCGCGTCCGGCACCTCCGCCGACAGCACCGTCACGGCATTCCCGTCCGCCGCGTGTGTCTCACCGAGCCGCCGCAGCGTCTCCCCGGTCAGCAGCGGCGTGTCACCGCAGACCACGATCACCGTGCCGTCGAGCACGACACCGCTGTCGCTCAGCTCGTCCAGCGCCATACGGACCGCGTGCCCGGTACCCAGCTGCTCGTGCTGGACGGCGGTCCGCACCCCGGCATCGACCTCGGAGAGATGCGCCCGCACCTGCTCCCGGGCATGACCGACGACCACGACGAGGTGCTCGGGGTCCAGCTCACGGGAGGCGGCGACGACATGGCCGACGAGGGAGCGGCCGCAGAGTGCGTGCAGGACCTTGGGGGTCGCCGACTTCATGCGGGTACCTTCACCCGCTGCGAGAACGACGACGGCTGCCGGGCGGTTGGCGCTCACGGGGATGCCCTTCGGCTTCTTGGCTACTTCGGGTGGTGGTCACCCGAAGGATACCGGGGCGTATTGCGGGCGAAACGACGGCGGGTCCTGATCTTGCCGATCAGGACCCGAACGTGCACTGGCTCCCCCGCAAGGATTCGAACCTTGTCCTGCTGGTACCAAAAACCAGTGTGCTGCCAGTTACACCACGGGGGACAGTGCGTCAGACCATACCCGAGCCTGCGCCGGGCGTGGACACCGATTTGACCATGCCGGCCCACCAACCCTCGATGCGACGGTAGAGCTCAGCGCACTGAAGAACGCGGACCACGAAGCAGCCGCGGTAGTCGTCGCCCACGTTCTTGCGCACCGTTTTGGTGTTGTGCCTCTTGAGTACCGTCTTGCACAGGTCGGGGACGTCGATGCCCACCAGGTCCGCCCAGTACTGCTCGGCGCCTGCCACATCGGCAGACTCGTGGATCATCACGGAGAAACGCAGTCGCTCACGCTCGACGCCGAGCAGCGTCAGCCAGGCCAGGTAGACCTTGATCATGTCTGGGTCGCTGTTGACGAAGATGACCTGTTCTCTGCGCTGGTACGGCTTGCTCTTGCTCCCCTCCGACCAGTACAGGCCGACACCGATCAGGAACAGTTCCCGCTCGCTGAGTGTGCCGATGTCTTTCGCCGCCTCCGCCTTCGTCTGCTCGATCGCCCGGTCCCGGGCTTCGCGGTACGGCGCCCACCGCGCCTCCCGCATCTGGTGCATGGCCTCGGGTGACTTCTGGGGCTTGGGCAAATCCCGCACCCAGAGCGACACCGAGCTCTTGGCCACTCCCAGCTCGCCCACGATCTCGTCGTAGGTGCGCCCCTGCTTGCGCAGCTCGCGTGCCTTCGCCCGTAGGTCGTCCTTGGCGTTCGGGCGCCTGGTCCAGTCGGGCGGCGGCTCACCTTCCAGGAGGGAGGTCAGGGCGGCGTCGGTCAGGGGGAGGGACAACCGGTCGCGGATCTGGCGGCGGCTGAGGCCGGCGCGGCGGAGGGTGAGGGCGTGGTGGCGTAACGCTTCGTAGTCGTACGGGGTCCGTTGGGTGTTCGGCATGGGAACAGGGTGGCGGGACACGACACGCCAGAGCATCGAAAACGTGGGCGATTCAACAGTTCGAGGGATAACCGAGGGTAAGGCTGGTATCAGGGCGAGCGGCCGTCCATAACTGGGCGGAGGAACCGGTGGAGGCCCCCGTAGGCTGGTCGGTATGACCGCGACGGGGGCAAGTGAAGGTGTGGGCGCGCGGGGTGCGCCGATAGGTGGGCCGTGGTGGTGGGGACGGCGGCGCAGCGCCGTTCTGGACGCGTCGCTGGCGGCTGCTTCGACGGTGGAGTGCCTGCTCGAGGGCGTGAGTTTTGCACATGGGGCGCATCTGCCGGAGCTGCTGGGGGCGCTGCTCGGTGTGCTGGTGGGACCGGTGTTGCTGGTGCGTCGCCGGTGGCCCGTGGTGGTGGTGCTGGTCTCGATAGCGGTGATGCCTGCGGAGATGGGCGGGCTGCTGAGTGTGGTGGGGCTGTACACGCTCGCCGCGTCGGATGTGCCGCGGCGGATCACCGCGTTGCTGGCCGGTATGACGGTGACGGGGACGTTGGTGACGACGTTCCTCAGCATGCGGCAGGACATCGCGTCGCAGCCGGACTTCAATCCGCCGGTGTGGCTGGTGCCGGTGATGGCGTTGGCGCTGGGTCTGGTGCTGACGGCGCCGCCGGTGTTGTGGGGTTTGTACGTCGGTGCGCGGCGGCGGTTGGTGGAGAGTCTGCGGGAGCGTGCGGACGGTCTGGAGCGTGAGCTGTCGCTGTTGGCGGACCGGGCCGAGGAGCGGGCGGAGTGGGCCCGTAACGAGGAGCGGACGCGGATCGCGCGGGAGATGCACGACGTGGTCGCGCACCGGGTGAGTTTGATGGTGGTGCATGCGGCGGCGCTGCAGGCGGTGGCGTTGAAGGATCCGGAGAAGGCGTCGAAGAACGCGGCTCTGGTGGGGGACATGGGCCGGCAGGCGCTGACGGAGCTGCGGGAGATGCTCGGGGTGCTGCGGACGGCCGAGGGGTCGGCGGCGCGGGGTACCGCGGGGGCGGATGTGCCGGAGCGGCTGGCTGCGGTGGCGTCGGGGGTGCGGGCGCGGGAGGCGGCCGAGGGAGATCTGGGCCGGGACCGGGACCGGGGCCTGGGTCGGGAGCGGGATCCGGATCGGGGGCGTTCCGTTGGGGAGGCGTCGTCGGCGGAGGGGGATGCGGACGGGCCGTGTCTGGATGATCTGGGGGATCTGGTGGGGCAGTCCCGGGCGGCCGGGATGGTGGTGGAGCTGTCGGTGGCCGGTGGTGAGGGGGAGTCGGTCCGTCCGCGTTATGGGGCGCGGGTGGAGCGTGCGGTGTACCGGGTGGTTCAGGAGGCGTTGACGAACGTCCACAAGCATGCGCCGGGTGCCCGGGCGCGGGTGCGTCTGGCGCATCGTGAGGGTGAGCTGGCGGTGCAGGTGGAGAACGGTCCGTGTGAGGGCGGGGCGGCGGATGCGGGGCTGCCGAGCGGGGGCAATGGTCTGGTGGGGATGCGGGAGCGGGTGACGGCCCTGGGTGGGGTCTTCGTCTCGGGTCCGACGGACAGTGGTGGTTTCCGGGTTTCGGCGGTTCTGCCGGCGCCGCGGCCGGCTCCGCGCGTCGTGGGCTGAGCCGGGTCGCCGTTTTCCTTCCCCCAGGTTTTCTTTCCCCCAACGGTCCGCCGGGCGGGGCTGGGCTGTACCGGCGGGGGCGTTGTCGGTCCGTACCGGCGGGGCGTTGTGGGGCCGTGCTTCCGGGTCAGTCGGTCCCGTGTGGGGAGAGGCGGCTCGGTCGGGTGCCGAGGACCAGGGTGCCCAGTGCGGTGTCGATGTCTGCGCCGAGGTACCAGTCGCCGGTGTGGTCGAGGCTGTAGACGCGGCCTTCGGCGTCGATGGCGAGGGTGGCCTGGGGGTGGGTGCCGTCGTGGGTGGGGAGTTCCTCGCGGCCGAGGGGGGCGACGTCGGTGGCGAGGGCGCGGCCGAGGTCGCCGAGGGTGCGGGCGAGGTGGAGGCCGTGCAGGGGGTCGATGACGAAGGGGGTGGGGGCGATGTGGCGGCCGGGTCCGGGGCCGGTGATGCGCAGGCCGCCGAATTCGGCCCAGGCTTCGACGGCGGCGGGGAAGACGGTGTGGCGGTGGCCGGCGGGGGAGGTGTGGGCGCGGAGGGTGTCGGCCCAGTGTTCGGCCTGCTTTATGTCCCAGCGGCCGGGTTGCCAGCCGGCTTCCTGGAGGGCGACGTCGACGGCGGGCGGGAAGCGGGTGGAGTCGGTGCGGCCGGGTCCGGGGGTGTGGCCGGGGGTCCGGTCGTGGGTGGCGTCGCGGGGTCCGGGGGTGGTGGGCGGCATGGTGGCGGTCAGCTCCCTGTGGGCGTCGCGCCGATCGGCATGACGCCGAAGTGGGCGAGGAGGGCGTCGCAGGAGCGGCAGGGTGGGGCGTAGCTGCCGTGCTGGGGGTCGCCGTCCTCGCGGATGTGGCGTGCGGTGATCTTGGAGTGTTTCAGGGAGCGGCGGGCTTCGCCGTTGGTGAGGGGTTTGCGGGAGGCGCGTTTGCCGCGGTTGGTCTCGACGGCGGTGAGGTGGCGGGAGAGCAGGACGGCTTCTGGGCAGCGTCCGGTGAAGCGTTCGCGTTGTGCGGTGGGGAGGGTGTCGAGGAAGTCCTGGACGAGGGGGTGGAGCGGCGGGGGTTGTTCGGCCTTGCTGGCGGTGCAGGTGAGGGTGTGGCCGCGTACGGACAGGGCGGCGCCGATGGTGGGGAGGATGCCGTCGCGGCGGTGGTGGAGCGTGGGCGGGCGGTGGGTGTCGGCGGTTCCGCTCCAGCCGATGCGAGGGTCGCCGGTGCCGGTGCCGGTGCCGGTGCTGTGGCGTGTGGTGGTGCTCATCCGTGGTGCTTTCCCTCCCTGCAAACCCCCCGGTTGCGGGGGTCAGCCTGCCAAATGTGCTGGGTGTTCCGGTAGTCGGACGGCCTGTCGCGGTGATCACGGGGGGCTGATGGGGTGTCGGCCGGGGGTCAACGGGGCTGGTGGGCGGGGTGGTGTGCGGGGTTCGGGGGTGGTGGGCCGGCGGGTGACGCCGGTGTGTCGCGGGGCTGACGGGTGGGGGCGCGCGGGCGGAAGAGGGGGTTCCGCCGGGTGGGAGGCGGCTCGTCGCCGGGCCGGGGGGGTGGCGCTGACGTGCGGGGCGGGGGCGGCGGAGGGTGTTGCGGTACGGCATAGGCTGTGCCCCAAAGCCAGCTTCAGCCAGGGGGCAACCGCGATGACGACAGGTCGGCCAGGGCTGGGGGTTCCACCCGGCCCCCAGGCGGCGGGACATGCCGCGCCACCGAATGCGGCCTATGCCGGACAGGTCGTGCATTTTCCGGATCCGGTGCGTGCCGCGCGGTATCCGGCGGGGGTGCGGATGGACGGGCGGGGCTTCCCGGATTTCACGCCGTACGCCCGGGCCGCGGCGGAGATCGCCGAGCCGCCGGAGGGTTTCGGGGTCGACGAGCTGAGGCTGACGGACTATGTGTCGGCGAACGCGGCGCTGCATGCGCAGGGGCACGAGCTGTGGATAGATGTGCCGTCGGTGGCCACGCCGCACGGCTGGACCTGGCATCACGTGGCCGGTACGCGGCGGATGGAGCTGGTCCCGGTCGAGGTGAAGGCGTTGTTGCGGCATCACGGTGGGCTGGCGACGGCGCCGGTGGCGCACGACAAGCGCGGGACGCGGCCGTTGCAGGAGACCCGGCCGGCGCACTTCGGGTTGCCGCACCGTGATCTGTCGGTGGGTGAGGAGCAGGTGGTCCAGGCCGAGGAGGCGCTGGGGTACCGGCTGCCGGGTGCGTACCGGTCATTCGTGAAGGCGGCGGGCGGGTGCGCGCCGGTGGGTGCGGCGCTGGACGCGGAGTTGGGGCTGCTGGTGGACCAGCCGTTCTTCACGGTGCGGGACGACGCGGCGGTCAACGACCTGGTGTACGTGAACAAGTGCCTGCGGGACCACTTCACCAAGGACTATCTGGGGGTGGCGTTCGCGCAGGGTGGTGTGATCGCGGTGAAGGTGCGCGGTGAGGGGCGGGGTTCGGTGTGGTTCTGCCCGTACGACGATGCGCGGGACCGGGACGGCTGGACGGTGCAGGAGCGGGTGGAGCGGCTGTTGTTGCCGTGTGGGGCGGATTTCGACGATTTTCTGCAGCGGCTGGCGGGTAATCCGCCGGAGCTGGAGGCGGTGGCGAACCTGATGGTGGACGGCGGTTTCGCGCAGGCCGTCGCGGTGGGGGGCTGATCGCGGTGGTGACGTTCGCGCAGGCGCAGGAGCGCGCCGAGCGGTGGGTGAACGGCGAGGTGCCGGCCGAGCTGCACCGTGAGGTGCGGGTGCGGGAGTTCGATCTGGGCTTCGTGGCCTGGGCGGAGGACCGTGAGGGCGGTGCGGCGGCGGAGGGCGGCCGGGCCCGGATGGTGATCGCGCGGGACAGCGGGGAGACCACGCTGTGGCCGGGGTTGCCGGTGGGCGAGGTGATCCGTCGTTACGAGGAGGAGTACGGCTCGCCGGTGGACGGCGGGTACGGCGCTGCCGAGCCGCCGCCGCAGCGGATCGATCTGGAGGCCACGTCGTTCCTGCTGACGCCGCCGGAGTGGCTGCAGGAGGCGGCGGACGCGATCGGCATCCCGGACCGGAGCGGCGGTGCGGCGGCGGCCGGTGGCGCGGGGAGTGCGGGGGAGGGGGCCGGTGCGGGTTCCGGCCCGGCTGTCCCGTCGGTGCCGCAACAGGCCGCCGCGCCGCAGCAGTCGGCGATGCCCGCGCCCGCTCCTGCCCCCGCTGCGGGTGCTGCCGACGACACCCCGTGGGCGGCGGCGGACACGACGCATTCCGACGCGGGGGCCGGGGACCGTTCGGTGGGTCTGCCCGCGACGGTCTTCGCGCCGCCGCTGGCCGGTTGCGACGAGGAGGACGCCCCGGTGGCGCCGCGGGCGCGGCCGGACGCCAAGACCGAACTGCTGCAGGGCGGCAGCCAGTTGCCGCGTACTCAGGTCGCGCCCGCGCTGGACCTGCCGTCCGGCCAGGCCGGCGGTCCGGGTGGGGCGTCGCTGCCGCCGATGCCGTCCGCGCCGCCGGCCGTTCCGGGGCTGCCGGATCTGCCGCCGCCGTCGGGGTCGCCGGTCGCGGACGTCCCGCCGCCGCCCGGTGTCGCCGGGCCGGGTGCTCCCGGCCCCGCCACGCCCCCGCCCGCCCCGCAGAGCGCAAAAGCCCCGGCCGCGGGTGCGGGAGGGGCCGCCGCGGGTGCGTCCGGGGGGCCGGCCGGTGGTTATGTGCCGACGCAGCTGGTTTCGCAGCTGGATGCGGACGGTCTCGATCTGAGCGCGGTGGACGGTCCGGGCGGCGGCGACGGGCCCGGTGGCGGTGACGCGGGTGGTTCCGGCGGTACGGGTGCGCCGGGTGCCGGCGGTCCCGGTGGTGGGGTGCACGCCGCGGCGACGATGCTCGCCGACGGGGCGTCGCTGCAGGATCTCGTGGGTGCCGGTGGTCCGGGGAGTGCGGGTGCGGGGCCGGGTGTGCCGCCGCCGCCCGCGCCTCCGGGCGTACCCGGTGCGCCGAAGCCGCCCGGCCCGCCGGGGCGGCCCGGTCAGGGTGCGCACGGCGGTCAGGGCAGCCAGGGTGCGCCGGGCGGTCCGCCGCCGCCCCCGCCGGTGCCCGCCACGGGTGGTGGCCCCGGTGGTGGGGTGCACGCCGCGGCGACGATGCTGGCCAGTGGCGCGGCACTGTCCGGTGGCCCGGGTGCGCCCGGTATGCCGCCGGCCGCAGGCCCCGGTGTGCCGCCGCCCGGTGTGCCGGGTCCGCCGCAGGGGGGACAGCCCGGCCCGCAGCCCGCCCCGCCCGGCCCGCCGCCCGGTGTGCCGGGCCCCGGCGGTGCGGCTCCCGGTGCGTACGGCTATCCGCCGGCGCCCGGTGGTCAGCCGACGGTCGGTCCGGGCTACATGGCGGTGCTGAGCTATCGCGCCCCGGACGGTTCGGAGCAGAAGATCGTGCGCCGTTCGGCGCCGGGTACGCCGCATCCGGAGTGGCAGCTGCTGCACGAGCTGCGCGGGATGAACGTCCCGCCGCAGCAGGTGCTGGAGCTGCACACCGAGCTGGAGAGCTGTGATCTGCCGGGCGGCTACTGCGCGCGGATGATCCGGGACAACTGGCCGCAGGTGCGGATCAGCCACACCGCCGCGTACGGCCGGGACCACGCCTCGCGTCAGCAGGGCGTGCGGCACCTCGTCGAGCACCAGGGCGAGTTGCACCAGGTCGCGGACGGTCCGGCGCGGCCGGCGCCGGTGCGGGTGCCGTTGCCGCATCCGTCGCAGGTGCAGCCGGTTCCGCCGGTTCCGCCGCAGGTGATCGGGCAGGAGCTGGAGCAGTCCTTCGGGCCGCAGGGGATCTTCCGGTTCGACCAGCGGGCGGTCTCCCGGCACGGTGTGCCGGACGTGGTGGCGCAGATGCTGGTGTGGGCCGGGCTGCCGGTGGACTTCGGGCCGTTCTTCTGGGCGCAGGCGCAGCCGGGCCGTCCGGTGCCGACGCTGGCGGAGCTGGCGGCGGAGCGCGGGGTGCAGCCGGCGTCGGACGCCGGGTCGTACCTGGTGATGGGCAACGACTTCGGGCGTCAGCTGTGTGTCCAGTACGGGACCGCGAACATCGTGGCGGTGCCGGTGGAGGCCGGTCCGGGCGGTCAGCCGGCCGCGCCGCAGTTCGTGAATTCCGGGCTGCCGGAGTTCGTGCGGTGTCTGGCGATGCTGGGCCGGATGTGGCGGCTGCGGTACGGGCTCACGCCGGAGCAGGCGGGCCGCTGGACGGTGGACTTCCAGGCGCAGCTGGTGGCGCTGGATCCGCCGGCGCTCGGTTCGCCGGAGACCTGGTGGTCGGTGCTGCTGGAGCAGATGTGGGACGGCCTGCTGTGAGGGGTGCTCTCCGCTAGGGCGGGGGCGCTCGACCTGCGGGGCGGGCCGGGCGCCCTGACCATGCCTGTATGGGCCGTCCGATACCCCCGTCGTGGTCGTCGTCGTGGCCCGGCTCGTCGACGACGCTGTACCGGGCGCGGCGGCCGCCGTGGTGGCACCGGCGGCGGATCGCCCGTTCGCTGCCGGGGCGGCGCCCGCCGCGGCGCCGGGGCACGGGTTCCGGGCCGTCGCGGCTGGCCTGGCTGAGGTGGCTGCTGGTGGCGCTGCTGGTGCTGGTCCTGCTGGTGGTGGCGGGCGGGGTGGGGCTGTATGTGCGGGCGGGGCAGCAGCTGCAGCACGTCGATGCGCTGGGTGACTACGCGGGGCGGCCGGCCGCGGGCCGGGGCACGAACTGGCTGCTGGTCGGTTCGGACAGCCGGGCCGAGCTGACCCCCGAGCAGCGCAAGGAGCTGCACGTCGGCAACAACGAGGTGCGGAACACCGACACGATCATGGTGCTGCACTACGGCGAGCACGACCCTTCCCTGGTGAGCCTGCCGCGCGACAGTTACGTCCCGGTGCCGGGGTACGGCAGCCGGAAGATCAACGAGGCGTATGCGGACGGCGGGCCGCGGCTGCTCACCCGGACGGTGGAGCAGGCGACGGGGCTGCGGATCGACCGGTACGCGGAGGTCAGCTTCCTGGGGCTGGTGCAGGTGGTGGACGCGTTGCCGGACGGGGTGCGGCTGTGTCTGGAGCGGCCGCTGCGGGATGAGAGGTCGGGGGCGGACTTCCCGGCGGGCTGCCGGCGGATGAACGGCACCGAGGCGCTGGCGTACGTCCGGGCGCGGTATGCCGACCCGCAGGGGGACCTCGGACGGGTGAAGCGGCAGCGCCGGCTGATCGGTGCGCTGGCGGACGGGATGACGGACTCCCAGGTGCTGCTCGATCCGTTCCGGCTGCGGCGGGTGCTGGACGTGTCGGTGGCGGCGCTGAGGGTGGATCAGCAGGCCGGAGTGGCGCAGTTGCTGGACATGGGCTGGGCGATGAAGCAGATCGCGGGCGGGGGCGGGACGGCGACGACGGTGCCGGTGCGGCAGCCGGGGGAGATGGTGGCCGGGGCCGGGTCGGTCCTGTTGTGGGATGAAAACGGGGCGAGCCGGTTGTTCCGGGCGTTGCGCCACGATGATCCAATTCCGACTTCTGTCGCTAAATAACGCATCCTGGTGCAGTGGGTCGGCCGGAGGGTCGCGAGGGCGCCGCCGCCGGCCGGTCCGAGGAGAAGTGCGCGCAACTGCACAGAGGGGCTTGAGGGATGAGTGCATCGGTTTCGCCTCACGGGTTCGAGATCGTACGGGGCCGTGGGTACCGGCCGGAGGACGTGGACCGCCGCTTCGAGGGGCTCTCCATCGACCGTGACTCCTGCTGGGAGCGGGCCGCACGGCTCACCGTCCTGTGCAACGAGATGGAGGCCGAACTCACCGAGCTGCGGCTCTATCTGGCGAAGCTGCCCCCGCAGACGTACGAATCCCTCGGCAGCGAGGCCCGGTTGATCCTGACCACGGCGGAGTCCGAGGCGGCGCGGCTGCGCGCGGAGGCCGAGGAGTTCGCCGAGCGGGAGCGGGACGAGGCCGACGTGCACGCCAAGAAGGTCCGGGAGTCGGCGGACAAGGCGGCGTCCGCGCTGCGCTCCGACGCCGACGAACGGGCCCGGCACACCGAGGAGGTGGCCCGGGACAACGCCACGAAGCTGGTGGCGGCGGCGTCCCGGGAGGCCGGGCAGCTGCGCGCGGAGGCCGCCGAGGCGCTGGCGAACGTGGTGCGGCGCACCGACCAGCTGCTCAGTGACCAGGAGAAGCGGCACGCGGAGGAGTGGGACGCGGGCGGGCGGGAGATCGCCGAGCGGGAGGCGGCGCTGGAGCGGCTGGTGGCGGAGCTGGACGAGCGGGGTGAGGTGCTGCTCGCCGACGAGCGGCGGCGCTACGCCCAGGCCGAGGAGGCCGCCCGGCACCACCAGGAGGCCGCCGAGGACCAGGGCGCCGAACTGCTGGCGCAGGCCCGGGTCGCGGCGGAGCGCATCGAGCGGGCCACGGAGCGGGCGCTGCGGGAGCACGACGAGGAGCGCGAGGAGCTCCGTGCCCACATGGCGCACGTTCGCAACAGCCTGGCGGCGCTGACCGGCAAGGCCCCGGCGCCGGAGGACGACGGCCCGGCGGCCGGCCCCGCCGGTCCCGACGAGGAGGACACCGTGGAGACCCAGGTGCCGCGCCAGGCGGGCGGCTGACCCGTGCGAAGGCTCCGCCCCGGTTACGCCCCGCCGGGCTCGGCCTCTGCCGTACGGGCGTCCGCGTGCACCGGGAAGCGCCGCGGGGCGAGCAGGAGCAGGGCGAGCGCGGCGAGTGCGGCGGCCGTGGCGGCGCCGAGGTAGACGTGGCCGACGGTGGTGGCGACCGCACGGCGGAGGTAGTCGGTGGCGTGCGCGGTCAGTGTGCCGGCGTGCTCCAGGGCGTGCGAGACCGCGTCGAGGTCGCCGGGCAGGCCGGGGCGGATGTCGGCCGGGGCGTGGGCGAGGCGGTCCTTGAGGGTGGTGTTGGCGACGGCGCCGAAGAGGGCGGCGCCGACGGACTGGCCGACCTGGCGGCAGAAGAGTATGGACGCGGTGGCGGTGCCGCGCTCGGCGTAGCCGACGGAGGACTGCACGCCGATGATCAGCGGCAGCTGGAAGAGGCCGAGGGCGGCGCCCAGCGCCAGCATGATCAGCGCGGGCTGCCAGGCCGCGCCGGGGTAGGGCAGCAGCGGGAAGGCGAGCAGGATCAGCCCGGCCGCGCCGATGCCGAGCAGGGCGCAGTTGCGGATGCCGAGGCGGTTGTAGACGTGGCTGCTCAGTGCCGCCGACACCGGCCAGCTCAGGGTCATCACGGACAGCACGAAACCGGCCGCGATCGGGCCCAGGCCCAGCACCGACTGGGCGTAGGTGGGCAGGAAGACGGTGGGGGCGACCATCAGCAGGCCGAGCGCCCCCAGGGCGAGGTTGACCGCGGAGATGGTGCGGCGGCGCCACACCCAGCCGGGGATGATCGGCTCGGCGGCGCGCCGTTCGATCAGGACGGTGGCCGCGCCGCACACCGCGCTGCCGGCGAACAGCAGCAGGGACGGGGTGGAGAGCCAGGCCCAGGCGACGCCGCCCTGGACCAGGGCGGTCAGCAGCAGCCCGCCGCAGGCGAAGATCGCCAGCGCGCCGGGCCAGTCCACCCGGGGCCGGCCGGCCCGGCCGCCGCCATCACGGCCGGTGGCGCGCTGCGGCTCCGTGAAGTGCCGCCCGACCAGCCACAGCGCCACCGCGCCCACCGGCAGGTTGACCAGGAAGATCCACCGCCAGTCCGCGTAGGCCGCGAGCAGTCCGCCGAGCGCCGGCCCGGCGATCGCCGAGGTGGCCCAGACGCCGGAGAGCCTGGCCTGGATCTTGGGGCGTTCCTTCATCGGGTAGAGGTCGGCGGCGATGGTCTGCACGGTGCCCTGGAGGGCGCCGCCGCCCAGGCCCTGCAGTACCCGGAAGGCGATCAGGGACGCCATGTTCCAGGCGGCCGCGCAGGCCAGTGAGCCGGCGAGGAAGAGCACGATGCCGGTGATCAGGATGGGCTTGCGGCCGAAGGTGTCGGAGAGCTTGCCGTAGACGGGCAGGGTGACGGTGACGGCCAGCAGGTAGCCGGAGAACAGCCAGGAGAAGACCGCGAAGCCGCCGAGGTCCCCGACGATCTGGGGGACGGCGGTGGCGATGATCGTGGAGTCCAGCGCGGCCAGTGCCATGCCGAGCATCAGGGCGGCGACGACCGGGCCGCGCCGCTCGGTGCGGGCGCCCCCGGGCTCCGGCGCCGGCGTCCGTGGGCCGCCCGTGCCCCGGTCCGTGGGGCTGTCGCTGCCCCTGGTCGTGCGGCTCATGGGTCCCCCTCCGCTTCCCTGCCACCGTTGTGTGTAGTGGGCACCGTTCCCGCCCCAGCCTTCCATGCCGGACCGGGATCCGGAACGGGACCGGGCGGTCCGCCCCCGCCCGGGCCCGGTCTGCTCGGGCGGCGGTTTGTCGGCGGTCGGGCGTATCGTGGGCAACCCCCGCCCGTATGACGTCGCGGGCTGTTCGCGTTGTTCGCCTCGCCCTCTGGGACGGAAGCCTTTCATGAGCCTGACTGGTCTGCTCGACGCCGTCGTACGGGACCCGGCGCTCGCCGAAGCGGTCCGGGCCGCGGCCGACGGACGCCGCCCGCACGTGGATCTCGTCGGCCCGCCGGCCGCCCGCCCGTTCGTGATCGCCGGGCTCGCCCGCGAGGCGCGGCGCCCCGTGCTGGCGGTCACCGCCACCGGCCGGGAGGCCGAGGACCTCGCCGCCGCGCTGCGCAGCCTGATGCCGGCCGGCGAGGACAACTCCGTCGTCGAGTACCCGTCCTGGGAGACGCTGCCGCACGAGCGGCTCTCCCCGCGCTCGGACACCGTCGGCCGGCGCCTGGCGGTGCTCCGCCGGCTCACCCACCCCAGCCCGGACGACCCGACCGCGGGCCCCGTCTCGGTCGTCGTCGCGCCGATCCGCTCGGTGCTCCAGCCGCAGGTCAAGGGCCTGGGCGACCTGGAGCCGGTCAGCCTGCGCACGGGGCAGACCGCCGACCTGGAGCAGATCGTCGACGGGCTGGCGGCGGCCGCCTACGCCCGCGTCGAACTGGTCGAGAAGCGCGGCGAGTTCGCGGTCCGCGGCGGCATCCTGGACGTCTTCCCGCCCACCGAGGAGCACCCGCTCCGGATCGAGTTCTGGGGCGACGACGTCGAGGAGATCCGCTACTTCAAGGTCGCCGACCAGCGCTCCCTGGAGATCGCCGAGCACGGCCTGTGGGCGCCGCCCTGCCGTGAGCTGCTGCTCACCGAGGACGTCCGCAACCGCGCCGCCGCCCTCGCCGAACAGCACCCGGAGCTGGGCGAACTCCTCGGCAAGATCGCCGAGGGCATCGCGGTCGAAGGCATGGAGTCGCTCGCGCCGGTCCTCGTCGACGAGATGGAGCTGCTGCTCGACGTCCTGCCCAAGGGCTCCATGGCCGTCGTCTGCGACCCGGAGCGGGTGCGCACCCGGGCCGCCGACCTGGTGGCGACCAGCCAGGAGTTCCTGCAGGCCAGCTGGGCCGCGACGGCGGGCGGCGGGGACGCGCCCATCGACGTCGGCGCGGCGTCCCTGTGGGGCCTCGCGGACGTCCGCGACCGGGCCCGTGAGCTGGACATGATGTGGTGGTCGGTCACGCCGTTCGCCTCCGGGGAGGACCCGGACGCCGAGGACGACGGCGACACCCTCAAGCTGGGGCTGCAGGCCCCCGAGACGTACCGCGGTGACACCCAGCGGGCGCTGGCCGACACCAAGCAGTGGCTCGCCGACGGCTGGCGCACGGTCTACGTCACCGAGGCGCACGGCCCCGCGGCCCGCACGGTCGAGGTCCTCGGCGGTGAGGGCATCGCCGCCCGCCTCGACGCCGACCTCCCCGAGATCTCGCCCGCCCTCGTCCACGTCGCCTGCGGCTCCCTCGACAACGGCTTCATCGCTCCGCAGCTCCAGCTGGCGGTGCTGACCGAGACCGACCTGTCCGGCCAGAAGGCGGCCGGCAAGGACGGCCAGCGGATGCCGGCCCGGCGCCGCAAGACCATCGACCCGCTCACCCTCGAAGCGGGCGACTACATCGTCCACGAGCAGCACGGCGTGGGCCGCTACATCGAGATGGTGCAGCGCACGGTCCAGGGCGCGACCCGCGAGTACCTCCTCGTCGAGTACGCGCCGGCCAAGCGCGGCCAGCCCGGCGACCGCCTCTACATCCCCACCGACCAGCTGGAGCAGGTCACCAAGTACGTGGGCGGCGAGGCCCCGACCCTGCACCGGCTCGGCGGCGCCGACTGGACCAAGACCAAGGCGCGCGCCAAGAAGGCCGTCAAGGAGATCGCCGCCGACCTGATCAAGCTGTACTCGGCCCGGATGGCGGCCCCCGGCCACACCTTCGGCCCGGACACCCCCTGGCAGCGCGAGCTGGAGGACGCCTTCCCGTACGCGGAGACGCCCGACCAGCTCACCACCATCGCCGAGGTCAAGGAGGACATGGAGAAGTCGGTCCCGATGGACCGGCTGATCTGCGGCGACGTCGGCTACGGCAAGACCGAGATCGCGGTCCGCGCCGCCTTCAAGGCCGTCCAGGACGGCAAGCAGGTCGCCGTCCTGGTCCCGACCACGCTGCTCGTCCAGCAGCACTACGGCACCTTCACCGAGCGGTACGGCCAGTTCCCGGTCAACGTCAAGGCGCTGTCCCGCTTCCAGACCGACACCGAGGCCAAGGCGACCTTGGAGGGCCTGCGGGACGGCGCCGTCGACATCGTCATCGGCACCCACCGCCTGTTCTCCTCCGAGACCAAGTTCAAGGACCTGGGCCTGGTCATCGTCGACGAGGAGCAGCGCTTCGGCGTCGAGCACAAGGAGCAGCTGAAGAAGCTCCGGGCCAACGTCGACGTGCTGACCATGTCCGCCACGCCGATCCCCCGCACCCTGGAGATGGCGGTCACCGGCATCCGCGAGATGTCCACGATCACCACCCCGCCCGAGGAGCGGCACCCGGTCCTGACCTTCGTCGGCCCCTACGAGCAGAAGCAGATCGGCGCCGCCATCCGCCGCGAACTGCTCCGCGAGGGCCAGGTCTTCTACATCCACAACCGCGTCGAGTCCATCGACCGTGCCGCCGCCCGCCTCCGCGAGATCGTCCCCGAGGCCCGGATCGCCACCGCCCACGGCCAGATGTCCGAGTCGGCCCTCGAACAGGTCGTCGTCGACTTCTGGGAGAAGAAGTTCGACGTCCTGGTCTCGACCACGATCGTCGAGTCCGGCATCGACATCTCCAACGCCAACACGCTGATCGTGGAGCGCGGCGACAACTTCGGCCTGTCGCAGCTGCACCAGCTCCGCGGCCGGGTCGGCCGCGGTCGCGAACGCGGCTACGCGTACTTCCTCTACCCGCCCGAGAAGCCGCTGACCGAGACCGCCCACGAGCGCCTCGCCACCATCGCCCAGCACACGGAGATGGGCGCCGGCATGTACGTCGCCATGAAGGACCTGGAGATCCGCGGCGCCGGCAACCTCCTCGGCGGCGAACAGTCCGGCCACATCGCCGGCGTCGGCTTCGACCTCTACGTCCGCATGGTCGGCGAGGCCGTCGCCGACTACCGCGCGTCCCTCGAAGGCGGCGTGGAGGAGGAGCCGCCGCTCGAAGTGAAGATCGAGCTCCCCGTCGACGCGCACGTCCCGCACGACTACGCCCCCGGCGAGCGCCTCCGCCTCCAGGCCTACCGCGCGATCGCCTCCGCGAACTCCGAGGAGGACATCGCCGCGGTCCGCGAGGAGCTCACCGACCGCTACGGCAAGCTGCCCGAGCCGGTCGAGAACCTCCTGCTCGTCGCCGGCCTGCGGATGCTGGCCCGTTCCTGCGGCGTCTCGGACATCACCCTCCAGGGCGCCAACATCCGCTTCGGCCCGGTCGAACTCCGCGAGTCCCAGGAACTCCGCCTGAAGCGGTTGTACCCGCGTACGGTCCTGAAGCCGGCCGCTCACCAGATCCTGGTTCCGCGGCCCACGACGGCCAAGATCGGCGGCAAGCCGGTGGTGGGGCGTCAGCTTCTCGCCTGGGTGGGCGAGTTCCTGACGACGGTGTTGTCGTAGCCGTACGTTTGTGACTGCCTCCCACGTTTTCGGCTGGCCCGCCGTGGTGGTTGCTGTTCTTCCGCCTTCGGCGGGGTGGGGTTTAGGGCCGGGGGCGCCTGGTGGGTGGTGGGTTGCGGGTTCGGCCCTCCGGCGCCTGTTGTGTGGACTGCTGACGCTTTACGTCCACACAACAGGCGCCTCCGGGCCGCCCCCTTGCGTCCGGTGGGGCGCCCCCGCCCGGGAGGGCATGGGACTGGGGCTCTGCCGCGCCTTTGGCGCGGCAGAGCCCCAGTCTGCTTCCCCCCAACCGGGCGGGGGCGCGATTCCGGCCGTAGGGGGTGGGCCGGAGGGGGCGGGTTTCCGGACGTAAAGCGTCAGCAGTCCGGAAACCCGCCCCCGGAGGACCACACCCGGCACCACAACGAAACCGAGCGCCCCCCGGCCCAAACCCCCACGCCCGCCGAAGGCGGAAGAACCGCAACCCCCACGGCGGGCCAGCCGAAAACGTGGGAGGCGGCTCAGCGAAGCGCAGACGTACGGCGTAGCACCAGGACATCCGCCGCGCCGCCAAGCACGACATAGTGCGCCCGCGGATGCCGTGCCACCGCTTCCGCGACCGTCTGGCGCACCGTGTGTCCGTCCCGCAGCTGGACCGCGATGTAGCCGGGCGCCAAGCCCCCCGTGTTGCCGAGCCAGAAGACGCGCGTGTGGTCGGTGAGCCGGCTCAGGGGGCGTATGTCGGACTCGACGGTGGCGCCGTCGGGGATGCGGGAGAGCAGCCGCGCCGCGGCGGCGACGTCCGGCGGCGTGCGGTACGTCGCGGACTCGGTGAGCCGCGCCAGTGGCAGGTTGGCGGTCAGCGCGAGGGCCGCGGCGAGGGCGGCCGCCGGCAGGTGGTGGGCGTAGGAGCGCAGCCAGGGGCGGGTGGAGACCCGGGCCCGGGGGAGCGCGTCGACCAGGGCGAGGAAGACCACCGGCATCAGCACGGCGTTGTAGTGCCAGTCGATGCCCCAGTAGTGGGGTTCGTGGGAGAGGAACCGCCAGCCCAGGGTGGGCAGCGCGACCAGGATGAGGGGGGAGCGCAGGGCGAGCAGGCCGGTGGTGGGGAGCAGCACCCACAAGGTGGTGCGCAGCGCCGTGTCGAGGGGGATCGTCGCCCCGCCGCCGTCGGCGCCGAACTTGGCCCAGTAGTCGTACGAGCCGGACCCGTTGAAGGAGGGGATGAGGACGCCGAGGGTGAGGGCGGCGGCGCCGAGGCCGAAGCCGACAAGGGCGATGGGGAGGGGGCTCGCCCGCCGGGTGCGTATCAGCGCGAGGGCCCCGATGGCGGCGGCGGTGACGCCCAGGTCCTCCTTGACCAGGACCAGCGGCGCCGCCCAGCACACCGCCGCGGTCCAGCGGCCGCGGAGCACCGCTTCGAGGGCGAAGGCCAGCAGCGGCAGGGCGAACGCGATCTCGTGGAAGTCGAAGTCGACGGCCTTCTGCAGGCCCCAGGAGGCTCCGTACGCGATGCCGAGGGCGAGGCCGGGGAGCCGGCCGAGGGCGCGGGCCGCGGCGCGGGTGACCGGTATGACGGACACCGCGAACAGCGCGGCCTGGGCTATCAGCAGGGTCAGTGAGGAGGGGAAGACGCGGTAGAGGGGGGCGAGCACGACCAGTACGGGGCTGAAGTGGTCGCCGAGGATGTTGGTGCCGGGGCCCTTGAGGTCGACGACCGGCGCCCGGAAGTGGGCGTAGCCGCGTATCGCCTGTTCGAAGATGCCCAGGTCCCAGGAGGACGTGGACAGGGTCCGGAAGCGGTGCAGGGCCAGCAGCGCGAAGGCGAGGAAGAAGAGGAGGGCGGCCCAGTACGGGTCGAGGCGGGGCACATGCAGCGGGGCCGCCCGGTCCCGCAGGCGGCGGGCGGTGCGCCAAAGGGGGCCGGCGGGCGGCCCGGGGGCGGTGGTCGCGGCCGGGTCGGCGGGGGTCCGGGGCGGCGGCACGGTGCGGCCGTCCTGCCCCAGGTCCCGTCCGGGGGCACCCCCGGCCGTTGCGGCGGCCGTGTCCATCAGGGTCCTCACTCACTCTCAACTGCCGGAAAGGTACCTGACGCGGCCGGCCCGGAGACCAGGTGCCCGTCGGGCAGTGAGTCAGACGCCGCGCCGGCACGGTCCGTTCCCGCCGGCCGGACGGCGCCGGCCCGGCACCGCGGGTCGCGGTGCCGGGCCGGGAGGGGGAGGAAGGGGCGGGACCCCGTTGCGTCAGAGCGCCAGCTTCCAGTTCGCCGGGTCGAGCAGCAGGTCCGGCGTGATCTTGAGTTCGAGCTCCTTGGCGGTCGGCGGGGCGTCGAAGACCATGTCCACCTTGGAGGACTCGTTGGGGCTGAGCGTCTTCTCGAAGTCGTGGTGCAGGATGCCGTGCTTGTCGTCGGCGACCTCCTCGGACTTCTTGCCGTCGGCCTCCGCGTCGGTCGTCATCAGCGGGTTGGTGTAGGGCTTGGAGGCGGTGTTCTTGAGGGTGACGGTGACCTTCCAGGCCTTGTTGCCCTCGGTGTGGCCGTCGATGAGGGTGTTCTTGTCGACGGTGTACGGGGTCGGCTTCGAGACGGACACCTCAAGGCCGTTGTTGTACTTCGCGGCCTGACCCGCGCCCAGGTCCTTGATGTTGCTGCTGCTGCCCGACTGCTTCTCGTACTCCTTGTGCACCTCGTCGACGGCCTTGTTGACGGCCATCAGGGTGACGATGACCCCGACGACCGCGAGGATGATCGAGAGGGCGCCGAGGATCGTGCCGGTGATCGCCACGCCCTTGTTGGTGGCCTGGCCCTTCTTGGCCCGGCCCATGCCCACCAGGCCGAAGATCAGGGCCAGGATGCCCAGGGGCCCGGCCAGCCAGAACAGGATCATCGGGATGCCACTGAGTGCGCCGATGATGCCGAGGATCAGGGCGGCGACGCCGAGACCGTTACGGGCCTGCTGCGGGGCGGCGTGCCCCTGCGGGGCGGGCTGGAAGTGCATCTGCTGGGACATGCGTGGGAGCCCCTTCCGGGCTGGTGGATCGAAGACCGTTGCGGTGGTGGGTCAATAACAGCAGAGGCTGTGAACCGAGTCAACATGAATGAGAGAAGAGGATTGGTTCACGCTGTGAAGGGGGAGAATTCTGGCGGATGGGTATGCTGGCCGACACAGCGTCGGGGGTCACAGGAGGTCGGGGGTTCACGGAATGGGAGTCAGTCAGGTGCCGCACAACGCGTCAGCGGACCAGGGGGCGGACGGCCGCCCGACCGAGGTGACCGCCGCCGGCATCGCCCGGCTCGCCGGCGTCGGCCGGGCCGCGGTCAGCAACTGGCGGCGCCGCCACCCCGACTTCCCCAAGCCCGTCGGCGGCACCGAGACCAGCCCCGCCTTCGCCCTCCGCGACATCGAGCAATGGCTGCGCGACCAGGGCAAACTCGCCGAGGTCCCGCTGCGCGAGCGGGTCTGGCAGCAGCTCGTCGGACACCCCGCGGGCGCCGCCGCCGCGCTCCGCCAGGCCGGCGCCGTCCTGCTGCTCGCCCACGACCGGCCCGCCGCCTGGCAGCAGCTGCGCGGCGCCGCCGACGACACCGAGCTCACCGGCGTGCTGCCCGCGATGCTCGACTCCGTGCTCGCCGCCCGGCTCGGCCCCGGCCACCCCGTCCGCGGCCTCACCCGCGAGGCGCTCGCCCCCTCCGCCGCACTCGTACGCTCCACCGGCGAGCTCGCGACCCTGGACGGCGCCCCCGAGGCCTACGCGTTCCTGCTCGGCCGCCATCTGGACGCCAATCCCCGGCAGTACACCCTGACCCCGCCGGGACCGGCCGCCCTGATGGCCGAACTCGCCGCCGTGGCAGGCCCGTTGGCCACCGTCCTCGACCCGGCCTGCGGCGCCGGCGCGCTGCTCGCCGCCGCCCGCGAGCGCACCGCCGACGAGACCGACGGCACCGCCGTCACCCTCCACGGCCAGGAGTCCGACCCCGACCTCGCCGCGCTCACCGCGCTCCGCCTCGCCCTCGGCGCCCCCGCCGAGGTCCGGGTGCGCGCCGCGGACACCCTGCGCGCCGACGCCTTCCCCGAACTCACCGCGGACGCCGTGCTCGTCCACCCGCCGTTCAACGAACGCAACTGGGGCCACGACGAACTCGCCTACGACCCGCGCTGGGAGTACGGCTTCCCGGCCCGCACCGAATCCGAACTCGCCTGGGTCCAGCACGCCCTGGCCCGGCTGCGCGAGGGCGGCACCGCCGTCGTGCTCATGCCGCCGGCCGCCGCGTCCCGCCGCTCCGGCCGCCGGATCCGCGCCGACCTGCTGCGCCGCGGTGCCCTGCGCGCGGTCATCGCGCTGCCGGCCGGCGCCGCCCCGCCCAACGGCGTCCCGCTGCACCTGTGGGTGCTGCGCAAGCCCGGCGGCACCACCCCGCCCACCCCGCAGCTCCTCGTCGTCGACACCGCGGGCCCCGCCGCCGGCCCGGCCGCCGGCCGGGACCGGCCCGACTGGCAGACCGTCCGGGACACCGCCGTGGAGGCCTGGCGGGCCTTCGACCGCGACGGCGGCATCGAGGAACGGCCCGGCGTCCGGCGCTCGCTGGCCGCCATCGACCTCCTCGACGACGACGTCGACCTGGCCCCGGCCCGGCACCTCCCGCCGCCCGCCGCGGCCGGCGGCCCCGCCGCACTCGCCGAGGTGCACGACCGGCTGACCGAAACCCTCGCCCGGACCACCCAGCTCACCCCCCGGCCCGCCGACGCCGACACCGGACCGGCCCGCTGGCCGCTGACCACCGTCGGCGAACTCGCCCGCTCCGGCGCCCTGGTACTGCGCACCGGCGGCCCCGGCACCGCACCGGCCGAGGGGCCGGACGCGCCCCCGGTCCTCACCGACCACGACGTCATCGCCGGCGGCTGCCCCTCCGGCGCCCTGCCCGAGGCGCCCGCCTCCGGGCCGGCCGAGGAACCCGTCCTGCTCCGCGAGGGCGACGTCGTCGTCCCGGTCCTCGGCGGCGGCGCCATCGCCCGGGTCGTCGACGCGGCCACCGCCGGCGCCGCCCTCGGCCGCAACCTCACCCTGCTGCGCCCCGACCCGGCCGCCCTGGACCCGTGGTTCCTCGCCGGCTTCCTGCGCGGCACCGCCAACAACCGCCAGGCCAGCAGCTACGCCTCCACCGCCACCCGGCTCGACGTCCGCCGCCTCCAGCTGCCCCGGCTCCCGCTGGCCGAACAGCGCCGTTACGGCAGCCGGTTCAGCGACCTGGCCGCCTTCGAAAGCACCCTGCGCCAGGCCACCCGGCTCGGCGAACAGCTGGTCCAGGGCCTCTACGACGGGCTGACGGACGGGTCGGTCACACCGGACTGACGGACGGCCGGTCACGCACGGTCCGACGGATCGGCGGGGCGCCCCCGGTTCGCTTTTCACGCCACCGGTCGCCACCGACCGGCGGACGGATCGGGTATAGCGGACGGACCGGCGGAACGGCGGGACCTGGGGCGGTCCCGGCCTGCCGCAGGTCGCAATATGGGCCCGGCACATCGCCCGGTCCATTCCGTACAACCCCGCACGCGCGCCCCGTGTCGTATATACGCTCGCAAGGCACGTGCGGTGATGGGCGCACCACCGCCGCCGTGCCAGGCCGCCGTGTCAGCACGGCCCCACCGGCCACGAACCGATCCGTCAGGAGCAGTTGATGCACGGCCCCGTCCCGGCCCCCCCGCCGCACCGTCCCCCCGCGCAGGGCACGGTCATCCTGCTGCGGGTGGTGTTCGTGGCCACCGCGGTGCTCAGCCTGGGGCTGCTGGCCTGGGTGCCGATGCTGCGGGCCGCGATCGTGCAGCGCGGGCAGCTGGGCTGGTGGCTGTTCGGCGGTGACCTGGTGGCGGTCATCGGTGCGTGCGTGCTGATCACCAGTTACGCCGAGACGGACTGGCGCACCAACGTCGGCGTGGGCCTGCTGCTGATGCAGATCGCGGCGGCCGTGGCCTACTACCTCGTCGTCGACACCCGTGCCCGGCGCACCGCCGCCCCCGGCACCGGCCACGTCCCGGCGGCCTACCCGGGCCTCGCGGGCATGCCGGGCACCCCGCCCCTCGCGCAGCCCTACGGCCCGCCGCAGCCGGCCGCACCGGGCGCCTTCCACTCCCGGGAGACCCAGCCGTACCAGGGCCCCCGCCCGGCCAACCCGTACGCCGCGACCGAGACCCGGCTGCCCCCGCCGCCGGCGCCCGGCCACCACCCCGCGCCCCCGTATCTCCCCGCGCCCGCGCCCCAGGAGCGTCCGCAGCCGCAGCGCATCGACCGGGTGCGGGCCGAACTCGACGAGCTCAGCGACTACCTCCGCAAGGAGGAAGGGCGGTGAACGGCCGGGTCATCGGCGACCGTTACGAACTCTCCGCGCTGCTCGGCCAGGGCGGGATGGGCCAGGTCTGGATCGGCTACGACCGCCGGCTGGACCGCCGGGTCGGCGTCAAGCTGCTGCGCCCGGACCGGGTGGCCGGTACCCCCGACGGCGAGGAGATGCGGCGCCGCTTCGTCCGCGAGTGCCGGGTCACCGCGCAGGTCGACCACCCCGGGCTGGTCACCGTCCACGACGCCGGCAGCGACGGCGAGGACCTCTACCTGGTCATGCAGTACGTCGAGGGCGCCGACCTCTCCGACCACCTCGCCGAGCACGACCCCTACCCCTGGCCCTGGGCGGTCTCGGTCGCCGCCCAGCTCTGCGCCGTGCTCGCCTCCGTCCACGCGGTGCCGATCGTCCACCGCGACCTCAAACCCCGTAACGTCATGATCCGCCCGGACGGTTCCCTGGTCGTCCTCGACCTCGGCATCGCCTCCGCGCTGGACACCGACACCACCCGCCTCACGCACACCGGCTCGCCCATCGGCAGCCCCGCCTACATGGCGCCCGAGCAGGCCATGGGCGGCGCGGTCGGCCCGTACACCGACCTCTACGCGCTGGGTGTCCTGCTGCACGAACTCCTCAGCGGCGAGGTCCCGTTCGCGGGGTCGACGGCCCTCGGCGTGCTCCACCGCCACCTCCACGAGGAGCCCGTGCCGGTGCGGAAGCTCCGCCCCGACGTCCCCGAGGCCCTCGAAGCCCTCGTGCTGCACCTCCTGCGCAAGGACCCGCAGGCCCGCCCCGCCGACGCGCAGGAGGTCTACCAGGCCCTGGCCCCCCTCCTGCCCACCGCCACCGTGGGCTCCCCGGCGAACCCGCCCGCACCACTCGCCCCCATGGACCCCACCCGCCCCTTCCGCC
>NZ_JOIX01000074.1 GCF_000720175.1 Streptomyces sp. NRRL S-337
GCAGACGGTGACGCAGGCGTCGACGACCACGTCGGTCACGACGTCTCCGGACCCGTCGGTGTTCGGTGAGTCGGTGACCTTGACGGCCACGGTTGCGCCCGTGTCGCCGGGTGCGGGTACGCCGACCGGTACGGTCACGTTCGTGGTCGCCGGTGGTCCGACGCTGACGGCGACGCTCGTGGGCGGTACGGCGAGTGTCAGCACGAGTGCCATTCCGGTCGGGACCAGCAATGTCACGGCGACGTACAGCGGTGACGGGAACTTCACCGGACACCCACCGGTACGGTCACGTTCGTCGCCACCGACGGTGACACGACCGTGAGCCTGACCGGGACGTTGAGCGGCGGAACGGCCAGTGTCAACACCAACGGGCTTGTCACGGCCGGGACTTACGCCGTCACGGCGACATACAGCGGTGACGGTGACTTCGCCGGCTCCAGCGGCAACGACACCCAGACGGTCACCCCGGCCTCGACCACCACCTCGGTCACGACGTCCCCCGACCCGTCGGTGTTCGGTGAGCCGGTGACCCTGACGGCCACGGTCGCCCCGGTGTCGCCGGGTGCGGGTACGCCGACCGGGACGGTCACCTTCGTGGTCACCGGTGGGCCGACGCTGACCGGGACGCTCGTGGGCGGTACGGCGAGCGTCAGCACGAGTGCCATTCCGGTCGGTACGCACACCGTCACGGCGACCTACAGCGGTGACAGTGGCTTCAGCGGCTCGGTCGGGTCGGACACCCAGACGGTTGCGCCGGCCGTGACCACCACGTCGGTCACGACCTCCCCCGACCCGTCCGTGGTCGGGCAGACGGCGACCTTCACGGCCACGGTCTCCCCGGTGTCGCCGGGGGCGGGTACGCCCACCGGTACGGTCACGTTCGTCGCCACCGACGGTGTCACGACCGTGAGTCTGACCGGGACGCTGAGTGGCGGCACGGTCGGTGTCGGCACCAACGGGCTCGTGACGGCCGGGACTTACGCCGTCACCGCGACGTACAGCGGTGACGGGGACTTCACCGGCTCGGTCGGTGCGGACACGCAGACGGTGGCTCAGGCGTCGACGACCACGTCGGTGTCGACGGCCCCCGACCCGTCGGCGGTCGGTGAGTCGGTGACGTTGTCGGCCACCGTTGCGCCGGTCTCTCCCGGCGCCGGCACTCCCACCGGCACGGTCACCTTCGTGGTCACCGGTGGGCCGACGCTGACGGCGACGCTCTCGGGTGGTACGGCGAGCGTCAGCACGAGTGCGATTCCGGTCGGTACGCACACCGTCACGGCGACCTACAGCGGTGACGCCAACTTCACGGCCTCCAGCGGCACCGACACGCAGACCGTGACCCAGGCGTCCACGACGACGACCGTCGCATCCTTGCCCGACCCCTCGGTGTTCGGGGAGCTGGTGACCTTCACCGCGAACGTCACCGTCGACCCGCCCGGGGTGGGCAGCCCGACCGGCACCGTCACGTTCGTCATCGACGGTGGCGGGGGCGGCACGCTGACCGGCACCGTCGTCGCGGGGATCGCGACCGTCACCACCAGCACCCTGGACGTCGGTACGCACAACGTCACCGCGACCTACAACGGTGACGCCGACTTCGCCAGCTCTGTCGGGACGGACACCCAGACGGTGACCCAGGCCTCGACGCTCACCACGGTCACCTCGTTCCCCGACCCGTCCACGAGTGGGCAGACGGTCGGGTTCATCGCCTTCGTAGCGGCGGTGGCACCCGGCAGTGGCATTCCGACCGGCAACGTCAACTTCACCATCACCGACGGGGTGACCACCGTGAACCTCACCGGAACCCTGAACGGCAGCGGTGTCGCCACGGTCAGCTCCGCGCTGGTCACACCCGGCAGCTACCTGGTCACCGCCACCTACACCGGAGACAGCAACTTCGGCACCTCCACCGGCACCGACACTCAGATCGTCGTGTAACCGTCCACTCCGGCAACCATCCGTCGGCGGCCATCCGCCGACAGTCATCCACCAACAACCGGCCACCGATATCCGGCCACTCCGATCCATATCCACTCACTCGCCCACCGCACAGCGCCGGGCCGTCCGAAGGGGCGGTCCGGCGCCGTGCCGTGTGCCCCTAAGCTTGCTCCCCGTTCGTACGGATGTCCGTCCACGGGGAGACAGAAAATGGCCGAGAAAGCACGCCGCCGGCTGCGGTCGAGCACGGTGATCCTGGGCGGTATGGGCGCCCTGGCCGCCGCCCTGACGTCCTGCGGCTCCGACCCGGACAAGCGCTGCGTGGACCGCAACAGCTACGACGTGGTCAAGGGCTACCGCGTCGTCGACGCCAAGAGCTGCTCGGCCGGCGGCGGCTCGTCCACCGGCGGTTCGGGGACCGGCGGCGCGGGGTCCGGTACGTCGGGCCGCGGCAAGCGGCCGGTCGACGCCCAGTGGTACTACGATCCCGACAACGGCGGCGGCAAGTACGCCGACAACGGCACCTTCAGCCGGACCACGGCCGTCAACCGCGGCGGTTTCGGCTGCTCCGGAGGCCACGGCGGGCACGGCAGCCACCACGGCTCCTTCGGCGGCTGAGCGGACACCGGACGGGCATGGAACGCCACACCATCGAGCCCCGCCCCGGCTGGCAGCAGACCGTCGAGGCGCAGGGCCTGATCTACCCGCTCACCCGCTACCCGGACGACTCGCTGCGCCCCTACTGGGACGAGAGCGCGTACTACTCCTTCACCCTCCCGGAGGTCGAGGCGCTGGAGGAGGTCGTCGAGGAGCTGCACGGCATGTGCCTGGCCGCCGCCGAGCACATCGTCGCCCGCGACCGCTTCGCCGACCTCGGGATCACCGACCCCCGGCTGGCCGCGCTGGTCGCCGAGTCCTGGCGCCGGCGCGCCGAACTCCCCTCCCTCTACGGGCGGTTCGACCTGCACTACGACGGCACCGGCCCGGCCAAGATGCTGGAGTACAACGCCGATACGCCGACCTCGCTGGTCGAGGCCGCCAGCCCCCAGTGGTTCTGGATGGAGGAACGCTTCCCCGGCGCCGACCAGTGGAACTCGCTGCATGAGCGGCTGGTCGCGGCCTGGAAGCGGCAGGCCCCGCTGCTGCCGCCGGGTGCCCCGGTGCACTTCGCGCACTCCGCGGGCGACGAGCTCGGCGAGGACCTGATGACCGTCGCCTACCTGGAGGAGACGGCCCAGCAGGCGGGCCTCGCGACCGTCGCCATCCCCGTGGAGGAGATCGGCTGGGACCGGCTCTCGGGCCGCTTCGTCGACCAGCGGCTGCGCTTCGTGCGGGCCTGCTTCAAGCTCTACCCGTGGGAGTGGCTGGCCACCGACGACTTCGGCCCGCACGTCCTGGACACCCTCGACAACGGCGGCGGCACCGGCTCCACCCTCTGGATCGAACCCGTCTGGAAGATGCTGCTCTCCAACAAGGCGCTGCTGGCCATCCTGTGGGAGCTCTACCCCGGCCACCCGAACCTGCTGCCCGCCTACCTGGACGGGCCGCGCGAGCTGGCGCACACCCGCGGCTACGCCGCCAAACCGCTGCTGGGCCGGGAGGGCGCCGGCGTCACCCTGCACCAGCCGGGCGACGAGCCGGTGCTGCGCGGGCCGGACGACCCGTGCTGCTACCAGGAGTTGGCGCCGCTGCCGGACTTCGACGGCAACCGGGTGGTGCTGGGGGCCTGGGTCGTCGAGGACGAGGCGGCCGGCCTCGGCATCCGCGAGTCGGCAGGACCGGTCACGGACGAGTACGCCCGTTTCCTTCCCCATGTGATCCGCTGAGCCGGTCCTTCCCCCATGTGATCCGCTGAGCCGGACGGACCGGCGCGGGGCTCGGCACGGACCTGGCACAGCGAGCGGCCAGGGCCTCGCACCCGCCGCCGGCCGCCCGCTGCACGTCCGTCGCCCCCTCACGCCCCCCGCCACGCCGTTCCCTCACACCCTCCCGTCACGCCTCCAGGACGTCCCTCAGCCGTTCCAGCCCCCAGTCCAGGTCCTCCTTGCTGATCATCAGGGGCGGCGCGAGCCGGATCGTCGCGCCGTGGGTGTCCTTGACCAGGACGCCGCGCGCCATCAGCTGCTCGGAGACCGCGCGACCGGTGCCGCGGGACGGGTTGACGTCCACGCCCGCCCACAGTCCGCGGCCGCGCACCGCGTCCACCGTCCCGCCGCCCACCAGCAGCCCCAGCTCGCTGTGCAGGTGCTCGCCCAACTCCGTTGCCCGTTCCTGGTATTCGCCGGTCCGCAGCATCGCGATCACCTCCAGCGCGACCGCGCACGCCAGCGGGTTCCCGCCGAACGTCGAGCCGTGCTCGCCCGGCGCGAAGACGCCCAGCACCTCGCGCGAGGACACCACCGCCGACACCGGCACCACCCCGCCGCCCAGCGCCTTGCCGAGCACGTACACGTCGGGCACCACGCCCTCGTGCTCACAGGCGAAGGTCCGGCCCGTGCGGCCCAGCCCGGACTGGATCTCGTCGGCGACGAACAGCACGTTCCGGCGCCGGGTCAGCTCGCGTACGCCCGCCAGATAGCCGGGCGGCGGCACGCGTACGCCCGCCTCGCCCTGGATCGGCTCCAGCAGGACCGCGACGGTCCGCTCGTCGACCGCCGCCTCCATCGCGGCCAGGTCGCCGTAGGGGACGATCTCGAAACCGGGGGTGTACGGGCCGAAGCCGTCGCGGGCCTCGGGATCGGTGGAGAACGAGACGATGGTGGTGGTCCGGCCGTGGAAGTTGCCGTCCGCGACGACGATCTTCGCCTGGCCGTCCGGGACGCCTTTGACCTGGTAGCCCCATTTGCGGGCGGTCTTCACCGCGGTCTCCACCGCCTCGGCGCCGGTGTTCATCGGCAGCACCAGTTCCATCCCGCACAGCTCGGCCAGCCGGGTGCAGAAGTCGCCGAACCGGTCGTGGTGGAAGGCGCGTGAGGTGAGGGTGACCCGTTCCAGCTGGGCGCGGGCGGCGGCCAGCAGCCGCGGGTGGCCGTGCCCGAAGTTCAGCGCGGAGTACCCGGCGAGCATGTCCAGATAGCGCCGGCCCGTCACGTCCGTCATCCAGGCACCCTCGGCGGTCGCCACGACCACGGGGAGCGGGTGGTAGTTGTGCGCGCTGTGGGCTTCCGCGGCGGCGAGGGCGGCTGCGATGCCGGGTTCCGTGGACGTCACCGTGACTCCGTTCCGGTAGACCGTACGGGGCGTATGGAGTGAGGTAACCCATATGCCCCTCTATATTGCCCCGCAGGCGGTTCGTCCGGAAGGCACCGGGGCGGTCGGGTGGTGCAGGCGCCGGGTCGTGGGGCAGAAGGGGTGTTCCCGGCACCGGGCCGCGCACGGCCGTCTAGACTCGGCGGTGCGCATCGCGACTGGCGTACGGGGAAGCGACCCCGAGGGAGCGCTGCGTGGCCACCACCACGAGGTGTCGCCCCGCCTGGGCACCCCGGGACCACGACCGGACCACCGATCGACCGCCCCGGAGGACGCCATGTCACTTCCGCAGTCCGCGCAGCCCCAGCCCGCATCCCTCTCCCATCCCGCGCTGAGCGCCGCCGACCCCGAACTGGCCGCACTGGTCGGCGCCGAGGAGCAGCTCCAGGCCGACACGCTGCGGCTGATCCCCAGCGAGAACTACGTCTCCGCAGCCGTCCTGGAAGCCACCGGCACGGTCCTGCAGAACAAGTACAGCGAGGGATACCCGGGCCGTCGCTACTACGAAGGCCAGCAGAACATCGACCTCGTCGAGACCCTGGCCGTCGAGCGCGCCAAGGCCGTCTTCGGCGTCGAACACGCCAACGTCCAGCCGTACTCGGGATCGCCCGCCAACCTCGCCGCCTACCTCGCGTTCGCCGAACCGGGCGACACCGTGCTCGGCATGTCACTGCCGATGGGCGGCCACCTCACGCACGGCTGGGGCGTCTCGGCGACCGGCACGTGGTTCCGCGGGGTCCAGTACGGCGTACGCCCCGATACCGCGCTGATCGACTTCGACGAGGTGCGCGACCTCGCCCGCAAGGAACGCCCGAAGATCATCTTCTGTGGCGGCACTGCCGTCCCGCGCACCATCGACTTCGCCGCGTTCGGCGAGATCGCCCGCGAGGTCGATGCCGTCCTCGTCGCGGACATCGCGCACATCGCCGGGCTGGTCGCGGGCGGCGCCCACCCGTCGCCCGTCCCGCACGCGGACGTCATCTCCACCACCACGCACAAGACCCTGCGCGGGCCGCGCGGCGCGATGCTGATGTCCCGGGCGAGCCACGCCAAGGCCGTCGACAAGGCCGTCTTCCCCGGTCTGCAGGGCGGGCCGCACAACCACACCACGGCCGCCATCGCGGTCGCCCTGCGCGAGGCCGCCGCCCCGTCCTTCCGGGAATACGCGCACGCCGTCGTCGCCAACGCCAAGGCGCTCGCCGAGGCGCTGCTGGCCCGCGGCTACGACCTGGTCTCCGGCGGCACCGACAACCACCTGGTGCTGATCGACCTCACCTCGAAGGACGTCCCCGGCAAGGTCGCCGCCAAGGCCCTGGACCGGGCGGGCATCGTCGTCAACTACAACACCGTCCCCTTCGACCCCCGTAAGCCCTTCGACCCCTCCGGCATCCGCATCGGCACCCCGGCTCTCACCTCCCGCGGCCTGGGCACGGACCGGATGCCGCAGGTCGCGGAGTGGATCGACCGCGGCGTCCAGGCCGCGGCGAAGGGCGACGAGGACGCCCTCACGGTGATCCGCACCGAGGTCGCCGAGCTGATGGCGGCCTACCCGGCGCCGGGCCTGGCTGTCGGGGAGTAACGGCCGGCGCGTCACCGTGGGGGCGCAACCGCCGGCGCGTCACCGTGGCGCGCACCCGCCGGGAACACCCGCCGGGAATACCCGCCCCCACCTGCACGTTGTGGCCCCGCAGGGGGCCTCGCCATCCCCTAAGGGATGCGTTCGAAAACCCCCTGCGGGATCTCCCCTACGAACCCCCATCCCCGCCCCCGAGGCCCGCCACCCATCCCCGCGCCCACCGGACGCCCTACCGCTCCTCGCGACCTGAGACAATCAGTCCATGGCTCTCGATCGTCCTCGTGTGCTCTCCGGTATCCAGCCCACCGCCGGCTCCTTCCACCTCGGCAACTACCTCGGCGCGGTGCGCCAGTGGGTGGACCTCCAGGAGTCCCACGACGCCTTCTACATGGTCGTCGACCTCCATGCGATCACCGTCCCGCAGGACCCGGCGGAACTGCGCCGCAACACCCGGATCGCGGCCGCCCAGCTGCTCGCGGCCGGCCTCGACCCGGAGCGCTGCACGCTCTTCGTCCAGAGCCACGTGCCCGAGCACGCTCAGCTCGCCTGGGTCATGAACTGCGTCACCGGCTTCGGCGAGGCATCCCGGATGACCCAGTTCAAGGACAAGTCGGCCAAGCAGGGCGCGGACCGCACCACCGTCGGTCTGTTCACCTACCCCGTGCTGATGGTGGCCGACATCCTCCTCTACCAGGCCGATCAGGTCCCGGTCGGAGAGGACCAGCGCCAGCACCTGGAGCTGACCCGCGACCTCGCGGACCGCTTCAACACCCGCTTCGGCGACACCTTCGCCATCCCCAACCCGTACATCCTCAAGGAGACGGCGAAGATCTTCGATCTTCAGGACCCGTCGATCAAGATGAGCAAGTCGGCGTCCTCGCCCAAGGGCATCATCGACCTGCTCGACGACCCGAAGGTCACCGCGAAGAAGGTCAAGAGCGCCGTGACGGACACCGACACGGTGATCCGCTTCGACCGCGAGGCCAAGCCCGGCGTCAGCAACCTCCTCAGCATCCTCTCCACCCTCACCGGCACCGCCATCCCGGACCTGGAGAAGTCCTACGAGGGGAAGATGTACGGCGCCCTCAAGACGGATCTGGCCGAGGTGATGGTCGATTTCGTCACACCGTTCCGGGACCGCACGCGGGAATTCCTCGACGACCCCGAGACGCTGGACTCCCTGCTGGCCAAGGGCGCGGAGAAGGCCCGCGCGGTCGCCGCGGAGACCCTCGCCACCACCTACGACCGGCTCGGACTCCTGCCGGCCAAGCACTGACGGAACGGTCCGCGCGGCCCGCCCCGGCCGGCCGCGCGGACCCCACCGGGGCCCGCCGCCCCCACTCATGGGGGCACAACGGCCCGGCCGTCCGAGGGCCGGGGACGCTCCCCGTCCGGGGTGCGCACCCGGCACACTAAGAGGGTGCGCGAGCGCGCCGCACACACGTCAGGAGGGAGAAGCCAGTGGGGACCGTAACGCTGGGCGTTTCGATCGCGGTCCCGGAGCCGTACGGCAGCTTCCTCCAGCGGAAGCGCGCCGGCTTCGGGGACCCCGCCGCACACGGCATCCCCACCCACATCACCCTCCTCCCGCCCACGGAGGTCCAGGCCGACGCGCTGCCCGCCATCGAGCGCCACCTGGCCGGCGTCGCGGCCGTCTCCCGCCCCTTCCCGCTCCGGCTGGAGGGCACCGACACCTTCCGCCCGCTCTCCCCGGTCGTCTTCGTGAAGGTCACCGAGGGCGCGGCCGGCTGCACCGCCCTCCAGGCCCGGGTCCGCGCCACCTCCGGCCCGTGCGCCCGTGATCTGCAGTTCCCGTACCACCCCCATGTGACGGTCGCGCACGGCATCGCCGAGGACGCCATGGACCGCGCCCAGGCCGAGCTCGCGGACTTCTCCGCGACCTGGACGATCGCCGGGTTCGCCCTCTACCAGCAGGGCGCGGACGCCGTCTGGCGCCTGGAGCGCGAGTACCCCTTCGGCCCGCAGACCCCCGCCGTTCCGCGCCAGGCCGTCGACCTCTCCCGCCCCCCGGCCCCTTCCTGCTGACACCGGCGCGCGGTCTGCCGCCGGCCCTCCCCTGGCGTGAGCCGGCCCTCTCCCGGCGTGCGGCGGCTCTCTCCCGGCGTGCGGCAGCCGTCGGCCGGATGCGCCGGGCCGTGACGGGGCACCGGATGCACGGAGGCCGTTACGGGGTAGTCGGACTTTAGGGTTCCGGATCACCGGGGCGACCGACTGCCGTACGAGGGGAGCGCCGTGGACTGGTTGAGGAAACTGCCGGTGGTCGGGCCGGCCTTCGGCTGGCTGATGACCACTCACCTCTGGCACGCCTACGAGCGCATGCTCCGGGTGCACTGGACCCGGCTCGCCGCCGCGATCACCTTCACCAGCTTCGTCGCCCTCTTCCCGCTGCTCACCGTGGGCGCCGCGATCGGCGCCGTGCTGCTCAGCGACAGGGATCTGCACAAGCTGGAGGGCAAGGTCGCCGAGCAGCTCCCCGGCATCTCCGGGCAGATGGACATCGCCGGGCTCGTCGCCAACGCCACCACGATCGGTCTGGTCGCCGGTGCCGCGCTGCTGTTCACCGGCATCGGCTGGGTCGACTCGCTGCGCGACTGCCTGCGCGCCGTATGGGAGAAGGGCGACGACGACGCCAACTTCTTCGTCGGCAAGCTCCGGGACGGCGCCCTGCTGCTGGGACTCGGCGGGGTCGCCCTGCTGTCGTTCGCCTGCTCGGCCTTCGCGTCCTCCGCGGTCGGCAAGGCGGCGCACGCGCTCGGCCTGGCGGAGGGCGGCATCGGCACCGTCCTGCTGTCCGCCGCCGGCTTCTGCATCGCCGTCCTCGCGGACTTCCTGCTGCTCGTCTACGTCCTGACCAAACTGCCCGGCGCCCACCCGCCGCGCAGTGCCGTGGTCATCGCCGGCCTCCTCGGCGCGATCGGCTTCGAACTGCTGAAGCTGCTGCTCAGCGGCTATCTGCAGGGCGTCGCCTCCCGCAGCATGTACGGCGCTTTCGGCACCCCGATCGCGCTGCTGCTGTGGATCAACTTCACCGCGAAGCTGCTGGTGTACTGCGCCTCATGGACGGCCACGGCGGGGGAGGAGACGAACGGGACGGAGGAATCCGGCGACGCGGGACCCGGGACCGCCGAAGCGGCGGCGGGGGCCGCATAGCCCCCGCCCCACAGACTCACTCCGCTCGCCGGCTCGCTGCGCCCCGCCCGCAGGCTCACTCCGCCCGCAGGCTCACTCCGCCCGTCGGCTCACTTCGCGGCGCGGCGCCGCCGCACCACCAGTGCCACCGCGCCCAGCACCACCACCGCACCGCCGGTGATCCCCACCGCGGTCCAGGTGCCGCCCGAGCCGGTGCTGTCCAGCGCCGCCTGGGTGCTCCCCTGCCCGCCCTTGTGGCGCTTGCCCTGGGCGCTCACCGCGCCGGTGCCGTCGTCCTCGCTGCGCGGCCCGACCAGCCGGCCGACCGGCTCGACCTTGTCGGCCGCCGCGAACCCCCAGTCGAGCAGCTTGGCGGCCTCGCGGTAGGCCTCGTTGTGCACCGCCTTCTCCGGGTGCATGACCGTGACCAGCAGCTTGCGGTCACCGCGCTGTGCCATGCCGGTGAAGGTCGACCCGGCGTTGGTGGTCGAGCCGTTCTTCACGCCCGCGATCCCGGGATACGGCTTGATGTCGTAGTCGCCGCTCAGCAGGCGGTTGGTGTTCTGGATCCCGAACGTCGCGCGCTTGCCGTCCTTGCCCTTGTCCCCGGGGAACTGGGCGCTCGCGGTCGAGCAGTACTCGCGGAAGTCGGCGTTCCGCAGCCCGGCCCGGGCGAACAGGCTCAGGTCGTACGCGCTGGAGACCTGCCCCGGCGCGTCGTAGCCGTCCGGCGTGACGACGTGCGTGTCGTTGGCGTTCAGTTCCTTCGCGTGCCGCTGCATCTGCGTGACGGTGGCCTTCGTCCCGCCGTTCATCGCCGAGAGGGTGTGCACCGCGTCGTTCCCGGAGCGCAGGAAGACCCCGAGCCACAGGTCGTGGACCGTGTAGGTCAGGTTCTCCTTTATCCCGACCAGGCTGCTGCCCACGCCCATGCCCGCGAGGTCGGCGGGCTTGACCGTGTGCTTCTGGTTCTTCGGGAACTTCGGCAGGACGGTGTCCGCGAACAGCATCTTCAGCGTGCTGGCGGGCGCCAGTTGCCAGTGCGGGTTCTTCGCGGCCAGCACCTTGCCGGACGCGGCGTCCGAGATGATCCAGGACCGGGCGGTCAGCGCGTCCGGCCCCGGCAGCTTCGGCGCACCGGGCTTCAGCTGCACCTGTACGCCGGGCGTGCCCAGCCGATCCCCGCCGATCCGCGACATCTTGGCCGGCGGCGCGGGGGCCTTGGGGTCCTTCTGGTCGGCGTACGCGGTGCCGGCCAGCAGCGGAGAGGCCAGCAGCCCGGAGACGGCCAGTGCGGCGGCGGCACGCAGGGACCGGCCGCGACGCACCGCCGCGCGCCCGGCGGCACCGGCGGCACGGGATGCTCCGGCGGCGCCGGCCGGACCGGAGGTGCCGGACGCATCGAGGGCGTCCGGGGCGCCGGGGGACGTGGAGGGGCGGGCAGGGACGGAAGCCGTGAAAGCACTGAAGGTCGTCGGCACGTCGCTGAACGTACCCCTCTTCGCCCCGGTCGCCGACAGCACCCCACGGAAGAGTGCCCCTCCCGACGGCCGGATGGAGCCGCTGCCCATACTGGAACCCATGAAGCTCTCTCGCCCCGTGTCCTGGTTCCTGCTCGCCTTCGGGGTCTGGAGCTGGTTCATCTGGATCACTTTCGTCAAAAACCTCTGCAAGGACGGGAGCGGTCTGGCCTTCAACGACGCCGGCGACCCGACCGCGTACTTCTGGGTCCATCTGCTGCTGGCCGTGACGTCCTTTCTGTTGGGGACGGCAATCGGCGTGATCGGGTTCCGTGGCGTACGGGCCTTGCGCCGCGAGACGGCGGACAAGTAGCGGACGGGGCGGCTTCGGCGAACTCCCGGGGACGGACCGGCTCCTCGGTCCGCGCCGCCCCGCCCGGGCCCCCGTCGCCCCGCCCTGCTCAGCCCGCGGCTTACTCACCCTCCGTGAACCGCCGTAATCGTCCCGGAATGTGAGCGATTCGTCGCGAGGAATTTTGCTGCGGGGTTTTCCCAGAACCGCTTCCGCCGGTCACAATCACCAGGCGACTTCCCCCGTCTCATGCGGACCCGGCGCTACCCGGGTGCGGTCACGGCTGCCCTGCCGTGCGCCGTCCCCGGCTCCGGGTGCCGCCCGTGCGGGGTGGGTGCTTTCGGATGCGTGAAGGAGATGATCTCCCGTCGAGGAGGCACGTAGGTGGAAGGAAGGCTGTCCATGACGTCGGACGCGCGTGGTGAGGTCGAGGCGTTCATCCTGGGGGACCGGTTCTCCTGCCTGGCGGGCCGTTCGGCCTGGCGCCAGGGCGGCATCACACACCGGCACTATGACGTGCTGGGGAGCGAGGAGGCCGCCCGGCTGATGGCGCTCGATCTCGCGGAATTCGTCGGCTCGGCGGATTGGAGCGCCCGGTCCTTCACCAGCTTCATCGCCACCTTCGAGCAACCCCGCGGCGTCGACGAACTGCGCTTCGAGGAACTCCTCTGGCAGCAGCTCCAGCTCCTCCACGAGCAGGACGCGGAGAACCACCAGTGGGCGGCGGGCTATGCCGCCGACCCGCAGGCCAGGGAATTCGCGTACAGCGTGGCCGGACACCCGTTCTTCGTGATCGGCCTGCACGAGACCCACCGCCGCTGGGGCCGCCGCCCGCCCTTCCCGATGCTCGCCTTCAACTCCCACGAGCAGTTCAGCCGCATCAAGGGCGCGGGAATGTGGGACCGCCTGGCGGAGAAGATACGCAAGCAGGACATCAAGCTGCAGGGCGATATCAATCCGAATTTGCAGGAATACGAGGAGCTTTCCGAGGCCCGCCGCTATTCCGGCCGCCCCAAGCCCGCGGAATGGCAGTGCCCGTTCGTCCCCGTCCCCGCCTCCGCCCCTGTCTCCGTCTCCGTCTCCGGCGAAGAGGGTCAGGACCGGGAAGGGGAGCTGGACCTGGGCCGGGACCGGGATCGAGACCTGGAACTGACTCCCTCGGGGGCCTGAGCGAGCGAGGCGCGTGGGGGCCTGAGCGAGGCGCGTGGAGAGCTGAGCCGAAGCGCGTGGGGGGCTGAGCGGAACGCGTGGGGGGAGCGGGCCGACCGGCTGTCGGCGGCCTGTGCCCCCACGGCCGGGCGCTGCTTCCCCGTCCCGGTCCGCCCCGCCCGATAGCGTGTCCATGCCCACGCCGATTCCCATGACGGTGCCCGTGCCCATGGATCGGTGTGTACGGGGGCCGGTGACTACTCGGGAGACGCGGTGATCTTCGCTCTGATCGCGGTGCCGGTCCTCGGCCTGTTCTTCGGCGTGCACCGCTACGTGTGGTGCCGTCTGGTCCGCGACACCACCGCACCCGGCAGCCGGACTCGCCGCGCCGGCACCGCCGCCGCCTTCGTCCTCCCGCTGCTCTCCCTCGGCGCCCTCCTCTCCGGCCGGGCCGGCGTCCCCTTCGTGCTCCAGCAGGTGCTGGCCTGGCCCGGGTACCTCTGGCTGGCCCTGCTGCTCTACCTCGTCCTGGCACTGCTGGCCGGCGAGGTCGTACGGGCGGTGGGCCTGCGGCTCCTCCGGGGACGGGAGACACCGGCAACCACGCCTTCAGCCGCACTCCCGGTCCCGTCCCCGTCTCCGTCCCCCTCGCCCGAGACCCCCAGCGGCCCGCGGGCCCCCACCCCCTCCTCCGCCCCCACCCTCCTGCCGCCGCGCACCCCCGCCCTGCCCCCGCTCCCCACCCCGCCCCGGCGGCTCTTCCTCTCCCGGGCGGTGGCCGCCGGTGCGTCCCTGGCCGCCACGGCCGCCGTCGGGTACGGGACCGCGACCACCTTCCGCGGCCCGTCCGTGAAGCGGGTGACCGTGCCGCTGGCCAAACTGCCGCGCGCCGCGCACGGCTTCCGCATCGCCGTGGTGAGCGACATCCACCTGGGGCCGATCCTCGGCCGCGCACACACGCGGCGCGTCGTCGAGACGGTCAACCGCACCTCTCCCGACCTGATCGCCGTCGTCGGCGACCTGGTTGACGGCAGCGTCGCCGACCTGGGCCCGGCCGCGGAGCCCCTGCGCGAACTGCGCGCCCGCCACGGCGCGTTCTTCGTCACCGGCAACCACGAGTACTACTCGGGTGCCGCCCAATGGGTGGACCACGTACGGGAGTTGGGCGTCCACCCGCTGGAGAACGCGCGGACCGCACTGCCCGGCTTCGACCTCGCGGGTGTCAACGACCTCGCCGGTGCGACCGAACACGCCGGCCCCGACTATGAGCTGGCGCTGGGCGACCGCGACCCGGCCCGCGCCGTCGTCCTCATGGCGCACCAGCCGGTGACCATCCATGACACGGTGCGGTACGGGGTGGACCTCCAGCTCTCCGGCCACACCCACGGCGGCCAGATGTGGCCCTTCACGTACGTCGCCGAGGCCACGAACCCGACCGTCGCGGGCCTGGAGCGCTACGGCGACACCCAGCTGTACGTGACCCGCGGAGCAGGGGCCTGGGGGCCGCCCGTACGCCTGGGCGCGCCACCGGACGTCACGGTGATCGAACTGGCCTCCCTGCGGGCATGACCGCCACCCGCTTTGATCGCCTACGGTCAGAGCGGACAGCAGGTTGCGCTCGCAGGTAACAACCCTTCTACAAAGTGCGGCACCATCCTGCGCTAAATCGGACAGATCATGACTTTCGATCTTGCATCGAAGGCACCCAACTCCCTAGTATTTATTGACTTTATGTTGCCCTTAGCCACGGCTTCACGGGGCAGTGCGTGGGGAACGGGCCGGGGCAGACGGGGAAACGGGGAGAAGGAATGAGCGAGCGCTTCAGGGTCGATCTCGACGAACTGGACAGCGTGGTGCGCCAACTCCGCCACCTTCGGGGCGACATGGACGAACCCAGCCAGAAGGTGAAATACAGCACGACCATTCCGAAGTCGGCATTCGGCGTGAATTTCCTCGAGGCGGGCGACCTCGCGAAGGCCCATGACGACATGCAGTCGTACATGTCGCAGGTCATCGACGCGCTCCAGGACCTCATCCACAAGTTCGGCGAGAAGACGGAAGCCAGCCGAGGCGCGTACGAGGACCAGGAGCACCAGACGAAGACCTCGATGAATGGCTGAGCACCACACGGGGACGCGCGCACGAAGGGCGGAGATGGAGATGAAGGGGGGCCTGCATGGTTGACGCCAAGCAGGAGTACGACAGCGCCAAGGCGATGGAACAGCAGCGCAAGAACCACGAGCGGGAAGAGCGGCTGAAGTCGTTCCAGGGCCACCGTGTGCTGTCTCCCCCGTCTCCGTCGAACTTCCATCACCACGGTCTCAATGCCCTCCGGGCGATGATCGAGCACGCCAGTCCGGAGGCGATCGAGACCTCCGGTCACCACTGGCGGGCCTCCGCCGACCGGCTGGCCGGCGACGACGGTCACGGCGGCATCCGGAAGGCGTTCATGGACGCCGTCGACCATGCCACGGCGCACTGGGAGGGCTCGGCTGCCGATGCGTTCCGCAGGGAGGCGTCCAAGGTCCTGGAGAAGATCGACAGGACGTACGGCCATGCCCGGGTCGTCGAGCGCGCCCTGATCGGCACCAGGGGCTCGGGTCCGGAGATCGGGGTCGCGCACAATCTTCGCGAGGCCAAGAAGGCCATGTCGAAGATCAAGGACCCTGGTGTGGTGGACCGCGCCATGGACGAGAGCGGCGACGACAGCCAGTTCAAGAAGGACATGGCCAATCCGAAGATGGACGCCCGGATGGCGCTGGAGCTCAACAGGGACAACCTGTCCCTCACCAAGGAGCGCCAGGTCGAAGCGGTCATCGTCATGGAAGAGCTCGCAGCGCACTACCACGGCAACGGTGACGTGCTGAAGGACGGGACCGACCCGGGCGGAGTTTCGGGTGACTGGCCGAAGCATCCATCGACGAAGCACGCCCCGCCGCCGGTGAACATGCCTGTCATCGGTGGCGACCACCCGCGCACTTCCGGGAGTCAGCAGCCGCGTATGCCCAATGGGGCGGGCGGCGGAGCCGTTCCGGATGGGTTCGACGCGCCCAAGCTGCACCGCCCCGACGTGCCGGTGACCACCGGTCTCGACAGCGTGCAGGGCGGCACCCTCGCCCCGCCGACGGGCGGCGGCACCTTCAGCGGTGGGACGACCGGCGGCAGCCACGGCGTGACCGGCGGTACGGGGGGCTTCCCCGGCGGCGCGGTCCCGCCCAGTGTCATCGGCATGCCCGGCGGCATGGGCGGATCCCGGGGCGCCGGCGGTGCCGGTGGGATGCGCGGCGGCATGCCGGGCGCCGGAGCAGCCGGCAAGACGGGCGGCCTCAAGGGCGCGGCCGGGCGCAGCGGTCCGCAGGCGCGTACCCGCGGCGGACTGGTCGGCAAGCCGGGCGGTCCCGCGGGCGGTGCCAAGCAGGGCGGCTCGGGCCTGCACCGCAGCCGCGGCGGCAAGCAGGCGGGCATGATGGGCGCCGCCGGAGCGAAGGGCAAGGGCAAGGAGAAGGAGCGCACCACCGGACAGCGCCCCGACTACCTCGTCGAGGACGAGGAGACCTGGAACCCGCAACGTAACGTTGCCCCTCGCGTCATCGAGTAGGCCGACGATAACGTCGCATGCGGCCAACGAGGAAAGGCCCCGCACTCCCATGTGTGCGGGGCCTTTCCTCAGGCGGAACAAGGCCGCTGGACAGCACAGCAAGAAGGAGCGAAGGATGAGGGTCACCCGAACACTGCGCGCGACGGTGGGTGCTGCGCTGACCGGAGCACTGCTGCTGTCCGCGGGCGGGGCCGCCTCCGCGGACCAGGTGCGCAAAGGGCAGTGGCCGCTGGAGGCGTTCGGGGCCCAGCAGCTTTGGAAGGAGGCCACCGGCAAGGGCGTGACGGTGGCCGTGCTCGACAGCGGCTTCCGCCAGACCCACCAGGACCTGACCGGTCAGTTCGTCGCCGGTAAGAACTTCGCGAACACGTCGGCCGGGGACGGAACGGAGAAACTCTCCCCGGGTCAGGACATCCGGGACCACGGCACGGCGATGGCCGCGATCATCGCGGGCCACGGCCACGGGCCGGGGGGCTCGGAGGGCATCAAGGGACTGGCGCCGGACGCCAAGATCATGCCCATTCCCCAGTACAAGAACGGTGCGGCAGCAACGCGGTGGGCGGTGGACCACGGGGCCGACGTCATCAACATGTCCTTCGTGGAAAGCCCGTCAGCCGACACCTGCGCCTCGATCCACTACGCGGTGGAGAAGGGCGTCGTGGTGGTGGCCGGCGTGGGCAATGACGGCCTGCCCAAGAAGAACTACCCGGCTGCCTGCCCCGGTGCCATCGGTGTGGGCTCCGTGGACCAATACGGTGAGCCGGACGACGCCAACAACGCCAACTCCACCCTTGACCTCCTCGCTCCCGGGATGAAGATCCCCGTTGCCATGGGCAAGAGCGATAGGGACTACCGCACCGCCGACGGCAGTTCCGCCGCCACCGCCTACGTGTCCGCCGCCGCGGCCCTGCTCAAGCAGAAGTTCCCCGACCTCACCCCGGGTCAGATCGCCAACCGCCTGGTGAAGACCGCCGGTCTCGCGCAGGCCGAGAAGGCCAAGCACCTCAAGCTCCCGGACGCCCACTACGGCTACGGCTTCATCCAGCCCGGCCCCGCCCTGCGCCGCGACATCCCCGTCGGCCCGGCAGCCGGCCCCCTGCCGATGCCGCAGGGCAAAGCGCCGCAGGAGGCCGTCGTCCCCGGCGCCGACAAGCCCTCCGACCCCAATCCCCCCATGGGTGGCAAGCAGACGGCCCTGCTCATCGGCGGCATCGCCCTCGGTGTCCTGGTCGTCGCCGGTATCGTCATCGGCATCGTGGTCTCCGTTCGCCGTCGCAACTCGCGCAATCAGGCGTGGGGCTGAGCCTCCGCTCCGGACCACTGCCGCGGCCGTTCCGCTCCGGAGCGGCCGCGGTGCATGTCTTCTCGGGGTCCTGCCCGGCGCGACGGCGCTCCGGGCTCGACGGCGAAGCCCGTACTGCACGGCGGCTTTCCCGAGGAGCCGGTCTGGTCTGGCAGGGCACGAAAATGCGGTGACCGCCCGCCGAAAAGACGGACGGGGCCGAAAGTGCGGGTCCGGGCTCGGGTGCTGCGCCCGACACCACGAAGAACCGTTCGGTGGGTCGCAGCCGACCCCGAAGGAGAATGTCATGGCGCACGACGCCCAGACCGCGGCACCATCTGAGGCGCCACCTGAAGCTCCGGACATGGCGCAGGTATTGAGGGCCAACCACCTCTCCCTGGCCACGTTCGTTGCTCTGCGCCTCCTGATCACCGCCGTTCTTGTGGCGATTCCGGTGGCGGCGGATCGCTTGCTGGGACTGGACTCGATCTTCCTTACGCTGTGCATTCCGGCCGGCGTGCTCCTGCTGATCTTCACGCTGTACCGCCTGGTGTACGGACTCCGGGTCGCCCAGTGCGCGCGCGTACTCCGCAGCTATCCGCTGGAGTTCCACCCCCGGGTGGTCAAGAAGCGTGAGCGGTGGACCCGGTACGGCAACGTCTTCGAGATCCGCGTGACGACGCGCGGGCAGCACGGGGCGCCGCTGATGCTGGCGGTCCACGCGGCCGGACGCCGGCGCTGGCCGGAGGGCACGGAAGACGGCGTGTGGTTCGCCGGTGACCTGCCCTTCGGCGGCGTCATGGTGGTGCCGGGAGGCAAGGAGATGTTCTTCCTGAAGCCGGCGGACTGGGACAAGACCGGACGCCGTCGTGACGAGGCCGACCCCGAGCGTCTCGCACGAGCGGAGCAGGCGAGGCTCACGCACCGGACGAAGCGCGCGGTGATGATGCGGCCGGGGGCCTGAGGCCGGCACCCTGCGGCCCGTCGTTCCCGGCGGCGAATAAATGGGACGACGCCTCCGTGCGCCCGCTGTTAGCTTCGGGCGTTATGGACCCCGTAGGTGAAAAAGCGATACGTGCCTCCTTTGTGAACTGCTCGAAGGGGGAGGCGAGCCGGATCAATCTGCCGGTGGGGCTGGCCGGACTGCCGTGGCAGGATCTGGACTTCCTGGGGTGGCGGGATCCCGGGGCGCCGGACCGGAGTTATCTGGTGGCGCCGCGCGGCGAGGGGCTCATCGGCGTCACTCTCAGGGTTCCGCAGGGCGTGCGGCGGAGTTTCACCAAGACGACGGTGTGCTCGGTGTGTGTGACCGGCCATCCGGGATCCGGTGTCAGTCTCCTCGCGGCGCGCCGGGCGGGAGCCGCCGGGCGGCAGGGAAACACCGTCGGCACGTACCTCTGCGCCGACCTCGCATGCTCCCTCTACGTACGCGGACGCAAGCGGTCCCAGCTCGCCGGGCGGCACGAGGAGACGCTGCCGCTGGAGGCGCGCATCGAGCGCACGGTGCGCAACCTGGACGAGTTTCTCGACAAGGTGGTTGACGGCTGAGCCGGGGGTGGGCGAGGGCGTGTGAGGAAGTGCCCTCGCAGGCCCTCGCAGGCCCTCGCAGGCCCTCGCGCACGCCCTCACACGCCCTCGTACGTCCTCGCCACCCGTCACGGGTTCTGGAACAGGACCTCCGGGTTGGCCGCGGACGGGCCGTTCAGCAGCGGGCGCGGGAGGCCGCGCAGGTGCTGGTCGAAGAAGGCGGTGACGTAGTCGCGGGTGATCTCCCCGGAGCGCTTGCCGGGGAGCGGGGCGGTGGGGTCGGAGACGCCGAGCTGGCCGCCCAGGACCGGGAGGTCGATGAAGGTGAAGTGTCCGGCGTCGCGGACCGTGAGCCAGCGCTTCCAGCCGTCCAGCCGCCGCCAGTCGCGCAGCCAGGTGGTGTCCTGATCCTGCGGCGCATGGCCGTTGAGCGCGCCGAGCATCAGGAACGGGCGGCCGCCGAGCCCGGCGCGGGGGACGGGCGCGAAGAACGTGCCGTCCATGTTGATGCCGGCTCGGATACGGGGGTCGGCCGCCATGGCGGCCGCGGCGCCGTTGCCGCCGATGGAGTGGCCGGCGACGCCGATCCGCCGGGTGTCGATCACGGCGGAGTAGCGCCAGGCGGTCCGCTTCCCGTGACCACCCGGCCTCGTCAGGGCGTCGAGGACGAAGCGGATGTCGGCGGCGCGGCCGGTGGCGACCTTGGCCATCAGCCGCTTCTGCGCGTCCTCGGGCGCCTTCCCGACCGTGTCGCAGGCGACGCAGGTGAGGGTGCGGCCGCCGGGGAAGGCCGTGCCGAAGGACTCGTAGGCATGGTCGAGGAGGGCGACGACGTAGCCGTGCGAGGCGAGTTCCTCGGAGAGGAGCGAGAGCGTGGCGCGGTTGAGGGAGAAGCCGGGGGAGAGCACCACCAGCGGATGGGTGCCGGGGGCCGGCCGGGCGTCGGTGCGGGCATGGGTACGGGTGGCGGCGAGCGCCTCGGCCGGCAGGACGTCGGCGCGGCGGATGCCCTGGAGGAGGAGCTGCGCCTCCTTGGTGCTCAGATACGCGGCGCGGTGGTGGCCGGTGCCCGGGCGGGCCGGGTAGTACACCGAGGACATCAGCTCCCGTGCGCCCGCGGAGGGCACCCAGGGGTCCCGGCGCTGCTTGTCGGTGAGGTGCAGGGTGTCGCGTCCGACGGCGTAGGGGCCGGTGGGGCGCGGAAGGTGCAGGGTGGCGGCCGCCGCGGGAGCCGGGGCGGCGGCCGGCGCCGCCCGGTCCGCGTGGGGGGCGGCGAGGGCGGCACCGGCGAGCGGGAGCGGCAGCGTGGTGGCGAGGGCCAACGCCACCGCGCCGCGGCGGAGTTGGTCGCGGACGTGCTTCAAACGGTTCATGGAGCCCGAGCGTAAGCAGGGCGGTGCGCGGACGGTACTGACGAACGTCAGGGGTCCACGGATGCGCTCGCGGGTACCGGACCGCCGCCTCACGGCCCGTGCCTGGCTCACAGTCCGTGCTTGGCTCACAGTCCGTGCTTGGCCAGGAAGGTATGGATCAACTCCTGCCACTCCGCCGGCCGTTCGACCATCGGGAGGTGGCCGGTGGCGATCTCGGCGTACTCGGCGCCGGGGATGTGGTCGGCCAGATAACGGGAGTGGGACGGGTGCAGCAGGGTGTCCAGGGTGGTGGCGATGACCAGGGTGGGCACGGTGATGGCGGGCAGGTCGGCGGTGGTGTCCAGGGCCCGTACCAGCGCGGCCTGTTCGGCGGAACCGGCGGGCGGCAGGGACGGGTCGGGGTCCAGGAGGGCCGCGCGTTCGGCGGGGGAGAGGGCGTTGAAGGCCTCCGGGGCCAGGCCGGCCAGGGCCCGCGCCTGGGCGAAGCTGACGTGATCCCCGCACTCCAGGAGGCGCAGCCACAGGTCGAGCCAGACCGTGGTGCGGGCGTCCGCCTTGGCGAGGCCGGCGGTCAGGAGCAGTCCGCGGACCCGCTCGGGGTGCCGGGCCGCGGCCCGTACGGACACCGCGGTGCCCATGGAGTAGCCGATCAGGGTGAAGGTGTCCATACCGGCCTCGGTGGCCTCGGCGACCAGGGCGTCGGCCAGGGCGTCCAGCTCCAACGGGCCGGTGGCGCGCGGGGTGTTGCCCGAGCCGGGGTAGTCGGGGGCCACGACGTGGTGGCCGGTGGCGGTCAGGCTCGGGATGAGGTCGCCGTAGTTGCCCTCGACGCTGCCGGTCGCGCCGTGGGCCAGCAGGATGCCGGGCCCGGCGGGGTCACCGGCGACGGTGGTGGACAGCTTCGGAAGGGTGGTCGCGAATGCGGGAATCTGCGTCATGCGGAAGAGGTTGCAGTGTGACACCGGTGTCAAGGTCAAGTCGGTGCCGGGCCGGTCCCGTTCGGCCCCGGTGCCGGAAGGGGAAGCGGATGCGGATCGGGGAGCTGGCGCGGCGTACGGGAGTCAGTGCGCGGGTGCTGCGCTACTACGAGCAGCAGGGGTTGCTGAGTGCCGAGAGGGATGCCAACGGCTATCGGCGCTATCGGGGTGAGGAGGCGGTGGAGGCCGTACGGAAAGTGCGGGAGCTGCTTGCCGCGGGGCTGAACACCGATGAGATCCGGGGGCTGCTGCCCTGCGCCCAAGGCGGTGGGGGCCTCACCCCGTGCGCGCTCTCGGCCGGAATCGTGGAGCGGCGGATGGCCCAACTGGACTCGGAAATGGCCGAGTTGACGCGTAGGCGGGCGGCCCTGGGGGCGTATGCGCAGGTCATGCGGAAGCGCCGGGAGGAGGACGCGGCACTGGCGACGATGGCCCTGCGCTCGGCCTGACGGGCCCGGGCGCCCGCCCCCGAAGAAGGCCGTAAAGCTTCTTGCGTTCTTTCCGCTTCTTCTTGCGCTTTCCGCTTGCCATGACCCGCCCGTCCGGCCGATCCTCGTGTGCACGCCGTTCGGGGGAGCGGTGGGAAGCAGGGGGCTGCTGTGTTACGAGTGCACTTCACCGGGCAGGACTTGGCGCGTACGAGGGTGGCGGAGGGCGCCGACCCGCTCTGGGAGACCGCGCTGAGCCTGCAGATCCTGCGGGAGGACCGCGGTGAGCCGGCGCTGGCCGCCTGGCGGCAGCACGCGGTGCGGCACGGCCCCGGGCCGCTGCGGACCCTGTTCCCGCTGGTGCCGCTGCGCGGCTACTTCCCGGACTTCCTCACGCCCTACGCGGCCCTGGAGGGCGTCGAACCGGGGCTGGAGGCGGTGATGCGCACCCCGCGCGCGCGGCTGCGCGCCGAGGTGGCGCTGCTGGCCGGGCACCGGGCGCTGCCGGGCGAGGCGCGCGGGATCGGGGAGGGCGAACCGGCCGCGCTGCGCCAACTGGCGCGCAGCCTGCGGACGTACCACCACCTGGCGGTCGCACCGGCCTGGCCGCGGATCGCCGGGCGGGTGGGCGCGGACCGGGCTTTGCGGGCGCACGCCCTGGCGCAGTCCGGGGCGGAGGCGATGCTGCGGACGTTCGGGCCGGCGATGCGCTGGCGGCCGCCGGTGCTGGAGGTGGCGTACCCGGTGGAGCGGGAGCTGTTCCTCCAGGGGCGTGGGCTGGTGTTCGTGCCCTCGTACTTCTGCCGGGGCGTGCCCATCGCGCTGGTGGACGACGCGCTGCCGCCGGTGCTGGTGTACCCGGCGGCGGAGCCGGAGGCGGCCGGGAATGCCGAAGGGCCCCGCTCCCGTGCGTACGGGGGCGGGGCCCTCGGGGATGTTCCGGCCCCGGCCGGCGTCCGGGCCGGGGCCCGGGCCGCCGTCCGGCGCTGAACGGTGCTAGAAGCGCCGGGTGATCAGCGCCCGCTTGACCTCCTGGATGGCCTTGGTGACCTCGATGCCGCGCGGGCAGGCCTCGGAGCAGTTGAACGTCGTCCGGCAGCGCCAGACGCCGTCCTTGTCGTTGAGGATCTCCAGGCGCTGCTCGCCGCCCTCGTCGCGCGAGTCGAAGATGAAGCGGTGCGCGTTGACGATCGCCGCCGGGCCGAAGTACTGGCCGTCGTTCCAGAACACCGGGCACGAGGACGTGCAGGCGGCGCACAGGATGCACTTGGTGGTGTCGTCGAAGCGCTCGCGGTCCTCGGCGGACTGCCGGCGCTCACGGGTCGGCTCGTTGCCGGTCGTGATCAGGAACGGCATCACGTCGCGGTACGCCTGGAAGAAGGGCTCCATGTCGACGACAAGGTCCTTCATCACGGTCAGGCCCTTTATGGCCTCGACGGTGATCGGCTTCTCCGGGTTGATGTCCTTGATCAGCGTCTTGCAGGCAAGCCGGTTGCGGCCGTTGATCCGCATGGCGTCCGAGCCGCAGATGCCGTGGGCGCAGGAGCGGCGGAAGGTCAGCGAACCGTCCAGCTCCCACTTGATCTTGTGGAGGGCGTCCAGGACGCGCTCCTTGGGGTCGATCTCCAGCTGGAAGTCCTGCCAGCTGGCCTCCTCGGAGACCTCCGGGTTGAACCGGCGGATCCGGAAGGTGACCGTGATGTAGGGGGAGTCGGCGAAACCGGGCTCGGGCGCGCCGGCCTCGTCCGCCTTTTCCAGGGTCGGGGTTGCCATCAGTACTTACGCTCCATCGGCTGGTAGCGGGTCTGCACGACCGGCTTGTAGTCGAGACGGATCGACTCGGTGCCGTCGTCGCCCACCTCGCGGTACGCCATGGTGTGCCGCATGAAGTTGACGTCGTCGCGGTTGGGGTAGTCCTCGCGGTAGTGACCGCCGCGGGACTCCTTGCGGGCCAGTGCGGACACGGCCATGACCTCGGCCAGGTCGAGCAGGTTGCCCAGCTCGATGGCCTCCAGCAGGTCGGTGTTGAACCGCTTGCCCTTGTCCTGGATGGACACGTTCAGGTACCGCTCGCGCAGCTCGCCGATCTTCTCGACCGCGGTCTTGATCGTCTGCTCGGTGCGGAACACCATCACGTTGGCGTCCATGGTCTCCTGCAGCTCCTTGCGGATCTCGGTGACCCGCTCGCTGCCGGTGGCGTTGCGCAGCCGCTCGACCTGCTCCTCGACCAGCTTCGCCGGGTCCTCGGGGAGCTCGACGAAGTCGGCGGTGGCCGAGTACTCCGCCGCCGCGATGCCGGCCCGGCGGCCGAAGACGTTGATGTCCAGCAGCGAGTTGGTGCCCAGACGGTTGGCGCCGTGCACGGAGACGCAGGCCACCTCGCCGGCCGCGTACAGGCCGGGGACGACGGTGGTGTTGTCGCTGAGGACCTCACCCTCGACGTTGGTCGGGATGCCGCCCATGGCGTAGTGCGCGGTCGGCTGGATCGGGATCGGGTCCGTGTAGGGCTCGATGCCGAGGTACGTCCGCGCGAACTCGGTGATGTCCGGGAGCTTGGCGTCCAGCTGCTCCGGCGGAAGGTGCGTCAGGTCGAGGTAGACGTGGTCGCCCTCGGGACCGCAGCCCCGGCCCTCGCGGATCTCGGTGTAGATGGAGCGCGAGACGACATCGCGGGACGCGAGGTCCTTCATGACCGGCGCGTACTTCTCCATGAAGCGCTCGCCGTCCTTGTTGCGGAGGATGCCGCCCTCACCGCGGGCGCCCTCCGTCAGCAGGATGCCCATGCGCCAGATGCCGGTCGGGTGGAACTGGAAGAACTCCATGTCCTCCAGCGGCAGCCCGCGGCGGTAGACGGCGGCCTGGCCGTCACCGGTCAGGGTGTGCGCGTTGGACGTCACCTTGAAGAACTTGCCGCAGCCGCCGGAGGCGTAGATGACGGCCTTCGCCTGGAAGACGTGGATCTCGCCGGTGGCGAGCTCGTAGGCCACCACACCGGCCGACTTCTTGACGCCGTCGACCTCGGTGATCAGCTGGTCCAGGACGTAGAACTCGTTGAAGAACTCCACGCCCTCCTTGACGCAGTTCTGGTACAGCGTCTGGAGGATCATGTGGCCGGTGCGGTCGGCCGCGTAGCAGGACCGGCGGACCGGGGCCTCACCGTGGTTGCGGGAGTGACCCCCGAAGCGGCGCTGGTCGATCGTGCCGTCCGGCGTGCGGTTGAACGGCAGGCCCATCTTCTCCAGGTCGAGGACCGAGTCGATGGCCTCCTTCGCCAGGATCTCGGCGGCGTCCTGGTCGACCAGGTAGTCACCGCCCTTGACCGTGTCGAAGGTGTGCCACTCCCAGTTGTCCTCCTCGACGTTCGCGAGGGCGGCGGCCATACCGCCCTGGGCGGCGCCGGTGTGGGAGCGGGTCGGGTAGAGCTTCGTCAGGACCGCGGTGCGGCTGCGCTTGGTCGCCTCGATGGCGGCGCGCATGCCCGCGCCGCCGGCGCCGACGATGACGGTGTCGTACTTGTGGATCTTCATGGTTCCAGTCAGCCCCGGCTTCAGGAGATGTTCGGGTCGAAGGTGAAGATCACCAGCGTGCCCAGAAGGACGGTGAACACCGTCGCGGTGTACAGCAGCATCTTCAGCCAGAAGCGGGTGTTGTCCCGCTGCGCGTAGTCGTTGATGACGGTGCGCAGGCCGTTGGCGCCGTGCAGCATGGCCAGCCACAGCATCAACAGGTCCCAGACCTGCCAGAACGGCGAGGCCCAGCGGCCGGCGACGAAGGCGAAGCCGATCTTGGAGACACCGCCGTCGAGCACGAGCTGGATCAGCAGGTGGCCCAGGACCAGGACGACCAGCACGATGCCGGACAGCCGCATGAACAGCCAGGCCTGCATCTCGAAGTTGCCCCGGGAGGCGCGGCCGGTCTTCTTGGTGCGCTTGCGCGGTGCCTCGATGACCGGAGCCGGGTTGTCCACGTCGTAGAGGCGGACGTCGTTCGCGGTGGCGCCTGCGGAAGTGGTTTCAGCGGACATCTCGCGTCAGCTCCCGAACAGCGTGCGCAGGGTGTGCTGCAGCACGGGGTAGAAGGCACCGGCCATCAGCACGACCCAGACGCCCACGACGGTCCACAGCATCTGCTTCTGGTACTTCGGGCCCTTCGACCAGAAGTCGACCAGGACGACCCGCAGGCCGTTGAGCGCGTGGAAGAGGATGGCGGCCACCAGGCCGTACTCCATCACATTGACGATCGGCGTCTTGTAGGTCGCGACGACGTTGTCGTAGGCGTCGGGGGAGACGCGTACGAGAGCGGTGTCGAGGACGTGTACGAACAGGAAGAAGAAGATGAGGACGCCGGTGACTCGGTGAGCCACCCAGGACCACATGCCTTCCCGGCCGCGGTACAGCGTTCCAGCCGGCACGGAAAAACCCTCCGGGAGCGGGGATTGGGGCGCCAGCCGGCTTCTCTGTCGGTCGGGCCCGGCCGGGTACGGTCCACCGGCCGCTCGTCATCGTATCGACGAGTTGTCGGTTCCTCGCGCGGGGGTCCTTAGGTGTGATCAAACAGGCACCAACGGGCTATCACACAAGGACGAACCTGGACTTCGCAGGGCATACGGCGTGATTGCTGCGAGCTCGGGCCCGCGCCGCGGCGGGCGCCGGCCTCAGGTCGCGAGGCGGCGCAGCCGGCCGTGGACCACCCGCCGGAGCTGCTCGGTGGTGACCGACCGCTCCTCGTCCGGGCCGTTGCCCAGCCGCATGCGGATGCCGAACAGGATCTGGTCGAGCGCCTCCTCCTCCCGGCAGCCGTCGAGGCAGATCACGAACGCATGACGGAAGCGCTGCTCGTATGCGGCGTATGCGGCATTCAGGGCGGTACGGGCGGCCGGTGCGCCGGGCCCATGGGTGCCGGCCGGGGGCCGCGGCGGGGACTCGGCGGCGAGCGCCTCGTCCAGACCGGCCACCGGGAGGCCGGCGAAGGCCCGGTCGGCGGCGGCGAGCAGGGCCTCCGGATCCGGGTACGGGCGCCGGTCGGCGAGCTGCCCGGCCCATTCGCGGCTGCCGCAGCAGTGCAGCAGCGCGGCCAGGGCGCCGTCCGGGTCCAGGGCGTTGAGGCGGCGCAGCCCCGTGCCGTCGGGGCGGGGTCGCGGCAGGGCGGCGGAGGGCACCTGGGAGGGTATGCCGCACCGCGCGGGCTGGGGGCGCAGCGTCGGCCGGGCGGCCGGGGTGTCACCGGACAGCGTGGGCTCCTCGGACGGATGCGATCGGAACGGTTCGACAGGTGCGGGGCGGGCGACTGACGGAAGCTGAGGGAAGCGGACCGACGCCGGGACGCGGAACGAAGCGGCGACGGGTGTGGCGGTGGTGCGTCGAACACGACACCCCGGCGGTATCCGGCGGTTCCAGGAGAGCCCTGGGAAAGGGGTGACGAACGAGAACGCCACGCTAACGACGCCTGTCGACAGCTGTCCGACGGATGCGCGAATTTCACCCGGAGGAGAGAGTTCCCGCGCATCCGGTGGACGACCGGCCCCGCACACCTGGCAATGCCTTCGCCCCGAAAAGTGAGGATTGCACGATGTCGAACCCGATGCGGCCGTCGCGCGCCGCGCTGCCGGCCGCGGCGCTCACCGGCGCGCTGCTGCTCGCCGGCTGCTCCCACTCCGCCGGCACCGAGTCCCCCGGCAGCACCAGCGCCAAGGTGAACCCCTCGGCCGCCGCGACCCCGAGCTGGGCGCCGGTCACCGGAACGCCACAGGTCATCCCGGCGGTACGGGAGTTCCACCGGGCCGAGGGGCGCGGCTGGCGCCCCTCCAAAGGGGCCCGGGTGGTGGTCCCGGCCGGCAAGCGGAGCAATGTCGCCGACGAGGCCGCGCTGATGGCCCGTGACCTGGGCGGCCTGACCGTCGTCTACGGCGACGAGCCGGTCCGCCCCGGCGACATCGAGGTGAAGCTCTCCGGCAAGAACGGCGGCAAACAGGGCAACAACCTGCCCGTCCAGGGCGCCGCCGACGAGGCCTACACCCTCACCGCCAAAGGCACCCGGCTCACTCTCACGGCCCCCACCGACGCCGGAATCTTCTACGCCACCCGCACGGTCAAGCAGGCCGTACACGCCGCCGGCGGGCTCCCCGAGGGCACCGTCCAGGACCGCCCGGACCGCCCGCAGCGCGGAATGTCGCTGGACAACGCCCGCAAGCCGTTCACCGAAGCGTGGATCGAGGCGCGGCTGCGGGAGATCGCCGACCTCAAGCTGAACCAGTTCCAGCTGCACTTCTCCGACGACCAGGGCTTCCGCATCCAGAGCGATACCCACCCCGAGGTGGTCTCCGCCGACCACCTCACCAAGGCCCAGGTCCGCCGGATCATCGCGCTCGCGCGCAGCCTGCACATCTCCGTCGCCCCGGAACTGGACTCGCCCGGCCACCTCGGCGCCGTGCTGGCCCACCACCAGGACCTGCTGCTGCACCGGGCGTCCGGCTCGGTGGTCCCGGGCGCGATCGACATCTCCAACCCCAAGGCCGGCCCGCTGATCGACTCGCTGCTGCGCGAGATGAGCCAGCTGTTCGCCAACCCCAAGGGCGCCCCCGCCTACTGGCACCTGGGCGGTGACGAGTACCAGGCGCTGATGTCGTCCTCGCCGTCCACCACGTACCCGCAGCTGGCCCGGGCCGCACGGCAGAAGTTCGGGAGCAACGGCACGATCGAGGACCTGGCCACCAGCTGGCTCAACGACCGGCAGAAGACCGTCGAGGGGCAGGGCAAGAACCGGATCGAGGCCTGGAACGACGGCTTCTTCTCCAGCCCCGCGATCAGCGCCGACAAGAACCGGACGGTCGCCTACTGGACCGGCAAGGAGATCGGCAAGCGTCCCCCCGAGGCCTTCCTGCGCGAGGGCCGCGACGTGCTGAACTTCAACGACGAATACCTCTACTACGTCCTCGGCCAGCCCAACCAGTTCACCTATCCCACCGGCGAGCGCATCTACCGGGACTGGACACCGAAGGTCATCCGCGGCACCCGGGCGGTGAACGTCCCCGCCTCCATGACCGGCCCGGACCGGATCCCCGGCGCGCGCTTCGCGATCTGGTGCGACCGTTCGCAGGCGCAGACCGCACCGCAGGTGGCCGCCGGAATCCGGATGCCGCTGGCGGCACTGGCGCAGAAGACCTGGGCCCCGGGGACACCGGCCCTGTCCTGGACGGCCTTCACAGCCCTGGCCAAAAAGGCCGGCTTGTCCGGTTGATGAGGAACGCGAGGGCCGAGCGGGCCGCCACCCGGTAAGAAACGGGTGAGAGAAAGAGCCGGCATCAGGCTCCGTGACGGCCTGGGTCCACGAGGACGGCCGGGGCCGCCACCCCCCGATACGGGCTGACGTTGCTCTCGACGGGGAGGGGGAATGCGGCATCAGGCTCCGTGACGGCCTGTCTATCCGGTACAGCGCCGGACGGCCCGAAAGCGTCACACGGGGTGCGGGCGGTGGTACGGCCAGTGGTCTGGACGCGGGCCCGGCCAGGCCCGTAACGTGCGCATCCGCGCCGGTGGGCGCACGGTCTCCCGTATTCCGGTCCCGTGCGGTCCGCGACCCGGCCCGGGTGCGGAGCGGGTGTGCGCACGGGTTACGGTCAGCAGGAACAGCGGGGTTACCGGGGGTTCTCCCGGAGCCCCGATCCACGGCGAAGCAAAGCACTGAAGCAGCAAGGACCGGGCGGCGGACATTCCACGTGCGACAGGATGGACCCGTGCGAGGGGACGACATTCAGCCGGACGACCGCCGGCTGACGGTGGCCGTACAGGCGGCGCAGGACGGCGACGAGGCAGCGTTCCGTACCGTCTACCGCGCCGTACACCCCCGACTTCTGGGGTATGTGCGGACGTTGGTGAGCGAAGCGGACGTAGAGGACGTCACCTCCGAGGCCTGGCTGCAGATAACCCGCGACCTCGCCCGCTTCAGCGGTGACGCCGACCGCTTCCGCGGCTGGGCCGCCCGGATCGCCCGCAACCGCGCCCTGGACCACATCCGGATGCGCGGCCGGCGCCCGGCGATCGGCGGCGACGAGAGCGAACTGGCCGACACCCCGGCGACGTCCGACACCGCCGGTGAGGCCCTGGAGGCCCTCGGCACCGGCCGCACCATGCAGCTGATATCCCGGCTGCCGCAGGACCAGGCCGAGGCCGTGGTGCTCCGGGTGGTGGTCGGGCTCGACGCCAAGAGCGCGGCCGAGGTGCTCGGCAAACGGCCCGGTGCGGTACGCACCGCCGCACACCGCGGACTCCGGAAGCTCGCCGAACTGATCGGCGACCCGCAGGGCGCCGGGGACCACGTCCCCGAGCAGCAGCGCGCCGGGGACGTGGCGGATTCCCGCCTACGGGGTGTGACGGAATCGGCCGCACGAACGCAGAAGGACATGTGATGGCCGACGATCGGTACGACTGGCTCGACAAGGACACTGCGGAGCGACTGCTGCGTGGTGAACGGGTCAGTTCCCCGTACGACGCCGGCGCACAGGAACTCGAACAGCTGCTGGCGGCCGCCGCCGCGGTCGGCGCGCGGGCACCCGAGGCCGCGCCGCTGCCCGGCGAAGAGGACGCCGTCGCCGCGTTCCGCCGGGCCGTTCCGCGCGGCTCCGGCGCCCGTTCGGCGCGCCGCGGCTCCGAAGCCGCCGTACCGACGGTCCACACCGCCGCCGTTGCCGAACGCACCCGGTTCGCCCGCCCCTTCCGGCGCGGCTTCGCCGTCGCGCTCGCGGCCTGCGCCATCGGCGGGGTCGCCGTCGCGGCCGGGGCGGGAGTCCTGCCCGGCCCTTTCCGCGGCGGCGGGGACCCCGGACCGGGGGCCAGTGCCTCCTCCGCCAAGACGCCGGGACAGCTGGCCACCACTGAGCCCGGCGAGGCCCAGACCGACGGCACCACGGGCAGCACGCCCGACGCCACGCACGGCGGGACGTCCACCGCGCCCTCCGACACCGCGACGCCCGGGGCCAGTCCCGGCGCGACCGGGGTGCCGGGCAGCGGTACGCCCGGCCGCCACGGCGACCAGGGCGGCAAGAACACCGACCCCGGCCGCGGCGCCAAGAAGAAACTTCTGCTCACTCTCTGTCAGGAGTACGAGTCCGGAAATCGGGACCGCATGGACCGCGACAAGCGGCAGCGCCTCGAACGCCGGGCCGGCGGCGCGGACAACGTACACACCTTCTGCCGTGCCTACCTGGCGCGCTATCAGCCCGGTGGCGGCTCGGGTGACAACGATGGCGTGGTCGGCAATCTCACCGGCGGCACCGGGACCACCGGCAGCACCGGCCAGACCGGTGGCTCCGCCGGCTCCGGCGACGAGGAGGGCGACCAGCCCGCCCAGTCGCCCAGCGCCTCCACCCCCGCCCCCACGCCCTCCGCGACCAGCACGGATCCCGCCGGGGCGACCCCGGGCACCACGGCCTCCGGCCGGGTGTGACGTTTTTTGAGCCGGTGACGCAGTACTGAGTGAAGCCGACTGGTCATCGGCTGCGCGAGAGCCGGGGTTCCCCCCGTACCCACGGCTCAGCGCATTTGGCGCGGGCGGGGCACGTTCCCCCGGCCCTGCCCGCGCCCTTCTCCCTCTTCTCGGCCTTCTCTCCCTGGTGGTCCACCCCTAGTGGTAGACGACCACCTTGGTCCCCTTGTGCACCGCCGCGAACAGCGATGCGATCTTGTCCTTGTCCCGGACGTTGACGCAGCCGTGCGAGGCGCCGCGGTAGCCGCGGGCCGCGAAGTCCGCGGAGTAGTGCACCGCCTGGCCGCCGCTGAAGAACATCGCGTACGGCATGGCCGTGTGATACAGCGTCGAGACGTGGCGCCGGCTCTTGAAGGCGATGGCGAAGGTGCCTTCCCGGGTCGGGGTGTACTGCGAGCCGAACCGGACGTCCATCGCGGACACCACCCGCCCGTCGACCACCCAGGCCAGGGTGTTGCTCCGCTTGCTGATGCAGATCACCCGGCCCCGCAGACAGCGCGGATCCGGTACGCCGACCGGCCTGGTAGTCGGCGGGTAGAGCTCCGTCCGCGACGGCTCACGGGTCCGGGCCCGCAGCGCACGCCACGCCGTGGGCCGCATCGTCCCCGTACGCGGCAGCCCCTGGTGCTTCTGGAACGCGCGGACCGCGGTGGCGGTGACCGAGGCGTAGTAGCCCGTCGGGGCGCGGTTGAACAGACCCAGCTGGGTCAATCGCGCCTGGAGTTCGCGGACCTGCGCGCCGCGCGAGCCCACCGCCATCACCGCGCGCGGGGCCCGCGGCGCCGGATGCCCGGTGCGGTGCGGGCGCGCGGGAGCGGTGGGCCGGGCGGGCGCGGGGCGGGCGGTCAGCGGCGGGGGAGCGGGGGTGGTCGGGGCGTAGCGGACGCCCTTGCTGTCCGGCGCGCCGGTCCTCGTCACCGTCACCGGCCGGCAGCCCACCGCGAGCGCCGCCACCACCAGCACCGCGGCCGCCACCGGCGCCGTACCTCTTCCGCTGCTCCGCCTCATGCGCTACCCCCGGATCTGGGCGGCCCGACCGGCCAGTGGAGATGCTTCCCAGCGCTGCGGCGTGGCGAACCTGCGGGCATGCTGTGAGCAAGGCGTAAAACCGTGACGACGGTGCATCGACCGTCGGAAAAGGACCACCGGATCGCGGTTACCCAGGCGGAGGCGTACTTTTATGGCGCAGGAACCGGGCAGTGTGCGGCACAACGAGAGCGGTCTGCCCGTCGAGCCGGTGTACGGGCCGGAGGCGCTGGCCGGCTGGGACCCCGAACGCCGTCTCGGTGCGCCCGGCAGCTACCCCTACACCCGCGGCATCCACCCGACGATGTACGCCGGACGGCCCTGGACCATGCGCCAGTACGCGGGCTTCGGCACCGCCCGGGAGTCCAACGCCCGCTACCGGCAGCTGATCGCCCACGGCACCACCGGCCTGTCGGTCGCCTTCGACCTGCCGACCCAGATGGGCCACGACTCCGACACCCCGATCGCCTCCGGGGAGGTCGGCAAGGTCGGAGTGGCCATCGACTCCGTCGAGGACATGCGGGTGCTGTTCGGCGGCATCCCGCTGGACAAGGTCTCCACGTCCATGACGATCAACGCCCCCGCGGCGCTGCTGCTGCTCCTCTACCAACTGGTGGGCGAGGAGGAAGGGGTGCCGCCCGGCCACCTCACCGGCACGGTCCAGAACGACATCCTGAAGGAGTACATCGCCCGCGGCACCTACATCTTCCCGCCGGTGCCCTCGCTGCGACTGGTCTCGGACCTCTTCCAGTACTGCCGTACCGAGATCCCCCGCTGGAACACCATCTCGATCTCCGGCTACCACATGGCGGAGGCCGGCGCCTCCCCCACGCAGGAGATCGCCTTCACCCTCGCCAACGGCATCGAGTACGTCCGGACCGCGCTCGCCGCCGGCATGGACGTCGACGACTTCGCCCCCCGGTTGTCCTTCTTCTTCGTCTCCCGCACCACCCTCCTCGAAGAGGTCGCGAAATTCCGTGCCGCGCGCCGCATCTGGGCCCGCGTCATGCGTGAGGAATTCGGGGCGCGCAACCCCAAGTCCCTCATGCTGCGCTTCCACACCCAGACGGCCGGTGTGCAACTCGCCGCCCAGCAGCCGGAGGTGAACCTCGCCCGGGTCACCGTCCAGGCCCTGGCCGCGGTGCTCGGCGGCACCCAGTCGCTGCACACCAACTCCTTCGACGAGGCGATCGCCCTGCCGACGGACAAGGCGGCCCGGCTCGCCCTGCGGACCCAGCAGGTGCTGGCCCACGAGACCGATGTGACCGCCACCGTCGACCCGTTCGCCGGCTCCTACGCGGTCGAGTCGATGACCGACGACGTGGAGGAGGCGGCCCTCGCGCTGATGCGGCGGGTCGAGGAGATGGGCGGCGCGGTCGCCGCCATCGAACACGGCTTCCAGAAGGAAGAGATCGAGCGCAACGCGTACCGCATCGCGCAGGAAACGGACGCGGGTGACCGGGTCGTCGTCGGCGTCAACCGCTTCCTCCTCGACGAGGAGGAGCCGTACGAGCCGCTGCGCGTCGACCCCGCGATCGAGGCCCAGCAGGTCGAACGCCTCGCGCAGTTGCGTGCCCGCCGCGACCACCGCGCCGTGACCGCCGCCCTCGACACCCTCCGCAAGACTGCGGAGTCCCCGGACAACGTCCTCCCCCCGATGCGGGGTGCGCTTCGCGCACGGGCGACGGTGGGCGAGGTGTGCGACGCGCTGCGGTCCGTGTGGGGGATGTATGTGCCCCCACACGGGCTTTAGCTTTGCGGCGCCCCCGCACGTACCTGTCTTTCCCGCCGCGGTGGTTTCTCGCTGTTGCGCCTGCGGCGGGCTGGGTGGGTGTCGGGTGCGGTGACGGGCCTCCGGGCCGTCCCCTCCCGTGGGGGGAAGGGTGTGGGTGGGAGGGGGTGGACCGTCGTGGGCGAGTGCGGGGGGAACAATGGACGCATGTCCAGTCCGCGTCGTGCGTGCCCCGTCTGTACTCGAGAGATCGCCGTTGTCGGCGGCCGCTTTGCCCGGCATGACCCGCCGGGGCGGCGGACGGGGCTGGAGCTGATCTCCTGTCCGGGGTCGCGGCGGATCGCCCCGTTGATGGCCCCCGCCGAGCGGCTCTTCGACCCCGAGGAGCCGCCGTTCCCGGGCCAGCAGCCGCTGTTCTGACGCGCACCCCCACCGGCCTTTTCCCTGTCCCCCAACGGGAGGGGCTGGACCGGAGGACGAAGTCTGGAGGGCCGGCACCGCACCCGACAACCACCAGCCCGCCGCAGGCGCAACGGAGAACAACACCCCGCGGCGGGACGGCCGAGTACGTGGGAGGCGCCGCAAAGCGCGCAACCGCGAGCACGCCCCGCGGCGGGACGGCCGAGTACGTGGGAGGGCCAACTAGGGGGCCAGGACGTCCAGTTCGGCCATCGCGCCGGCCGTGATCTCGCGGGTCAGCCGCTCCGCGGCCCCCGCGTCGCCCGTGCGGACCGCCTCTGCGACCTGGACGTGGAGGGTGACCGCGGCCGGGTCGGGGTCGGTGAACATGACGTGGTGGTGGGTGCGGCCGGTCAGGACGGCCGCGACGACGTCCGCGAGGCGGGCGAACATCTCGTTGCCGGAGGCGGCGAGGATCACGCGGTGGAAGGCCACGTCGTGGACCAGGTACGCGTCGAGCTGCTGGCCGCGTGAGGTGGCGACCATGCCCATCGCGTGTTCGGTGAGTTCGGCGCACTGGGTGGGCGTGGCGTGCCGGGCGGCGAGTCCGGCGGCGACCGGTTCGACGGCCGAGCGCAGGACGGTCAGCGAGCGCAGCTGGCGGGGGCGGTCCCGGCCGGTCAGCCGCCAGCCGATGACCCGCGGGTCGTAGACGTTCCACTCCTCGGTGGGGCGGACGGTCACCCCCACCCGGCGCCGGGAGGCGACCAACTGCATGGATTCCAGGACCCGGATCGCCTCGCGGATGACCGTGCGCGAGACGTCGAAGCGCTGCGCCAGCTCGTCGGTGCGCAGGACCGTGCCCGGAGGGTGGTCGCCCGCGGTGATCTCGGGCCCGAGGGCCTCCAGCACGCGGCCGTGCAGGCCCTTCCCCTCGTTCTCCATGGAGTAAGCGTACGTTCCCGCATCCCGGGCAATTAAGTATGACGTTTACATCACAGGCTCTTGAATACGTCGTACCTAATGGGTTTCAGTGGGGGCGCACGGGGTCAAGGAAGACAGCGAGGTAACCCGGGATGAGCACTCCCGACGCCGCCCCTGGCGTCATCGTCGTGATGGGCGTGGCCGGCACCGGCAAGACCACCATCGGCCCGCTGGTGGCCGCCGAACTGGGCGTCCCGTACGCCGAGGGCGACGATTTCCATCCCCCGGCCAACATCGCCAAGATGACGGCCGGCGTCCCGCTGGACGACGCCGACCGCGGCCCCTGGCTGGATGCGATCGGCGCCTGGGCGCACGACCGTGCCGGGCGGGGTGGCGTGGTCAGCAGCTCGGCTCTGAAGCGGGCCTACCGGGACCGGCTGCGGGCCGCCGCCCCGGGCCTCGTCTTCCTGCACCTGACCGGTGACCGCGCGCTGATCCAGGCGCGGATGGCCGAGCGCCAGGGCCACTTCATGCCGACCGCGCTGCTGGACTCGCAGTTCGCCACGCTCGAACCCCTCGGGCCGGACGAGGCGGGCGTCGCGGTCGACGTCGCCGGCACCCCGCAGCAGATCGCCGGGCGGGCGGTGGCCGCACTGCGTGCGCTGGCCGCATCCGCCGGGTAACCCCTTCTCCCCCACCCGTCCACCCAAGTCCTCCCTCCCGTCCAACCAAGGGAAGCGCCGTGACACATCTCAGCGTCGAGATGCTCGCAGCGGACGCGACCGTGCCGATCACCTCGGCCGGTCACGCCCAGCTGGGCATCGCCGTCCTGGCCGGCATCGCCGTCATCGTCCTGCTCATCACCAAGTTCAAGCTGCACGCCTTCCTGTCGCTGATCATCGGCTCGCTGGTGCTCGGGGCGGTGGCCGGGGCGCCGCTCGACAAGGCCATCGCCAGCTTCTCGACGGGGCTGGGGACGACGGTCGCCGGGACCGGGGTGCTGATCGCGCTGGGCGCGATCCTCGGCCGGCTGCTCGCCGACTCCGGCGGCGCGGACCAGATCGTCGACACGATCCTGGCGCGGTCGAGCGGGCGGGCGATGCCCTGGGCGATGGTGCTGATCGCCGGGATAGTCGGGCTGCCGATCTTCTTCGAGGTCGGCATCGTGCTGCTGATCCCGGTGGTCCTGCTGGTCGCCAAGCGCGGCAACTTCTCGCTGATGCGGATCGGCATCCCGGCGCTGGCCGGACTGTCCGTCATGCACGGGCTGATCCCGCCGCACCCCGGCCCGCTGGTGGCGATCGACGCGGTCGGCGCGAACCTCGGCATCACCCTGGCGCTCGGCGTGGTCGTCGCCGTGCCGACCGCGATCATCGCGGGCCCGGTCTTCTCGCGTTACGCGGCCCGCTGGGTGGATGTCCGCCCGCCGGAGAAGATGGTGCCCGAGCGGGCTTCCGCCGATCTGGAGAAGCGGCCCGGGTTCGGGATCACCGTCGCCACCGTGCTGCTGCCGGTCGTGATGATGCTGGTCAAGGCGCTGGTGGACGTCGTCGTCGACGATCCGGAGGCCGCTGTGCAGCAGGTCTTCGACGTGGTCGGGTCGCCGCTGATCGCGCTGCTGACCGCGGTGATCGTCGCGATGTTCACGCTCGGCCGGGCGGCCGGTTTCAGCCGCGGGCGGACCGCGGCCACCGTGGAGAAGTCGCTCGCCCCGATCGCCGGCGTGGTGCTGATCGTGGGCGCGGGCGGCGGCTTCAAGCAGACGCTGGTGGACTGCGGTGTGGGCCAGATGATCCTGGACGTCTCCAAGGGCTGGCACATCTCCACGCTGCTGCTGGCCTGGCTGATCGCGGTCGCCATCCGGCTCGCGACCGGCTCGGCGACGGTGGCCACCATCTCGGCCGCCGGTCTGGTGGCCCCGCTCGCCGCGGACATGAGCACCACTCATGTGGCGCTGCTGGTCCTGGCGATCGGCTGCGGCTCGCTGTTCTTCAGCCATGTCAACGACGCCGGCTTCTGGCTGGTCAAGGAGTACTTCGGGATGAGCGTCGGCCAGACGCTGAAGACCTGGTCGGTGATGGAGACGCTGATCTCGGTGGTCGGCATCGGGTGCGTGCTGTTGCTCTCCCTGGTCGTGTAGTCCCTCTTCGACGGACCTTCCGGGCGGCTCCCCGCCGCCCCGGGCGCCTCAACCCCCCTCAGGCGCCCGTTCCCCTCGGCGCGAGGCCGTACGGCGGAGTTCCCGCTCGTACGGCCTCGCGCGCTTGTGGAACCGCAGGTCAGGCGGCCGGCTGCGGGGCGGGTGCGCCGGTGTACGCGGCCAGGGCTTCGTTCACCGCGGTGGTGGCGCCGGTGGCCGGGGCGGCGAGGGCGAGGTAGCCGTCCGGGCGGACGAGGAGGACGGCGGGGTCGTCCCCGTAGGCGGCGCGGAGGTGGCCGTCGGTGTCGATCAGGTCGGGGTCCGGGCCGCCGGCGCGGACGATCCGCAGCAGGGCCGGGTCGGCGGGCAGCGCGGCGGCGTCGAGGTCGGTGTCGCCGAGGACGAGCAGGGTGAAGTGCGGGCCCTGGTAGGCCTCGAAGAGCCGGACGGCCTTCCCGTCGGGGGTGTGGCAGGGGGCGTCGGGCGCCCGGTCGCCGGCCCGTAGTGCGTCCTCGGGCAGACCGGTCCGCAGCTCCCGGGTCAGCGGGCTGTCCGGGTAGCCGATGTCGAGCTGGTGCAGATCGCGGCCGCGGCGCAGCGAACGTGAGCGGTGCAGCCGGGTGCTGGTGTCGAGGATGCGCTCGGCGATCGGGCGGCGCTCGGCCTCGTAGCTGTCGAGCAGGGTGTCGGGCGCGCCGTACCGCAGGACCAGGCCGAGCTTCCAGCCGAGGTTGTAGCCGTCCTGGACGCTGGTGTTCAGGCCCTGGCCGCCGGCCGGTGAGTGGATGTGCGCGGCGTCGCCGGCGAGGAAGACCCGGCCGGTGCGGAAGGTGTCGGCCAGGCCGACCTTGGGCCGGAAGACGGAGGTCCAGACGACGTCGGTGACCTGCTCGGCGGTGAGGTGGGTCTGCGCCGCGATCGCCGCCCGGACCCCCTCGGCCGAGGTGTCCGGGTCCTCGGTGGAGGACCAGATCATGCCCTGGAAGAGGTCGGTGCCGGCGAGGGGGAGCAGGGCGGCGAAACCGCCCTGGGGCGCTTCCCAGCGGTGCCAGTGGTCGCGGTCCAGGCCGCTGATCCGGACGTCGGCGAGCAGCGCGGCGCCCGGCCCCGCTTCCAGTGCGCCCGTCCCGCTCATCCTGGTGCCGAGCGCCCGGCGGACGGTGCTGCGCCCGCCGTCGGCGGCGACCAGGTAGGCGGCACGCACGGCGTGCGGTGTGCCGCCGGCGGTGACGAGACGGGCCGTCACCCCGTCCGCGTCCTGGGTGAAGTCGGTGAGTTCGGTGGAGAACAGGACGCTGCCGCCGAGCTCGGTGAGCCGTTCGTGGAGCAGCTCCACGTTGCGGAACTGGGGCACCATCATCGTGTTCGAGTGCGGCGCGGCGGGCGTCGGATCGACCCGCTCGATCATCACCTCGGTGCCGATGATCCGGCCGTCCTTCCAGCGGGCGGTGACCGGGTAGTCGCCGCCGGCCGCGCGGATCGCGTTCAGCACCCCGAGGTCTTCGTAGACCTCCTGGGTGCGCGGCTGCAGGCCGTTGCCGCGGGCGCCGGGGGAGAGGCGGTCCTGGCGCTCGACGATCAGGGCGCGCACGCCGCGGCGGGCCAGGTCGATGCCCAGCGCGAGGCCGGTCGGGCCCGCTCCGGCGATCAGTACGTCGACGGCCGCGGGAAGGGTGTCCGGCTGACCGCTCATGTCCTTAACGTTGTTAAGTTCCATGTTCCGAGCATCGCCTTAACGGTGTTAAGTTGTCAACATGGTTTCGCGCATCGACCGGAAACAAGTGGTCACCACCGCCCTGCGGCTGCTGAACGAGGTCGGCCTGGACGGCCTGACCCTGCGCCGGATCGCCAACGAGCTGGACGTCAAGGCACCCGCGCTCTACTGGCACTTCAAGAACAAGCAGGAACTGCTCGACGAGATGGCCACCGAGATGTTCCGGCGGATGACCGCGCAGCTCATGGGGCACGGGGCGGACGGGCCGGGCCCCGACGGGACCTGGCAGGACCTCCTGCTCGGCGCCTGCCGGGGGCTGCGCCGGGAACTCCTCGGCTACCGCGACGGCGGGAAGGTCTTCAGCGGGACACGGATGACGGACACCAGCTACGCCGCGCCGCTCGACGGCTTCCTGCGCCGGCTCACCACGGCCGGCTTCACGCTGGGGGAGGCCGCGCAGGCGTGGTGGACCGCGTACAACTTCACCATCGGGCTGGTGATAGAGGAGCAGTCGGTGTACCCGGAGCCCGGCCGGCCGGAGGCCCGGGACCCGGCCTACGACCTGGAACGGCGCGAGGCGGACCTGGGCGACCGCTATCCGCTCGCGGCCCGCGCCGGCCGGGAGATGTTCGCCGACCTCCAGGGCAACTTCGAGGCCGGCCTGCGGATCATCCTCGCGGGCATCGAGGCGACGGCCGGCCCGGGAGCCCGGACCGGCCGCTGATCAGCGCCGCGGATCCAGCGCCCGCTTCAGGCGGGGAGTCAGCGGACGCTCCACACAGCGGTACAGCACCCACGCCAGCAGCAGCATCAGCCCGGTCGTCAGGACCAGCGTCAGGGCGGACGGCACACCGAGGGTGCGGTGCAGGGCGCGCACCACGACCCAGCCCAGGTGCTCGTGGACCAGGTAGAAGGGGTAGGTGAGCGCGCCGGCGACGGTCAGCCAGCGCCAGTCCGCCCACCGCAGCGCGCCCAGGGCGACCGCCCCGACCAGTACGAAACCGAGCGTGACGACGGCGATGATGCCGGCCGTCGAACGGTAGGAGAAGGCGTGCACCGACGCGGCGTGCCACAGGCCGGCGACCGCGTAGTGCTGCCCGATCAGCCAGCTGACCAGGACGATCGCCCAGGCGACCGGGTCCCGGGGGCCGTAGCGGTGCAGCAGGTACAGCCCGATGCCGCCGATGAAGAACGGTGCGTACTCCGGCATCAGGACGACGTTCAGCAGTGGCTGGTGTGCGGCCTGGGCCAGCGCGGCGGCCAGCGTCCAGCCGGCGCAGAAGAGGACCACCCGGCCGCGGGTGGCGCCCGGCAGGACCACGCAGAGCGCGAAGAGCGCGTAGAAGCGCATCTCCGCCCAGAGGGTCCAGCAGACGCCGAGGACGCGGTGCGCGCCGAGCGGCTGCTGGAGCATGGTGAGGTTCGTCAGCACCTCGCTGGGCGCGAGCGCCTTGTAGGCGACGAAGGGGAGCGCGAAGACCGCGGTGACGAGCAGGACCGCGGCCCAGTAGGCGGGATAGAGGCGGGAGATACGGGAGGCGACGAAGGCCCGCAGGGTCCGGCCCCAGCCGCTGAGGCAGATCACGAACCCGCTGATCACGAAGAAGATCTGGACGCCCAGGCAGCCGTAGGCGAACAGCGGCGCCAGCGTGGGGAATTGATGGGACGGGGAGCCGCCCCAGGCCCCGGCTATCTCGCCGCCGCGCCCACCGTAGTGGTACGCGGCGACCATCAGGGCGGCCAGCAGCCGCAGCCCGTCGAGGGCGCGCAGCCGGGACGGTGCTCCGTCGCGGCTGCGCCGCCGTATCAGGCGCTGCGGGGCGGGGGTGACGAGATCCGGCGCGACGGGTGGCGCGCCGGTCGCCAGCGGCGGGGTCGTCGTCATCCGAAGACGGCCCGCTTCTTCAGCCGCCGCTGCACCGCCCGGGCCCGGCGGGCGACCCGGCGGACCGCGGCGTTGCGCGGGATGAAGGACAGCTGGGAGGGGATCGCGCCGGGCAGTGCCAGCGCGGTCAGTCGGCGGCGCTTGAAGTAGCGCCAGGTCCGCGCGTCGAGGTGGGCGGCGAGATAGCGTTCGGCGGCCGGCCGCAGCTCCGGGTAGATCTGGTGCTGCATCGCATAGCCGACCGCGGCGACCAGCCCTTCGACGGACGCCGCGGTGGCGATCGTACGCGGCCGCTCGCCGGTGTCCTCCAGGTCCGGTACCAGGGCGTCCACCAGGGTCACCGGGATGCGGTTGCTGTTCTGATAGGGCGTCAGCCGCTCCAGCAGCAGATCGGTCCCGGTGCGGGCGACCGGCAGGCCGTAGAAGGTGGCCGCGGTCAGCAGGGCGGTGGAGAAGCAGCCGACCACCAGCGCGGGCCGCATCCGCTGGTAGAGCACCTCGGCCAGCACCGGGCTGTCGAGCACCGTCAGTGCCACGTCCAGCTTCTCCGCCTCCCGCTCCAGCAGCCGCGACCAGCGGGCCGGCGCGGACGGGTGCGGCTTGAAGACGATCTCGCGGTGCCCGCGCCCGGCGGCGCCGCGCACCATCCGCACGTGCAGCTCCTCCTCCTCTTCCGGGGTGAGGATGCCCAGCGCGGAGAGGTACTGCCCGAGGAGCAGCGCCCCGCCCTCCGGGACGTCCAACGGGCCGCTGACGCCGGCGAGTTCGGACAGCACCTTGGTGAAGGCGTCGGTCGGGACGGTCTCGGCCGGCACGTCGAACTCGGTGAGCAGCAGCGGCGACAGGCCCGGCACCAGGTCCAGGTGCAGCAGCCGGCCGATCCGGGTGCCGACCAGCGGGTCGAGCTTGTTGCGGGTCGGCCCGTAGCTCATCAGCCCGTCCGCGTAGACCTCGATCGGCGCGTCCGGGAAGAGCTGGGCGATCGCCAGCGCGGGATTGACCTGGATGGACTCCACGACCAGCTCGACCTGGTCGTCACCCAGGCCCCACAGCAGCCGCAGGTGGCGCTCCCACAGCGGGACGTCGTCCGCGCGCGGGGACCAGCCGCCCGGGTGGAAGGGGCTGATCGTCTCGTTCCACGACAGCACCCGGTCGAAGCGGCCGCGCAGCCGCTCGAAGCCGGGCATGGTGTCCAGCGACGCGGTGGTCTCCGGGGTCGTCGCGTTGTTGCTGAGCAGCAGCAGCCGGCGGCCGGCCGGGGCGAAGCAGTCGGCGTCCAGCGCGGCGGCGAGGGTCGCCGCGCCGTAGAGCGTGGACGCCACGAAGATCTGGGTACGGGGCCGGGCGGACATCAGGCGGCGACCTCCGTGGGAACAGGGCGACGGCGCAGCCGCCGCAGCCGGGACGCGCGCTGCACATCCATCGAATCCAGTGCTTCCTTCAGTACGTCCTGCGGCATGCGTTTCATGGCCGCGGCACTCATCGAACGCAATTTACGGGCCACCTGCGGTTCGAAACGTTCGATCGAACCGAGGTGGTGGGAAATGATCGCGCAATAGGTCCGGACCGCTTTCGGAAGCAGCCGGTCCGCATCGCGGTCCTGTGCGGTTTCCTCGATCACCTGGTCGAATGCCCGGATGAAATCCAATTGCCGCACGTCACCGATCTGGGTAAGCGACGAGGCCACTCCGCGCCGGTAGAAAACACCGAGCAGACCGACCACCGCCATGGACTTCGCCTCGCGGTGCAGCCGCCAGATCCACGGCCGGTCCTCGGCGGTGCGCAGCCCGTCCTTGAAATGCAGCACCCCGTCGTCCAGCAGCCGGCGGTGGTACATCCCGGCCCAGGCGTAGGCGTAGTCGACCGAGGTGGAGCGGTCCGCGGGCAGGATCACCCCGCGCGGATCCAGCACCACCCCGCGCCGGCCGTGCGGCACGCGGTGCACGGTGCGCGCCCGGGCGGTGCACTGGACGTGGTCGGTGCGGACGAAGTCGCACCCCAACTCCTCGATCGCCGAGAGGAGTTCGGTGAAGTAGCCGGGCGCCAGCCAGTCGTCGCCGTCGAGGAAGGTGAGGTACTCCCCGCGGGCCTGGTCCAGACCGGTGTTGCGGGCGGTGGCCAGGCCGCCGTTCCGTTCGTGCCGCAGCAGTCTGGCGCCCGGCAGCTCACGCTCGGCGCGCGCGAGGATCTCCGGGGTCTCGTCGCGCGAACAGTCGTCGACGAGCAGGAATTCAAAGTCGTCGCGGGCGTTGGCCGCGAGGCTTTTCAGGGTGTCGGGCGCGTATGTCTGCACGTTGTAGAACGGCACGATGACGGAGAGCTTAACCACCCGGGTGACGTTAGGTGCCGGTCCGGCATTCGTCTTTACGCGGTGTGGACACCGGGGTGAACGAAGAATGGCGGGATGGTTAACCGGGTTGGTAATCGGGCCGGTTCGCCGTTCGTCGACCCGCTGTTAACCCTTTGTTGCGACCCAGTTGGCCCGCCAAACGGAATGCCTTCCTAGCGTCTTCGACGTGCCATCACGTACCGCTTCCTCGCCGCGAGTCGCCGTGCTCGCCGACTCGGATACCCGCTGGAAATGGGGCGCTTTGACAGCGTACCGAATCCAACCGGACATCCGGCTCGACGGGTATCTGCTCCGCGGCCGCGCCACTCCCACGGTCCGCCAGCTCGACGAGGTCGGCGCCCGGGCGGACGCGCTGCGCGAGATCCGGGGCGTCGACTTCGTGCGCACCATCGACCGCACCCGCTACGACGTCGTCGTGCTGGCCTGCGTCGGCGGCGCGGTACAGGCCATGCTGCACGGCCTCGCCCGCTCCTGGGACACGGAGACACCGGCGGCCGCCGCCGCCGCGGGCGCCCGGCGGCCCGTGGTCGTCACCGGCTACGTCGGGGTGGTCTACGAGAAGCTCGCCGACGGGCTGCTGCTGCGGCACGGCGCGGACGTCGTCCTCGCCAACTCCCGGCACGACGCAGACCGGTTCCGCGCCGTCTACCGCGGGGTCGGCGCCGACGACGGCAGTGTCGTCGAATGCGCCCTGCCGTTCCTCGGCGGCGACCGGCACACCACCGAACACGACCCGTACACCGTGGTGTTCGCCGCCCAGCCCTCCGTCCCGGAGAACCGCGCCGACCGGACGTACCTGCTGCGCCGGGCCGCCCAGCACGCCCGGCAGCACCCCGGCCGCGAGGTGCTGATCAAGCTCCGCAGCAAGCCCGGCGAGCACACCACGCACATCGAGGAACTGCCCTACCAGAAGCTCGCCGCCAAGATCCCCGGCGGACTGCCCGCCAACTGCCGCCTGGTGTACGGCAACATGGGCGAGGTCCTGGACCGCACCGACCTGCTGGTGACGGTCAGTTCCACCGCCGCCCTGGAATCCCTGCACCGCGGCATCCCCACCGCCGTCCTCACCGACCTCGGCATCCGCGAGGTCCTCGGCAACCACCACTTCCTCGGCTCCGGCTGCCTGGCCTCCTGGGACGAGCTGGACGCCGGCCACCGCCCGGAACCCGACCCGGACTGGCTGGCCCGCCAGGGAGTCGCCGCCGACGGGGAGTACGCACGCGCCTTCGACGCGGCCCGCGCCCGGGTCACCGCACTCCGCGAGGCCGCGACCCTGCCGCCGCTGCGCCCGTACTACACACCGCGCACCGCCCCCGGCTACCTGCCCGGCATCCTCGCCCGGCACGGCCTGGACCCGCAGGGTGCCCCGCTCCCCGGCCACACCGACGCCCCCGAGGAGACCGGCGGACTGCGCCGGATCGCCCGCGAGACCGTCCGCGAGGCCGCCCGCGGCGCCTACCGCCACGGCGTCCAGCGCGTCGCCCCCGCCATCCGCCGCTGGGGCCAGCTGTGACCGGCCCCGCCGCTGTGCCCGGCCCCTCCGTCCCCGGCCCGACCAAGGAGCCCGCAATGCCACCCACCGTGGTTGCCGTCATCCCCGCCCGCGGCGGATCCAAGGGCGTACCCGCCAAGAACCTCGCCGCCGTCGGGGGCGTGCCCCTGGTGGCCCGCGCGGTCCGCGAATGCCGCGCCGCCCGCCTGGTCACCGACGTGGTGGTCTCCACCGACGACGCCGGGATCGCGGCCGCCGCACGCAGCGCCGGAGCCGTCGTCGTCCGGCGCCCCGGCGACATCGCGGGCGACACCGCCACCAGCGAGGCCGCCGTCCTGCACGCCATGGACGCGTACGAGGCCGAGCAGGGCACCACGGTCGACGCGGTGCTGCTGGTCCAGTGCACCAGCCCGTTCCTGGTCCGCGAGGACGTCGACGGGGTGGCCGCCGCGGTCGTCGAGGGCGGCGCCGACAGCGCGCTGACCGTCGCGCCCTTCCACGGCTTCGTCTGGCGCGACGCCGAGCCCGCGGTGGGCGGCGCGACCGCCGCCGACGGCGGCCACGGCGTCAACCACGACAAGTCCTTCCGGCCGCGCCGCCAGGACCGGCCCCAGGACCTGCTGGAGACCGGCGCCGCCTACGCCATGGACGCGGCCGGCTTCCGCACCAGCGGCCACCGCTTCTTCGGCCGCACCGAACTCGTCCGCACCGACCCGGCCCGGGTGCTGGAGGTCGACGACCCGCACGACCTCGCCCGCGCCCGCGCGCTGGCCCCGCTGCTGGACGCCGCCCGCCCCGGCGCCCTGCCGACCAGGGACGACATCGACGCCGTCGTCCTCGACTTCGACGGCACCCAGACCGACGACCGGGTGCTGATCGACGCCGACGGCCGGGAGATCGTCGCGGTCCACCGCGGCGACGGCCTCGGCATCGCCGCCCTGCGCCGGGCCGAGCTCAAGCTGCTGATCCTGTCCACCGAGACCAACCCGGTCGTCGCCGCCCGGGCCCGCAAGCTGCGGGTGCCCGTCCTGCACGGCATCGACCGCAAGGACCTCGCCCTCAAGCAGTGGTGCGAGGAGGCCGGCATCGCGCCCGAGCGCGTGCTCTACGTCGGCAACGACGTCAACGACCTCCCGTGCTTCGACCTCGTCGGCTGGCCGGTGGCGGTCGCCGGGGCGCACGACGTGGTGCGCGGCGCGGCCCGCGCCGTCACCGCCACCCCCGGAGGCAGCGGCGCGATCCGCGAGATCGCCGGCTGGCTGCTGGGCCCGTCCCTGTAACTCCCACCCGCCGTCCCTGCGTACCTCCACCCGCTCCACCCCCTGAACCCCACCCCGCACACCCCTTATCCACACGAAGGAATCTCCCCATGAGCACCAACTCCCGCCTCCGCAAGCTCGGTACCCGCGAGGCCGGCCCCGGCCGCCCCGTCTACGTCACCGGCGAGATCGGCATCAACCACAACGGCGACCTGGAGAACGCCTTCGCGCTGATCGACGCCGCCGCCGACGCCGGCTGTGACGCGGTGAAGTTCCAGAAGCGGACCCCGGAGGTCTGCACCCCGCGCGACCAGTGGGACATCGAGCGCGACACCCCCTGGGGCCGGATGACCTACATCGACTACCGCCACCGCGTGGAGTTCGACGAGGACGGCTACCGCGCCATCGACGAGTACTGCAAGAAGCGCGGCATCGCGTGGTTCGCCTCCCCTTGGGACGTCGAGTCCGTCGCCTTCCTGGAGAAGTTCGACGTGCCCTGCTACAAGGTCGCCTCCGCCTCGCTGACCGACGACGAGCTGCTGCGTGCGATGCGCGCCACCGGCCGCACCGTCATCCTCTCCACGGGCATGTCGACGCCGAGGCAGATCCGCCACGCGGTCGAGGTCCTGGGCAGCGACAACATCCTGCTCTGCCACGCCACCAGCACGTACCCGGCCAAGGCCGGGGAGCTCAACCTGCGGATGATCAACACCCTGCAGGACGAGTACCCCAACGTCCCGATCGGCTACAGCGGCCACGAGACCGGTCTGCAGACCACCCTCGCCGCGGTCGCCCTCGGCGCCACCTTCATCGAGCGGCACATCACCCTCGACCGCGCCATGTGGGGCTCCGACCAGGCCGCCTCCGTCGAGCCCGGCGGCCTGTCCCGCCTGGTGCGCGACATCCGCACCATCGAGGAGTCCCTCGGTGACGGCGTCAAGAAGGTCTACGAGTCCGAGCTCGGCCCGATGAAGAAGCTGCGCCGGGTCGCCGGCGTGGTCGCCGAGACGGAGGCCGCCGAGGCCCAGCCCGCGGCAGTCTGACACCGGCCACCAGCCGACGGGAGACAAGGTGAGCTCACCTGAAGGGACCCGCGCCGCGCCCGCCACGCCCGGCACCGGGGTCCCGCCCCAGGGGACGGCGGGTACTCCCGCCCGTCGTCTCCTGGGGGTGCCGCGGCAGCGCCACCGCACCCGCACCGCGACCGCCGGTGCCACCGCCCGCGCCGCCGCCCCCGGCACCCTCGCCTTCGTCGAGAGCCCGGTGCAGCTGCTCAACGTCCTGGAATGGGCGCACGCGGCACTGCCGGAGGCCGACGCAGCGGAGGCCGACGCCCCGGACGGCGCCGCACCGGACGGTGGCGGTCCCGACCGGGCGGCCACCGAGGTCACCATCGTCGTGCTCTCCCCGCACGACCCGATGACCCGCGGCCAGCTGCGCCGGATGGCCGAACTCGCCCGCGACGAAGGGCACACCGTGCGCTGGGAGGAGGCCCGCGGCGGCCCCACCGCGCCGCTGCGCACCATCGGCGGCCTCACCCCGCTGCTGCGCCGCGCCCGCCGGATCGTCATCGGCGACCCGTTCTCCCGCTACGTCCAGCTGCTGCTCGCCCTCACCGGCGCCCCCGACCTGGTCGTGGTCGACGACGGCACCGCCACCATGGAGTTCATCTCCCAACTCGCCCGCGGCGAACGGCTGGTGCGCTGGCACCGCAGCGGCGGCGGACGCGGCGCCCGGGACCTGGTCTTCGCCCCGTTCTCGGCCACCGCGCGCCGCCGGCTCACCCCGCCGCCCGAGGGCGGCCGGCGCACCGTCGGTGTGTTCAGCTCGATGCCCGTCGAGGCCCCGCCCGGTGTGCACCTCGCCCGGAACGACTTCGCCTGGACCCGGGCGCGGTTCGGTCCGCCCCGCGTCATGGGTGGCGCCGATATCGTCGGCACCTCCCTGGTGGAGACCGGGGTCGTCGACGCCGACCGCTATCTGGCGGCGGTCGGCACCCTGGCCCGTACGCACGGCGCCAGCCGCTACTTCGCCCACCGCCGCGAGAGCACCGAGAAGCTGCACCGCCTCGCCGCCGCGACCGGACTGGAGATCGTCCGCCCGGATCTGCCGCTCGAACTGATCGCCCGCCGTGGTCCCGTCGGACGGCTGATCGTCAGCTTCCCGTCGACCGTCGTGCACACCCTGCCGCTCGCCCTGGCCGGTACGGAGGTCCGGGTCGCGGTCTGCGACATCGACCCGGAGTGGCTGACGGCCAACGCCTCACCGCGCGCCCAGGGCTTCCTCGACGGGGTCACCGGGACAGCCCGCGACGTGCAACGACTTCCGTTCGGGCAGCGGATGGCCGCCGGTTGAGCGGAGCGCGGGGCATGGCGGCGGGGGTGGCGGGAAGCCGTACTTCATACCCCTCCCATAAACGGTCCATGCGCCGAGCGGCCTAGATTTTCTTCCCCTAAGGGGCTGAACTTTTGTTGATCGAGGGACAGTTGCCGCATCGGTGGCCCTAATCTTCAACAGGTGAACCAACTGATGTCCCGCGATTCCGACGACGCCGACGCCCCCGCCGACACCGCCGCCGGGGCCCCGCTCCCCGGCACGCTGCCCGAGGCGCTCGGTGCCGAACTCATCGACTTCCGCCGCGACTTGCACCGCCACCCCGAGCTCGGAAACCAGGAGTTCCGGACCACCGCGGCGATCAAGGAGTGGCTGGAGAAGGCCGGACTGCGCCCCCGGGTACTCGCCACCGGCACCGGCCTGATGTGCGACATCGGCACGGACACCGCGTACGGCGACGGAACCGCCCCGCTGCTCGCCCTGCGCGCGGACATCGACGCCCTCCCCATCCCGGACACCAAGACCGTGGACTACGCCTCCGTGGTCCCCGGCCGGGCGCACGCCTGCGGCCACGACGTGCACACCACCGTCGTGCTCGGCGCCGGCCTGGTGCTGGCCGCGCTGGCCCGCGACGGCGCGCTGCCCCGCCCGGTGCGGCTGATCTTCCAGCCCGCCGAGGAGGTGCTGCCGGGCGGCGCCGCGGACGCCATCGAGTCCGGGGTGCTGGACGGCGTCGGCCGGATCCTCGCCGTGCACTGCGACCCGCGCGTCGACGCGGGCAGGATCGGCCTGCGGACCGGCGCGATCACCTCGGCCTGCGACCGGCTGGAGGTCGAGCTGGACGGCCCCGGCGGGCACACCGCCCGCCCACACCTGACCACCGACATGGTCACCGCCGCGGCCCGGGTCGCCCTCGACGTGCCGGCGCTGATCGCCCGCCGGGTCGACGCCCGGGCCGGGCTCGCCGTGACCTGGGGCCGGCTGTCGTCCGGGCACATCTGCAACGTCATCCCGCAGCGCGCCGAGCTGTCCGGCACGGTCCGGTGTCTTGATCTCGACGCCTGGCGCCAGGCCCCGGACATGGTGCACGCCGCCATCGACGAGATCGCGACGCTGCACGGAGCCAAGTCGCAGATCAACTACGTGCGCGGGGTGCCGCCGGTGGTCAACGAGGCCGACAGTGTGACGCTGCTCAAGGACGCGATGACCGCCCGGCGCGGCGTCCACAGCGTGGAGGACACCGAGCAGTCCCTGGGCGGCGAGGACTTCTCCTGGTACCTGGAGGAGGTCCCCGGCGCCATGGCCCGCCTCGGTGTCCGCCGCCCGGGCGAGCTCGGCCGGTACGACCTGCATCGCGGCGACTTCGACGTCGACGAGCAGGCGATCAAGGTCGGGGTCGAACTCTTCACCGCGGCGGCGCTGCTCTCCGGAGAACTACTCCCTTAGGGGGAACGCGGGGCCCGGGCGCGCGGGCAGCGAGACCCCGGCGCGAGCGCCCGCGAGCTTCCCGGGCGTGGCGATTTCCGGCCATGAACCCGGCTGCCGGATCACCTCCGGAGCCGCTGGATGCCGTCTCTCCGGCCGCCCGGGCCTCCTCGGTGCGATCTTGAACGTCGGACCGGAGGCCGGGGCGCCCGCCCCATCGCGATCAAGGCCCTGAGAGACAAATCGATAACGTCCACACAGTGGAGGGTTTTCCGCCAGGTCTACGCGCGTTAATCTCCGACAAGCCAGCGCCAATGGAGGCGCTACGAGTCGAAGGGGCCCTCGTGCACCGGGTATCCAAGATCGTTGCCGCGGGCATTGCCACCGCGGCCCTCACTCTCTCCCTGAGCGCCTGTGGCGAGTCGTCCACCGAGTCCGGCGGCAAGGACAAGGGCGTCGGACTCGCCTTCGACGTCGGCGGCCGGGACGACCACTCGTTCAACGAGGCGGCGGCTCGTGGCGTGGACAAGGCCGAGAAGGACTTCGGTGTGAAGTCCAAGATGATGACCGCCAAGAACGGCGAGACCGAGGCGGACCGCGAGCAGCGCCTGTCCTCGCTGGCCGAGGCGGGTTACAACCCCGTCATCGGCGTCGGCTTCAACTACGGCAAGTCCGTCAACAAGGTCGCCAAGCAGTTCCCGAAGACCACCTTCGGCGTCGTCGACTCCCCCTCCCAGGCCAAGAACGTCTACGGCATGGTCTTCGCCGAGAACGAGGCCTCCTACCTCGCCGGTGTCGCCGCCACGCTGAAGAGCAAGACCCACAAGGTCGGCTTCATCGGCGGTGTGAACAACGCGCTGATCCAGAAGTTCCAGGCCGGCTTCGAGCAGGGCGTCAAGGACACCGACCCGAAGACGAAGGTCACCTCCGAGTACCTCTACGCCAACGACGACAAGGGCTTCAACGACCCGGCCGCCGCGAAGGGCAAGGCCAAGGGCATGCTCGACGCCGGTATCGACGTGATCTACACCGCGGCCGGCCAGTCCGGTAACGGCTCGATCGAGACGGTCGCCGGCAAGAAGGGCACCTGGGCGATCGGCGTCGACTCCGACCAGTACCTCCAGCCGGGCCTGGCCCAGTACAAGAACTCGATCCTCACGTCGGTCATGAAGAACGTCGACGTGGCGGTGTACGACCTGGTCAAGAGCGTGCACGACAAGAAGCCGCTGACCGGCAACAAGAGCTACACGCTCAAGGACGACGGTGTGCGGCTGTCCACGTCGGGCGGCTTCATCAAGGACATCCAGGCCAAGATCGACGCGGCCAAGAAGAAGATCGCGTCGGGCCAGGTGAAGGTCAGCGAGACCCCCGCCAAGCAGTAGGGTCTGCCCAGCCCGGCGCGACGGCCACCCGCCGCCGCGCCGGGCCGTTCGCCGGATCGGCCCGGCAGCTTTCCGGCTTTTTTCGGCGTCAACGCTACGCGCGTAGCGCGGAGTTGGCGCGATATCTTCACCTCCCCGCTCCTTCGTACCACTCCCTGTCCCCCGAGGAGAGTGCGCCATCAAAGCGTCCAGCAGTTCCCAGGCAGACAGCGCCCCCGCCGCCGCACCGGCGGTGGAACTCCGCGGGATCACCAAGCGGTTCCCGGGAGTCGTCGCCAACCACGACATCGACATCACCATCCACCGCGGCACCGTGCACGCGCTGGTCGGCGAGAACGGCGCGGGCAAGTCCACGCTGATGAAGATCCTTTACGGCATGCAGAAGCCGGACGAGGGCACCATCCGCATCGACGGCGACCAGGTCAGCTTCCACAGCCCGGCCGACGCCATCGCCCGCGGCATCGGCATGGTGCACCAGCACTTCATGCTCGCCGACAACCTCACCGTCCTGGAGAACGTCGTTCTCGGCGGTGAGAAACTCCACGGCATCGGCGCCAAGGCCCGCGCCGAGATCCTCAAGATCTCCGACCGCTACGGCCTCGGCGTGCGCCCCGACGTCCTCGTCGAGGACCTCGGTGTCGCCGACCGCCAGCGCGTGGAGATCCTCAAGGTCCTCTACCGCGGCGCCCGCACGCTCATCCTCGACGAGCCGACCGCGGTGCTGGTCCCGCAGGAGGTCGACGCGCTCTTCGACAACCTGCGCGAACTCAAGGCCGAGGGCCTGACCGTCATCTTCATCTCCCACAAGCTGGGCGAGGTGCTCTCGGTCGCCGACGACATCACCGTCATCCGGCGCGGCACCACCGTGGCCTCCGTCGTCCCCGGCGAGACCACGCCCAAGCAGCTCGCCGAGCTGATGGTCGGCAGCGAGCTGCCCTCGCCGCAGACCCGCGAGTCCACCGTCACGGACGTGCAGATGCTGAAGGTCGAAGGGCTGCGGCTGACCACCGCCGACGCGGAGGGGGTGGAGCGCACCGTCCTGGAGGACGTGGCGCTGACCATCCACAAGGGCGAGGTCCTGGGCATCGCCGGGGTGGAGGGCAACGGCCAGGCCGAACTGGTCGAGGCGATCATGGGGATGCGCGACCCCGACGGCGGCACCATCACGCTGGACGGCATCGACATCAGCCACCTGCCCACCCGCACCCGGCGCGAGGACGGCATCGGCTACATCCCCGAGGACCGCCACCGGCACGGCCTGCTGCTGGAGGCCCCCCTGTGGGAGAACCGCATCCTGGGCCACGTCACCCAGAAGCCCAACGCCAAGGGCCGGCTGCTCGACCTGAAGGCCGCCCGCGCGGACACCGAGCGGATCGTCGCCCAGTACGACGTCCGCACCCCCGGCATCGAGGTCACCGCGGCCTCACTCTCCGGCGGCAACCAGCAGAAGCTGATCTTCGGCCGTGAGATGAGCCACCACCCCAAACTGCTGATCGCCGCGCACCCCACCCGGGGCGTGGACGTCGGCGCCCAGGCACAGATCTGGGACCAGATCCGTGAGGCGCGCCGGGAAGGGCTGGCCGTGCTGCTGATCTCGGCCGACCTCGACGAGCTGATCGGGCTGTCCGACAACCTGCGGGTCATGTACCGCGGCCGGCTGGTCGCCGACGCGGACCCCGCCACCATCACCCCGGAGGAGTTGGGCTCGGCCATGACCGGCGCCGCTACCGGCCACCTGGAGCACCCGACCGAGGAGCACCCCGCGACGGAGGAGGGTGAGTCCGAGTGAAGAAATTCGCCAGGTTCGACAAGAACAAGGTGATCCTCGGGATCGCCGCCCCCGTCCTCGCCATCGTGGCGGCCCTGCTGATCACCTCGGTGATCATCCTGGCCACCGGCAAGGACCCGATCCACGCCTACCTGGTGATGGCCGACTTCGGCTCCAAGAGCGACAGCCAGGTCTGGATCATCAACAAGGCGGTCCCCTACTACCTGTCCGCGCTGGCCGTCGCCATCGGCTTCCGGATGAACCTCTTCAACATCGGCGTCGACGGCCAGTACCGCATCGCGGCGTTCTTCGCCGCGGTGGTCGGCGGTGCACTGACCCTCCCCGGCTTCCTCCAGATCCCGATCATCATCATCGTCGCGATGCTGGTCGGCTCGGTCTGGGCAGGCATCGCGGGTCTGCTGAAGACCACCCGCGGCGTCAGCGAGGTGATCACCACGATCATGCTGAACGCCATCGCGGCCGCGGTCATCGGCTACTTCCTCCAGGACGGCCGGCTCGCGGTCAAGGACGGCAACCTCTTCCACACGCCGAACCTCCCGGCCTCCAGCCACTTCTTCACCATCCCCACCCAGCCCGCTCCGCTCGACGGCTTCCTCGTCATCGCCGTGGTCGTCGGCTTCGTGTACTGGTTCGTGCTCAACCGCACCCGCTTCGGCTTCGACCTCCGCACGGTCGGCCAGTCCGAGTCCGCGGCCGAGGCGGGCGGCGTCAGCGTCAAGCGGATGATCGTCACCTCCATGCTGCTGTCCGGCGCCGCGGCGGGCCTGATCGGCATGCCGACGCTGCTCGGGTCCTCGTACAACTACGGCACCGACTTCCCCATCGGCATCGGCTTCACCGGCATCGCCATCGCGCTGCTGGGCCGCAACCACCCGCTCGGGATGGCCGCCGCCGCACTGCTGTGGGGCTTCCTGGAGCGCACCGGCACCCAGCTCGAATTCGAGGACTACCAGCAGGAGATCGTCGGCGTGATGCAGGGCGTCATCGTGCTGTGCGTCGTCGTCGCCTACGAACTCGTACGGCGCTACGGCCTCAGACTCCAGCAGCGGCAGGTCGGCGCGGAGCTCGCCGCCCAGGCCCGTAAGACCGAGAAGGCGGAGGTGTCCTCGTGAGTACGAACCTCACGGCTCCGGTCGACCAGAGCCCCCACCACCACAAGCCCAAGGCCTCCCGGGCCAAGCTCAGCTACCCCAAGGTCCTGCTGATCATCTCGGGCAGCCTGATCCTGTTGTCCCTGCTGCGGGTGATCACCGGCGCCAACAACCTGACCGAATCCGGCCAGTACACCGCCGCGCTCAACGCCGCCGTGCCGATCGGCCTGGCCGGCCTCGGCGGTCTGTGGTCCGAGCGTTCCGGCGTCATCAACATCGGCCTCGAAGGCATGATGATGCTGGGCGCCTTCTCCGCGGGCGCGGTCGGCTGGCAGCACGGCCCCTGGGCCGCGGCGGCGGCCGGAATCGTCGGCGGCGCGCTCGGCGGACTGCTGCACGCCGTCGTCACCGTCACCTTCGGCGTCGACCACATCATCTCCGGCGTCGCCATCAACATCATGGCGCTCGGCCTGACCCAGTTCCTCGCCAAGCTGTGGTTCGGCGCGGACGGCAGCGCGGCGGCGGCCGCCGGCGGCAACGACAAGCAGTCGCCACCGATGCCCGACATGCCGACGTTCACCGTCCCCGGTCTGTCCGACTGGCTCTACTCCATCGAGCACCACCACTGGTTCCTGGTCTCCGACGTGGCCGGCATCCTCGGCTCCCTGGTCACCAACGTCTCCTGGCTGACCCTGCTGACCGTCGTCGTCTTCGTACTCAGCTTCTTCGTCCTGTGGCGTTCCTCCTTCGGCCTGCGGCTGCGCTCCTGCGGCGAGGGCCCGATCGCGGCCGAGTCGCTGGGCGTCAACGTCTACCGCTACAAGTACGCGGCGGTGATCGTCTCCGGCGCGCTGGCCGGCCTCGGCGGCGCGTTCCTCGCGATCTACGTGCACATCTACCAGGACGGCCAGACCGGCGGCCGCGGCTACATCGGCCTCGCCACCATGATCTTCGGCAACTGGCGGCCGGGCGGCGTCGCCATGGGCGCCGGCCTGTTCGGCTTCATGGACGCGCTCCAGCTGCGCGGCGGCGGCCCCACCGTCCACGCGCTGCTGCTCCTGCTCGCCGTGCTGCTGGTCGGCCTGGCGGTGTGGAAGCTGCGCGCCGGGCAGCGCCCGCAGGCCGTGATCAGCGTGGTCGCCGCCGTGCTGCTCGCCGTCTGGTACGCCACCACCGACACGGTCCCGCTGGAGATCGTCGGCGTCGCCCCGTACATCGCCACGCTGCTGGTGCTCTCGCTGGCGTCGCAACGACTGCGGCCGCCGAAGGCCATCGGCAAGATCTACCGGAGAGGCCAGGGCAAGTGAGCACCACTCCCGACTGGGAGTCGCTGCGGGCGCAGGCCCGGGACGCGATGTCCCGGGCCTACGCCCCGTACTCCGGCTACCCCGTCGGGGCCGCCGCCCTCGTGGACGACGGCCGCACGGTCACCGGCTGCAACGTCGAGAACGCCTCGTACGGCCTCGGCCTGTGCGCCGAATGCGGCCTGATCTCCGCCCTGTTCGCGGGCGGCGGCGGCCGCCTGACCGCCTTCACGTGCGTGGACGGCGCGGGCGAGCTGCTGGTCCCCTGCGGCCGCTGCCGCCAGCTCCTGTGGGAACACGGCGGCCCGGAGCTCCTGGTGGACACCCGGGCGGGCATCCGGCCCCTGTCGGAGCTGCTGCCGGATGCGTTCGGGGCGGGGCATCTGGCGGGGTGACGGCGGGCTGACGGACGTGCGGCGGCATGCTGCGGCTACTGGGGGCACCTGGCGAGCCGACGGGCCGACGGGCGACAGCCCTTGTTGTACGGCCCTAGGGGCGCCATCGCCCCCTTAGGGCATGGCACCCCCGCCACCCACCCCCGCTCGGGAAGGCCGGGGATCCGTAGCGCTCACACCCCACTGCGCTCAGTTCCGCGATGCGGGTGACCTTGCTGGGGTGCCACCTGTCATAGCGACGGCTGAGAACTGCGGTTCGGCGACCCGGTGTCTACCTCCAGCCGTCCAGCGAGACCTGTTCCCCGTCGGCCAGGTAGTGATGAAGAGCGCTGGCGGTGGTGCCGACGAACTCGTCGGGGATGGCATCGGCGTCGACCCAGCACACCTGGTCGTGCTTCCGCGGCTCCCGGTTCTCGGGTTCGCCGGTCCATTCGTGGGCGGCGAAGACGACGGTGAGGAAGCCGTTGGGGGCCTCGACGCCCCAGGCGCAGTGAATGATGTGGGCGACCTTCAGATCCTCAGGTTTCACTGTCAGGCCGGTCTCCTCGTACAGCTCGCGTACGGCGGTCTTGGTGATCGGCTCGCCGGGCTCGCTCTTGCCGACGGGGAGGTCCCACATCCGCTGTGCGAACTTGGCGTTCCGGCTGCGCTGGAGGAGGACGACGCGGTTGGTGGCCGTGTCGTGGACGATGACGGCGGCGACCAGCAGGGTCATGGCTTCGAGGGCGGGCCTGAGTGCTTCGGGCTGGTCGTCGGTCTTCGGCTGAGCCACGGTGCATCCCTTCGTCGGCCGGTTGATCGGCAGCTTAGGCCAGCGCTTCTCGTGCGCGGCGGGCGAGTTCGGCGGCGCCCGGCACTTTCCGTCGCTGGTAGATGGCAAGGGTGGACCTGAGCGATGTGATCGCCTTGCGCGTACGGTCGGAGGTCATCCCTCCCATGAGGCTCAGGGCCTGGGACCAAGAGGCGACGGCTTCGTCGGCACGGGCCTGGGCGGCGAGGCTGTCGCCGAGGTCGGCGTAGGTGAGGGCGTGGACACGTTTGTACTCCTGAGGATCCCAACGGATGAGGGCATCGCGGTGCTGCTGCTCGGTGCCGAGGTGGTCAGCGAGGTCAGTCAGGGTGCGGGCGGTGTGGCTGGCGACGGTGCCGGCGGCCGGGCCGCTGACGCGGGAGTAGCTGGGCTGAGGCCCGTCGTCGCGGATGAGGGCATCTTCGGCGGCGAGGAGGGCGCGCGCTGCAGCGGGCTTCTCACCAATGGCGGCGTATGCGCGGGCGTGAGTGATGTGGAGGAGGGCCTCGGTCCGGCCATCGATGCGGTTGAGGCCGCGGGTGAGCGCGGCAGCGGCGAGATCGACGCAATGGTGAGGCTGTTTGAGGCTGAGGGCCTGGTGCGCGAGGGCGCGCATCATCCAGGCGGCGTGACCATATGGGTCGGCTTCGCAGGCGAGTTGGTAGCCGACTTGGTAGTAGCGCTGGGCGGCGCCTTCCTGGCCGAGGTCGTGGTGCTTCCAGCCGGCCAGATAGGTGAGTTCGGCGACCGCACCGAAGGCGGCTCGACGTAAGGCGTCGCTGGGGAAACGTCCGCGGAGCATGGGGGCTGCGGTGTCGGCGAGATAGGCAGTGACGGTGGTCAAGCCGTGACCACCGCCGAGACGTTCGTCGGCCGCGCTGAAGGTGGTGGTGATCTGGCGTACGACATCCACCTCCTCCACGCCAACCATGGCCGCTCCGGTGCGTGCGCGGAGCATGCGGGCGGTGGCGTCGTGGTCGTAGGCAAGCGGCATGGCGACGCCCGCGGTGGTGAAGGCGGCTACGGAGAGGAAGCGGCGGCGCTCCACATCGGCGCGGCCAAGGTCGGTGGCGGCGAGAACCGGGTCGGATTCCCTTTCCGTTGACTCGGGCGCCTCGGATGGGCCCACACCGATCTCGGTCCGGGTGATGGTGCGGCCTGCTCGGCGAGACAGTGCCTCGGCGAGGTACTGGCCGGTCCGGCCGGCGGGCTGGCGGGTGCCGTTCACCCAGTGGGAGATGGCCGACTTGTTGGTCTGGAGGATCTCGCCGTTCTCCGCGGCGACGCGTCGCACGTCCTTGGCCAGGGCCTCGTAGGTGCAGCCGATCGCGTCGATGGTCTCGCGCAGGCGGGAGTTGGGCGCTTTCTGTTCTGCCACGATCGGCTCCAATCCGGAGCTGTAAACGACGTATACCGCTTCAACCACCTCTCACCGTACCCACTGTGCGTGACGTCGGGTTCACTAGTCGTCAGCCGCCTGACACGTGCCCAGCGCAGCAACCACCGAGGCTGACGGCGCCCCGGAGGGCTCGACAGGGCACACGCAGAACCCCCGCGACCGTCCGACCGGCCCGGGGGCATGGCCATCAACTACCAAGGAGTTGACAACATGACCAACGCTACAGCGAGGTTCTTACTCGTGCTGCTGCGGCTGCTGCTTCCAGCGCGGGGCCGCCACCGGACGGACCGTACTCAGCCGGAGGCGAGGCGCGAGGACGCGCCGACGCTCGTCCTTCCCCGTGTGCACATTCGGCGGCCTGGGCTCCTGCGTGGCGAGGACTCCGCCCTGATCCGCCCATACGTCCTGACGACCGAAGAGCTGTACGCGCGCCGCTTGCAGGGCCAGCCGGGACGGGCGTTGTGGCTGGCCGTTCACGGCGTCGACGCGGGGCCGCGCCGGATTCGCGGAGTTGAGGTGGCGGCGTGATGTACCCCACGGAGAAACCGCGGCTGCTGCCGTGGTCCAGCCCGGACGGGAAGCCGTGCTACCTGGCAGGCGACGGGAACGGATACGTGTCCCGCCTGGCCGACAACGTGGAGGCGGCACAGCTCAGCTCGGCCGCTGAACTGATCGAGGAAGCCCGCCCCCTCCTCGCCGGACGGACCTGGACCCCTGAGGAAGTCCATCTACTGGCATGCGTGTTGACCGCCTCCCTGGCCGATGTGCACCGGGTGGCGGAGAGCAGAGGCGCGCGGATGCCCGCCCCGGACGATGACGAGCCCGACAGCGATGCCGCTCCGGGCGGCGGCGATGGCGGCAAGTCACGGCTTCCTGCAGACGCGTTCGACTGATCCGGGCGCGTGCACACTCACCCGCCGGAGCGGCTGTTGCCCTCACGGCCGACAGCCCAACCGATGGCGGAGCCCGATCCGTGGCGACGGATGGGCAACTCCCGCGCCCAGTCGGGCCGGGACCGACGAGAGAAAGGGGGCGCGGCATGGCCGCGACCGCTGAGATCGAGAGCGCCACGTCCACTACGCACCTCACCGGCACCCGCCCCTGGGGGGCCGGCCGACTCGCGCCGTATCCGACCACGTTGCACCGTCCGCACGCCACGGTCACCGTCGACCCCGCCACGCAACTCGGCGTGTTCCGCGACCATGCCGGCCAGGTGGTCGAGATGGGCAAGCACGGCACCAGCTCCGGCACCGAGACCTCCACGACCACGAACTCGGACTCGCAGAACGACCAGGGCCACGACCAGGACAGCCAGCAGGACTGATGCCTGCGAACGAGGAGAGGCCGGTACTGGTGGCCACCGAGGCGGACGATGTCACCGCCGACATGGTGATCACCCAACTCAACCGGCGAAACGTGCCGGTGGTCAGGTTCAACCCCGGTGACTTCGGCGGATGCCTGACGGTCTCGGCCCGGTTCGGCGCCGGCCCGGCCCCAGTGGCCGGGCAGGTGCGTACCCTGTCGAGAACCGTCGACCTGGATCACGTGCGAGCGGTGTACTGGCGCCGCCCAGCCTGGCCCGACTTCCCGTACTTGAGCGACGACGATGCGCGGTTCGCCGCCGCGCAAGTGCGCTATGGGCTCGGCGGTGCCCTTTTCGCCCTCGAAGGCCCGCTATGGGTCAATCATCCCCTTCGTAACGCAGCGGCCGACTACAAGCCTGCTCAACTCGCTGTCGCCCAGCGGCTTGGCCTCACAGTGCCGTCGACCCTTGTGACCAATGACCCGGATGAAGCACGGGAGTTCATCGCCGCACACGGGCAGGTGATCTACAAGACTCTGCGGTGGACCTCGTACAAGCGAGACGGAGTTCCGGTTACCGGGTGGGCAGACCCGGTCACCGCCGCGGAGATCGATGACAGCGTGCGCGTGACACCGCACCTGTTCCAAGCCCGCGTGGACAAGGTCGCCGACGTGCGAGTGCTGGTGGTCGGCGAGCGAGCGTTCTCCGTGCGGATCGACTCCGACCTCCTGGACTGGCGCAAGGACTACTCCGCCCTCTCCTACAGCGTGGTAGACCTGCCGGACCACGTGGACAAGGCGCTCCTTGCCTACTTGGACCGCTTCGGGCTGGTGTCCGGGAGCTTCGACCTCGCCGTCGACCGGGCGGGTGACTACTGGTGGTTGGAGCTGAATCCGAACGGCCAATGGGGGTGGCTGGAAGAGAAGACCGGCCTGGAAATGTCCGCCACATTCGCCGACCTGCTGACCCGAGGAGAGCCCGCCCCATGACGGAAACCGCGCCCGAGCGACGTGCCCTTGCCGACCGGCTGGAGAAGGCCGGTGTCCTCTCGATCCCCCAATGGCGGGCGGCGGTCGAGGCCGTACCGCGTGAGCTGTTCTTGAACCCCGGGGTCTTCCTGCCCGTGGACGGTGGCCGCTGGCAACCGGTCACAGCGGTGGGAGCCAACCCGGCGGAGTGGGCGAAGATCGCCTACAGCGACCAGTCCCTTACCACTCAGCTCGATGGTCACCTCACCGCCGACCAGGCCGCTGACCTCGTGACAGGTGTGCCCACGTCCTCGTCCACCACGCCCGTCACCGTGGTCGGCATGATCGAGAGCCTGGACGTGGAAGACGGGCACCAGGTGCTGGAGATCGGCACCGGCACCGGTTACTCCTCGGCCCTGATGTGCCACCGCCTCGGCGAAGACAACGTCACCACGGTCGAGGTGGACCCCGACGTGGCGGCCCGCGCGGACGCCGCGCTGGAAGCAGCCGGGTTCTCGACATGGACCGTGACGGGGGACGGGCTCCTGGGGCACCCCCGCCGCGCCCCGTACGACCGGGTGATTGCCACCTGTGCCGTACGCCGCATCCCCCACACCTGGATCCGGCAGACGAAGCCGGGCGGCATCATCCTCGCGACCCTTGGCTCCTGGCCCTACGGCACGGGTCTGGCAAAGGTGACCGTGGGCGAAGACGGGACCGCCGAGGGCCGGATCATCGGCCGCTCCTCGTTCATGCAGGCTCGGGCGCAAGCCGTGGTCCCGCCGGCCGGCGACCTGTCCGCACGCACGGCCTTCCCCGACAGCGAGCGCGCGGTGAAGGTAGCGCCGGTCATGCTGGCGGAGTGGATGCCCGCCTTCCTCGCCCAGCTTGCCGCGCCCGGCGCACACCTCGTTCGCGCCTCGACGCGCGAAGGACCAGAGCTCCTGTACCTCTTCCACCCGGAGCGCGAGTCCTTCGCACAATTCACGTCCGACGGCGAGGGCTGGACCGTCCGCCAGGGCGGCCCGGTGGCCCTGTGGGACGACATCGAGCAGGCCCTCACCGCATGGCAGGACACGGGAAGCCCCGACATCACCGCCGTACAGCTCCAGATCGACAGCAAGGCCCACACTTATTGGATCGAGGACAGCCCGTCGCTGCGCTGGCACCACCGCCTCGCATGAAAGAGCGCGAAGCGATCAACCCCGGCGGCCCCCTACCCTCCTGGGGAGCAGCCGCCGGATCGTAAGGATGCGAGAGGTGCGAGATGGACGACGAACCGTTGTCGGAATGGGCGGAGCGCCGTTACGCGAAGGTCGGACGGCTCCGCGCAATTCCCCTCGTCACCGGTGACGGCCCCAGAGGCGCGCATCTGAACCCGGATGCACCCCGTGTCATCCAGCGATGGAACGGATACTCCTGGGAACCCCACGGTTTCGCGTCCAACCTCGCCGAGGCGAAACGGATCCTGTACCCCGAGGTCATCGAGTCCCCGGCCCCGGGGTCTGCGCCCAAGCTCGGCGCAGGCACCGGCAAGCACCGTAAGCCCCGGGCGCCAAGGTCGGAGCGCTAGGGACCGTCCGGCCGCGTGGCCTGCACCGCGCCGGACGGGAAGGTCCGCCGCATCCCCGCCCACACCCACCCTGGCCACCCGGCATCTATGCGTGTAGAACGGGGATGGGACCTACCCGTTCGAAAGGAAACCGTCCATGGACGCCATCTCCGTCATCCGTACCAAGCGCGACCGCGGTGAGCTGACCCCCGATCAGATCGACTGGGTCATCGACGCCTACACCCGCGGTGAGGTCGCTCACGAACAGATGTCGTCCCTGGCGATGGCGATCTTCCTCAACGGTATGAACCGCAAGGAGATCGCCCGCTGGACCGCCGCGATGATCGCCTCCGGTGAGCGGATGGACTTCTCCTCGCTGCCCCGCCCCACCGCCGACAAGCACTCCACCGGTGGCGTCGGCGACAAGATCACCCTGCCGCTCGCCCCGCTCGTCGCCGCCTGTGGCGCCGCCGTGCCCCAGCTGTCCGGCCGCGGTCTCGGCCACACCGGCGGCACCCTCGACAAGCTGGAGTCCGTCCCCGGCTGGCGCGCCCACCTCAGCAACGCCGAGATGCTGGACGTCCTCCGCGATGTCGGCTCCGTGATCTGTGCCGCCGGCGACGGCCTGGCCCCCGCCGACAAGAAGCTCTACGCGCTGCGCGACGTCACCGGCACCGTCGAGTCCATCCCGCTGATCGCCTCCTCGATCATGTCCAAGAAGATCGCCGAGGGCACCGGCTCCCTCGTCCTGGACGTCAAGGTCGGCTCCGGCGCCTTCATGAAGCACCTCGACGACGCCCGCGAACTCGCCTCCACCATGGTCGAGTTGGGCAACGACCACGGCGTGCGGACGGTCGCCCTGCTCACCGACATGGCCACCCCGCTCGGCCGCACCGCGGGCAACGCCCTCGAAGTCCGCGAGTCCGTCGAGGTGCTGGCCGGCGGCGGCCCCCAGGACGTCATCGACCTCACCCTCGCCCTCGCCCGCGAGATGCTCGACGCGGCGGGTCTGCCGGACGCCGACCCGGCCAAGGCGCTCACGGACGGCTCCGCCATGGACCACTGGCGCCGCATGATCACCGCCCAGGGCGGCGACCCGGACGCCCCGCTCCCGGTCGCCCGCGAGCAGCACACCATCACCGCCGCCGCCACCGGCACCCTCACCACCCTCGACGCCTACGCCGTCGGCCTCGCCGCCTGGCGCCTCGGCGCCGGCCGCGCCCGCAAGGAGGACCCGGTCCAGGCCGCCGCCGGCATCGAACTCCACGCCAAGCCCGGCGACCGCGTCACCGCCGGCCAGCCCCTCCTCACCCTCCACACCGACACCCCTGAAAAGCTCCCCTACGCCCTGGAGGCCCTGGACGGCGGAGTGCTGATCGGCGCCCCCGACACCACCTTCACGGCGGGCCCGGTGGTCCTGGAACGCATCGGCTGACCTGCGGTTTTCCCGTACGGGTGAACGGGATCGGTGGACCGGCGCCGGTCCCGTTCGGCATGCTGGGATCGGTGACGTACCGATAGAGGAGACCGCCATGAGCGCACTCACCGTCGACCACACCGCGGGCACCGGCCCCGAGTGGGACGACCTCGTCCGTATCTGGGAACAGGCGGACGCACGCGAGGGCTGGAAGGTGGAGATCATCGAGGGGATCGTCACCGTGTCACCGCCGCCCGACAACAACCACAACTTCATCGCCGCGAAGGTCCAGCGCCGTCTGTACGCCGTGCTCCCGGAGGACTGGGACATCTACCAGACGCTCGGGACGGGAATTCCCCTGCGCAAGGGCCTTTACATCCCGGACCTCGCCGTGGTGCCGGACGATGTCGTGCTCGACAAGACCGGCGAGTACGTCCCGGCGTCCACTGCCAAGCTGATCGTCGAGGTCACCTCGAAGTCCAACGCGAGTAATGACCGGATCGCGAAGGCGGCGGGCTACGCGCGGGCCGGCGTCCCGCTGTATCTGCTCGTCGACCGGTTCGCCCCCGCCGGGCCCACGATCACCTTGTTCGGCGAGCCCGCGGGCGACGTCTACCGGGTGTTGCAGACCGTGAAGTTCGGCGACGAACTGGTTCTTCCCGCACCCTTCGAACTCGCCCTGGACACCAGCGTCTTCCCGGTCGACTGACGACGACCGCCCGATCCCCAAGACAGCACGACGAAGGGCCCGCCCCACCAGGACAGGTGGAGGGGCGGGCCCTTCGGCTGAGGGGCGGGCGGGGCGTGTGGTGGCCCCGGCCGGGTGGGGTTACGCCGCTCGGGCCAGGTGGAGCAGGCGGCGTTCCGCGACGGCCTTGCGGGTGGCGTAGAGGGTGATCGACGCGGCGCCGAGCATCGCGGCGAGGCCGAGGAGGACCGTGCCCTGCCAGCCGACCGCGTGGAAGGCGGCGGCGCCCAGCGCGCCGCCCAGGCTGCTGCCGACGTAGTACGCGCACTGGTAGAGGGCCGACGCCTGGGCGCGGGCCGTCTTGGCGGTGCGGCTGACCGACGACGAGGCGACCGCGTGGCCCGCGAAGAATCCGGCGGTGATCAGGACCAGGCCCGCGAGCACCGCGCCGACCGAGTCGGCGAGGGTGAGCAGCAGGCCCGTCGAGGTGGTGCTGACGGCCAGGTAGAGCGCGCCGCGGCGGCCCATCCGGGCGACCAGCTTGCCGGCCGCCGCCGAGGACGCCGTACCGACGAGGTAGATCACGAAGACCGAACCGACGATGCCCTGCGGGAGATTGAACGGCTCGGCGACCAGCCGGTAGCCGATGACCGTGTAGACCGCGCCGAAGACCGTCATGAACAGGGCGCCGATGGCGTACAGGCGACGGAGGAGCGGGTCGGCGAGGTGGCTGCCGAGCGTACGGGCCAGTGCCCGCGGGCCGACCGAACGGGGCGCGAAGTGCCGGGCCTTGGGGACCAGCAGCCGGAACGTCACCGCGCACACCACGGCCATCAGTCCCACCGCGCCGAGCGCGGCCCGCCAGCCCCAGCCCTGGGCGACCCAGCCGGTCACGATCCGGCCGGACATCCCGCCGATGCTGTTGCCGGCCACGAACAGTCCGATGGCCGCCACCAGCGCCTTGGCGCGTACCTCCTCGGCCAGGAAGGCCATCGCCGACGCCGGCAGCCCGGCCAGCGCCACGCCCTGGACGGCGCGCAGGGCGATCAGGACGCCGAGCGACGGCGCGAACGGCACCAGCAGGGCGATCACCGCGGCCACCGAGAGCGACGCGGTCATGAGCGTGCGCCGCCCGAAGCGTTCGGACACCGCGCTCAGCGGGATCACGCCGAGGGCCAGTCCGAAGGTGGCCGCCGAAACGGTCCAGCTCGCCTGGTCCGGGGAGACCCCGAGGTCGCCGGAGATAGCGGGCAGCAGGGCCTGGGTGGAATACAGGAGGGCGAAGGTGGCCACTCCGGCGGCGAAGAGGGCGAAGCTCATCCGGCGGTAACCGGGGCCGCCCGGCCGCAGCTTGCCCGCTTCGGGGTCGGGCGCGGCGGCGGAGGAAGAGGAGCTGGTGGACGACTGGGGAGAGGCGGCCGCACGGTCGGTGACGGACGCCCCGGTATCAGCGGGAGGCATGCTTCGACCGTAGGACCCGACAGTTCATGCGTCCAATGCATGGAAACGGCATAATCGATGCTGTGTCGCATGAGCAGAGGTCAGAAGGGTCGCTGTTGCAAGGTCGCAACAGAAAAGATGTTGAGGCAGGCGGACGCAGCCGGAGTGGGGCGGCGACCCGGGGCCGGGGCGGGGCGGTCGGCGCGGAGACCGGCGAGGCGGCCGAACTCGGTGTCGGGTCGTGGGCGGCGGTGCTCGCCCCGCGGCTCGCCCAGTTCACCGCCGTCGCCCGGCACGAACACGTCACCCGGGCCGCGCAGGAGCTCGGCGTGCCGCAGCCGACCCTCAGCCGCGCCATCGTCCGGCTGGAGGACGACCTCGGCGTCGCGCTCTTCGCCCGGCACGGCCGTACGCTCTCCCTCACCCCGGCCGGCCGGTCCTTCCTCGCCTCCGCCGAACGGGCGCTCACGGACCTGGAGCGGGCCACCGAGTCCGTACGCGCCGACGTCGACCCGGCCGCCGGCAAGGTCGCCTTCGGGTTCCTGCACACCCTCGGTCCGGAGACCGTACCGGGACTGATCCGCAGCTTCCGCGCCGACCATCCCCGCGTCCGCTTCCAGCTCGTGCAGAACTACGGCGAGGCGATGATCGAACGGCTCCGCGCCGGCGACCTCGACCTGTGCCTGACCTCGCCGGTGCCGGACTACCCGGACCTGGTCGCCCGCCGGCTCGACGAGCAGAAGCTGCGGCTGGTCGTCCCGGACGACCACCCGCTGGCCGCCCGCAAACGCATCCGGCTGGCGGAGGCCGCCGGCGAACTGTTCGTGACCCTCGAACCGGGCTACGGCTTGCGCCGGATCACCGACGCGCTGTGCGCCGAGGCGGGCTTCACCCCACGGGTGGCGTTCGAGGGCGAGGAGGCCGAGACGCTCCGCGGACTGGTCGCGGCCGGCCTCGGCGTGGCCCTGCTGCCGCCACCGGCCGTACCGCGCCCGGGAGTTGCCGAACTGACGGTGACCGCCCCGCGCGCGGTCCGTGAGATCGGCGTGGCCTGGCTGGACGGCCACCCCGACACCCCACCGGTCGCCGCCTTCAAGAAGTTCCTGCTGAGCAGACGGGGACGGCTGCTGCCGCGGTGACGGGCGCCGCCCTAGCTGTGCTGTCCGGGGACGTTGGTGACAGGCGACACGCCTTTCAGGGCGCTTGAAGAAGGTGAGGGCCTTCTGGCTCGGTGGGGATTGC
>NZ_JOIX01000075.1 GCF_000720175.1 Streptomyces sp. NRRL S-337
CCTGTGCGCCTTCAACGGCCCCACCCCCGTCCAGGTGCTGGAGGCCGCGCACCTCTACAGCTACGCGGCCAACGGCAAGCACCACAAGGGCGGCGGACTACTGCTGCGCCGCGACATGCACCGCCTCTTCGACCTCGGCCTGATCGCGGTCAACCCCGGCAACTGGAGCCTCGATATCTCGTCGGACCTGGCCGCCTACGGCGAGTACACCAAGTTGCACGGTCAACCCGTGACGGTGCCGCTCAGCACCGAACACCACAAGTGGCTGACCAAGCACTGGCACATGCACCGCCCCGCCACCCAGGCCACCATCCCCGCCCAGAGCGCCGCGACCGAACCCGCCCCCGCCTAACCACACCCAGAGTGGCCCGCGACACCGTGCCAACGGGCCGTCCTTACCGGACCTAGGAGCCAAGCGGCACCGGGTCATCGGCCTGCTCGGCGGCCCAGAGGGCGTACTGCTGGCGGACGTAGGCCCGCGGGTCGTAGTCGCGCGGGGCCTGGTCGAGGTCGAGCAGGCCCCGCGCGGTGGCGTCGGCTTCCTCGGTGGCGGTGCCGGGCTGGGTGGGTTCGTCGCGCAGGGCGATGCGGTCGAGCAGCGCGGCGTGTCGCAGGTACCAGTCCCGGTCGAGCTCATCGGGTGCGACGTTGGCGGTCCGCTCGGTCCATGCGCTCTCGTAGGTGATGGCCGGGGCGTCGACGTACGCGTCTTCGGGCGTGGGCCACTTCTGGGCCAGGCGAGAGGCCGCTTCGTAGGTGTCGGCGGCCATGTCGTCGAGGGTGGCGAGCAGTGCGTCGAGCTGGTGGCGGGTGATGTCGCAGGTGTGGGGCTTGGTCCAGCCCGGGCAGTTCAGTTCGACGGGCACGATCTCGTTGTCGCTGAAGTTCACGTCAGCTCTCCTAGCGGTGGTTGATGGTTCCGTTGGCGCGGCCGAAGAAGCCGGTCGCGGTGATGTGCTGGGTGATGTGGGGCCGCTCTTGGCGTCAGTGCTGGTTGTTGGTCTTGGCCCACATACCGGTGGTGCGGCTGTGGACGGTGCGCCGGTCCTGGTAGACGGGGCCCTGGTAGTGGTGGTGGATGTCCGGGTCGGGCTTGGCGCGCTTGGCGAGCCGTGCGAGGGCGAGCACGAGGGCGGTGGGGGCGCCGAACACGAGGCCGCACGCGACGGGGTCGGCGAACTGGGAGACGTACATCAGGACAGCTGCCGTGCCGCCGACCATGGCGGTGGCGGTGCCGCCGGCGAGCATGAGCACGCTGGCGTCGGTGGCGCCCTGGCTCATCGGGGGCCGTCCGGGTTGTGCGACGGGCGGGGTGTCGCCGTGGGCGGGGATGGGGGTGTCGTCGCGGTAGGCGGTGGGCCGGTAGGCGTCGGCGATGATCCGCCGGGCCTCGGCCTCGGCCTGAACCTCACTCAGCCCGACGCCTTTGGAGTCGTGTTCAGGAGTGGTGTCGGCGTGCATGCGGAATCCCTTCCGGTACGGGTCCGGGGAGGCAGAGACACCCCCTTGGGGGTGCCTGTGGAGGGGTTGCAAGGGGCTGACCTGGGGTGCCTCCCCGCCTCCCTGAAGCGATGTTTTCGCTGATCAGAGCGGGGGAGTTGGGATGGGGAGGCGGTTTGGGGAGTTCTCCCCGCCTCCCCGCCCCGGGCGGGTGCGCCTCCCCGTTACTGGGAGGCGGAAGCGGAACCGTCCGCGTCGCGCTCGGCGAGGGCGGTGAGGACGTCGTCGCGGCGGATGTTCATCAGGCCGTGCGACTTGTATGGCTCGACTCCGGCAGCCTCCAGCACGCGCTTGAGGTCGGCGAACGTCCAGTCGCCGTAGGCGTCGTGGTTGAGGACGTCGAGCCGCTTGAGGATGTCCCGGGTGAGCACGCGTTCCGCGTCGCCGACCACGGAAGCGATGTCCGCGAGCGGGTCACTTGCCTCACTGCGGTCAACAGCGTGCAGGGTGGTCACGCCGTTGCGCAGGGCCTTGGCCCGGTCGGCGACCTCGTTGGCCGGGCCGTCGTCGATGAAGTGGGTGCGCACCGTGATGGTCGACTGGCCCTTGGGCATGGTGATGCCGTCCGAGAAGACGACCAGCGTGCCCTTGTCCAGCCCCTGACGCAGCAGGTGAGGGGCGGCGCCGTCGTCGACGGCCTTGTCCCCGAGCGCCATCCGGGACTGGGACTCCGTGCCGACCACCAGTGAGGCGCGGGTGTGGGCGCCCTCGCGCACGAGCTTGGGAAGGTTCTGGTCTGTGGGGTCCTGGGTGCCCTGCCACATCAGCACGTCCACGGCGCGACCCTGGTTGTGAATCTTCCGGACGGCCATGAAGTACCGGGAGGTGGCCTTGGAGCCGCCGTAGGGTCGCTTCTGGTCGTCGAGGGCCGGGCACATGAACGCCACCTGCGCTTCGTCCACGATGACCATGAGCGGGGGGAAAACGGCGCTCGGGTCGGCGCGGCGTGCCTCCAGGCGGCGGTTCATCTCATCGACGGCGTCTTCCACCATCTCCGTGACCTGCATGACGTGGTCGTCGGTCGGCCCCTGGATCAAGACGTCGGCGATGCCGTCGAACATGGCCCAGTCCCCGATGCCCTTGAGGTCGCCGAGCCAGAACTGAACCGACCGGTCCAGCGCCAGCCACAGGGCGAGCGCGCGCAGGGCGGCGGTCTTGCCCTGGTTGGAGCGGCCGGTGACGAGCACGTGGCGCTGATACAGGCTCAGCTCCGCACGGTCGCCGCGCAGGTCCTGGCCCCATGGCGCCCTGCCGGTCTTGTAGTTGGCGGTTATGGTCTCGTCGGTGACCAGAGGGGACGGCCCGATCGGCTCGTCCAGCGCGCCAGAGTCCGCGATCCACAGGCGGATCGTGCGGGCGGCCTCGGGGAGGGTGATGAACACTTCGTGCTCGTGCCGGTTGAGGTTCTCGGCGAGCTTGCGGCGCCGCTGCTGCACCTCGATCGTCGACACCTCCAGCGGCAGGGTGACGTCGACCTCCACACCACATCCGGCGATCACGATCGGCGAGAGCATCGCGGCGCCCCCGTCGTCCATGTCCTTGATGGCATTGCGCAGGGCCGGCAACCCCAGGTGGCGCAGCGCCTTGACCACGATGGACGGGGTGATCGGCTCCCCCTCGCCGCTGCGGGCCTTGGCCGGCAGAACCCATTGGGGTGCGGCCTGCTGCTTGCTGCCCACCGCCCACAGCGCGAGCAGCGCGAGGAACGGGCCGATCGTCAGGGCCGGGCCCCACACGATCTGCACGATCCGGATGAGCAGGCCGATGAACTCGACCGTGGCCGCGAACGGGGTGATGACGTCCTTGACGTCGCCGTTGTCGATGGCCATCACGACCCCGAGCGTGACCAGAGCCCCGATGCCCATCCCGGTTCCGACCGCAACGCCCTTGGCGGCGTCGACCGGGGAGTGGAGCAGGTCCATACGGCGGTGGTGGCGGGCGGCGCGGAAGCGCTGAAGCTTTTCCTCCCACTCCTCCGCCATCTCCAGATTCCCAGCGGCCTCGGCGGCCCGGATCATCCGCTCGTAGCGGGCGCCGGTGCGGCCGTCCCAGGTACGGCGGGCCACGATCCGGCCGCCGTTGAACGTGTAGAGGCTGTGCCTGGCGACCGCGCGGGCGGCGGTCTTGGTGGTGTCGTGCGTGACGGCCGTCTTGATCGCCCGTCCGGAGCGCACCCACAGCGGCACGGGCCGCGCCGGCGGCGCGTCCGGGACCACGGTCAGCATGGTGGGGGCGGTGTCGGGGGTCGGGGGGTCGGTGGGCTTGTGGAGGTGGACGACGTTCTCAGACATGCTGGGAGTGCTCCTGACTGCCCTCTTGGGGGCGGGAGTAAGGGAGGGCCGGGGTGGCCGTGTCCGTGGAAAGAGGCGGCCACCCCGGCACCGAAAAGGGGCTGGTCAGAACCAGCCGGACGACTTCTTCTGGGCCTTGGCGCGGGCGGCCTCGGTGATGAGCCGCTGACGCTCGCCGTGCAGGGCGGTCAGTTCCGCGTTCAGCCGCATCTCGGCAGCACTGCTGGTGGAGTCGATCTGCTCTTCGGCACGGCCCGTGCTGCGGCCCCGGGCGGCGCGGTAGGAGCCGCCGGCAAGGGCGCGGGCCATCGCGCGGCGCTCGCGGCCGTTCAGCGGCCACGACTCGCCCCGGCGGACCGCTTCGAGCTTCTTCTCGGTGGCCCGGATCTCGCGGTCCAGGCGGCGCAGGTCGGAGTTGCCCATCAGGTACTCCTCATGGAGTCGGAGGATCGGGGTAGGTGCAGGTCACGCAGGTGCCGAGCGAGGCGGGATGACGTAGGTGCTGGCCCGGGGCGGACAGGCAGCCGGTCAGGCCGCCGAGCGGGGCATGGCGCGGCACTTCTCGGCGTGCGTCTGGGCCCACTTCGCGGCGTCCTCGCGGGCGGCTTCGAGTGCCTTCTCCTCGGCCTCCACCGGGCTGTACTCGCAGTCCAGGTAGTAGCCGTGATAGTCGAAGGGCTCATGCGTGGCGTTGCAGCCGGTGCAGGCTGCGTTGGCGAAGCCGCGCCCGGCATCGATCCGGATGTCGACGGTGGCGCCGCCGACGGTGAGGTAGCGGGTGATAACGCCCTCCGGCCAGTCGGTCTGAGTGCTGGTGTTCATGGGATCTCCCTAGAAGTCGCAGGTCAGGCAGCGCGCTGGTCCTGGTTGGAGCAGGCGCAGGGGGTGCACATGCCGAGGGAGCGCGGGATGCAGTACCCGGCGTCGTTACGGCAGTTGGGGCAGATACGGCGGGCAGCGTTCGCCTTGGCCAAAGCCGCCCGCCGGCCCGGGGTCATCGGCCGGACGGGCTTGGTCAGGTCGACTCGGTAGAGGTAGGCGACCAGTGGCGCGCGGCGGCGGCGTGGCCGTTCGAGCTGAGCGGCCACGTCCTGACCGCCGGGGCGTAGACCGAGCGCCCGGAGTTGGCGGCGGGTGGCGTAGCCGTCCGGGGCCAGGCGCCACCGGTAGACCGGCAGCGCCCCCATCACGCGGCCTCAGCCGATGCGGCGCGTTCGGCGAGGATCGTGTCCCGCAGCGACCGGGCGTTCGCCGGCGAGGTGTGGATGGCGCGGCGGATGCCCTCGCCGGTCACCCTCGCGTCCGGCCAATCGGCCGTCGCTGCCCGCGCTTCGGCGAGCAACTGGTCCGCCGTGCGCTTCGGTCGGCTCGGCTTCGCCGCCTCCGGCACGCGGCCCGTGGCACGGCGCGGTCGGGTCGACTCAGCCGCCACCGGGCGCCGCTCGATCGAGGCGACCGGAGCAGGGTCGACCGGTGGGAGCGGCTTGAGCGGAGTCGACTTGCCCAGGTCGACCGCGACCGGATCGGGCAGAGTCAGCCGGGCCAGCGTCACCACCGGGTCCGGGGTCGATTCGGGCAGGTCAGCCATAGACCGTTTCATCGCGGTCTCGGTGGATTCCTCCGCATTCACGGCCGGTGTGGGATCGAGGGCGATCCCGCCGAACATGGCAGCGAGCGCGGCGTCCGCACCGGCGGTGACGCGGTCGCGCTGCACGTCCAGCAGCCTCGATCCGAGCGCCACATCCCCGACTCCGACCTTGCGGGCCAGCCGCCACGACGCCCTGTCCGAACGCTTCCGCACCCGGTTGGTCGGGTGATGCGCGGCGCGGGCGCGGTGGTAGGCGAGGGCCTGCACCAGATCGGCGGTGTGGCGCTCGTTCTCCGCGTCACGGCCATCGGTGTGCACCACGATCCGCCGAGCCAAGAACGCCATGCCCTCAGCCGAGACGGACATGCCCATCGGGGTCAGGGCGTAGATCACGGTGCGGCCCGGATCGGGGGCGGCCATCGCTCCCATGACAGCGGCGGCGGCCGGCAGCGCCCACAGCCCGGCGCGCACGATGCGCGGGGAGGACTGGCCCAGCATGGTCAGCCCCAGCAGGACCAGGGCGAGCACGGCCGTGGCGCCCTCGCCGGCGGCGAGCGCACCGAGTGCGGTGCCCTTGCCGTAGGCGTGGCCGATGTTGCTGTACGTCCCGATCCCGCCGAACACACCCGTGGCCAGCATCGGCACGAACGCGGCAGTCAGGACCCCGATCTGCACCCGAGTCAGTTTGGAGCTGGTCATCGGGCACCCCCGGCGGTGAGCAGGGCGGCGAGGATGAGCAGGGCGCCGCCGGTCAAGGTGAGGTCGACCGCGCAGCGCAGGCATGTGAACTTGGCGACCGCGAGCCGGGACAGGCCGGCGATGTCGGCGGCCAGATCGCGGGCGACGACGGCATCGATCTCGTCGGCGGTGAGCGTGGCCCACAGGGGGAAGCCGTGACGGCCGCTAAGGTTCGGGCGGACCGATCGCAGCAGCAGAGCGACCGCCGCGACCAGCAGCGTCAGACCGAGACTGCCCGCGACGAGGGCGGGCACGGTCAGCGGCACGTCGCGGGCGACGGTCCAGGTACCGGCGAGCACCGCGCCGACGAACGCCAACAGCAGCGCCGTCTTGCTGTCCGTCCGCGCGATCTCCGCCTTCACCTCAGCGTGCGCGGCGATCAGGTCCCGATCGGTGGCACTCACGCGGCACCCCCGGGCAGCGTCGCGCCGACGGTGCGGTTGGCCAGCGCACGCCGCTCCGTGAGCACGCGGCGGTGGGCGCGGCGGATGCGGCGGGCGTCGACCTCGGTCGGGGTGCGGTCGAGGGTGATGATCTGCGCGTCGATCAGGTCGACGTCCGCGAGGATCGCGGGCATCTCCTGCTCGATAGCGTCCAGCTCCGCATCCGTCGGCTCGATCCAGTCGGCGAATGCAGTAACAACGTCCTGAACAGTGACGATGGGGCTCATAGGGTCGTGTTCCTCTCACAGGTGGAACGGCCCGAACAGCGCCCCCGGAGTGCCAGCTCCGGGGGTGCGCGCCGTCGTGGGTGACAGCCGCGCCAGATGCGCGGCACGGCCACTGCGAGTGGCCGAAGTGCCCCGGACGAGATTCGATCTCGCGCCCTTCACGGCTGGATGCCGGGGCGATGAACGTGTCTCCTTCGGGGCGCCGCGCCCGTATCAGGTAGCGCGGCAATGACCCCGTTGTAGGCGTATGGAGACGTGACCTTTCGGTCTAAGCCCTCCGGTGAATGACAAGGCGCCGGGTCGCCTCCCCCCGTCCATCGCGGGGCTCCTGTTCGTGCGTTATTGCAGGTCAAACAGGGCACAAGAGGCTCCCCCCGAGATTGCTTAGGGGGGCTTGCCTCCTTGCTTGTTAGAGACCATAGGCAAACGGAAAGCTGCGCGCAACCCCCTCTCGCGATACAGTCTGGTAGCCCCCCTAGGCAACGAATGGAGAGTCGTGCACACAGACATGGAGCAGGTCTCCGGGATCACTGAGCCGGTCGAGCGCGCCAAAGCTGCGATCGACCTGATGGCGACGTATCAGGGATGGGTGCTGGAGCTCTCCCGCATGCGGCGTGAGGCCATCGAAGAAGCGCAAGCGTCCGGCATGACTCAAGCGGAGATTGCCAAGCGGCTCGGGGTGAGTCGAGGCCGGGTTGGGCAACTCGCGTCCGCTGGCCCACCCCCAGAGCGAGCCTTCTTCGGTACGGACACGGTGACTGTGTCGCTCGGCGGCAAGTACGAGGCCGGCAAAGATCCCGAGCAGTCCAGCGAGGTCGTTACTAGAGAGGACATCAGCAACTTCGAGCACCTGCGCACGTTGCTCGGTGGCATGAAGCTTGAGGCCAAGTACGAGGTGGTTCCGCCAACGGGGATCATCAACTTGAACCGCGACAATCACGTAGTCATCTGCGGTCCGCGGCTGTCTCCCATCGTGGCGCAGGTACTCGAAGGGGATCACAACCTGGGGTTTGAGAAGGATCGAGCCTGGCACCTCGTCGACCGGAAAGCCGGGCAGGAGTACCGGTCCCCGATGGACGAGGACGGCTCGGCCGGCGACTTTGGCTACCTTGGGCGGCTCCCTCGCCTGGACGGTCGTGGGACGTTCCTGTACATCGCTGGCGTCCACTCCATCGGTGCGAACGGAGTCGTTCACTTCCTGGAAAACAACTTGGCTGAGCTGTATCGAGAGGTCCGTACGCGACGGTTCTCGACGCTCATCTCATGCCGCTACGACCCCAAGACGCTCGACGTGCTGGAGAGTCGACGTGTCACCCCGCTGTACCGACATGAGGCGTGATCATGCGAGTTTCCATTGACACACTGCCCGGGGGAGCAAATCCGAACGAAGATTGGGTGGCTGGCACCCCTGCGCTCGCCGTCGTGCTGGACGGGCTGAGTACGGCTGGCCTGGCCACGGGGTGCCGTCATGGCGTTCCCTGGTATGTCGCTCAACTCGGCGGCCAGTTGGTAGCAGCACTGGCAGAGCCGGACCGATCACTCTCAAGCGCGCTGGCGGATGCGCTCGAAAGGGTTGCCGGATTGCACCCCGAATGCGACCTGGGCAACCCAGGGACGCCGTCGGCCACGGTTGCAGTCCTACGGCACCGACATGGCGTGCTTGACCATCTGGTTCTCGCCGACTCGCCCATCGTCTTCGACGGCCCTCATGGCTACTCGATGATCACGGATCTCCGCGTGGACGACGTCCTACCCGAGATGCGGGCTGAGGTGGAGCGGCATGAGACCCACACGCCAGGACACCGAGAGGCACTGCAACGCTTCGTGCTCGCGCAACGGCAAGTGCGCAACACGCAAGAGGGGTACTGGGTTGCTTCCGCCAGGCCAGAGGCTGCTGAGCACGCCTTGACCGGCACAACGCCACTCGGTGAGGCAAGCTCCGCTGCAGTCATGTCCGACGGGGTGTCGCGGCTCGTGACTGAATACCAGATGGCGACTTGGTCCGACGTATTCGCGACGCTCCGTTCAGGAGGACCCCGAGAGCTGATCAAAGCTGTACGCAAGGTTGAAGCGACAGATCCCACCGGGCGTCGCTGGCCGCGATACAAGTCCGGCGATGATGCCGCCATCGCCTTCTGTCAATGGTGACTTGACCAGATCAGAGGAGCGAAGGCCAAGGGCCCCGCCGGTTCGCCGGCGGGGCCCTTGCACACTGGCGCTACGTGCGCACAACCCCTAGGCGTCTCTCCATGCCTGAAGGAATCGCTCCCGGTCTTCCGCCGTTTTGTGAGCTCGGCGGCTGGCGAGTACGACATGCCAGGCAGTGGTCTCGGCGTCACGCAGCCACAAGTTTCCGTAGTACTTGGCGTCGCCCATGACGTCCAGCGCACCCCCGATTAGTTCGGCGACGACGTCCCGGTCGCAATCGTCGAGCTCGGCAAGAAAGCTGAGCACACGACTGGCAATACCCGCCTCGTTTCCCTTGATGAGGTAGTCGATGAAGGGTCCGCCGGCGTTGGCCGGATCGATGTTCAGGGCGGCATCACCTGCCGCCCTGAACATCGATGACCAGAACTCGCGCCCGCTGGTGGTGCCGGGTAGGGGCAGCTCGGCGAAGAGGTCAACCAGATGGCCGTTAGCCGCCTGGTTGTAGGAGACATCGCAGGCCGCTGCCGCAGCAATCTTCGCGACGAGCCCGGTATCCAGCTCTTCGCTCTCTGGCCAGTCGAGTGGAGTGTTCAGGTTTTTGGTGAGGTGCTGGGCTAGCTCACCGTCTTCGTCCAGGTGCAGATGGACAATCACAAGTTCCCCCAGTTCAGGGCCAGATGACGTACAACACCGCGTCTTTCCGCCTGCCAGTCTGCCCAGTTGGGCGGTGATCAGGTGAGGCGTGTGGACAACGGCCGGAAAGTGCGGTTCTGTTGACCTGATGAGCTCTTCGCTGCTGCGTGGGTTGGTATCGCCTCTGCACCCCTCGCTGACGGCAATAGCTGAAGGCAGCGCATGTGGACTCCGCGAGTCGGCTCGAGCAAGAGAGCCTTAGGAAGAGTCGGTCGCAAACCAAGAGGCGCGATCCTTCGTGCTCGGTTGCCCACCGGGTAGGGCGCTGGCGAGCACACGCGCTTGTTCCCGGGCCTCTTTCCGCGCAACACGAGCCTGGTGAAGGTGCTCCCCCTGCATCGTGTCGCCCTGTTCCAAGATCCAGTCTTCAAGATTCTCGTCATTGCTGCATAGATTGGCCAACCCGGCGATGAGGAGCTGGAACTTACCGGGCGTAGGCAACGTGTTCCCGTCCAGGTAGGAACCGACGGTACGGGGGCTGAGGCCCGCTGCATCCCCCCAAGAGTTCTGCGAGGGAGTGTCTGCCTCTTTCCACAATCGCCTCAAGGCCGACTGGAATTTCTCCTCCTCGGGTGTCTTCCTGACCTGCACCTCGCCCCGGCTCCTGCCTTCTGCGGCAAGCTCGCCCTCAGTCCGCCGACGCAGCGTTCGCCACCGCGCCAGCTCGTCATCAGCCCCCCAGGCGATAACGATGCGCTCCAACGTGAAGACACTGGGCAGGCGCTTCGCCGCGAGTGCTTCGTAGACCGCGGTCCTGGATGCTCCGTATCTCTCCGCAAGGACCACCGTGCCGCCCGTACGGTCTTGCAAGTCCCTGAGTGCAGTAGCGAATTTTGACAGTGCACTGTCATTGTGCAGAGGTTGCATGCGGCGAGGCAATACCCGACCCCTCGGAATGGGTGATCTGGATCACAATCTAGCCCTCCTGGTGTGTGACAAGGGTCACTTACAAAGTGGTGATCTGCGTCACACTTGACTCGACAATGGGGCTCCACCAGCAGCGATGATGCCCTGTCAGTCGAATAAATAGTACCGGTTAGTTTTCTGCGCGGCGGGGGGATTCGGGGGCCGTGCCAGAGTTTTTCGCAGACGGCGCGAGCTGGTCGCTCTACACAAAAGGCGACGGCTCCCTGCGGGAACAGGAAGCCGTCTACGCGAAAGTTGCCTACTGCTAGGAAGGAACCTTCATGTCCGAGAGTACGGGGAACGTCGCCGTCGGGGAAAGTGACACTTCCCTCACGCGCCAGCCCGCTCGACGCCTTGCCTTGCCGATCGTGCTGAGTGGTGGTGCAAGCGCCGCCCCGATCGTCTGCGCCGTGCGTCAGGATTACACCGCTGGGCTGATCGCGAGTGCGCCCATGCTGGCGGTAACCCTTTTGATCTTCTTCTTTGTTGTTTGCCCCGCCGTGTGGTCGACGAAGCCCGGTCGCCAGTCAGCCGCTCTCGCTGTTCTTGATCGGCTGCTTGGGCGACCCAACGACCAGTCGAACCGGCGCCGGCGCCGCAGCGCTGCGGATATCTGAGGCGCGCTATGCGGGAACATTGCCGAGCTAGCAGTGCGTCCTGCCCTTCGGCGGGGCGTGCTGCAACCGGTGGTCTCAGTTGTGGTCTCGGTACGTGCGGTTTCCGGTCTCGTTCGTCGTCGTCCAGGGAGGTCCAGAACCTCTCCTGACCAGCGGTTCACGGACATGCGCGGACGCTGCTGGTTCAAGATCGGACAACTCGTAATGCGTAGGTCCCAGGTTCGAGGGCCGAGAGCTGGCCTCGGCATGTCTGCACCCCTCGTTGACGGCAATAGCTGACGGCAACGCCTGTGGACTCCGCCGTACGTGAGACCGCAGGTCTGCAAGACGTGGGGTGAAGCAGCAGGGAAACGTGAGGGTCGGCAGGTCGCTTGATCGAACTTACAAAGCAGATGTCACAGGTTCGAATCCTGTTGTGCCCACCATTACGACCGTGAGGTCAGCAAGCCCCCGACTCGTTCGAGTCGGGGGCTTTTTGCGTGCTGGGGCGGTGGGGCGGGCGCTGTCGATCAGGTGCGGGTGGTAGGTATCGTGAGGCCGAGGAAGGATTGAAGTTTCAAGTAAATGGGTTCGGGTCTGGAGGAGGGGTTTATGGCTGTGCGGCGGCTCAATCATGCGGTGTTGTATGTGCGGGATGTGGCGAGGTCGGTCGCTTTTTACACCGAGGCGCTGGGGCTTGTGGTGGATGTTGAGGTGCTGGGGCGGGCGGCGTTTCTCAGTGCTCCTGGGTCGCTCAACGATCACGACTTGGGGTTGTTCGCGGTGGGGGCGGGGGCGCCGGGGCCGGAGGGCGGGCGGGTCGGGCTGTACCACCTGGCGTGGGAGGTCGGCACGCTGGGGGAGCTCGCGGCGGCTGAGGAGCGGCTGGTGGAGAGGGGTGCGCTGGTCGGCGGCAGTGATCATCTCGTCTCCAAGTCGCTGTACGGCAAGGATCCGGACGGCAACGAGTTCGAGGTGATGTGGCGGGTGCCGCGGGAGGACTGGCCGGGGCCGGACGAGTCGGACCGGCTGCGTCCGCTCGATCTGGCGGGGGCGTTGCGGCGTTGGGGGCCGGACCTGGTGACGGGGGCGGCGGCCGGCTCCGCTACGTAGTGAGGCGTTCGCTGGGCGGGGGTGGTCCCGGGTTGGCTGAGGGCTCTGACTCCGGTGCTGGTGCTGGTGCTGGTGCTGGCTCTCGGGTGGATTGTGGCTAGTAGCCCGAGGGGGAGTAGTTCGAGGGGGAGTAGTTCAAGGTCGAGAGGAAGGTGTGGAGTTCCTGGTCGAAGAGGGGGGTGTTTTCCAGGTTCACCATGTGGCCGGCGCCTGGTATGCGGATTCTTCGGGCGCCGGGGACGGTCAGCGCTATGGCATGGGCGTTGGCGGCGATGTCCCTGCTGTCGAGATCGCCGTCGAGGACGATCGTGGGGACCTGGATCTCGCCCAAGCGGTCGATGGCTCCGACTTCGATGGGGATGCCGGCGCCTACGCCGTCGGCGTGGACCATGACGTTGGCCTCGGCCGAGGCGCGCATCCGCTCGCGGAAACCCGGGTGGACGGCGGAGGGTGGCCGATGGGGGCCGTCCACCCACATCCGGAGGAAGTGCTCGACATAGCGCTCCGCGCCGTCCGGTGCGCCGATCGCGGCCACCTGCTCCTTGATGTGCTCCAGGACGAAGGGGTCGGTGAAGGCACGGCCGCTGATCCCCGGGGAGGCGAGCGCGAGGGCCGCGACCCGGTCGGGGTGGGCTATGGCGGTGTCCAGCGCGACCCGTGAGCCATGGGAGAGGCCGACGAGTACGGCGCGGGGGACGTCGAGGGCGTCGAGCAGGGTGATCAGGTCGTCGTGGTTGGCGTAGTCCCCGGTGACCGTGGACGACAGGCCGTGGCCCCGCGAGTCGTAGCGGATCGCGCGCAAGCCGGAGTTCACCAGCCAGCTGAACTGCTCGTCCCACATGTGCTGGTCGAGCATGCCGCCGTGCAGCAGCACCACGGCGGGTCCCGAGCCGGCCGTCTCGTAGAACAGCTCGCCGTCCTCGATCGGCACGATTCCGTTGTCGATCTCGGACCAGTCGGTGAGGGGCTGGGTCATGTCACGACCGTCCTTTGCGTGGGGCACGGCGGCCGCCGAGGGTGTCCGGATCATCCTTGATATCACCTGTCTCGCGAATGCCCGGACTGTCGCGACGGGCTGGGGTGCGGTGGGTATCGGAGGCCGTTGCGGGGTCGGAGGGGCCGGATGCCAGGTGGTGGAACTCCTCGCCGATCCGGTCGAGTACGTGCAGTGCGGTGCGTACGTCTGCGGCGGGAAGGTCGGCCAGGCGCTGTCGCAATTCTGCGGCTTCGAAGTCCTGGATGCCGCGTATCACCTTGGTGCCTTCTGCGGTGAGCTCGATCAAGGACGAGCGGCGGTGTGCGGGATTGGGGGCCGTGACGACCAGACCCAGCTCGGCGGCGTGATTCACCCAGCGCTGGACCGGCTGCCTGTCGAGCCCCATGGTGCGCGCCAACTGCGGCACCGTGCGCGGGCCTTCGATGCGCAGTGCGTCCAGCAGGGCGTGTTCGCCTGCGGTCAGGCCCGTGCCGGCGAGCTCGCGCTCCACCGCTCGGACGACCGTGCGGTGCAGTGGCCACAGGCGACGGATGACGCCGTACAGCAATTCTTCGGTGGGAGTCGCCCGTCCGAAGTTGTCGGAGCCCTCGGCGTCGTCTGCGTCGTCTGCGTCGTCTGCGTCGCGTCGATCCTTCTCAATGACACTCATGATGTCATGATGACATCGGTGATGTCGTTTGGGGAGGGGTGTGGATGCCGAGAGGTCGGGCTCGCAGGAGCTTGAAGGGGCTTGAAGGGGCTTGAGGCAGGAAGGAGTTGGGCGTGAGGGTGAGGGTGCTGAGGGTGGTGGGGGTGACGACCGCCGTCTATGGGGTGGCGGTGTCGGTTGTCCCTGATCTGTTGGCCCGGCCTTCGGGGTTGGTCGACGAGGAGGGGCGGACCGCGCCGGCGACCCGGATCTCGTTGCGTCCGCTGGCCTGGCGGGATGCGGCGAGTGGGCTGGCACTGGCGCTGGCGCCCGAGGGTCCGGCGCTGCGTACCGCCGCGTACGTCCGGATTGCGGCGGACCTCGGGGACGCGGTCCTGCTCGGCCTGACGTTGCCGGACCGCGACCGGAGGCGGAAGGCGGTGGCGGTGTCCGTGGGGTGGGGCGCGTTGTCGGTGCTCGGCCTGCTGGGCGGGGGCAGGGCGAGGCGGGACGGCGGGTAGGGCAGGGAGGGGCGTCAGTCGGTCTGTGGGGGTGGGGCTTCCTCGGGGGTGAAGGTGATGACCAGGTCGGCGCGGTGCCGGGTCGTCGCCACTACGCGGGCGTTGGCCTCGTCCGAGGCGTGCACGAAGCGCTCGGCGTCTGCGCGGGCGCGGCCGAAGCGCTCGTGACGGTCGATCAGCCGCCGGACCCGCTCCTCGGTGTCCAGCTCCACGTACCAGACCTCGTCGAGCAGCTCGTGCACCCGCGCCCAGGGACCTGAGTCGAGGAGGAGGTAGTTGCCCTCGGTGACGATGAGGGGGACGTGAGGCGCTACGGGAATGCTGCCCGCGACCGGTTCCTCGATGTGGCGGTCGAAGGCGGGGGCGTAGACGGCGGTGTCCGGCTCGGGGGAGCGCAGGCGGCTCAGCAGTGCCGCGTATCCGGCCGGGTCGAAGGTGTCGGGTGCGCCCTTGCGTTCCGTACGGCCGAGGCGGCGCAACTCCGCCTCGGCGAGATGGAAACCGTCCATCGGGACCAGCGCCGCCTGGCCGGACAGCCCCGCCACCAGGTGGGCGGCGAGGGTGGACTTACCGGAACCGGGTGGGCCGGTGATGCCGAGCAGCCGGCGCTCGGTGGGGCGTGCGGAACCGGCGAGTCTGCGGGCGCGGGACAGGAGGTGCTGGAGGTCCATGGTGCACCCATGGTGCCTGACGGGAGGGGGTGGGGTGGGCGCCCCTCTGGCCGTGGCTGTCGTGGCTGTCGGGGCTGTCAGGTCCGGTATTCCATGCCGTATTTCGCGCCGATGTGGTTGAGGCGGTCGAGGTCGGGACGGCCGTCCTTCATGGTGACCGGGTCGGCCTCGAACATGTCCTCCATGAACGTGTCCCAGCCGCCCGGCGAGGAGATCTGCAGGCAGCGGGCGGGCGGCTGGGAGGCGTTGCGCAGCGCGTGCGGTACGCCGTGCGGCAGCAGCACGCACATGCCGGGGGTCAGGCGGTGGGTGGCCCCGTCGAAGTCGACCTCCATCTCGCCCTCCAGTACGTAGACGAACTCATCGGCCTGGTGGTGGATGTGGGGCGGGATGTCCACGTGGAGCCGGTTCTCCAGGATGGCGAGCCGGCCCTCGGTGTCGCTGGTGCGGGCCTTGACGGCGAGGCCGGGCGGCAGGGGGACGCGTCCTGGCCGTCGGTCGCCGGGCCGGAGGGTGAAGAAGCGGGCTCGGGAGGGGGAGGGGGAGGAATCTGGCAGGGGGTGGGGCGTGGAGTGGGGAAGGGGGTCGGGCGTGGAGTGGGGCATGGGGTCCCTGGTCCTTTCATCGAAGGAAGGCAAGCCAGAAGCTGAAACGGAATCCGGTTCCGTATCGGGAGCGTAGCAGTAGCATCGGCGTGTGGCACGCTCCTCCTCGTCTTCGACTTCCTCGTCCGCCTCGTCCGCCCCCGCCGCCCCGTCCTCTTCGGGGCCTTCGGGCGCTTCGGGCGCCTCGGTGTCCTCGACTCCTCAGCGCAGGCCGCGCGCGGATGCCGAACGCAACCGCGCCCGTGTCCTCGAAGCCGCGCGGGAGGTCTTCCGTGCGCGCGGTGACGAGGCGCAGATGCCGGAGGTCGCGCGGGCGGCAGGGGTGGGCATCGGAACGGTCTACCGGCATTTCCCCAGCCGGGCCGCCCTGATCGCCGCCGTGGGGGAGCAACGGCAGGCGGAGATCGTGGAGTTCGGGCGCGGCCGCTGTCTGGCGAGTGCGACGGCGGCGGAGGGGCTGGTCGCGTTCGTCGAGCACATCGGGGAGGTGCTCGACGCGGAACGAGGGTTGTCGGCGTCCATCGAGGCGGCGTTCGGATCCACCGAGCCGACGGGGGAGGGGCGGGCGCAGGCCGAGGCGGTCGCCGGCCAGCTGCTCGCCCGGGGGAAGGAAGAGGGCACGGTGCGCGCGGACGCCGAGGTCGGCGATGTGGTGATGATCGTGTGCGGGCTGGCGGCGGTGATCCGTCATGACGCGGGGGACTGGCGCCGTTATGTGCGGACCGCGTGTGCGGGGCTGCGGGAGTCGTAGGGACGGCGGCAGCAGGGGCGGCAGGAGCAGGAGCGGTGCCGCGAGTGTGGTGCGGGGGCCGCCCCTGCTGCCGGAGCGCTACGGGTCAGGGCGTGCCTGCGGGCGCCGTGCGGTGGGCGAGGCCCAGGCGCCAAAGGGACGTCACTTCGGCCATGCGGGCCACGTGGAGCGGGTCCGAGGTGTCACGGGCGCGGGGGTGCCGTGGGGCGATGTCGAGGCGGCCGAGGACGGTGAGGCCCGCTTCGGCGATGGTGTCGAGGAGTTCGGTGCGCGGGCGCAGGCCGAGGTGTTCCGCGAGGTCGGAGAGGATCAGCCAGCCTTCGCCGGTCTCGGTGAGGTGGTCGGCGAGGCCGTTGAGGAAGCCGTGCAGCATGCGGTTGCCGGGGTCGTAGACCGCGTGCTCCACGGGGGACGTCGGTTTCGCGGGCACCCATGGAGGGTTGCAGACGATCAGGGGGGCGCGGCCGGAGGGGAACAGGTCGGCCTCGACCACCTCGACCCGGTCGGCGACGCCCAGCCGTTCGGTGTTCTCGCGGGCGCAGGCCAGGGCGCGGGGGTCCTGGTCCGTGGCCACGACCCGGCGTACGCCGCGCCGGGCGAGGACCGAGGCCAGTACGCCGGTGCCGGTACCGATGTCGAACGCCAGGTCCTGGGAGGGGAGGGGGGCCTCGGCGACCAGGTCGACGTACTCGCCGCGGGCGGGGGAGAAGACGCCGTAGTGGGGATGGATCCGGTCGCCGCCGAGCGCCGGGATCTCCACGCCCTTCTTGCGCCATTCGTTGGCGCCGATCAGGGCGAGGAGTTCACGGAGGGAGACGAGGGAGGTGGTGGGGTTCGCGTCCGTGGCCGTAGCTGTGTCCGCGTCCGTGATGGGCGCATCCGGGGTCATGGGCTCACCCGGGACGGAGTCCTGGGCAGGGGCCCCGTAGGCCCTGGTGCAGGCCTCGCGGACGTCGGGGGCGCGGTGCAGGGGGACGGCGTACGACGCATCGAGGGGGATCAGCAGCATGCCCAGGATGCGGGCGCGGTGGTTCTGCGCGGCGCGGTGCACATGGAACGCCTGGGTGGCATCGGCGGGCAGCGGTTTGCCGGGGCGGCGGTCGATGCGGCGGGCCATTGCCGTCAGGAGCTGGCGGGCGTTGTGGAAGTCGCCGCGCCACAGCAGGGCGGTGCCCTCACACGCGAGTTTGTAGGCGTCGTTGGCCCGGGTCCGGTCGTCGGCGATGACGACGCGGCGGGGTGGCGGGGAGCCGTTCTCGGAGTGCCAACGGGCGGAACGGGGCTGGTCGGCCTCGGTCCAATGGACGACCGGCGGTTGGTTCACCGAATGTGCCTCGCGTGTGTGGTTCGGACCCGGCCCGTGGGGCGCCGACGGGCGCTGCCTGCCCCGCCCGCGGGGGCGGCCGTACTGACGTGGCCGCATACGCGGGTGGCGGTTGGGTGGGCTGTGACGCTCGACTCTACTCCGTATCGGTGCCGCCTCGGTCAGTCGATGCCGAAGGGGGCGGCGTAGCGGACCGTGCCGCGCGGGGGTATGGAGCCGTCGAGGGAGAGTGCGAGGAAGGCCTCGTCCGGCCAGGGCTGTGGGGGAAGGATGCCGAACCGGCTCGCGGCCGGGGCGAAGCCGAAGCGTGGGTAATACGGCGGGTGGCCGAGCACGATCGCGGTGCGCTCGCCGGCCGCGCGCGCCGCGTCGAGGAGCGCCCGGATCACGGCACTGCCCGCACCGGACTTCTGGTGTGCGGGAAGCACCGTGCAGGGGGCGAGCGCGACGGCGGGTACGTCGTCGACATGGCAGCGGGTCAGCAGGGCATGGGCGGCCGGGGTGCCGTCCGGGGCGTCGGCGACGTACGAGAGTCCGGGCAGCCAGGCCGACCGGTCACGGCGCAGGGCATCGACGAGGTCCGCCTCTTCGGCCGTGTCGAAGGCCGCGAGGTTGATCCGGCGGACGGCCGGTATGTCCTCGGTCGATTCCGGGCGGGTGGGCCAGGCGAGCCGGGCCGCGGTCGCGGGGCTCGCTGCGGCGGACGGGCTCGCTGCGGCGGCCGGCTCGGGTGCGTCGTCGGTGCTGCTGCTCATGTCCTTCATCGTCGCAGCGGGGTCTGACAACGTGCCAGGAGCTTTCCGCCCGTGCGGGCGGGCCTCGACCGGCCGGCCCCTGCCCGGGGTCCGGCCTCCGCCCTCCGCCCTTGCCCCCGCCTCAGTGGGCGGTGTGGCGTTGCGGGCGGCGTACCAGATAAGCGGCGGCCGATCCGGCGGCGAAGAGGGCGACGACCGAGAGTGCGGTGCTCATCCAGGACGTGCCGAGCCAGTGGCCGCCGAAGTAGCCGAGGCTCACGCTGTACGCCGCCCAGGCCAGGCCGGCCAGTGCGGACCAGGGGAGGAACTCGCGGACCGTACGGTGCGCGACGCCGGCACCGAGGCTGACCACGGACCGTCCGGCCGGGGCGAAGCGGGCCAGTACGACGAGGCCGCCACCGCCGCGGGTCAGCGCCGCGCCGAGGCGTTCCTGCGCGGCGGTGAGGCGCCGGGAGCGGCTGATGGCCCGGTCGAAGCGGTCGCCGCCGCGCCAGGCGAGCCGGTAGGCGACCATGTCGCCCAGTACCGACGCGGTGGCCGCGCAGACCACCAGGGAGATGACCTCGGCGAGGTGGGTCCCCCCGTGGACGGACGAGGCCATTTCGACCGCGTCACCGGCGGTGGTGCCCGCAGCCGTGGTCCCCGCGGCCGTGGTGCCGGCGGCCGTAGTGGCCGCGGCGATCACCAGGACGCCGCTCGGCAGGATCGGGACGAACACATCGAGCAGGATCGAAAGACTGACGATCACATACAACCAAGGGGTGCCACTGAGGGACCCCAGGCTTTCCAACAACGTCCTTCTCCCGGTCCGAACCCCGCCGCGACGTCGCTCGGTGCGGCAGGGGCGGCTTTACGGCCATACAGCGTACGCCTGGCCCTTTCGGCCGGGATGTCCGGCCCCCGCCCGCGGGGCGTGCGTACGCCGCGGCCGGTACGCGTACATACGCCGCGGCCCGTACGCATGCATACGCCACGGCCCGTACGGCGGAGGTGCCGTACGGGCCGTGGAAGCAGGCGCAGCAGTTGCCCGAAGGGGCATCAGATGGCGGAGGGCTCCCCCTGGGCGGCCGGGGCCGGCTCCTGGTTGCGGTCGCCGAAGAAGACGCGGTCGAGCGCCCAGGCGCCGGGGCCGGTGAAGAAGATCAGCAGGAAGGCCCAGCAGAACATCGCCGACGCCTCACCGCCGTTCTGGATCGGCCACAGCGCGCTGCCCTGGTGGACGGAGAAGTACGCGTACGCCATCGAACCGGAGCTGACCAGCGCCGCGGCGCGGGTGCCCAGGCCGAAGAGCACCAGGATGCCGCCGGCCAGCTGGATCACTGCGGCGTACCAGCCGGGCCAGGCGCCGGTGGGGACGGTGCCGCCCTGGCCCATCGCACCACCCAGGACGCCGAAGAGCGACGAGGCGCCGTGGCAGGCGAAGAGCAGGCCGACGACGACGCGGAAGAGTGCGAGCACGTGCGGCGTCGCTCTCTGGGTGAACGAGTTCAGCGGTGCTGACATGTGGGGAGCTCCTACGGTTTCTGGGGACGTTGGGAACCGCGGAGCATAGGTTAGGGGTACCTAACCAGTACTTGCAAGTTCAACCTTTGGTCAAACGTGATCTTTGGCCCGTACCAGCCGTCTCCAGGCTGGTCAGCGCGGCCCGCAGTGCGGCCCGGGCCACCGCGTCCGCATCGGCCAGCGTCACCGAACCCACCCCGGGGCGGGCCCCCGCGGCGGTCACCCAGTGCACGCCCTCCGTCGGCACCCCGACCGCGAACCGCCGCGGATGGGGCCGCCCGTCCGCCTCTACGAGGTGGTACGGGCTCGGTGTCACGTCCAGACCGCCGGTCTCGTAGCCGTCCACGGTGTGCGGCCGGCAGCCGCCGTCGGTCAGTAGCCGGGACAGCAGCGCGTCGCCGGTGCGCCGCAGGTCGGGCTCCGGCAGCCGGGCCTCGATCAGCGCCGTCGCCGTCACCTCCGACCCGGGTACGTCCGGGGAAGCGGCCGTGAAACCGGGGCCCTGGCCGTCGGCGGCGCCCGTTCGGACCGCCATCCTGGGGCCGACGACCTCCAGCACGCCTGCCTCGATGAGGGCCGCCATCTCCGCTGTCCGGCGGCGCGGCGGCCCGATGGACAGGAAGGCGTTGAGCGGGGTGTACCAGCGGTCCAGGTGATCGCGCCGGGAGGCGCCGGCCAGTCCGCCGTGGTCGACGATCTGCCGCAGTTCGTTGCGCAGGTCCCGCAGGACGTCGAGGGCCGCCTTGACCGGGCCGGAGACGTTGTTCTGCCGGGCGTGCGCGATGTCCTCCCGCAGATGGTCCAGCAGCCACTCCCGGAAGGCGGCGCGGTCGGTGAAACCGCGCTCGGTGTGCGGCCGGGAAATCCGGTGCCAGTCCCAGCGGTCGGCGGGCGCGATGCCGAACGCGTCCAATGCGGCGGCCTCTTCGGCGCCGCGGTGCGCGGTCCCGAGGAAGCGCTCGCGGAAGCGGTACCGGACGGGGGCCGGGTCCGCGGGGTGTCTCCGGGAGGGGGCGGGGTCGCCGGAGCCGTGGGGGTCGCCCGGACGTGTGGCCCGGCGCGGGGCCGTCGCCTCGCGCCGGGCCAGCAGCGCCTCGTAGTAGACGGTCTCCACCTCCTTCGCCACCAGGGGCCAGACCTCCGTCAGGAAGTCGGGCAGATCGCCGGAGTCCGCGCGCTTGCGGAAGGCGGCGATCACGTCGGGCGTCAGGAGCAGCGGCAGATGGCGGCCGTGCGCGCCCTTCGCGTTGTCGCCGCGCGCGTGGTACGGAATGCCGCGCCGGGATCCTGCGTACAGCCGAGGCTCGCGTCCGGACGGCAGATACCGCAGCCGGCCGTCCGCGCCGGGGACGAACCTGCCGCCGCGGGCCGTCGTCAACAGCGCCATGTGGTCGAAGAAGTTGAGGCCGAGACCGCGCAGGATCACCGGGCGGCCGGGGGCCAGCGCCTCCAGATCGGCGGAGAGGTCGGCCGGGTTGGCGGGCGGCAGATAGCGCAGGCCGTGTCCGGCGGCGTACGCGGCCAGCCGCTGCTCCTCGGGCCCGGGGCGGGTGGGCAGATGGCCCTGGGCGAGGATCACGGCGCCCAGGTCGTGCAGGGTCCGGCCGTCGTCCAGGGTGAGCGACTGTGATCCGTCGGGGGCCTCGGTCAGCCGTACCGCGCGGGCCCGGTGGACGTCGACGGTCACCTCTTCCGGGGCGGTGCGCACCGTATGGCGGAAGACCCACTCCAGATAGCGCCCGTACAGCGCGCGCCCCGGATAGTCGTCCGGTCCGACCTCGCACCCCTCCCAGGCGTACAGGCTCGGGCCGGTGCGTATCGGGCCGGCGCACTCGACGCTGTCGTCGGTGAAGAGCGTGACCTGGGAGGCGACGGTGTTCATCAGGAGCTCGGGCGGCTGGGCGGTGCGCCATACCTGGCCGGCGCCGGGCGGGGCGGGATCGACGACGTGAACGGTCAGCCGGGCGCCCGGGGCCAGTTCGGCGGCCGAGGCACAGATCCGCTCCAGCACGCTCGTCCCGCGCGGCCCCGCACCGACGACGGCGAGGGCGGCGACGGGGCGGGGGCGGCGGTCGGCGATGTGGTCGGCGGCCAAGAGGGGCTCTCCCTGGGGCGGTGGACGGCCGGCGCGCGGGCGCGGCCGCCCGAGCGTGCGGGCGACGAGGTGCGCCCCATCATCACCGCCCGCGGCGCCGCCGCGGCACCCGGGTGCGCTGAGAATCACACCGGTTCCGCAGGGCGGTGACGGGCGGCCGGGCAGGTCGCCCGGGTTCGCCGGGAACGCCCACCAAAAGCGCCCGCCGACCGGGTGTCCGGTCGGCGGGCGGTCGGCGGTCCAGGGGCGGCCCCGGGGACCCTCAGCAGCGGTCCAGGATCTTCTTCAGGGCGGCCTTCTCCGCGGAGTCGGCGGTCATGCCGTACTCGTGCTTCACCCAGACCCACATCCGGGCGTACTGGCAGTGGTACGACGCCTTCGGCGGCAGCCACTTCGCCGGGTCCTTGTCGCCCTTCTCCTGATTGACGTTGTCGGTGACGGCGATCAGCTGGGAGTGCGTCAGGTCGTTGGCGAGTGCCTGGCGGCGGGCGGTGGTCCACTTCGCGGCGCCCGACTTCCAGGCTTCCGACAGCGGGACGACGTGGTCGATGTCGAGGTCGGACGCCTTGGTCCAGGTCGCACCGTCGTAGGGCGAGACCCAGGTGCCGCTCACGGCCGCACAGCTGCCGTCCTGGTGCACGTTCTTGCCGTCGCGCTTGAGGACCACCTCACGGGTGTTGCAGCTCTTCCCCTGGTCGATCCAGTGCGGGAACTTGGCGCGGCTGTAGCCGTCCTGCGGCCCCTCGGGCTGCTGCTTGATCTGGGTGAGGTACGTACGGGCGGTGGCCGCGCTCGGCGGGCCGGGCGGCGCGGCCTGGGCGGACTGTCCACTCAGCACCAGCGTGCCGAACAGCGCCGCGGCCGAACCCGCGGCGATGGAAACTCGACGCGCGTAGACCTTCGACACGGTCCTTGCCATCGGAACTCCCTTGGAGTGGGGGGTAGTTGACTGCGGTGCGGGCCCATGGTGGTGATGTGGGGTTGCCGTGGGGTGGGCACCAGGTAACAGAGTGACGACATGCTCACGACAGATCAAGAGCTGACGGCCCGCCATAAGTGCGTGACCGCACTCCGGTTGGCGCGGAGGGCGGCACTCCGGCTGGTGTGCAGGGCGGCGCTCCGGTTGGCCCGCTGAGGTGTCCGCGTCGGCCGAGGTGCCGGCGTCGGCTGCCGTCCGCCTACAGTGAGCGCGTGCTGCTGCCGGTCAATACCACCCTCGGGGTCGTCCTCGCCGTCCTCCTGGTCGCCGCCGTGGCCGTCGCCGGCCTGACGCATCTCGGCCATGGCCGGGCCATCGCGGTCGCCGGACTACGGGCGGCCGCGCAACTCGCCGCGGTCTCCTACCTCATCGGCTGGGTGGTGCGCGCGCTTCCGTGGCTGCTGTGCTTCCTGGTGCTGATGTTTGCGGTCGCGGTACGGACCGCGGGCCGGCGGATCACCCAGAACCGCACCTGGTGGTGGGCCGCCGTGCCGATCGCCACCGGGGTGGTCCCGGTCGTCGGGCTGCTGCTGGCGACCGGCCTGGTGCCGCCGCGGGGCCTCAGCCTCATCCCCGTCACCGGCATCCTCATCGGCGGTGCGCTGACCGCGACCGTATTGGGCGGGCGGCGGGCGCTGGACGAGCTGGAGACCCGTCGGGGCGAGTTCGAGGCGGGGCTCGCGCTGGGGCTGCTGGACCGCGACGCGCGGATGGAGGTGGCCCGCCGGGCGGCGTCGGACGCGCTGCTGCCGGGGCTCGACCAGACCCGGACCGTGGGGCTGGTCACACTTCCCGGGGCGTTCGTCGGCATGCTGCTGGGCGGCGCCTCGCCCGTACAGGCGGGCGCGGTGCAGCTGTTCGTGCTCATCGCCCTGCTGGCGGTGCAGGCGGCGGCCTGTGCGGTGGTGCTGGAGCTGGTCGCGCGCGGACTGCTGCACCGCGTACCCTTGAGGACAGCAGAAGGGGAGTAGCTCTCCGCCGGACCGTCGACATACTGCCCGCCCTCGTGGTGGGCCGGCGCCCGGAGCGCGATGCGGACACCGCCGAGCGGTACGCAGCGCGCCAGCGAGACCTTCGGCCGCAGTGTCCGACGCTGCCGTGCCGAAGCGACCCCTTTCCCGGGCCCCTTTTGGTGCGGCCCCACCGATCGAGGTATTCCACCCCGTGTTCAGCCTGACCGTCGCCGCCGTCGTCTTCGGCGTCATCTTCCTTGCCGAACTGCCCGACAAGACCGCCCTCGCCGGACTGATGCTCGGCACCCGTTACCGCGCCTCGTACGTCTTCGCGGGGGTCGCCGCCGCCTTCCTGCTGCACGTCGCGCTCGCGATCGCGGCGGGCAGCGTGCTCACCCTGCTCCCGCACCGCGTCGTCCAGGGCGTGGTCGGGGTGCTCTTCCTGGTGGGCGCGGCGGTGCTGCTCTTCAAGAAGGACGACGACGAGGAAGAGGTGGCCAAGCCCGCCGACCAGAGCTTCTGGAAGGTCTCCGGGGCGGGCTTCATGATGATCCTGGTGGCCGAGTTCGGCGATCTCACCCAGATCATGACCGCCAACCTCGCGGCCCGTTACGACGACCCGCTGTCGGTCGGCGTGGGCGCGGTGCTGGGGCTGTGGGCGGTGGCCGGGCTCGGCATCCTGGGCGGCCGCACGCTCATGAAGCACGTCCCGCTCAGGCTCATCACGAAGATCGCGGCGGGCGTGATGGCCCTGCTGGCGGCGTTCAGCCTTTACGAGGCGCTGGCGGGCTGAGGTCCGCGGGCCGGGTGGGGGGGCGTGGCCGTGCGTGGCCAGGGCCCTCCGCCTGGAGTCGGGGGCCTCAGCCCTCGACGTGGACCGCGATGCGCCCGTCCGGCAGGGCCTCGACGCGGAGCTGAGTGAGGTCGCGGACGTGGGCGGTGGGGGCGTACGCCGCGGCGCGGTCGCCGACGCCGATCACCCGCATGCCGGCCGCGCGGCCTGCCTCTATGCCCGCCTCGGAGTCCTCGAAGACCAGGCACTCCTCGGGGGCGAAGCCCAGTTCGGCGGCGCCCTTGAGGAAGCCTTCCGGGTCCGGCTTGCTGGCGCTCACGTTCTCCGCGGTGATCCGTACGGCGGGCATCGGCAGCCCGGCCGCCGCCATCCGCGCGTCCGAGAGCGGGACGTCCGCGGAGGTCACCAGGGCGTGCGGCAGGTCCGCGAGGGCGGCCAGGAAGGCGGGCGCGCCGGGGACCGGCACCACGCCGTCCATGTCGGCGGTCTCCTGCGCCAGCATCCGGCGGTTGTCCGCCAGGTTGAGTTCCATCGGGCGGTCCGGGAGCAGCGCGGCCATCGTGGCCCATCCCTGGCGGCCGTGGACGACCGCGAGGACCTCGTCCGCGCCCAGTCCCTGCTCGGCCGCCCAGCGGCGCCAGCAGCGCTCCACGACGGCCTCGGAGTTCACGAGCGTGCTGTCCATGTCGAGCAGCAGTGCGCGGGCGGTGAGCGTGGTGGTTGCCGTCATCGGCGGGGGCTCCTGGGCGCTACGGGTGCTCGGGCGGCGCGGAACCGTACGAGCGCAGGGAGGTCAAGCGGCTCCGCCCGCCGGTCAGGGAGTGCGGGCGGAACCACTTTGTTTTCTCACGATACAAAATGCGGAGCGGTGCGACAACCGCGACCCCCTACGGCTCCCGGGTGCGGGCCTCCAGTGACTGCCGGGTTCGCGGGCCGTAGACGCCGTCCGGGTCACCGGTGACGCGGTAGGTCCGCTGGTAGCGCGAGACGGCGTCCCGTACGTCCGCGTCGTAGCGGCCGTCCCCGGCACCCGCGTAGAGGGCGAGCTGGCGCAGCCGCCCCTGGAGCTCGGTCACCTCCGGGCCGCTGGAACCCTCGCGGAGCACGATCGGCCCGGTGGGAGCGGCGGTCGGGTCGTCGCCACCGGGGGAGTCGGTGACGCTGCCGGAGGCCCTGGTGGGCGGGGGCGGGGGCGGCACGGCCGTACGGGAGAGCTTCACGGTGGCCTCGGGGGTGCCGATGCCGGTGGCGCCGGAGGAGGGCGAGCGGTGCGGGGACGGGGGAGAAGGAGGGGCGTTCCGGGTGGCGGAAGGGGCCCCGCCGGTGGGGGAGGCGGCGGTGGGGGCGACGGTGCCGCGGTCGGGTGGGGCGGCGCGGTCCCGTGTGCCGCCCGACAGCGCATCGGTGCTGATCAGGACCGCGGCGGCGACCACCGCCGCGCCGGCCGCGACCAGCGCGACGGGCAGTGCGTGCCGGCGGTGGGGCGGGCGGGCAGGAGGGCGAGGAGCGGGGGGCGGGGGATCGGGCGGGGGTGGAGCCTCGGGGGTGGAGCGGTACGTCCGCGAGGTCGGTCCGGCCGGGCGGCGCGCTCGGGGTACCAAGGGCTCCGAGGTGGCGGCGGGGAGGGGCGGCGGGCCGGTCGCTATGTGCACGGCGGCGTCGACCCCCGGTAAGTCCTCCCACGCGTCCGCCGTCCCCCTGGCCGGCGGGCCCACACCGTGGCCGGACCCCCTCCCGTGGCCGGCCTCGGACCGGGAGTCGGTCTCCGGCCCGGAGCCGGTCGGCCCGTGGGCGGTCCGCGTCCCGTCGGGCGGCGCCTCCTCCGGCAAGGACACGTACGGCCGTACGCGCAGCGGATCGAAGTCGTCCGCATCGGCCGCCGCACACAGGCACGTGGGCCGGCCGTTGCTCCGTACGGGGGCCAAGCAGTGCGGGCAGGTCCGTAATGCCGTCACGAGTGCGCTCCTCCCTGGAGGCCCGAACAGGCAGCGATTATCCAGACGCTGCCGCGCCCGCGCAGGTGCTCGCGCACATCCACCCGGCATACCCGAGGTGTCCGCCGGCCGACGAGGGATGCCGATCACCGCTCGGCGGGCCATATCGGTCGGAACCGCCCACCATGGAACGCGACGGAAGACGTCTGGAAGCCCCGGAACGCGGGCACCCGGACCCGAACCCGCCGTACCCGCAACAAAGGAGAGGCACATGGCGCCGGACACCAGCGCTCCTGCCGTCCCGGGAGAGCGCCGGTCGCAGCGGACGGTTCTCGTCGCGATCGGCGCGCTGCTGCTCGGTCTGCTCATCGCGGCGCTCGACCAGACCATCGTCGCCACCGCGCTGCCCACGATCGTCAGCGAACTCGGCGGCCTCGACCACCTCTCCTGGGTGGTCACCGCCTACCTGCTGGCCTCTACGGCAGCGACGCCCCTCTGGGGCAAGCTCGGTGACCAATACGGACGCAAGAAGCTGTTCCAGGCCGCCATCGTGATCTTCCTGATCGGCTCGGTGCTGTGCGGCATCGCGCAGAACATGGGCGAGCTGATCGCGTTCCGGGCCGTTCAGGGCCTGGGCGGCGGCGGTCTGATCGTGCTGTCGATGGCGATCGTCGGCGACATCGTGCCGCCCCGCGAACGCGGTAAGTACCAAGGGCTGTTCGGCGCGGTCTTCGGTGCTACGAGCGTCCTCGGACCGCTGCTCGGCGGGCTGTTCGTGGACCACCTCAGCTGGCGCTGGGTGTTCTACATCAACGTCCCCATCGGGATCGTCGCGCTCGCCGTGATCGCCGCCGTCCTGCACATCCCGAGCGACCGCACCCCGCACCGGATCGACTACCTCGGCACCGTCACCATCGCCGCGGTCGCCGTCTGCTTCGTCCTGATGACCTCGCTCGGCGGCGTCAGCTACCCGTGGTCCTCCTGGCAGATCATCGGCTTCGGCGTGCTGGGCGTCGTCCTCCTGGTGGCCTTTGTCCTCATCGAGCGCCGGGCCGCCGAACCCGTCATTCCGCTCCGCCTGTTCCGGCTGCGCACCTTCTCGCTCACCGCCGTCATCGGCTTCGTCATCGGCTTCGCGATGTTCGGATCGATGACGTACCTGCCGACGTTCCTGCAGATCGTCCAGGGTGTGTCACCGACGCTGTCCGGTGTGCACATGCTGCCGATGGTGTTCGGCATGCTGCTCTCGTCCACCGCGTCCGGCCAGATCGTCAGCCGCACCGGCCACTACAAGGTCTTCCCGATCGCCGGCACCGCCGTGGTGATGCTCGGACTCCTGCTCCTGCACCGGCTCGACCCGTCCACCGGCGTCGCCGAGATGAGCGGCTACTTCTTCGTCTTCGGCTTCGGACTCGGCCTGGTCATGCAGGTGCTGGTGCTCATCGTGCAGAACGCCGTCGCCTATCAGGACCTCGGCGTCGCCACGTCCGGCGCGACGTTCTTCCGCTCCATCGGCGCCTCGTTCGGCGTCTCCCTTTTCGGCACGGTCTTCGCCAACAAGCTCGGACCGCGGATCGCGGCCGCACTGGCCGGGCAGCAACTGCCGCCCGGCGTCGACCCGGCGAAGATCGCCCAGGACCCGCGCACCGTCGCCCGGCTGCCGGCCCGGCAGGCGGCCGGCGTGCTGCACGCCTACGCGAACTCGATCACCGACGTCTTCCTCTACGCCGTGCCGGTCGTCTTCGTCGCGTTCGTGCTGGCTTGGTTCCTCAAGGAGGAGCCGCTCCGCAGCAGCGTGACCGCCCCGGACACCAGCGAGGTGCTGTCGTCCAATCCCGTCGAGCGGTCGTCCCGCGACGAGTGCGCCCGCGCGCTGTCCAAACTCGGCAGCATGGAAGGGCGCAAGCACATCTACGAGAGGATCACCGAGCGGGCCGGCCTCGACCTCAAACCGGCCGCCAGCTGGCTGCTCCTGCGGATCCACCGCTACGGATCGGTCGAACCGGGGCTGCTCGCCGAACGCACCACCGTCCCGCTCGGCGTGCTCGCCGAGAGCGTCCGCCAGGTCGAGGAGCGCGGACTGGCCACCCGGGAGGGGCTGTTGATGCTGCTGACCGACCGGGGGCGGGAGGTCACCGAGCGGCTGTCGGCGGCCCGTCAGGAGTCGCTGGCCGAGATGCTGGGGGACTGGTGGACCAAGGACCGGCCCACCGACCTCACCGAGCTGGTACGGGAGTTGACCGCGGAGCTGTGCGGCTCGGACGCGGAGGAACCGCACGTCGGCCACCTCCGGCAGCCGGTGCCGCGCCCCGCCGCCTCACCCCGGCCGCCCCGGCCACCGGACCTCGCGCGGTGAGCCGCTAAGCGGAGTGACGGCCCGCGGACGGGGTGCTGTTGCTGCCGTGGCCGTCATCGCTGCTGTCGTCGTCATCGCCGCCGTCGAGGCGCTTCTCGAAGAAGATCTCCGCGTAGATGTCGTCGTGGTACGGAGCGATCTCGACGAAACCGTGCCGCCGGTAGAGCGCGATGGCCTCCGTCAGGTCCAGGCGGGTGTCCAGCCGGATCCGCTCCGCACCCAGCCGGGCCGCGGCCGCCTCGGCGGCCATGAGCAGCCCGCCACCGCCACCCAGGCCGCGCGCGGCGGGCCGGACGAACATCTGCTTGAGCTCGGCCGTGCGCGCGTCCAGCAGCCGTACGCCGGCGCAGCCCGCCGTCTCACCGCCGCGGCGGGCCACCAACAGCACACCGTGCGGCGGCGCCAGATCGGCCACGGGGTACTCCGCCACCCCCTCGTCGATCTCCTGCGGGGTCGAGAGACGGCCCTCGTGCAGCGTGAAGTACCGGTCCGCCACTTCGGTGTAGTACTCCCGCAGCAGCGCCCGCGCGTCCGGCGAATCGACCGGCTCGGTGGAGATGGCCCAGGGAGCGGGAGTGGCAGTGGACGTGGCAAGGGAAGTGGGAGTGCGGAGGGTGGCGGCGTCGCTCATGGCGCCATTGTCGCGGCCGGGAAGGGGGCGGCCGCAACGGAATTGAGGACTGGACAGGTTGAGGACCGGACGACCGGTTGCGAAGGCCGGCCACACGATCAAGTTGCACGACCGGTATCCCCGAGAGACGGTCGTAGGAGCGCATACCTATCTGATTTCGGCAGGGGGGAAGGGCGGAAAAGGCCTCACGGAAGTAGGAAAAAACGCCATGAGCACCGAGCAGCCGCAGGATCCTCGGAACCGGCCTACCCAGCAGCAATACCGGCCGCCGGCCCCGCCGCCGGGGCAGTTCGCTCCGTATCCGCCACGCCAACCTCAGCCGACCAGCGGTAAAGCGGTGGCTTCCATGGTTACCGGAATCGCGTCCCTGGTCATCCCTTTCATAGGAATCGTCACGGGGCCGCTTGCCATTGTCCTGGGCACCAGAGCGCGCGGCGAGATACAGCGCACCGGGCAAAAGGGCGATGGTCTGGCCATAGCGGGGCTGGTGACCGGCATCATCGGCTGCGTCGGCTACGCGATCTTCTTGATCCTCCTCATCATCGGCGCGGCAACCGGATCGTGACGACGGGAGATCGTGACGACGGGACACGCATGCCAGGACCTCTTGGCGCAGCGGGTGTTCGACACCGCAGTGGCTGCCAAGAGGTCCTGGTCGTTCGCGTCACTTCACCGGTTCCCGCCCCACCCCGCCGATCGGTTCAGATCAGTTCGGTGGCGGTCAGGTCGGTAGCGGCGGTCAGTGCGGTCAGGCGTTCTTAGGAGCCGCTTGCTGAACGACCTCGAAGGACCACAGGGTGGATCCGCTGGCAGCGGGCTTCGGTCGCTCGCCACCGGCCTGGTCCCCGCCCTGGTGCGCTGCCTTCATGGGCCCTTCCATCCACGCCTGGAACGACTCCTCGTCACGCCACCGCGTGTACACCAGGTAGTTGTCGGTGCCCTCCACCGGGCGCAGCAGCTCGAACCACTCGAAGCCGTCCGAGGAGTCCACCGTGCCCGCGCGGGAGGCGAAGCGCTTTTCCAGGACCTCGCGCTGTTCGGTGGGGACGGTCAGGACGTTGATCTTCACGATGCTCATGGCCCCATCGTGCCGTACGGGACCGGTAAGGCGGCGTAAGGGGCGGCCGGGCGCCTGCTCGGTGCGCTCACCCGGTGGCGGGGGGCATGCGGCGGCGCCTGCGGGCGGCGACCGAGAGCGCCAGTGCTGCCGCTGCCGCCTGGAGGAGCAGCAGGGTCCCGGCGACCGTCACGATCCAGGCCGGGACGCCGGCCACCTCCAGCAGCGCGTACTCGTACCTGACCCGCCGGTACGGGGTGTCGTGGGCGGTGCGGCGCAGTTCGTGGTCGCCGGTGATGCGGTGCGGTTGCGGGAAGCTCTGGTCCATCGCGGTGAGGAAGACCGGGCGGCTGTCGGCGAGGTCCCGCAGAGGCCCCTGGGGGTGGATGCGGCCCGCGAAGAAGACCTCGGGGCGGGAGCCGCCGATCGTGCTGCGCGGCTCCATCCGGTGCGGTGCGAGGACGTAGAGGCCCAGGGATTGCGGGGTCGTGGCCAGGGCGGAGAGTCGCATCGGGTAGACGAGCCGGGCGCTGGCGAAGGTCAGCCGCAGGGGATCGAGGGTGCCGGAGAGGGTGCGGTGCCGTTCGGCGGGGACCAGGCGGATCGCCACGTACTCCCAGTGCTGGGACACGTAGGGGCCAAGGGCGCTCGCCAGGGGGGCGGGGAGGTGGAAACCGTTTGTTTTCAGCCAGTTGCGCAGTGCGCCGGGGTCGGTGGCGGTCAGCCGGGCGACGTCGAACGGGCCCAGCCGCTCGCGGCCGACGACCCCGACGCCGGGGCTGCCCGCCGACGGCGGCGGGGCCTCGGCGGCGTCCCCGTTGTGCCCGAAGGGCCAGTCGCCACCGTGCGGCCAGAAGTAGTGGCGCTGCACGACGGCCGGTTCGGTCAGCGTGGCGAGCCGGTCGAAGACGGCCGGATCGCCCAGTTTCACCGTGGCCCGGTGCGGTACGGGCATGATCCACGCGGCGTCGGGGGCGGTGCCGTTCACCTGCAGGCTCATCACGATCTGCTCGGTCCGCCCGTCCCAGCGCACGACCGAGGTCTCCCGGCCCACGGCCATCGTGGTCTTCGGGTCGTGCACCATCGCCCCGCAACCACAGGCGTACGCCGGGCGGGCCAGCGACACCAGCTGGACGGCCAGCAGCATCAGGACCACCAGCAGCGCCTGCCGGTTCGCCCGCCGCCGGCCGTCGGCCCGTGCCGCCGCCCGTCGCGCCCGTGGCCGGACCGTCGCCAGAGCCATGTCGTCCCCCGCCCTCTTCCTGCACCGTGTCTGACCTGGGCTTCGCGCCCCGCAGGCTGCTTGCTGTCCCCGGCAGGCTGCTCGCTGCCCTCGGCAGCCGGCAGCCGGCAGCGTCGACACAGACGGTGGGGAGGGGGTGGCCGGTTCCCGCCCCTGCCGTACCCCTGCCCCGGACTCCGCGCCACGCCTCGGCCCCCCCGGCCCGAGGATGCCGCGAGGGCCCGGCCGGAGGTCTCCGGCCGGGCCCTGCTCAGGGAGGGAAGGGTGCGGTCAGCGGGCCGCCCGTACGGCCTCCTGGGCCTCGGCCGCGGTCTCGACGGCCGGCGGGGAGCCCGGGAGCGGCTTGCGGGCGCTCTCCGACATCCGCCAGACGGCGATGCCGCCGATCACGGCCGCCGCCATCATGTAGTAGGCGGGCATCATCGTGTTGCCGGTCGCGCCGATCAGGGCGGTGACGACCAGCGGCGTGGTTCCGCCGAAGAGCGACACCGAGATGTTGAAGCCGATCGACAGCGAGCCGTAGCGCACCTTGGTCGGGAACAGCGCGGGCAGCGTGGCCGGCATCGTCGAGGTGAAGGTGACCAGCAGCAGCCCCAGCGCGGCCATGCCCAGCGCGATGGCGACCAGCGAACCCTGCCGGATCAGCAGCAGCGCGGGCACCGACAGCACCAGGAAGCCGGCGCAGCCCGCGGCGATGACCGGGCGACGGCCGAAGCGGTCGGAGAGCCGGCCCGCGAACGGCTGGACCACCATCATCAGCACCATCACCGCGAGCACGACCAGCAGACCGTGCGTCTCGTCGTACTTCAGCTCCGAGGTCAGATAGCTCGGCATGTACGACAGCAGCATGTAGTCGGTGACGTTGAAGACCAGGACCAGCCCGACGCACAGCAGCATCGACCGCCACTGGCCGAAGACCATCTCGCGGATGCCGATCCGCTTCTCGGCCTCGCGGCGCTCCTTCTCCTTGGTCCGCGCCTCCTTCTCCAACTGGGCGAAGGCCGGGGTCTCTTCGAGCCGCATCCGGAGGTAGAGGCCGATGATGCCCATCGGACCGGCGATCAGGAAGGGGATCCGCCAGCCCCAGGAGTTGAGGTCCTCGGTGGACAGCAGGGCCGTCATCAACGTGACCAGGCCGGCGCCGCCGACGTAACCGGCCAGCGTGCCGAACTCCAGCCAGCTGCCCAGGAATCCGCGCTTCTTGTCGGGCGCGTACTCGGCGATGAAGGTCGAGGCGCCGCCGTATTCGCCACCGGTGGAGAAGCCCTGCACCAGGCGGGCGACGAGCAGCAGGATGGGCGCGCCGACGCCGATGGTGGCGTACGACGGGATCAGGCCGATGGCGAAGGTGCCCACCGCCATCATGATCATGGTGATGGCCAGCACCTTCTGGCGGCCGATCCGGTCACCGAGCGGCCCGAAGACCATCCCGCCGATCGGACGCACCAGGAACGCCGCCGCGAACGCGCCGAACGTCGACAGCAACTGCGCGGTCGGATTCCCGGACGGGAAGAAGACGTGCCCGAGAGTGACCGCGATGTAGCTGTAGACGCCGAAGTCGAACCACTCCATCGCATTGCCCAGCGCGGCCGCCGACACCGCCCGCTTGACCATCGTGGGGTCGACGACGGTCACCTCGGGGGAGGACTGCTGCGGCTCTGCGTGCCGGTCCGGTCGCGGACCGGGTGACTCGGCACCGGCACGACTGCCGATGGGGGGACGGGGGCCGGGTGCGACGGGAGACTTCGTCGGCACGTGTTCGCTCGCCTGCGCTCTCTGGGACGACTACAGGAACCGCCCGCCATCGGGTGGCGGGACATGACCCGCCATGGCAGCGACGGGCAGGCCCGCCGTCGAGCGGCGGGGCAAAGGTCGACCATAGGGGCAGAACGGTTCATCACGGACAGTGCGCGGATGACCGCGCAGGCGGTCGTATACCCGCTCCTTGCAGGGGAAACTCCCTTTTGCCGAGCAAGGTGAGGGACCTTCGTCTGTGATCCATCTCGCGGTGATCCGCTGCAACCGTCCACGGCTCTGTGGCATGCGTCACCCGATTTGGCCGCCCGAGTCACCCCGGGCCGGGGCGTACGCCGCGGGGCCGCACGCGAAACGGCGCGGCGGCACACAGCACCGCCGCGCCGAGACGGGATCGTCGCGTCCCCTCAAGGATCGGCCATGCCGCGCCGGCCCGCCACTCGGGAGCCCGGTTGGCCCGTCACGGCATCCACGCCTCGTACGACATCACCTGTCCCGCCTTCACCTTGAAGTCCGGCTGGTCCGTGGTGAAGGTCTCCTCCAGGCCCAGCAGTTCGCCGGTCCGCGGGTCGAGGATCACCATCTGCCGCAGGCCCGTGCCGTCGTGCACATACGCCTCCCCGCGCCGCCCCAGCCGGTCGGTGACCGAACCGGCCGGACGCAGGCCACCGGCATCCGCCAGCATCCGTACGACGGCGGCCGTTTCGCGCGGCCCCGGGGTCCACTCCCCGCGGAACGAGGAGAGCGCCTGCAGCAGGGGGGTGACGGTACGGGCGCCGCCCGCCCCGCCGTACAGCCACCCCAGCTCCGCACGCAGCTTCGCCGGGTCCGTCGGCGGCCGCGTACGGGAGGCCAGGCCGCCGTGCTGCGCCTCGGAGCCCGCCGGGTAGGTCCTGCGGTGCAGGACCTTGCCGTCGCTGACGGTCCGCCAGTGACCGTCGTCGTCATGGATGACCGGCCGGCCCGGGTGCCGGGGGTCGGTGGCCACGACCAGTTCGGAGCCGCTGCCGTCGGCGTTCCACCGGGTGATGCGCTCTTCGGGCACGGTGACGGGCGGCGCCGCGTCCGGGCCCGCCTGCATGCTCAGGTACCAGCTCTGCACATGGCTGCCCCGGTGCGGCCCGTCCCCCGGAGCGGCCGCCCGGGCCCTGGCCTCGGCCCTGCGCGCGAGTTCGGCCAGCGGGACCGGCCGGGTGTCGGCGTGCGGCACGATCGGGCCGGGCGCCGCGGCCGCGGGGCTGCTGCCGGCGTCGGAGAGGAGGAAGCAGACCACCGCCACCAGCGCGAGCACCGCCGCCTCCGCGCGCAGCATCAGCCGGCGCCCGGCCCGCCGGGTGCGCGTGTGGTGCAGCAGCCGGGCAAGGCCCGCTTCGGCGCGGGCGTCCAGCGGGCGGTCCCGCCAGCGCCCCGCGCCGGCCGGTACCGGATCGGCCGCGCGCAGCAGCTCCAGTTCGTCACCCATTGCGGCCCCCATTGCCGTCGTCTCCTGCTCGTGCGGACACCGTCGTCCGCGTACGGTCGATCTCCGCGCGCAGCCGGCGGCGCGCCCGGTGCAGCCGCATGGCCGCCGCGCTCCGGCCGCACCCGAGGGTCACCGCCAGTTCCTCGACGGTCAGTTCCTCCCAGGCGGTCAGCCGCAGCACCTCCTGGTCGGCGGACGAGAGCCGGGCCAGGGCCTCGTGCACCCAGGAGCCGGGCCGCTCGGCGTCCGGACTCTCCACGGTCTGCCGCCGGTGCGCCGCCTCGTGGTTGCCGAGGCGGTTCAGCAGCCGCCGGTAACGGCTCAGCCCGCGCACCGTGTTGGACAGGCAGTTGCGAGCCACTGCGTAGAGCCAGGGCAGCGGGGACTCGGGGAGCTCGGTGCGGCGCCGCCAGGCTATGGAGAAGACCTCCGCCACCACTTCCTCGACCTCGTGTGCCGACCCGTCCAGCCGTCGCGCCACGAAGCGGCTGACCGCCCAGTAGTGCGCGCGATAGGCCTCGGCGAAGGCGTCGTCCGTGCTCATGAACCGTTGGTGTCCGGCATGCCCCCGATCTTCACACCCGCACCGAGTGACACATGACACCCCTTCTCGCCCGGCCCGCGGGCCGGTTGGCGGTGAGGATGACGGCCCTCCCGGACACCAACGGGGCATGAAGCTCCCCGTGAAGTGGCTCACCACCACTGACCACAAGACGATCGGCACGCTCTATCTGGTCACCGCCTTCGCGTTCTTCTGCGTCGGCGGGCTGCTGGCCCTCCTCATGCGCGCCGAACTGGCCCGGCCGGGCCACCAGATCATGTCGAACGAGCAGTTCAACCAGGCGTTCACGATGCACGGCACGATCATGCTGTTGATGTTCGCGACGCCGCTGTTCGCCGGATTCGCGAACTGGATCATGCCGCTGCAGATCGGCGCGCCCGATGTCGCCTTTCCCCGGCTGAACATGTTCGCCTACTGGCTCTACCTCTTCGGATCGCTCATCGCGGTGGGCGGATTCCTGACCCCGCAAGGGGCGGCGGACTTCGGCTGGTTCGCCTATGCGCCGCTCTCGGACGCGGTGCATTCGCCGGGAATCGGCGGCGATATGTGGATCATGGGTCTGGCCTTCTCCGGCTTCGGCACGATTCTGGGTGCGGTCAACTTCATCACGACCATCATCTGTATGCGTGCGCCCGGCATGACGATGTTCCGGATGCCGATCTTCACCTGGAACGTGCTGCTGACCGGTGTGCTGGTCCTGCTGGCCTTCCCGGTCCTGGCCGCCGCGCTGTTCGGTGTACATCATCGCGCTGCCGTTCTTCGGCATCATTTCCGAGGTCATTCCGGTGTTCTCCAGGAAGCCGATGTTCGGTTACATCGGTCTGATCGCGGCGACGATTTCGATTGCCGGCCTTTCGGTCACGGTGTGGGCGCACCACATGTACGTCACCGGTGGCGTGCTGTTGCCGTTCTTCTCCTTCATGACGTTCCTCATCGCCGTTCCGACCGGTGTGAAGTTCTTCAACTGGATCGGCACGATGTGGAAGGGCTCGCTGTCCTTCG
>NZ_JOIX01000076.1 GCF_000720175.1 Streptomyces sp. NRRL S-337
TCTGGAAGCCGACCTCCTCGATGCCGGAGGTGACCGCGCAGACGACGTAGCCGTGGTGGGCGTGGGGGAGGTCCCGTAGGGGAGGGTCGAACAGAACCCGTAAGGGTCGCGAGGGCCCCCTGCGGGGCCACAACTCGACGGGCTGGGTGAGGTATTCCCAAGACCTCACGACACCAGATGCTCGCGCGACCACGCACGCCCCCACCGACCCGCACACTCCCCCAACGGGAGGGGACGGGCCGGAGGGGCCTTGTTCGTGGACGTAAAGCGACAGCAGTCCACGAACAAGGCCCCGGAGGCCCGTCACGGCGGGACAGCCAGCTACGTGGGAGGCACCGCAAAGCGCAGCGGACCGGCAACTACCCCAGATACTGGGACAAATACGCCCGCAGCAGCGACTTCGCCTCGGCGACGATGGCCGGGTCGCCGGCCGAGTCGACGCGGAACGCCAGTTGCAGCAGCGCGTCGGCCGTTTCGACGCCGACGAGGAAGGCCGTGCGGAGCCGCGCATCGGCCGGGTCCAGGCCGAGGCGCCCCGCGAGGAGGGCCAGGAGGCGGTCCGCGACCTCGTAGTTCGCCTGGCGGGACTCGCGTGGCGCGGGGACCGTGAACTCGACCAGGGCGAACCCCGGCACGGTCCGCTTCATGGCGAGGTACTCGTCGACCACGACGTCCATCGCCCGGCGCCATTCCAGCCGCTGCCCCTCCGGGGCGGTCAGCCGGGCGGTGATCCGGTCCGCGTAGGCGTCGAGGTTGCGGTGGGCGAGCGCCTCGGCCATGGCCCGCTTGTTGGGGAAGAAGCGGTAGACCGAGCCGATCGGGACGCCGGCCCGGCCGGCCACGGCCCGGGTGCTCAGGTCCTCGTAGCCGGTCTCGTCGAGGAGTTCGGCGCAGGCGTCGAGGATGCGGGCCAGGCGCTGGGCGCTGCGCCGCTGCACGGGGGCGCGGCGCAGGGAGCGGGGCGGCCGGTCGGGGCGCGGGGTCGGCTGCTGCACCCGTCCATCCTGCCCGGCCTTCCGGCCGGGAGTGTCCGTTGACGGCCCTCTCCCGCAATCCTAAGGTCTTCCATAGGATTCCTTGAGCGGCGGGAGCGCGCGATGACAGGCACGGCCAACGAGCAGGCGAGGAAGACGGCCGAAGGGCTGGTCTACGCCACCGGTTTCGGCAACGAGCACAGCTCGGAGGCCGTCCCGGGCGCGCTTCCGGTGGGCCGCAATTCCCCCCAGCGGGCCCCGCTCGGGCTGTACGCCGAGCAGCTCAGCGGCTCGGCGTTCACCGAACCGCGGGCGGCCAACCACCGCTCCTGGCTGTACCGCATCCGCCCGTCGGCCGCGCACCCGCCGTTCGTCCGCGCCGAGCCGCGCGCGGTGCGCTCGGCTCCGTTCACCGAGTGCGCCCCCGACCCCAACCGGCTGCGCTGGAACCCGCTGCCCGCCCCCGAGGGCCCGACGGACTTCCTCGACGGGCTGTGGACGCTGGGCGGCAACGGCGACGCGACGCAGCGCAGCGGCATGGCCGTGCACCTGTACCACGCCAACGCGTCCATGGAACGGCGGGTGTTCAGCGACGCGGACGGCGAGCTGCTGATCGTCCCCGAGCGGGGCGGTCTGCTGCTGCGCACCGAGCTCGGGCTGCTGCGCGCCGTACCGGGTGAGGTGGCGCTGATCCCGCGCGGGGTGCGGTTCCGCGTCGAGCTGCTGGACGCCACCGCCCGCGGATACGTCTGCGAGAACTACGGGCAGCCCTTCCGGCTCCCCGACCTCGGCCCGATCGGCGCCAACGGCCTGGCCAACGCCCGGGACTTCCGGGCGCCGGTCGCCGCCTACGAGGACGTCGAGGGCCCGGTCGAGGTCGTCAACAAGTTCTGCGGCAATCTCTGGACCGCCACCTACGACCACTCGCCGCTGGACGTCGTCGCCTGGCACGGCAACCACGTCCCGTACGTCTACGACCTGCGGTGTTTCAACGTCATCGGGTCGATCAGCTATGACCACCCGGACCCGTCGATCTTCACGGTGCTGACCTCCCCGTCCGACACCCCGGGGCTGGCCGGCGTGGACTTCGTGGTCTTCGCACCGCGGTGGCTGGTCGGCGAGGACACCTTCCGGCCGCCCTATTTCCACCGCAATGTGATGACCGAGTACATGGGGCTGATCGAGGGCGCCTACGACGCCAAGACGGCCGGAGAAGGGGGCTTCGTGCCGGGCGGCGGGTCGCTGCACAACATGATGTCGGCGCACGGGCCGGACCGGGAGACGTTCGACCGGGCGAGCGCCGCCGAGCTGGTACCGCAGAAGATCGACGACGGGCTGGCGTTCATGTTCGAGACCCGGTGGCCGCTGACGCTCACCGCCCAGGCCCGGGACGCCGGCCATCTGCAGCGCGGCTACGACGACGTATGGCAGGGTCTCCAGCGCCACTTCCGCCTGTGACACCCGGGGACCGCTCGTGACCACCTTCGCTCCCGACTCGCTGGACCTGAACCGCAAGCTGCCGCTGTGGTACCAGGTCTCGCAGTCGTTGCGCGCCTCCATACTGGGCCGCTCCCCCGACGCCCCGCTCCGGCTGCCCACCGAGGACGCGCTCGCGGCGCACTACGGCGTGAGCGTGCTGACCATGCGGCAGGCGCTCAAGGAGCTGGAGGCGGAGGGGCTGATCAGCCGGCACCGGCGCCGCGGCACGTTCATCGAGCCGGGTGCGCGGCGCGGTGCGCCGGTGCGGCTGCTCGGCTCGGTGGACGCCATCGTGGCCCAGCAGTCCGGGATGACCACCGAGCTGCTGGACCACGGGCCGGTCGCGGTCCCGGCCGAACTGGCCGAGTACTTCCCCGGGTTGACGGAGGTGGCCGGGTTCCGCCGGTTGCGCAGCGACGAGAAGACGGGCGAGCCGACCAACCACGCGCGCAACTACGTACGCCCCGACGTCGCGGAGCGGATCGACCCGGCGGACCTGCTGCGCTGGCCGATGACGAAGGTGCTGCGGGACGCGGTGGGCGTCCGGATCAGCCGCATCACCGACACGGTCGAGGCCCGCCTCGCCGATCCGGAGACCGCCCGCCTCCTGGAGGTCCCCCTCCTCAGCCCGATCCTCGACTACACGGGTGTCACCTACGACGCCGACGGCCGCCCGGTCGACGTCGCGCGTATCCACTACCGCGGGGACCGCTTCTCCTTCACGGTGACGCTGGACGCGCACTGACCGCGCCGCCGGCCTGCTGTGCGGGCCAGAGTTCCGCGCACCCGTCGAGGACGCGGGACACCGCCGGATGCGGTTGCTCGGCCCGCCAGACGGCGTCCAGGCGGAGCTCGGGCGCGGGCCCCGCGAGCGGCACGAGCGTGATGCCGCGCGGGAGTTGGTGGGCGAGCGAGGCCACGACGAGGTTGACCCCGCGGCCGGCGGCGATGGCGGCCCAGGCGTTGGAGCCGGAGGCGGTCTCGTCGAGCACCGGCTCGAATCCGGCGGCCCGGCAGGCACCGGCCACCGCGTCGTAGTAGCCGGGCGCCATGTCGCGCGGCCACAGCTGGAACGTCTCGTCGCGCAGCCCGGCGAGCTCCACGGCCGGGGCCCCGGCGGACGGATGGCCGTCGCCGACCGCCGCCATGAGCGCCTCGCGCCGCACGGTCCGCCGGGCGATCCCCTTCGGGTAGCCGGTCCTGGGCGCGAGCGCGAGGTCGCAGCGCTCCTCCCGCAGCATCCGGCAGACGTCGGAGGCGAAGACCTCCCGGGTCTCCACCTTCAGCCGGGGCGCCCGAGCGGCGAGGTGGGCGGTGAGCGCCGGGAGGGTCTCGTACACCGCGGTGACCGTGTAGGCGATGCGCAGCGTCCCTGCCTCCCCGTCCGCCACCGCCCGGGCGTGCTGGGTCGCGCGGCCGGCGGCGGCGAGCAGCCGCTTGCAGTCGGCCAGGTAGGCGGCGCCGGCCGGCGTGAGCTCGACCCGGCGGGAGGTGCGGTCCAGCAGCCGTACCCCGAGGGTGTCCTCCAGCGCCTTGATCTGCTGGCTGAGCGCCTGCTGGGCGACGTACACGTCCTCGGCGGCGCGGGTGAAGCTGCGGCGCTCGGCCACCGCCACGAAGTACCGCATCTGGCGCAGCTCGGGTTCCATGCGACCGCATGGTAGGGCCGCCCTGCCGCACCCGTCGACAAGCCCGCCTTGTCGACCGACAACAAGCTGCGCTTGTTGACGAGGACACCCGCACATAGCGTGGGCCGGGCTGAACGACCAAGCACAGCAAGCCCGTTGCCCCTGGGGGAGGCATGATTCTGGAGACAGGTGCGACCGGCACCGTCGGCCGGCCGCTGGTGCGTGCGCTGCGCGCCCGTGGTGCCGCGGTCCGTGCGCTGGTACGTGACGCGGGCGGTGTGCCCGCCGAGTGGGACGACGGCGTCGAACCGGTGGTCGCGGACCTGGACGACGCCGGCTCGCTGGCGGCGGCCGCGGACCGGATCGAGGCGGTCCACCTGCTGACCCCGGTCGGCCCGGACGCCGCACGGCAGGCCCGGCACGTGGTCGACGCCGTCGCGGCGGCCGGCCGCCCCAAGGTCGTCCTCCAGGCGGCGATCGGCGTGCGGCACCGGACCGTCCCGGTGCGGTTCTTCGACGCGCACACCGCGGCGCTCGACCACCTCAAGGGCAGCGGCCTGCCGTGGACGGTGCTCGCGCCGAACGGATTCCTGCAGAACTTCCTGGGCCTGCTGCCGGACCTGCGGCGCACCGGCACGCTGGCGCTGCCCACCGGCGACGCCGCCGTGTCGTACGTGGACGCCCGCGACGTCGCCGAGGTCACCGCCACCGTGCTCACCACGGACGGCCACGAGGGTGCCGTCCTCGACGTGACCGGCCCGCGGGCGATGGGCCACGACGAGATCGCCGCGCGGCTCGGTGCGGCCCTCGGCCGGGAGCTGACCTACCGTGCGATCACGCCGGAGCAGGCCCGTACCGCACTGCTCGGCACGGGCATGTCCGCGTGGCAGGCCGACGGGCTGGTCGAGCTGTACGGCCGCTACGCCGCGGGGGCGGCCGGGGTGGTCTCCGACACCGTGCCCCGGTTGCTCGGCCGCCCGGCCCTGCCGATCGAAACCTTCCTCGCCGACCACGCGACCGCCCTGCGGGCCGGCCCCGTCCCCACTCAGGAGAATCTCCGATGACCACCGAGTACATCCGTTACACGATCACCGACCCCTCGCGACGGACCGCCTTCGAGCAGGCGTACGCGGCGGCCTCCGAGCAGCTCGACGCGGCGCCCGAGTGCCTCGGATACGACCTGGCACACGGGGTGGAGGAACCCGAGCACTACATCCTCCGCATCGAGTGGACCTCCGTCGAGGACCACCTCAAGGGCTTCCGCGGCGGCCTGCACTTCCCCGCCTTCCTCGCTCACGTCAGGCCGTACATCGGTGACATCGAGGAGATGAAGCACTACGAGAGCACGCCGGTGACCTCCGCCGGCGGATGACCGGCCTCGGCGCGGGGCGCGGCCCGGTCAGATCCGCTCCAGACTGCGCCCCGTACTGCGCGGGCCCAGCGCCGCCACGTTCGCGCACAGCAGCAGCATCAGGCCGGCGGAGCCGGTGAAGACCGCGGCGGGGCCGAGTTCGGTGAGGACGGGGAGGGCGATGAAGGGGAGGGCGACCGAGGTGAGCCGGGAGAGCGAGTAGGCGATGCCGATGGCGCTGCTGCGCAGGCCGGTCGGGAAGATCTCCGTCTGGTAGACGTGGAAGGCGTTGGAGAAGACGTTGCTGGCCACCGTCAGCAGGAAGCCGAAGGCGACGATCGCCCAGGTGGCGTCGGCGAAGCCGAAGGCCAGGCCGCAGCCGGCGATGGCCAGGGCGGAGGCGATGATCAGGGTGCGGCGCTCGATCCGGTCGATGAGCGGGACGGACAGCGCGGAGCCGAGCGGGTAGCCGCAGAAGCTCAGCGCGGCGTAGAGCAGGGACTCGGTGACGGTGTGGCCCTTCGCGGTGAGCACCACCGGCGCCAGGGACCCGAAGCCGTAGTAGCCGACGGTCTGCAGGACCTGGAAGATCCACCACATGACGGTCCGCCGGCGGAGGTCGCCGCGGAACATCGCACCCAGCGGCACCCGCCGTTCCGGGACGGGCTCGGTCTCCGGTACGGAGGGCAGGCTTCCGCCGGTCTCCCGGGCCACCCGTTCCTCCAGCCCGGCCACGATCCGCTCGGCCTCCTCGTGCCGCCCGTGCACGGTCAACCACCGGGGGGATTCGGGGAGTTGGCGGCGCATCAGCTGGATGAAGGCGGCGCCGAGCGCACCGGCCAGCAGCAGCCAGCGCCAGCCGTCGATGCCGAGCAACCGGTGCGCGGCCACCAGCCGGGCGCCGAGCAGTGCGGCGACCGGCACGCCGACGAAGCCCAGGGTGTAGGCGTAGGCGAGGTACCGGCCGCGCACCGCGCGGGGCAGGAACTCGGCGAGGTAGGTGTCGACCAGCACGAGTTCGGCGCCCAGGCCCAGGCCCGCCAGGAAGCGCAGCGCCAGCAGCCACGGCAGGTCCGGGGCGAAGGCGGCGGCCAGCGAGAACACCGAGTAGGCGCCGAGGTTGACCAGGAACAGCCGGCGCCGTCCCAGGCGGTCGGCGAGCACCGACAGCAGGTTCGCGCCGACGAACATGCCGAGGAAGCCCGCGGCGATCACCCAGGACTTCGCGGTGTGGCCGAGGTGCCACTGTTCGGCGAGGACGGCGGCGAGCACTCCGCCGAGGAAGATCTCGTAGAGGTCGAAGAAGGCGCCGATGCCGACGACGAGGGTGATCCGGCGGTGCCACCGGGACGGTGGCAGCCGGTCCAGCCGTGCGGCGGCCCGGTTGCCGATGGGGCTTCCCCCGCGCCGTTCAGGCGTGGGGGAGGTGGTGTCCGTCATGGCGGTCCTCCCCTGAGCAGGTCCCGGCGCGCTGGGGGTCCCCCCGCGCCGTTCGGGCGTCGGGGAGGAGCAACGTCCGCACCGCGGTGCCGGGCGTACGGCGAGGACCGTACTCCGCCAAGATCAGTAAGCGGAAGACCGCGTCGGGTCGCCTGGGAGGGTGGCTCCGGTCCGGCCGGCCGGGCGGGGCGGCGGGGGCCGTCGCTACCATGCCGGGGTCAACCGAACGGTCCGGGAGGGGCTCCGCGTGACGGCGAAGCAGGACGCGCCACGGCTGTCCGATCTCATGCCGTGGTCCGTGGCGCCGCTGCGGCTCGGCCGTTCCTGGGTCCGGTCGCCGGATCCGGCGGCGCTGCGGGCCCGTTGGCGGGCGCTGGTGGCCGCCGGGGACACCGCGGACCGCGAGCGCCTGTTCCGGCCGTCCCGGGCCCGGACCCTGTACTCCGCGGTCGGCCAGCTGCCGGGCCAGCGGACCGCCACCGGGCGGCTGTACCGCGCGGACGGCCCGTGCCCCGAGCCGGTGCGGATCCAGCACGGCCCGTTCGACCAGCAGTGGCTGCTGCCCGACCACCGGCTGATCGACGCGGCCCGGCCCGAGCTGTGGCGGGTGGCGGACGCCCGGCAGCTGTACGCGGTCGAGCCGGGCCGGCTGCCGCAGCCGTCCGGGCCCGCGGTGGTGTGCGCGGCACTGCTGCCCGACGGGCGGTCACCGGCCGGGCGTCCCGGCCGGATCCATCCGCTCTACCGGCGGCCCGGCGGCCGTGAGCCGAACCTCGCCCCCGGGCTGCTCGCGCTGCTCACCCGCCGGCTGGACCGCCCGGTGGAGCCGGCGCAGCTGCTCGCCTGGGTGGCCGCGAGCGCCCGGCACTCCCCCGACGGCGCCGTGGTGCCGCTGACCGCCGATGCCGGGGTGTGGACGCGGGGTGTGGCGCTGGGCGAGCGGCTGCTGTGGCTGTACACCCGGGGCGGGTACGTGCCCGGGGACGGCCCGCCCGAGGGCTGTGCGGGTCCCGGCGGGCGGCCCCGGATGCCGGGCGGCCGCCGCCCGTACGTCCGCGCCGCGCTGCCGGCCCGGGGGCTGCCGCGGAGCCTGGCGTACGACCCGGCGGACGAGGCACTGCTGCTCGGTGACGGCGGCCGGATCTCACCGGTGCCGCAGGGCGCGTGGGACTTCTCGGCGGGCGGGGTGCGGGTGCTGGCGGACTGGTTCGCCGGCCGCACCGGCACGGCGGAGGACGGTACGGCGACGCCGCCGGAGGCCGGTTCGCTGGCGGCGCTGGGTCCGGCGGACTGGCCGCAGGAGTGGACCTCGGAGCTGCTGGAGCTGATCACCGTGCTGGCACTGTTGGCCGAACTGGCGCCGGAGCAGGCCGAGTTGGCGGTGGCCACCGCGGATGCGCCGCAGTTGCCGGCCGGCGAGCTGCGGGCCGCGGGAGTGCTGCCCCCGCCGTCCTGGGCCCGCCGCCCGGCGTCCGTGCTGGACCACCACGAGGAGGGCCCGGACGGGCAGTTCGCGCTGGTGTGACCGCCGCTGGCCGGTGGCCCGTCGCCGGTGGCCGTCCGTCGCCGTGGCCGCTCGGGCCGTGCCTACCCGGCGGCCGGGCCTGCGTAGGCGTCGAGGACCCGGCCGATGAGCCGGTCGAAGACCTCGTCGGGGTCGCCGACCGGTCCGCTGCCGGCCAGCACCCGGGCGATGAGGGGGTACTGGCCGGTGGCCACCGCCGACGTCAGATAGCCGGCCTGGGCCGCCTGCCGTTGTTCCGGGCTGTGGCCGGATTCCTTGGCGCGCTCGGCGGCCGCCTGCTCGGCGGAGGCCATGGAGACGACGGTGCCGTTGAGCATCGAGATCAGTTCGAGCTTGAGTGCGTCGTCGAGCCCGGAGTCTTCCAGTACGGCGAGGGAGTGCTCCATGTAGCGCAGCGCGTTGGGCCCGAGGAAGGTGTGGGACAGCACGGCGCCCGGCAGCCAGGGGTGCCGGCGCATCATCTCGCGGGCCTGGCGGGCGAGCTGGAGCAGATCGGCGCGCCAGTCGCCGGACGGGCGGTCGGGCAGGCGGTATTCGCCGACGGCGAGGTCGACCATGAGGTCGATCAGGTCGCCCTTACCGGGGACGTAGTTGTAGAGCGACATCGTGGCGCAGCCGACCGCGGTCGCGACCCGCCGCATGGAGACCGCGGCGAGGCCGGACTCGTCGGCGATCCGCACCGCGGCCTCGGCGATCTCGTCGCGGGTGAAGGCGGGGCGGGGACCGCGGCCGGTCCGCTCGGGGCGTGCCCAGATCACCTCGGGTCCGGCCGCGCGGCCGCTTGCTGCCATGAATCGATCACCTCGCCACCATCCTAGTGACGTGGCGCGCACGTCAGGGGGCGGTGCCGGCCGGCTCCGTAGGGGCGGGCACGAAAAAACCACCCGTCACGTGGTGACGGGTGGTCTGGAGCGGACCGGCCGGGCGGGGACGGGCCGGCCGCCCGAGGTGCCGTGTGACGAACGGCTCAGCCGTGTCCGCCGAAGAGCGAGCGCCGCAGCCTGCGCAGCGGTGCGAACAGCGACACCCTGGCGCCGCGGCCGTTCCTCGTACGCAAATGGTCGCGCGCGGTGAGCTCCTGCATCAGCGAGGTCGCGCCTTCCGCCTCCCGCTGCGGGATGGCGGGGCCACCCAGCACCGCGAGGTGGCGGTCGAGGCGCGCACTGGACGCACCGCTCCCGCAATTGATCGCAGGGACTCTTGCCCTGCTACGCACTGTTATCTGTTCCATGACTCTCCCCACCCTTACGAGGGCACCCGGCCCGGGCAGGGTAACCCTATCTCTCTTGGAGGACACGCGTGCAGACCGGTCAACGGATTCACCTGCCTCGCCATGACGTTGACGCACACCATACGGAATGTCACCTAAAGGCCGTGTCCCAGGGGGAGTTGACGGTGCGGAAGATTCCGGAGGGAGGGCTTCCGCACGGCTGGCGGGCCGCCCGGTCCGCCGGGGAGAGACCGGGATCTCACGGACACTCCCCGGCGCCCGGGACGCGCCCCCCGGGTGCGGTTCCTCAGGCGGCGGAGCCGAAGACCGGCAGATAGCCGCCGGAGTGGCCGGCGGAGGTCGGGTGGTAGGACTCGTCGACGGGATAGGTCACGCTGTGCAGCCAGGCGCTGCCGGAGCACAGCTCGTGGCCGGCGAAGGTGGTGTTGACGTCGGCGAAGGCGAAGCCGTGGTCGGCGGCGCGCTTGGCGATGACGCCGTTGATGTCGTCGGCCGCGGCGTCGATGGCGGTGCGGGACTTCTCGGAGAGACCCGCGAAGCAACTCCCGCCGATCTTGTAGAAGCGCGGGTAGCCCAGGACCACCACGTGCGCGGCCGGGGCCTTCTGGGAGATGGCGCTGTACACGGTGTCGAGCTTGCCGGGGAGGGTGTTGTCGATGTACGTCCTGGCCTGCGCGACCCGGGCCAGGCAGGCGCTCTCACCCTGGAGCGCACAGGTCGTCATGGTGTCGGCGAATCCGGCGTCGTTGCCGCCGACGGTGATGCTGACCAGGCCCGTGGAGCTGTTGAGCGGGCCGAGCTGTCCGCTGACAACATCACCCGTTCGGGCGCCGGAACAGGCGGTGAACTGGAACGAGGAGGGGGAGTGCGCGGCGGCCCACAGGGCCGGGTACGCCTTGCTGCTGCGCTTGCAGGAGCCGCTGGCGCTGTCGTAACTGCCGGCCCCGACGCCCGAGGAGTAGGAGTCGCCGAGTGCCACATAGCCGGTTGCGGTGGGGAGTTGGGCGGACGCGGCGGCGCTCGCGCCGGTGAGCGCGAGCGCCGTGGTGACGAAGAAGGCGGACGTCAAGGCCGCGAATCGGGACAGTCTCATGGAACCTCCCTTAGCAGGATCTCTGCCACATCCGTCGTAGCAAGACTCGCGGGTAACCGGAAGTGTCCATGCCAAAGGTAGTTTTATGTTCACGGTAAATGTGCCGATGCGGGCGGATGTTCACCGCCCTGTCCTTGCCGCTAGCCCTCGGCGTGGTGCTCGCTGCGGACCAGTGCGGGCACCACCGCCGCGGTGCCCGCCAGGAACGCCGCCACGAGCAGGATCACCAGCGCCGGCCGGGTGCCCAGGCCGAGCAGCGCGGCCCCGAGCAGCCCGCCCGCGAACATCGCGCCCACCGAGAGCAGGCGCCGGACCGCCGTCCGGCCGCCGTGTCCCAGCCGCTTGTCGTGCCCCAGCACCGAACCGCTGACCAGCGCCGTCATCGTGCGGGTGGCCACGGTGGTGGTGAGGTCGGGCGGGGCGGAGCGCATGGCGGTGACGTTGCGCATGCCCATCGCCAGGGCCATCAGCCCGATGACCGCGTAGCGCCGGCCCGGTGGCAGTCCGGGGGCCGGATCCATCCCCCAGGCGACCACCGCCGCACCGGCCAGCAGGGCCGCCTCGGTGAACAGGCCGGCCGGGAACCACTGCTGCTCCCGCGCGGCCAGCCCGGACTCCCACCGGGCGCCGAGGGCCGCGCCCACGGCGAAGGAACCGAGCGAGACGGCCGTCGCCAGCACGGGCAGCCCGCCCTGGCCCGCCACACCGAAGCCGAGGAAGAGCAGATTGCCGGTCTGCATGGCGGAGAAGACCTGACCGATCGTCAGAAACGTGACCGCGTCCACCACGCCGGTGGCCACGGTCAGGCACACCATGACCACCGTCAGGGCGATTCCGCTCGGCGGCTCCACGGGCCCGGCTCCTTCCCGCGGGCATGTCACCTCGCGCTCTCGCCCCCAGTCTGCGCGGGCCCGGCCCCCGGCCACGGTCATTGCGCCGTCTGTGGGCGGCCCGACGGCCCCTCCCACCGCCCGGGTTGCGGCCATTTCCGGCCTTCTTCGTGCCTTGACGGTGCTCCGGGCGTTACGCGACATTGAGCCCGGCATCCGGCCGGGGGAGGGCAGAGCCGCTCATGCAGACGGACACCATCCGGGGCGACGGGCCGTACGAGCCGTCCCCGCCCGGCGCACCGCCCACGGCACACGCACCGCCGGGCGGCGTGGCCCGGTCGCTGGCCCTGGGTGCCGCAGTCTCGGCGGGCGCGATGGGGGCGGTGCTGGCGCTGACCGGTCTCGATTCGCCGTTGCGCGCGCCGTTCACGCTCTTCTTCCTCCTGATGGCGCCGGCCGGGGCGCTCGCGGTGGCGCTCGGGCGGATGGATCCGCTCGGCCGGGCGGTGGTGGCCGGCGCCGGGGCGCTCGCCGTCGACCTGCTGGTGGCACAGGCGATGCTGGCGCTGCATCTGTGGTCGGTGCGCGGCGGGGTGCTCGCCGTGGCGGCGTTCAGCGGGGTGCTGCTGCTGGGCTGCGCGCTACGGCGCCGGACCGGCCGGACGCGGGCACGCCGTACCGACTGACCGTCCGGACCGACCGTACGAACAAAGGGGGAGCGCACGGACATGGAGATCACGGTGCACCGGCCCGGCGAGCTGACCGGGGACGAACGCGACGCCTGGGCCGCGCTGCAGGCCGGGGCGCGGGCGGCCGGGGCGCCGCAGCTGGCGAACCCGTTCCTCTCCCCCGCCTTCGCGCTGGCCGTCGGCCGCTGCCGGAGCGGCGTACGGATCGCGGTGCTGCGGGAGGACGGGCGCCCGGCCGGGTTCCTGCCCTTCCAGCGGTCCGCGCTCGGGGTGGGCCGGGCGATCGGACTGGGCCTGTCGGACGCGCAGGGGCTGGTGCACCGCCCGGGCCTGCGGTGGGACGCCCGGGAACTGCTCCGGGCCTGCGGGCTGTCGGTGCTGGAGTTCGACCACCTCGTGGCGGGCCAGGACGCCTTCGAAACCCGCTCGTTCGGCCGGTTCGCCTCGCCGGTCGTCGACGTGGACCAGGGCTTCGAGACGTATCTGGCCGGACTGCGGGCAAGATCGCCGAAGTTCGTCCGCACCACCCTGGCCAAGGAGCGCCGGCTCTGCCGGGACGTCGGGCCGCTGCGCCACGTCCACGACGAGCGCGACCCGGCGGCGCTGCGCACGCTGCTGCGGTGGAAGTCCGCGCAGTACCGAAGGACCGGCCGCAGCGACCGCTTCGCGCACCCCTGGATCGTGCGGCTGGTGCAGCAGTTGTTCCACACACGCACGGAGTCCTGCACCGGGCTGCTGTCCGTGCTGTACGCCGGTGAGCGGCCGGTCGCGGCACACTTCGGGCTGCGTTCCGATTCCGTCCTCGCCTGTTGGTTCCCGGCCTATGACCCGCAATTCGCGAAGTATTCGCCCGGACTCGTGCTGCATCTGGGCATGGCACGCGCGGCGGCCGCGGCGTCGCTCGGATATCTCGATCTGGGGCGCGGCGCGAAGGATTACAAGGATTCCCTCAAGACGCGTGAACTCATGGTGTCCGAGGGGTGGGTGAGGCGACCGCATCCGGCCGTACCGGTGCATTGGGCGCGGCGCGCGCCGGTGCGTGCGCTGCGCAATGCGGTGCTCGCCCGCCCCGAGTGGTTCGAGCCCGCGGACCGCCTGCTCAAGCGGGTCGGGCGGCTCCGGACCGGACGCTGATTCCGGTGCCCGTAAGGCCTTTCGGTCCGGTATTCCGTGGCCTTTCGTAAAGGCCCGGGAGGGCGTACGCCGGTGCATGAATACAGGCGTACATCAGTACGCAGTGGCCAATTGCCCTAAAGGGTATTTGACATGCGACGTCTTGCCTTAGAGTCCTCCTCGTCCATTCCGTCGCACTTCATTTCCGACGCACTTCCAGCCGCATCGGACGATGACCGCCGTGCTGTTCCGGGGGAGGAACAGCCGGCGGAAGCGTCCGGTGCGGTGCGCGGTGGGGGGTCTGGTGCATCTGGTCCTCGCCGGCCGACCACGGTCTGCCGGGGCCCGGTCACGAGCCGCGCTTTCGTGGTCACGCCTATCGGCTCGCCCTGTCCGCACGGTGCTCCGCGCCGCGCCGGCCGGGGTGCGAACCCCCCTGTCGGACCCGGATATCAGCACCGACCGCCCGGGGACGGGCGGTCCACCGGACGAGAGGGAAAGAAATCCCATGAGTGCGTTCCTTCGCCCGGCCGATGCGGATGAGCCGCTGACGCTGCTGCCGGACCAGGCCGTCTACCGTCCCGTCTCCTCGCACCTGGCCATCGCTCCGCCGGTCAGCGTCGTCATCCCGGCGATGAACGAGGCGGCGAACCTCCCGCACGTCTTCAAGACCCTCCCGGACTGGATCCACGAAGTGGTCCTGGTCGACGGGCACTCCACCGACGACACCGTCCGGGTCGCCCGCGAGCTGTGGCCGGGCGTCACCGTCGTACCGCAGCGCGGCAAGGGCAAGGGGGACGCGCTGATCAGCGGGTTCGCGGCATGCACCGGCGAGATCATCGTGATGGTCGACGCGGACGGCTCGGCCGACGGCGGCGAGATCGTCAGCTACGTCTCGGCGCTGGTGTCCGGGGCGGACTTCGCCAAGGGCTCACGCTTCGCCAACGGCGGCGGCACGGACGACATGACGTGGATCCGCCGGCTCGGCAACCGGATGCTGACCGCGCTCGTCAACGCCAAGTTCGGCGCGCGCTACACCGACCTGTGCTACGGCTACAACGCCTTCTGGCGCCGCTGCCTGGGCCAACTCGCCCTGGACTGCGCCGGGTTCGAGGTCGAGACGCTGATGAACATCCGGGTGGTCAAGGCCGGCCTGCGGGTGCAGGAGATCCCCAGCCACGAGTACCCGCGCATCCACGGCGCCAGCAATCTGCGGGCGGTCCGCGACGGGCTGCGGGTGCTGAAGGTCATCGCCCGCGAACGGGGGGCCGGGCGGAAACGGGTGCCCCGGCCGGCGCTGCTCACCGGGGAGGCCCGATGAGCCCCGGCAGACCGGTGGCCGGGCCGGCGGTGGGACCGGCGCTGCGGATCTCCGTCGTCATCTGCGTGCACACGGAGGACCGCTGGGACGACATGCTGGCCGCGGTGGCCTCGGTCCGCGGCCAGTCCCACCCCGCCCATGAGGTGCTGCTGGTGGTCGACCACCATCCGCGGCTGCTCGACCGGCTCCGGGAGCACTTCGGGGGCGCCCGCGCGGGCGCGTCCGCTCCCGGTGCGCCGCCGGTGCCCGTGCTGATCATGGCCAATTCCGGCCCCCGCGGGCTGTCCGCGGGCCGGAACACCGGGATCGCCGCGGCCGACGGCGAGGTCATCGCGTTCCTCGACGACGACGCGGTCGCCGAGCGGGACTGGCTGCGTCACTTCGCCGCGGCCTACGCGGATCCGGCGGTGCTGGCGGTCGGCGGGCGCACCGAGCCGGTGTGGGCGTCCGGCCGCCGGCCGGTGTGGTTCCCCGAGGAGTTCGACTGGGTGGTGGGCTGCACGTACCGCGGTCTGCCGCCGGGGAAGGTGCGGGTGCGCAACGTGCTCGGCGGCAACGCCTCGTTCCGCAGGGTCGCCTTCGACCTCGTCGGCGGGTTCCCGATAGGGATCGGGCGGGACGGTGACCGGCGGCCGCTCGGCTGCGAGGAGACCGAACTGTGCATCCGGATCAGCCGCACCCTCCCGGACGCGGTGCTGCTGATCGACGACCGTGCGGTGATTCACCACCGGGTACCGGCCGAGCGGCAGCGGTTCGGCTACTTCCGCCGCCGGGCGTACGCGGAGGGCCTGTCCAAGGCGCTGGTCACGCGGAGCGTCGGCGCCCGGGACGGGCTGGCGACCGAGCGGCACCACACCGCCCGGGTGCTGCCCGCGGGCGTGCTGCGCGGGCTGCGCGACGCGCTGCTCGGGCGCCCGGGCGGTGCCGGCCGGGCGGCTGCGATCCTGGCCGGCACGGCGGCCGCCGCGGCCGGCTACGCCCGGGGCGGTCTCCGCGCCCGCACGACCTCACGTACACGATCCGACAAGGGAGTTGATACCTTCCCCGGCGACGGCACGAGCGCCGTGACCGCCGCGCACGAGGGAGCGGCGGTATGAGCGACGACCGCCCCCCGAGAGTGCCGATCCTCATGTACCACGCGGTGACCTTCGCCCCGACCCCGGCCGTACGGGCGCTCTCCGTCACCCCCGACGCGTTCGCCGGGCAGCTCGCCGCGCTCGCCGACGGTGGCTTCACCCCGCTGACGGCCGCCGCCCTCGCCACGGCCTGGCGGGGCGGCGGCCCGCTCCCGGACCGGCCGGTGCTGATCACCTTCGACGACGGCTACGAGGGCGTCCACCGCTACGCCCTGCCCGCGCTCGCCCGGTACGGCTTCCCGGCCACCCTCTTCCTCTCCACCGGCTGGCTGCGCGGCCCGTACGACAGCGGGGACGCACCGGACACCATGCTCGACTGGCGGCAGGTGCGCGAACTGGCTGCGGCCGGGGTGGAGATCGGCGGGCACAGCCACGGCCACCCCCCGCTGGACGGCCTCGACGACCGGCGGCTGCGGCACGAGGTGCTGCGCTGCCGGGAGTTGATCGCCGAAGAGGTGGGCACGGCGCCGGAGTCCTTCGCGTATCCCTACGGCCACTCCGACCGGCGGGTGCGGGCCATGGTGCGCGGGCTCGGCTTCCGGCAGGCGCTCGCGGTCGGCAATGCGCTCGCGGCCCGCGCGCAGGGCCCGTACGCGCTGGCCCGGCTGACCGTGCGGCGCCGTACCGGGACCGAGGAGTTCGCCCGGCTCGTCGAGGGCCGCGGGCTGGTCCGCGCCTATGCCGCGGACCGGGTGCTCACCAAGGGGTACGCGCTGGTCCGCCGAGCCCGTCAGGTGGTGCGGCCGTGTCCGCCGGGCCCCTGACGCCGAGCCCGTCGTGGCCCCGTCGCGGCGGAAGAAGGAGCGGCCACGCCGGTGTCTGACACGACCACCCGGGCCGCGGCGCACCCGGAACCGGAGGCGCGGGCGTCCGCCGGCCGTGCGGCGGGCAGTCCGCTGTTCCGCAACGCCTACGCGCTGATGCTGAACACCGGTGTCTCCGGCCTGCTCGGCCTGGGGTTCTGGCTGGTCGCGGCCCGCTACTACTCCGAGTCCGCGGTCGGTCAGGGGTCTGCGGCGATCGCCGCGATGAAGCTGCTGGCGGGGCTGACGGCGGTGACCCTGACCGGTGCGCTGGCCCGCTTCCTCCCGGTCGCCGGCCGCACCACGGGGCGGCTGGTGCGGCGCACCTACCTCGGCAGTGCGGTCGTGGTGGCCCTCGCCGCCACCGCCTTCCTCCTCACCCTCGGCCTCTGGGGCCCCTCCTACCACTTCCTGCACGGCCTGCCGGCCGGCCTCGGCTTCGTCGGGGCGGTGGCGGCCTGGTCGGTGCTCACCCTCCAGGACGGGGTGCTGACCGGGCTGCGCAGCGCCTGCTGGGTCCCGGCCGGCAACCTCGCCTTCTCCACCGTGAAGCTGGGCCTGCTGGTCGTTCTCGCCTCCGCGTTCCCGACCGCCGGGGTCTTCGTGTCCTGGGTCGCGGCGATCGCGGTGTCGGTGCTGCCGCTGGGCTGGGTGGTCTTCCGGCGGCTGATCCCGCGCCACGTACGCGCCACCCACCGGACCGCCCGGCCGCCGTCGCCCGGCGAACTGGCCCGCTTCCTGGCCGGCGACTCCACCGGCTCGCTCTTCTCGCTCGCCGTCGTCTACCTCGTACCGGTGCTGGTCGCCTCGCAGGTCGGCGCGGCGGACAACGCGTACTTCTACGTCACCACCACCATCGGCGGCACGGTCAATCTGCTGGCCCTCAACATGGGCGCCTCGCTGACCGTGGAAGGGGCGCACGACCCGGCGGAGCTGGCCCGCCACACCCGGGCCGCGCTGCGCCGGATGACCCGCATCATGCTGCCGGTCTGCCTCGGCCTGTTCCTCTTCGCGCCGTGGATCCTGGGTGTGTTCGGCCCCGGATACGCACGGGCGGCGACGCCGCTGCTGCGCTGGTACGCGGTCGGTGCCGCACTGCGGGTCGTGATGGAGGTGCACTTCGCGGTGTTGCGCGCCCGGAGCCGCACGTCCGGACTCGCCGCCCTGCAGGGCCTGTTGTGCGTCCTGGTCCTCGGGCTGACGCTGGTGCTGCTGCCGCACCGGGGGCTGACCGGCGCCGGGATGGCCGAGGTCAGCAGCCTGACGGTGATCGTCGCGCTGGCCGCCCCGCGGCTGGGGCGGGTGCTGCGCGGCGGCACCGCCCCGGCGCCGCCGTGCCGGGTCCCCCCGGAAGGTCGCGCCCCGGACGGTGATCTGGCGGATCTGGCGGCCTACGGGGACCTGGGCGACGGGGCGTACGGGCTGCCGCGGGAGGCCGCCGTGCACCGGGGCCCGCCACCGCCCACCGCTCCCCCGCGGCGCGCCCGGTCCCGCCCCCGGCGCCGTACGGGCCGGGCGGCCACCGCCCTCGTCGTGCTCCTGGCGGCCACCGCCGCGGGCCTCTTCTGGCTGCCGCTGCGCGGTATGGGCGACACCGCCCTGGACCGGATGAACGGCCTCGGCCTGATCTCCGTCCTGCCCGGCGCGACACTCGCCGGGGCGGCCCTCCTGGTGGCCGCGTTCGCCGCGGCGCTCCGGCTCCCCCGGCAGCACCGGGCGCTGCTCGCGTCCGTCCTGGTGCTGACGGTGCTGGCGCTGCACGCCCTGCCCGCCGTACTGGAGGCCGAACCGCGCTTCCCCACCGCCTGGCAGCACCTGGGATTCCTGGATCACCTCTCCCGGACCGGCACGGCCGTACCGGACCTGGACGCGCGCTGGAGCTGGCCCGGTTTCTTCGCCGGGGCGCAGTTCCTGGCCGGGGCGTGCGGCGTCACCGATCTCACCGAACTCCTCCGCTGGTGGCCGCTCACCCTCCAACTCCTGTATCTGGCACCGCTTTTCCTGTTACTGAAGGCGGTACGGGCCGGGTGGCGGGCGAAGTGGTGCGCGGCCTGGCTGTTCGTGCTGTGCGGCTGGGTCGGCCAGGACTACTTCTCCCCCCAGGGGTTCACCTACCTCCTCTACCTCTGCTTCGTCGCGATCCTGCTGGTGTGGTTCCGGGCGCCGCACCGGGAGGCGGGCCGCCGGCGTCCGGGCGAGGCCGCCGTCCTGCCGGCCGGCCCCGGTCGCCGGGTGGTCCTGCTGACCGTTCTCCTCGCCCTCTTCGCCGCGTGCGTGGCGGGCCATCAGCTCACCCCCTTCGTCATGCTCGGGGTGCTCACCGTCCTGGTGGTGGCCCGCCGCTGCACCCTGCCCGGGCTGCCGCTGCTGCTCGGGGTGCTGGTCGCCGGGTGGGTCGGGTTCCTGGCCGAGCCCTACTGGTCGGGCCACTTCGACGAACTGTTCGGCGGTCTCGGCGGCGTCGGCGCCAACGTCAGCTCGTCCGTCACGGACCGGATCACCGGCGGCGACCCCACCCACCAGCTCGTCCTCTTCACCCGGGTGGCGCTGGCCGGCGGGGTGCTGGTGCTGGCCTGCTGGGGCGTACTGCGCCGACGCGCGGCCGGCTTCACCGAACGCTCCCTGCTGGCCCTGGCCGCCGTCCCGTTCCTGGCCTTCGGCCTGCAGTCGTACGGCGGCGAAATGGCCCTGCGGGTCTTCCTGTTCGCCCTGCCCGGTGCCTGCACGCTGGCCGCCCTCGCCCTCTTCCCGCACGGTACGGCCGCCCGGCGCGGCACCCTCGGGCCGCTCGCCGCGCTGCTGACCGGTCTGCTCCTGACCGCCGGCTTCCTCGTCGCCCGGTGGGGCAACGAGCCCTTCGAGCGGGTCCGGCCGGGCGAGGTGGCCGCCATGGATTACGTCTACGCGCACGACCGCCCGACGGTGCGGCTGCTGTGGCTGAGCAACGACCCGGTGGGCAGCGTCACCCCGGCGATGCCCTGGGGCGCCGAGGACATGGAGCGGGTGCAGTACGTACCGACCCTGGCGCCCCGCGACCCGGCCGCCGTCGCGTCGCTGGTCACCGCCCTTGGGAAGGCCGGTCCGCAGTCGTATCTGATCGTCAATCACGGCCAGTCGGAGTCACTGCGGCTGGACGCGGCGTACCCGCGGGGCTGGGAGCAGCGGCTGCGCACCGCCCTCGACCGCCGCCCCGGCCTCCGGCGGGTGTTCGGCAACGCGCACGCCGCGCTCTACACGCTCGCGCAGCGCCCGCCGGGCCCGGTTCCCGTTCCCCATCCTGGTCCGGCCGGCCCACGGGTGACCTGGACGCCCTGGTCGGTGCTGGGCGCGCTGTCCCTGCTCGCCCTGCTGGCGGTGCTCACCCTCCGCGAACTGCTCCGCGTGACGGCGCCCTCCCCCACTACCCGGCAGCACCGGCGGCTCCAGGCGCTCTTCTGGTTCGCGGTGCCCCTGCTGCTGACGTTTCTGGCATCCCTGGTGCAGCGTTTTCTGACGATGTCGTAGGCAGCGCTCACTCCGCGAGGGAGATCCACCGCACGCCGTACCCGTCGAGCACGCGCTCCTTTCCGCCCACGCGCACCGAGCCCGGCCGTTCCGCGGTATTCACCAGCAGTGCCGTCCGCCCGTCGCTCAGACCCAGGATGCCGTTGCTGCCGGTGGCCATTTCACGTGGCTGTGCGCCCGGTGGAAAGGCCTGGGAAAACCGTGCCAGCAGGCTCCACATGGGCAATTCCCGCCCGCCGTCCGGCGATTCGGTACTGCTCCACAAACACCCCGGGCAGTCCCGCCCGCCCTGCCCCTTCCCGTCCGTCTCCGGATTCCAGTAGAAGCCGCTGGTCGCGCCGCCCTCCGCCATCTCGATCAGCGCGACGGCCTGTGCGGCGACCCGCTTGCGCTCGCTCCAGCCGCGCCGCCCGCCCTTCTCGTCCGCGACTTCGACGTACCACTCCGCCCACCACAGCGGCAGCCCGCTCCTGGTCCGCAGCCACCGCCCCACCTCGGCGAACTTCCGGGCGGCGGTGAAGAGATCGGGGGCGTAACGGTCGTCCTTGCTGTAGCTGGACCCGTCGACGACCAGGAAATCCGCCCCGGCCTTGTGCCGGTTCCAGTAGGCGAAGGCGTCCAGCGTCCGCTGGTCGATATGCCCCCAGGCGCCCTTGAGCGCCGACGGATACCGGTCGTCGCCCGGCACATAGCTGTCCATCACCAGATAGGGCCCGCCCACCTGGTTGCGCTTGTCGGCCTTCTTCAGCTCCTGGTACACGAGGTTGTACAGCCGGGTGTAATTCTCGGCGTCCCACCGCCCCTTGGCGTCGTCGAAGAACCCCTTGAATTCGTTCCAGACGACGAAATGCCGGATCTGCGGATAGCGCCGGGCGACCTTTCCGGCGAGCGCCGCGAAATCCGCGTAGTGCTCCGGTTCCGGGGCCTTCTCCAGCCGGCTCCAGTCCGTCCGGCCGGGCGTCCCGCCCTTCATCCAGTCCGGCGCGCAGCACAGCGTCAGTACGGGCGTGCCGCCGGTGCGCCGGATCAGCGCCAGCCGCCGGTCCAGATCGTCGAACGCGTACCGCCCAGGGCTCGGTTCCGGGTTCCCCGCGCCCCAGCCCATGAGGTGCTGGTTCTGTGCCATCGGCCGCCCGGCGAGCAGGTGGGCCGCCCGTTCCACCGCCGCGTCCGTGCCCCGGTCCGCGCTGAACTGGGTGTGCGTGAAGCCCCATCCGGCCGCCGGCCCGGCCGCCCGTTCCGGCGCCGGCCCCTTGGCGTCCCGCTGGCCGCCCCCCGGCGCGCTCCACAGGACGAACAGCAGCCCCACGCCCAGCACCACCGCCCCGGCCACGATCACCCAGGCCGTACCCTGACGTTCCCCACCACGACGTAGCACACGGGCAGATTAACGAACCAACTGCCCAGTACATGCCGTTTCGGGGCAACGGGCGGGGGCTTCCCGGGCCGCGCCGGAGTTCCACTTCCTCCCTGGGACGGCTGGGACGGCATCGTCGGGTGGCCGGTCGGAAACGCTCAGCGAGCAGGGCACGCTCCGGTGCCGCTGCCAGTCGTTCGAGGAGGTTCCGATGAACCGACGCCTGTTCCGCAACGGTGTGGTCGCCCTGGTGGCCGCTCTCGCGATGGTCCCCGCGGTGGCGGTGGCCGACTCCGGTCCGTACCGCCATCCCGGGCGGCATACGGACGCGAGCCGCCATGTCCGGTATGCGCAGGGGGAGGTGGTGACCCCGCCCGGTGTGCCGCTGAACGTCCGCTCGGGGCCGGGTGTCACGTACCGGGTGATCGATGAGCTGCGTTCGGGGAGCCTGCACGGGCTGCGGTGCACGACGACCGGCAGCCGCGTGCACGGCAACCCGTACTGGTACAAGCTCGCGCACCGGCCGGGCTATGTCTCCGCCCACTACCTCCATGCGTTCGGCGCCGTTCCGTGGTGCTGAAGTCCGTGGTGCTGCCGTCCGTGGCGCTGATCCCGCCACGACGGGCGCCGCGCGGGTAGCGGCGTCCGGATGACCTCCGGCCGCCCGCCCGTGCACGGCGGTGGGCGGGCGAGCGGCCGGACCGAATGCCTGGAGGCTTGATGAGCACGGACTTCTCCGCGGCGGGGCCGGGACGCCGAGCGGTTCTCGGGTGGCTGGGCGGTGCCGCGGTCGCGGGCGCGGTCGTCCCGGGGCAGCGGGCCCTCGCGGCGGCCGGTCCGCCGCGGACCGCGGCCGGGCGGGTGGTGGCGCCGCCGGACGGGGCGCTGCCCGTACTGGCCGCGGCGGGGCGGCAGTTCCTCGCCGGGCGGCTGCGGCACACCACCGTGCTGCAGTCGTTCGTCTTCGACGAGCGCCGGGGGCACGTCTATGCGCTGCAGGTGGTGGCGGGCGGCGTCCGGCTGGCGGGCGAGCGGGCGGCCGTCTCGCACGCGGCGCGGGTCCGGCGGGGCGATCTGTGCCTGAACCGGTTGGCGCTGGACGGGTCGCCGGCCGGGCACATGTATCTGAAGGGCTTCGGGCACGGCGGTTCGATCGGCCTGGAGGAGTCCTGGGACGGCGTCACGCTGTGGACCGAGTGGGACGCCAACCCGGCGTCCGGGTACGGGCGCGGGCTGTGCCGCTTCCGGTTCGCGGACGGGCGGGTGCTGTCGCGGGCCGCCCCCGGCCTGCGGACCTACCGGCCGCTCATCGGCTCCACCAGCAACTCCCCCGCCGTCGACCCGGTGTACCGGCGCCTGCTGCTGCGGTACAAGAGGAGGGGAGTACCCCACTTCGCGCTGCACGATCTCGACCGGTTCCGGGCCGGGTGGTACCGGCCGCTGATCACCTTCCCCCAGCCCGGGGCCCACCTCGGGCTGCCCTTCCAGGGCATGGCCCTGTACGGCACATCCGCGTACCAGTTGCTCGGCAGTGCGTACGGGGTGGGCAATCCGCCGTCCTCGGGCGGCAACGCCCGCCTCTACCGCATCGATCTGCGCACCGGCAGGGTGGTGTGGCAGCAGATCGACCGGACGGCGCCGGAGTTGTCCCCGCGCGAGCCGGAGGGGCTGGCCGTATGGCGGGGCGGCGACGCCGGCCTGCCGCGGCTGTGCCTGGGCTTCACCGAGGGCCCGGCGGGCGGCCGCGGCTTCCGCCTGTACGAAAAAGCGCTCAACTGACCTTTCACTCCCTTTCCGCACGGTGTGTCATCAACCACTGGTCATGGGTACACATTCCGCCATCCAGGAGGAATCAGACGCCCCGGGCAACCGGTTGGGGCCTCTGCGGGGGAACCACTGCCGCATCACCGGCAGGGCGGTAAGGGAGGCGCACATGGTGTCCCGCTGGCGGCCGCTGCCCGACACACTCGATCCGGCCGGGCAGCTCCTGGCCCAGGAGCTGCGCGTACTCAAGGAGCGGACCGGGCTGAGCCTGGACGGGCTGGCCCGGAAGACGCCGTACAGCAAGTCCGCCTGGCACCGCTATCTCAACGGCGAGAAGCTGCCGCCGCGCGCCGCGGTCGAGGCGCTGGGCCGGGTGGCCGGGGCGGACCAGCTCCGGCTGCTGGGGCTGTACGAAGCGGCGCACCGGGCCCGTACGGCACCGGCGCCCGCGGGGAACGCGCCGGCCACCGCGGAGTTCGGGCCGCCGGCGCCGCCGACCGGCCCCGCCCGGCGGAAACTCCGCGGCGCCGGCGTCCTGATGGCCCTGACGGCCGTGCTGGCCACGGTGGGGGCGGCGGCCTCGATCGCGAGCATCCCGGCGCACGCGGTACGGGCCGAGTGGACGGCACCCGACACCTGTCACGGCCACCGGTGCCAGGGCCGCTACCCGAGACGGTTCGGCTGCCACCGCGACGCCCGGGCGGAGAGCGAGATCACGGACGCCACCTACACCGTGCGGCTGCTGTTCAGCCCGTCCTGCGGCGCGGTCTGGTCGGAGGTGCGGCCGCGTTCCGGCGGCGCGCAGAAGGTGTCGATCTGGGTGGGCCGCGACGCCCGGCTCACCTCGCATCCGGGCGGCCGGGCGGGACGCGCGGTCAGCCCGATGCTGGCCACGGAGGACCTGCGCAGCGCGGTGGCCTGCGCCCGGGTGGGCGACCGGGTCGCCTGCACCGGCGCCCTCGAACTCAAGACCCCGGCCCGCCCCGGCCCCGACCACGACCTGCCGGACCCCACCTTCCTGCTCCACGCGGCCCGCTGAGGGCGCCTGCGAGGTGGGGGCGGGCGCTCAACCAACGATCGCCAGGACCAGGAACACCGTTCCCGCGACGGCGGCGAGCCCCGCCCCCAGCCCGAAGGCCCACACCTTGTTGTTCTCGCCGCGGAGCAGTTCCTCCTCGGACTTGACCGACATGACGAAGACCCCGCCCTCGGCCGGCGCCCCCACGGCCAGCCGGCCGTCCCCGTCGGCGGCCTCACCGTGGACGTAGAACCGGCTGCCCGGACGGACGACCCATTCCTCGCGCCGGTACCCGATCGTCCCGTCGCCGCCCCCGAGGTCGAGGCTCAACGGCCCGATCCGAAGGCGCCTGCCGCCTCCCCCGGTGTGCGGGTCGAACCGGTCGAGCACCTTCTCCGCGCCGATGACCTCGTGCTCCCCGGGGCGGACCACCATGCTTCCGGTCGCGTCCGCCACGAAGAACGCGGTGGAGCTGGAGTGCTCGGACAGCACATCGGTAGACGTCCGGCGCCTCCGGTTGCCGTTGCCGTCGCGGTAGACCTCCTCGTACTTGCGGGTGATCCGGTGCTTGTGCCACACGCAGTCCACGCCCTCCAGCTCGGAGCGCAGCGCACCGTCCTTGTGGGGGCGGGCCTGTCCCACGACCTCGCACCGGTACCGGAAGTGCCCAGGGCCCGCGGCTTCCGCCGCCGCCTCGTGCAACGCCCGCAGGTCCGCCACCGGCAGGGTCTCGGTGCTCTCCATGGCCCGGGCCCGCGTATGCGAGACCCGTACCGCGTACGCACAGAGCACCGCAACGACCAACCCGCCCACACCTATCCAGATCACACCGAACCTCGCTTCACCCGCCCCCCTCCGACCGCGCGACCTTATCGGGGGCGTCCTGGGGCGGGGCAAGCGGCCGGCAGCGACGGCTCACGGCCCTCGTCCTCGGGCGCGCCGGCCCGGGCGTCCCGTCAGCGCTCCCGCCCCCGTGGCTTCAGGACCACCGGGGGGAGGTCGGGAGCCGGGAGGCGGGGGCCGGCATAGCCGTGGACGGTGCCGAAACGGGTGGTGTCCATCCAGTCGGTGCGGGCCTCGGCGATCTCCTCGTGGGTGCGGCCGACGAAGTTCCACCACATCACGATCTGCTCCTCGAACGGTACGCCGCCCAGGAGCATCAGGCTGCTGTCGGAGTGGGCGCGGAGCGGAAGCTCGGTGCGGCCGCAGCCGAGGTAGAGGAGGGCGCCGGGGGCGAGGCGGACGCCGTCGACCTCGGTTTCGCCGGAGATGGTCAGGGCCGCGTACTCGAAGTCGGGGTCGAGGGGGAGGCGGGTGTCCGTGGTGGCGGTGAGGGAGAGGTCGGCGCCCACGAGGGGCGAGTAGGTGGTGCCCGGGGACGCCGCCCCGTCGAGTTCGCCGAGGATGACGGTGGCGGTGAGGCCGCCGTTGCCGCCGGTGACCCGCGGCAGGTCGGTGTGGTGCTCGAAGTGCGCCGCGGTGTAGCGGTGTTCGGCGGGGAGGGCGACCCACAGCTGGGCGCCGTGCAGCAGCGGGCCGTGGCCGCTCGGGGATTCCTCGGAGTGGGCGATGGCCCCGCCGGACGTCATCAGGCCGAGTTCGCGCGGGCGGATGGTCCGCAGGCTGCCCACGCTGTCGCGGTGCAGCACCTCACCCGCGTGCAGCCAGCTGACGGTCTGCAGGCCCATGTGCGGGTGCGGCGGCACCTGCATACCGGGCTGGTCGACGATGTCGTCGGGGCCGTAGTGGTCGACGAAGCACCAGGCGCCGACCATCCGCCGGCCGAGGTTGGGCAGCAGCCGGCGGACCACGGTGCTCTCGCCGAGCGGCACCTGTTTCCCCGGCTGGAGGTCGCGGACCGGGCCGGTGCGGCCGGTGCCCCCGCACAGACTCGGCGCGGGTCTGGTATCGAGGTTGCTCATGGCGTCACGATAAGGCGGGTGCGGGGGCGGGCGGCGGCAGGCGCGAGGTGCCCGGGTGCGGCGGCCGGGTGCGGCGGCCGGGACCGCCCGGCGCGCGGCAGGGCTCAGGCGTAGAGGCCGCGCAGTCGCACGGACAGGCAGGTGACGCAGCCCTCCAGTTTCTCGAACTCGGAGATGTCCACGGGGACGGGCCGGTAGCCGAGGTCGGTGAAGAGGGCGGCGGACTCCGGGGCGCCGGCGGACATCAGGAGGGCGTCGCCGCCGAGGTGGACGACGTGCGCGCCGGCCTCCTCCGGGACGGGAAGGAAGCGCGGGAAGGCGGCGGGGTCGTCGACCAGCGGCGGGTGGCCGATGACGGTGCCGTCGGGGAGTGCGGTCACCGCGGATTTGAGGTGCAGCACCCGGCTGACCGGTACGGCGATCACGCGGGCCCCCAACGGCTCGAAGGCGGCGCGGAGTTGGCGCACCCCTTCGGAATTGGTGCGGCCGCCGCGGCCCACGTAGACCGTGTCGCCGATCTTCAGGACGTCACCGCCGTCCAGGGTGCCGGGCGCCCGGATCGCGTTGACGGAGCAGCCGAGCGCCTCCACGGCCTCCCGGGCGGCCGCTATCTCGGGCCTGCGGGGGTCGGCACCGGGGCGGGCGAGCAGCGCGACGTTGCGGAACATGACCATGGTGTCCTCGACGAACACCGCGTCGGGGCAGTCGTCGGCGGGTGCCACCTCGGTGGTCCGCCAGCCGTGGTCCCGCAGGGCCTGGACGTAGCCCTCCCACTGGCGCAGGGCGAGTGCGGGGTCGACCGGGCGCCGGGCGATATGGGTGACCAGACCCTCGGCGAGGCGCGGGCCGGGGCGGCGGACGAGGGCCTGTTTGCTGGGCATGGGGTGGCGGTCCTTTCGGGGGGCGCGGTGGGGAGTGCCGTGGGGGGCCGGGCGGGCCGGGGCCCCGGTGGTGGTGCCCGTCAGTCCTCGGCTCCGTACGTGGCGCGCAGGGCGTCCTCGACGGCGGTGCGGGCGGCGCGCCGGTCCAGGCCGAGGCGCTGGACGCGCCGGGCGTAGCTCTCGGCGGCCGCGGCGGCCTCCTTGTCCGCGGCGTCGCCGGCCGCCGCGATGAAGCTGCCGTTGCGGCCGCGGGTCTCGATCACACCGTCGGTCTCCAGGGCGCGGTACGCCTTGGCGACGGTGTTGGCGGCCAGGCCGAGGTCCTCGGCGAGGCCGCGGACGGTGGGGAGCTTGTAGCCGACCGGCAGTGCGCCCTCCCGGGCCTGGTCCGCGATCTGGGTGCGTACCTGCTCGAAGGGCGCGACGGCCGAGGCCTGGTCGATGGTGATGCTCACGGTCTGGGGGGACACGGGGGCGCTCCTGGTGGTGCCGTGATGTGTTTGTGGCACCCATTGTGCGCCAGGAGCGCCCGGCCTGCCGGGACCACGGCAGGGGCGGTGCGGGCGGGAAGCCCGTAGGGAGCGGGCTCCCGGGGGCTCGCTACACCTCCAGCGTCGTTCCCGTGGTCCGCAGCCAGGCGTTCATGCCGAGGACCAGTTCGGCACCGGGGCGGATGTCCTGGGTCGCGCCGTCGGCGGTGACCTCGGCGAGCGTTCCGGGGTCCAGCAACGGCCGGACGGGGGCATGGCGATCGGCGGCCAGTGCTCTCAGTTCGGCGCGCAGTGCCTCGCCGTAGCGGGGGTCCTGGGTGCTGGGGTAGGGGCTCTTGACGCGGTCGGCGACCACGTCGGGCAGGACGTCGCGGGTGGCGGCGCGCAGCAGCGACTTCTCCCGGCCGTCGAAGGTCTTCAGCGACCAAGGGGTGTTGAAGACGTAGTCGACGAGGCGGTGGTCGCAGAACGGAACCCGGACCTCCAGGCCGACGGCCATACTGGCGCGGTCCTTGCGGTCGAGGAGGATCTGCACGAAGCGGGTGAGGTGGAGATAGCTGATCTCGCGCATCCGGCGCTGGTGGCCGGTGTCGCCGTCGAGGTACGGCACTTCGGCGAGCGCCTCGCGGTAGCGGCGGGCCTCGTAGCCGGGCAGGTCGAGCTTGGCGAGCAGTCCGGCGTCGAGCAGCGCCTCGCGGACCGCGGTGCCGCCGGCGAAGCGGCCGGAGAGGCCCGCGGCGATCCAGGGGAAGGTGTCGGCGTGCACGGCCGCGGGGTCGTGGAACCAGCGGTAGCCGCCGAAGACCTCGTCCGCGGACTCTCCGGACAGGGCGACCGTGGACTGTTCGCGGACGGCCTTGAACAGCAGGTAGAGCGAGGTGTCGCCGTCGCCGAAACCGTTGGGCAGGTCGCGGGCGGCGAGCACCGCGGCGCGGTGGCCGGGGTCCATCAGGGCGGCGGTGTCCAGGACGATGTCGTGGTGGTCGGACCGGACGTGCGCGGCGAGGGCGTGCGCGTACGGACCGTCGGGGGTGCCGCGCAGATCGTCGGGCCGGAAGTTCTCGGTGTAGCCGGTGAAGTCGACGGCGAACGACCGCACCGGCCCGCGGCCGGCTTCCGCCAGCGCTTTGGCGGAGAGCGCGGTGATGGCGGAGGAGTCCAGTCCGCCGGAGAGCAGGGTGCACAACGGTACGTCGGCGATCAGCTGGCGGGCGACGATGTCGTCGAGCAGTGCGCGGATGCGCGCGACGGTGGTGGCCCGGTCGTCGGTGTGCTCGCGGGCTTCGAGGGCCCAGTAGCGGCGGACGGTCAGGCCGCCCCGGCGAACCCGGACGAGGTGGCCGGGGCGTACCTCGTGCATGCCCTTGTAGACGGCGTGGCCGGGGGTCTTGGTGAAGGTGATCAGCTCGGCGAGGCCCTCGGCGTCGACGGTGGGGTGGACGTCCGGGTGGGCCAGGATCGCCTTGGGCTCGGAGCCGAACAGCACTCCGTCGGGGGTGGGGTGGTAGTAGAGCGGTTTGATGCCCATCCGGTCGCGGACCAGCAGGAGTTCCTCGGTGCGCGGGTCCCAGAGCGCGAACGCGTACATGCCGTTGAGGCGGTCGGCGAACGCCTCGCCCCATTCGAGGTAGGCGTGCAGCACCACTTCGGTGTCGCTGCTGGTGCGGAAGGAGTGACCCGACCGCTCCAGTTCGGCGCGCAGTTCGCGGTAGTTGTAGACCTCGCCGCTGTACGTCGTGACGAGCACGGTGCGGCCGTCGCGGTCGACGGCCATGGGCTGCTTACCGCCGTCGATGTCGATGACGGCGAGCCGGCGGTGGCCCAGGGCGGCGTGCGTGCCGAGCCAGATCCCGGCGGCGTCCGGGCCTCGGCACGCCATGGTCCGTGTCATCGCTTCGACGGTGGGGCGCTGGGTGGTGAGGTCGTTGTCGTAGGCGATCCATCCGGTGATTCCGCACATCGTGGCGGCTCCTCCTTCGTGGGCGGCCGGCCGCCGCATTCCGCTGACGGCCGGCACGATCACCGTACGCCCAGATAGATGTATCGACCACCAAACGCGCCGCCGAACCACCCCGAACGAGCCATCCGCTGCGCTTGGCTTTCCGCCCACGTACTCGGCTGCAGCGCCGTGCTGGTACCTCGCCGTTGCGCGCTTTGCGGCGCCTCGCACGTACCTGGCTTTCCCGCCGCGGGGCTCGCTCGCCGTTGCGCGCTTTGCGGCGCCCCGCACGTAGCTGTCTGTGGCGCCGCGGGTCTTGGTCGCCGTTGCGCCTGCGGCGGGCCGGGTGGGTGTCGGGTGCGGTTCTGGCCCTCCAGACTTCGTCCTCCGGTCCAGCCCCTCCCGTAGGGGGAAGGGAAACGGCCGGTGGGGGTGCACGTAGTCCTACGTGCGGGCGGCGAACGGAACCACGCTCGCCCCCACTCAGCCCTTCCTCCCACTCCCGGGAGGGGACAGACCGGAGGACGAAGTCTGCAGGGCTGTCACCGCACCCGACACACAAACGCCCGCCGCCAGGCGTAACGGCGAGCAACACCCGCGGCGGGAAAGCCAGGTACGTGCGGGGCGCCGCAAAGCGCGCAACGGCGAGCAACGACCGCGGCGGGACGGCCGAGTACGTGGGGGGGCGCCGCGAAGCGCTACGTACGTGGGGGGAGATCGGCCAGGAGTGCGTACCGCTCGTCGTGGACCTCCTTGCCCCACAGGAGCGCGTCGGGTGCGAGGTCCTGCACGGACGTATGCGCCGCCAACGGGCCGACGAGGTCGGCCAGTTCGTCCGCGGGTATGCCGATAGGGTCCGACTCGCCCCAGCGGCCTTCCACGAGGACCAGCCGCCCGCCGGGCACCAGCAGACCGGCCCAGCGGCGCAGTGCGGCCGCCGGATCGGGCAGCGCCCACAGCAGATGGCGCACCAGCACCACGTCGAACCGCCGCTCCCCCGCGGGCGGTTCGGCGGCGTCGCCGACCAGGAAGGCGGCGTCCCACCCGGCGAGCTTGGCGCGGGCCCGCTCGATCATGCGCGGGGAACGGTCGACGCCCAGGACGCGGTGGCCCTGCTCCGCGGCGAGCAGGGCCAGACTTCCCGTGCCGCAGCCCAGGTCGAGCACCTCGGCCGGCTCGGCCGGCAGCCACGTCCGCAACCGGGTGGCCCAGGCCGCGCGCACGGCCGGGTCGCGCAGCCCGTGGTCCGGCTCGTCGTCGAAGGTCTCGGCGGCGGCTTCCCAGTAGGCCGCATCGGCCACCGGAAGGGCGGTCGGTTCCTGCCCGGCCGACCGGCGGGCGGGATCGTCCGGAGCCAGGTCGTGGGGCTGCCGGGACGGGGCGGCGGAGGTGTGCGTGCTCATGTCTCGATGCTGCCATCGACCACTGACAACGGCCCCGGACGACCGCCCCCGGCCCCCCGCGCCCGTTTCCTCCCGCCCTGCCTGTGGCCCCGCTTAGCGGTTCCCTAAACGACAGGCGCTTTACGCTGCGGAACATCGCAGGTAGGAGCGCGCCTATCGCCTTGATACCGGCGGCTTAGGGGCGGCGGGAGCCAAACAGGGAGCCACAGCCCACAAGCGATCACTCGTCGGTGGCGGCCTCTTCCTGGAAGATCTCGTCCATAGCCTCGGCCCCGGCCATGATGACGGGGCGAATCTGCTTGCGGTAGACCGTCTCCGTTGTCCGAGAGGAGCTGTGCCCAACAAGCTGCGCGATCCTATCCAGCGGGATGCCGTGATCCGACAGGATTGAAACGAAGCTGTGTCGCAGTTCTCTGGGAGTCCACTGTCTCGGATCAGGGAATCCTGCTTCTCGAAGCAGTGCACGGAAGTTCCGGCGAACATCCTCCGCCGTGCGTTGCTCCCCGCTGTCTGTTCCGAAGACGAACCCATCCTCGGCCGCCGGAAGACCCAACGCCTCTCGGCGCATCCTTTGCCTGGCCTGGTGCTCGACCAGAACCTCCACCAGCTGCCGCGGCATCGCCAAGGTGCGGCGGCTTGTCACTGTCTTGGTGTCACCGCGACGACGTACTGACCTCCATACCTCAATATGCGGAGGGTTTCCCTTCGACGAGGAGAGGTGAACGCGTCCCCACGTAAGAGGGCGTACCTCCTCAGTCCGGATCCCCACCAGCATCGACACAGCCACATAGACGTGAATCCACGTCCCTTGCCGCGTTGTAAGAACGGCTTTCGCCTGCTCCACCGTAAGCGATTTGCTCGGACGCCCAGGCTGCCCTTCCGGCAGCTCAACGAGTTCAGCTACATTTCGGAGCACTAGGTCCCGGCGTTGCGCGTGAGTGATCGACCGCCGCAGAATCGAGAGAATCATCTCCAGCGAACTCTTCGCGAGGACCAGGGATTTCTCGTCGAGCCAGCAATCGACAGAATCAACCGTCAGATCACGCAACCTTGCCTTGCCCAGGTCAGTGACCACGTGGTTGGCCATGCTTGTGTAGGTGTTAACGCTTCCCTGGTCACGCCCCTTGAGCCCTTGCGCAAGCCAAGCACGTACCGCCTGCTCGACCGTGTATGTAGCAGACGTCTTAACGCCTGCCTCTAGCTCCCGTTTCCTCACTCGCAGCTTGGCGCGTACCTCAGTCTTCGTTTTCCCTGACACCTTGGCACGGATGCGCTTTCCGGATGGGCTGTAGCCCATCGATACAGCACCAACGTATCGATTCTTTGCCTTGTCCCAATAGATGGAGTCCTCGCCCTTTCCAGCCCGCCGACGCGAGGGTTCCTCAGCCACGAAGTGTCCTCCTCATAGAACGGGACGAGGCCGCACCCCAGCGTGGGGCGCGGCCTCGTCCTTTGGATGATTCAGATTGCTGCTTCCGACTCCCGGATCAGCAGCGCAACGTACTCGTCGATGAACTGAAGTGGCACCAGCCGCCGCCGGCCGATGCGTACGGTGCGAAGCCGCCCGAGACGTATCTCTTCGTACGCCATCGACCGTCCCACTCCACAGAGCTCGGCAGCATCCTCGATCTTGTAGAGTCGCGGCTCCACCGCGGCCCGCTCGGCACTCAACGCCATGTGCTTCTCCTCGTCAGACGACAGCGGGCTTCCCCCCTTCTGCGGGATCCGCTACATCCGCTACATCCGCTACATCGCAGGTCAGGGGCCCCTTTTGTGTAGCGGATAGGCACGATGTAGCGGATAGGTTCCGCTACGCGGGGCGGGCGACGGTCAGGTGGGGTGTAGCGCTGCTGTCCGCTACATCGCGCGTATCCGCTACATCCGCACCGTCGCTGACCTGGGGTGTAGCGGGTGTAGCGGATGTAGCGGATGTGGGGGAAGGGGGCGGGCAGTAGCGCAGCCACGCGTCGGCGAGGTCTTCGGCGTAGTAGCCCTTGGGGACGCCGGATGAGGTACGAATGGATCGGGGTTTGACGGCCTTGTTGTCGGCGGTGGGGTAGTCGGAGAGCATCTTGGCCAGGGCGCGGCTGGTGAGCGGTCGGCCATTCATGTCGCCCCAGGGTGCGTCCTCCAGGCTGTGGAGGATTGCGAGGATGGCGGTGGTCGGCATGCGGTCGGCGCCGCGGAAGACGTGGTCACGCAGGTCGGTGAGGAGGCGGACTCCGATGGAGGCCGCGTCGTCGTCCTTGGCTGCTGCGACGAGCTCGACACAGGCGGCGCGGGCCCGCTCGGGCCAGGTGCCGCCGGCGGCCTCGGCGACGGCGAGCAGTGGTTCCCATACGTCCGCGGGCCGGTCAGAGATGCCTTCGGGAAGCTGCGGCCAGGCGTCAGTGACTCGGTCGCGGACCTGGTCGGCCCAGGCGGCGAGGCGCTCGCCGAGTGCGTGGCCTTCCTTTTCGTGGATGCGCTGGCGGTAGGGCTCGACCTTTTCGTTGGGGGCCCGCTTGCGCATGCGGACGATGATGGAGCGGGTCAGGATCGTGTCCGGCAGGGAACCCAGACCGGCCACGGCTACCGCGCAGAAGGAGGGGAAGGGGGTGGCAGTCTGGTTGGAGCCGTCGCCGACGCATCGGAGGCTGTTGGCGCCGCGGCGGTAGCCGGAGTTGAGGAAGGCCCGTAGTTCCTCGTTGCCGTTGGCCTTGGGGCCGTAGATGGTGTCGATCTCGTCGAAGAGGATGGTCGGCCGGCCCTCCTCGGCGGAGACGACGCGGAAGAGGGCATTGGCAGAGGGGTTGACGGTCATCAGCGGCCGGGGCACCAGGGTCTCGACGATCTCCAGAGCCCGGGACTTGCCGCTTCCCGGCTCGGGGGAGAGGAAGGCGAGGCGTGGTGTGGAGTCGAAGCAGTCGAAGAGGTGGGCGTGGGCGTCCCACAGGGCCACGGCGACGTAGGCGGCTTCGCGGGGGAACTTGTTGAACCGGCGGTGGAAGAATTCGACTTCGTCCAGCAGGGCGGAGCCGTCGATGGGCTCGGTCATGCGGCTTTCCTTGTCTCGCAGGTGGCGGGGCGGCGCCAGGGGCAGGAGGAGCGGTGCGCGTCGTGCTCTTCGATCAGGGAGAGCACCTTGATGCGTCCGACGGCGCTGCGGTCCCGGCCGCAGCAGCACGTGGAGGTGGCGGTGGGGATGGCGCCGCGGGGTGCGGTGATGTGCAGCCAGGCGATGGGGTGGCGTCCGTCGCCGGTCGGGTGCGGGTCAGAACTTTGAAAGGACGCCCTTCGGGCGGCGTCCTTCGGGCCGCTCACCCCAGCTTGCTGCTGGGTGCTGGTGGCGAGCTGCGGGCCAAGGATGGTCACGCTGCCCTCCCTGGGCCGCTGTGGAGTCCGCGGGTGACGGCGCGGTGGGCGTAGGGCTCGGGGACGCCGACGGCTACGGCCGCCTCCACGATCTGCCGGCCGAGGGCGTCCAGGTCGCAGGGACCAGGGCACTTGGCGTGCTGGGCGGCGATGAACTGTGCCACCCCGAACGCCTGTGAGCCGGCACCGGATTCGGTGTGGCTGCGGACCATGGCGAGTCCGCGCTCCAGGCCGGTGAGGACGAACCGTGGGGTGTGGCGGCAGCCGGTAGCCACGGTGCGGTCCCAGGTGGCGTGCTTGTGGAGGGAAGAGACCACGCCCCCGCGGGCGGGGGTGGTCTCTTCCTTCACAACCAGGGCGCGGACGGCCGACGGCAGATCGATCAGGACTCCGGTGCCGGGGCTGAGCCAGCGGGCATAGGTGGAGCGGGACTTGATGTCCACTCCAGGACGTACGGCGTTGGCGGACGGCATGGTGCCGCGATAGATCCAGTGCTCTCCCCGCGTGGTCGCCACTGTGCGCGTGGCGGGCAGGGTCTGACGGGCCCAGTCGACGGACGCGGGGTTGTCGAGGTCGAGGACGGTGAGCCCGGCCCCGGCGGGGTGGTAGGCGACCGCTACCGCCTGCCGCCACGCCTGCTCCCACCCCGGAGAGGTGAGCACGGCGAGGTCGGTGGTGGCGGCGGCCCAGGCGTGGCACGGCCGCGGGCAGCGGCAGGGGCCGGCGGCCTTCATGTGCGGGCGGTCCCCGCAGGCGCTTCCCGTGCACTGCGGGCAGTTGTAGAAGGGCCGCTTTCCCCGCCGCAGCGGGAGTACCGGGACGCCGTGGGCGGCGAGATTCAGCGCGGTTCGCCGGATGTCGGTGGATTGGGTCATGCTGGATGTCTCCAGTTCTCTGAAGAGGGGCTGGTGCCGGGGCGACCGCGGTTCTTTGGCGAGATGCGGCGGTCGCCCCGGGCGCCGTTAGAACGGGGGTTTGTCGTCGAACGACGAGCCCGAAGCCGCCGGGCTGCCGGCGGCGGGCGGGGCGGAGAGGTCGCTGGCCCAGGGGTCGCCTTCGGTCGATGCGGAACCGCTGCGCTGGGTGCGTTCGACGGTGGCGGTGGCGAAGAGCAGGCTGGGGCCGATGTCGTCGACTTCCACCGCGAGCATCGAGCGGTTCTCGCCCTCCGGGGTCTGCCAGTTGTGCTGGCGGATGCGGCCGGACAGGACCACGCGGGAGCCCTTGGTGAGGCTGTCGGCCACGTGCTCGGCCAGCTGGCGCCACGCGGCGCACCGGAAGAACGCGGCGGTGCCGTCCTTCCACTGCCCGGAGGTCTTGTCGTAGGTGCGCGGGGTGGAGGCAACGGTGAACTTCACCAGCGCTGCACCGGAGGTGGTGTACTTCAGTTCCGGGTCGGCGGTGAGGTTGCCCGTGATGGTGACGGGGGTTTCTCCGAACGACATGCGGGTCTCCTTCTTCTCGATTCAGCTGTTGCGGTGGTAGGTGGCGAGCTGGGCGTCTAATCCGTCGTCGTCCCCGCTGTCGCGATAGCGGCGGCACGGTGCGCCCGGGGGCCCCGCGGGCGTTGGTGCCGGTCGGCCGGGCGGCCATCAGGTGGATGGGGCCGCCGTGCTTGCATGCGTAGCCGTTGTGTTCCCGCGGGCAGCGTCCTTCGGACTTGGCGTGGCACTGGCCGCACGCTCCGGTGCACTGGCAGCGCCAGGCGGCCGCCGTCATGACGGCGCGGAACACCGTTGCGGCGGCGATCGGTTCGGACTTCATGCCGCCCACCCCCACCGCTCCTGGCTGGTGTGGGCCGGGGTCAGGAAGTGGATGGCGGCTTCGGCCTGCTGGGGCACGACGCCGTTGCCCAGGGCCCGCAGTTGCTGGGTTCGGGTCAGTTCGGGTACGTCGGTGACGTGGCCGGCGGTCAGGCCCATCAGCCATTCCACGAACGG
>NZ_JOIX01000077.1 GCF_000720175.1 Streptomyces sp. NRRL S-337
CACACCCCCCACACCCCCCACGCTCCCCACACCCCCCACGTGCCGCATGCCCCCCACACCCGCCCGGATCCCGTCGACGCGGGCACCCGGACCGTGACCATCCCCGCCCCCACGCCCGACCCGGACTCGCCCGCCGCCCGCCGCCGGCTGGTGCGTGCCGCGGACGGCCCCACCCCCGACCTCCCCCGCTCAGAGGCGACCGCCGCCGAACGGCACACCGCCGCCCCCGCCGTCGAGGACCGCCCCACCGAACGGCCCGCCGCCCCCGGCCCGGTGGTCCTCCCGCCCGCACCCGCCCCCGTGGACAACAGCGCCCGCCCCCGGCTGCCCCGCCGGCGCAAGCAGACCCATCTCGTCCCCGAGCTGCGCGGCGACCCGATCCTGCCGTCCGCCGCCCGCCGCGACGGCCCCGAACCCGAGCACGACCCCGGTCTGATGGCCGCCTTCCGGCGCGGATTCAGCCTCGCCGAGGACAGCTACGCCGACACCGACGGCACCGCCCCGGGCCTGCGAGACGGCCTCGGCGATCCGGGCGGCAACGACCTGCACCACGACCGTGACCACGACGCCCCGATGGCGCGCCCCCGAGGAGACGACCACAACCATGGTGAGTGATGTGCGTACGCAGGCGCATTTGCAGCGGCAGACAGGCCAGCAGACCGATCTTTCCTGGCTGTTGACCGGGTTGGTACAGCGCGTACCGCACTCCCGCAGCGCGCTCTTGCTGTCCTCGGACGGCCTGGTCAAGGCCGCCCACGGCTTCGAACCGGACAGCGCCGACCACATGGCCGCCCTGGCCTCCGGCCTCTACTCCCTCGCCCGCAGCGCCGGGGTCCGCTTCGGCGACGGCGACAACGTCCTGCAGGTCGTCGTCGAGCTCGAATCCAGCTTCCTGTTCGTCTCCACCGCCGGATCGGGCGCCTGCCTGGCGGTGCTCGCCGGCCGCGAGGCCGATGTGGCGGTGCTCGGCTACGAGATGTCGATGCTGGTCAAGAGCGTCCGCCCGTACCTGGCCACCCCCGCGCGCCATCAGGCGTCCGCGGGCGGTCGTTGACCATGACCGTGCGTCGCCGGCAACGGCAGGGCGGGGACCCGTGGTACGACGACGCGGCGGGCCGGCTGGTCCGCCCGTACACCGTCAGCAACGGCCGGACCCGTCCCACGGCGCACTTCGACCTGCTGACCATGGTGATGGCCACCGGCCAGAAGCCCGTCGCGTGCCAGGGCCCCGACTACGCCCAGGTGCTCGGGTTGTGCGGCGGGCCGGTCTCGGTCGCCGAGATCGCCGCCCACATACGGTTGCCCGCCGTGGTCACCAAAGTGCTCCTCGCCGACCTCGTGGACTGCGGGGCGCTCACCGCGCGGGCCCCCGCGGCCGTTTCCGCCGGGCCCGCGTCCCGTACCGACCGAGCCCTGCTGGAGGCGGTGCTGAATGGACTTCGCAAACGACTGTGACCCCCGTGCCCAGGGGGACCACGCGACCGAAATCTTCCCGACCGCGCTCAAGATCCTGGTCGCGGGCGGGTTCGGGGTCGGCAAGACCACCTTCGTGGGAGCGGTGAGCGAGATCGAGCCGCTCAGCACGGAAGAGCTGCTCACCCAGATCAGCGTCGGCACCGACGATCTGGCGGGCGTCGAGGACAAGAACACCACCACCGTCGCCATGGACTTCGGGCGGATCACGCTCGGTCCCGAACACGTGCTGTACCTCTTCGGGACGCCGGGCCAGCAGCGGTTCTGGTTCATGTGGGACGAGCTGTCCAACGGTGCGCTCGGCGCGGTCATCCTTGCCGACACCCGGCGCCTGGACCAGTGCTTCGCCGCCGTCGACTTCTTCGAGCGGCGGGGCATCCAGTTCATCGTCGCGGTCAACGAGTTCGACGGCTCCTTCCACTACGAGCCGGACGAGGTCCGCGTCGCCATGGACCTCTCCCCCCAGACCCCCGTCGTGCTCTGCGACGCCCGACAGTGCAGCTCGGCCACCCATGTCCTGGTTTCGCTCGTCGAGCATCTGCTCACCCCCGTCCTCGCCGCGTCCCCGGAGCTGCCATGAACCACCCCGTCTCCCGCGTCCCGTACGTCTCCTACGACCCGACCCGTCATCTGCTGCTGACCCCGCAGGACGACGAGGCGCCGGCGCGCGTGGCCCGGCTGCGCGCCCTCGGGATCGGTGACTCCCCGCTGCCCGCGTTCGACGATTTCGCGCGCAAACTCGCCCGCACCACGCGGGCGCCGTATTCGATGGTCAACTTCATCGACGAGCACCGGCAGTACTTCGCAGGTCTCTACACCCCGGCCCAGGACCAGGCGGTGGAACTGGGCCCGGCGCCCGCCAGCGCCCAGCCGGGCCGGGTGATGGACCGTGACCACGGCTACTGCCCGCACGTCATCGTCCGCCGCAAGGCCCTGGTCCTGGAGGACGTCTGCGATTACCCGCGGTTCGCCGGCAACCCCGTCGTCGACGAGATCGGCATCCGCTCCTACCTCGGCGCGCCGCTGATCGACCGTACGGGTATGGCGCTGGGCACCGTGTGTGTGGTGGATCTGGAACCGCGTCCCTGGGGGCGGGAGGGACTGGAAACCATCAAGTCGATGGCCGCCGAACTCGTCGAGCAGATCCACCTGATGGAACAGCGGCAGCAGGAGACCCCCTGACCGGCCCCTGATCCTTGGCCTGACCTTTCCCCGACCCGCGCCCTGACCTTTTCCCGGTTTTCTGCGTGCCGCGGCCCCGGCGTCCCGCCGGTGGCCGCGGTGCCGTGTCCGGCACCCGCGCTCAGCGCGGCCGGGCGAACCAGGAGCGCGGGCGGGACGAGCCGGTGCGCTGGCCCGGCACGGTGGGCGGCGCGCCCTCGCCGGTCCGGGCGGCGTCGGCGGCCCCGGCGGCTTCTTCTTCGTCCGGCCACTCCGAAGGCGCCAGCCGCAGCTGCTCGGCGAGCCGGCCGGACCATTCGCCCTTCGCCCGGCCCAGGGCGAATTCGCTGAGGCGCAGCAGCTGGATGTCGGAGGTGCCGGCCGGCGCGAAGATGTGGTGGGCGTCCCGCAGGAAGCGCTCGACCGGCCGGTCGGTGAACAGCCCGCACCCGGCGTGGATGTCCATCGCGTCCCGCGCCGACTCCAGCGCCGACTCCACGTTCACCAGCTTGGCGTTCATCAGCTCCGCATCGCACGGCAGCCCCTGGTCCAGCAGGTGCACGGCGTGGTACGCGGCGAGCCGGGCGAGCAGCAGCCGCGACTGGATGCGACCGAGCTTGAGTTGGATGTTGCCGAGTTCGGCCAGCGGTCTGCCGTACCGCTGCCGCTCCGCGCAGAACGCCGTGGTCTCGTCCAGCACCGCCTGGTGGATGCCCAGGGAGACGGCGGTGAGGTTGGGGCGCCCGTACAGCACGCTGGAGGAGTACGCCACGGACAGCCCGTCGCCCTCCCGTCCCAGCAAATTGGCCGCGGGGACCCGGCAGTTGTCGAAGAACAGCTCGCCGAAGCTGAAGCCGTGCAACCCCATCGCCTGCTGCTGCGGGCCGAGGCGGAACCCCGGGGTGCCGGACTCGACGAGGAACGCGGACAGGCCCTTGGAGCCCTCGCCGGTACGGACCACGACGCCGTGCAGGTCCCCGACGTGGCTGTTGCCGACGTATATCTTGCGGCCGTTGAGGACGTAGTCGTCGCCGTCCCGGACCGCCGTGGACGTCATGCCCAGTACATGACCGCCCGAGTGCGGTTCCGTCACGGCGATGGTCGGCAGGCAGTCGCCCGACGCGATGGCCGGCAGCCAGGTCTTCTTCTGCTCCTCGTTGCCGAAGTGGACGATCTTGGCGACGCCCAGCTGGGACGCCTGCGCCATGGCGCCCATCGCCGCACTGACCCGCGACAGCTCCTCGATGATGACGGTCTTGGCGACGTGCCCGGCGCCCATGCCGCCGTACGCCCGGTGTACGGTCACGCCGATCCACCCCTGCCGGGCGATCCGGCGCGAGAGGTCGTGGCAGACGGTACGGCTCGCTTCCATCTCCGCAATCCGGGGCCGGACCTCCCTCTCGGCGAAGTCCCGTACCCGGAGCCGGAGTGCTTCGTGTCGCTGGTCCGTGAAGTGGCGATGCAAGACAAGCCCTCCTCCGCGATCTTCCCCGCGCTGGTCGCACCCCGCCTCGGGACGGCACCGGCGGCACCGTCTGCACCGGTGGTTCCGGAACGTGATCCATCGCTTACCGGGTGCAATACCCGTTGGCATACCTACTCCGGCCCACGCAAAACATCAACTGACTGGTATTACCGGAGGAGTTGGAGTGCGGAGCGCTGGCGCACCACCCCCGGACGGCGAAGGGGGTGGCGTGGCTTCCCGGGCCCCCGGAAAGCCGCGCCACCCCAGGCCACCCCCACCGTGCGGCGGCCGTTGACAGGTCAGTGCGCCGGTGCGCAGCAGGACTCCCGGCGCTGCTGACGGCCCACCTCCAGCCAGTCCGTCCCTGCCGACCGGAGCGCGCGTCCGGCCTGCGCCGGGAAGGATTCGGTCAACTCCCGCTGGGTGACGACCCGTCCGCCGCGCAGCACCGCCGAGGTCCGCACCAGCGTGTCGAAGTCCTCGAAGGGATTGCCGTCCACCACCGTCATGTCACCGAGCTTGCCGACCTCCAGCGTGCCGAGGTCGCGTTCCGCGCCGAACACCCGGGCGGGCAGCGCGGTCGCGGTGCGCAGCGTCCGGGCCACCCCGAGGCCACCGCGGTGCAGCGCACGCAGCGCCAGATGCAGTCCCAGCCCCACCGGCACCAGCGGCTGGTCGGTGCCCAGCGCGACCAGCCCACCGCCGTCCAGTACCCGCCGGTAGACCCCGGTCTCGATCGCGATGTCGGACAGCTGGGCCGGTGTCGGCCGGTGACCGGCGTTCTCCCGGACCACCGCGGTGTCCCAGGGCGGCATCAGCCGGGTGACCCGCACGTCGTCCGCCAGCGCCGGGTCCTCGCCGAGCAGCGCCGCCGCGGAGAACGGGGTCGCGATCAGATGGAAGTCGCTGCCCGTGTAGACCTCCTCGACGTCCTGGTAGGCGTGCCCGGAGCCGGACACCGCGTGCCCGAACTCCAGCCGCTGGGTGGCCTGCAGATGCGTCGTCAGGTCCTGGCCGAGCTGGATGCCCGGGGTGAGCAGATGGCTGCCGGCCCGCACCCCGAGCCGCTGGTGCGCGAACCGCGCCGCCTCCGCCATCACCCAACCCGGCGCCCGTACGTAGGTCTTGACGAAATCCCAGTCCAGGGCCGCGCCGCGGTCCAGCGAGCGACGCAGCCCCTCCGGGGTGCGGTGCGCTCGCCCCATGCTGTACGCCACCCGGCCGCCGTCCAGCAGCTCCCCGCAGGTCAGCAGCCGCGGCCCGGCCAGCACCCCGGCCGCCACCGCCTCACGGAGCCGGGCCTGTTCGTAGGAGAAACCACCGAAGGAGACCGCGGTGGTGATCCCGTACGCCAGCTGCAGCGCGGTCTGCCGGCCGCCGTACGTGATCTGCCAGGGGTGGGTGTGCGCGTCCCACAGGCCCGGCAGCACCGTCCGCTCCGAGGCGTCCACCCGCCGCGCGGCACCGGACCGGGCGGTGCGGTGCGGGCGGACCGCCGTGATCCGCCCGTCCCGCACCACCACGTCGACGTCCTCCCGGACCGTCTCGCCGGTGCCGTCCCAGAACGTCCCCGCGTGCACAACGGTGTCCCGGGCGCGCGCCGGCCCGGTGGAGAGGGACAGCGGAACGGTCCGGGCCGGGCCGCCGGACACCGGGACCAGCCGCAGCCGCCCCGCCGAGAGGTAGAGGAGCGTGCCGGAGTCCCCGGACCACGACGGATGGTCGGCGCACTCGTCGGTCAGCTGCCGCGGCGTGCCGTCCGGCGTGCCGTCGGGCCGCACCGGCAGCACCCAGAGCGCGGACTCGGCGATCACCGCCATCCAGCGGCCGTCGGGCGACCACACCGGCCCCGAGTCGTAGCGGTCGGCGATCGAGACGTGCTCGGCGAGGGCGAACACCCGGCCGTGGCCGGTCCCGGTGTCCAGGACCCGGATGACGTTGTAGCCCTCGCGGAAGCGGCGGTTGAGGCGGTTGCGGTCGCAGTACGCCAGATAGCGGCCGTCCGGCGACCAGCTGGGGCGGCCCGGCAGTCCGCCGGCGCCCATCGGCGCGGCCAGCACGGTCTCCGTGCCGTCGGCCAGCGTCCGTACCACGAGATTTCCCGACATGTCGAGCGCGGCCAGCCGCCCGCCGTCCGGGGACAGCGCCGGCTGCACCCGGCCGCCGGTGGCCAGTACGGTCTCCTCGCCGGTGGCGACCTCCCGCCGGCGCACCGCGAACAGCCCGTCCCGGTCGTCCGCATAGAGCAGCGCCCGGCCGTCGCGCGACCAGCTCGGCGCGGACACGTACCGGGTGGTGCCGGCCCGGACGATCCGGCGCGGTGCGCCACCGCCTGAAGTGGGCGCGAGCCACAGGGAGTTGAGCGCGGCGAAGGCCACCGTGCGGCCGTCGGGGGAGAGCGCCGGGAGGTGCACCCCGCGCAGCGGCCCGGCGGTGGTCCGCTCGAAGCCGTAGTCCTTGACACGGTAGCCGGGGCGGGAAAGCGGCAGCCGCGCGGTGAACGGCACGGTCTCGGCGTGCTGCGGATCGTCCGGCCGGACGATCCGGAACTGCCCGCCGACCGTCAGCAGCAGCTCCTCCCGGGAGACCCAGCGCGGCGGCACCGGCGCCACGTCCCCGTCCACCGCGACCACCCGGCCGTCGACCACCAGCGCACAGGTCGGCCCCGGGTAGTCCGTGGTCCGCAGGTACGCCAGCCGGCCGGAGGGGGCGAGCGCCGGTGCCAGCACCTGGGCGGCCGCCGTCTCGGTGTGCTCGGTGCGCACCGCGCCGCTGCCGTCGGCGGCCACCGAGGCCACCGTGCGCGAGACCAGCGCGGTGCCCGACACGGTCCCCCGGACGAAGAAGAGCCGCGCGCCGTCCGGCGACCAGCAGGGGTCGAAGTCCTCCCAGGCGCCGTCCTGGTGCGGCCCGTCCTGGCCGGGCAGCCCGGTTACCCGGGTCAGCCGCCCGGTCCGCACCTCCAGCACCCATAACCGGTACGGGCTGCCGGTCACCGGGTCGCCGCCGCGCTCCGAGGCGAAGGCGATCCGGGTCCCGTCCGGCGACCAGGCCGGGCCGCGGTCGTCCCAGGGCCCGTCGGTGAGCTGCCGGAGGTCCGAGCCGTCGGTGGCCAGCGTCCACAGGTGGAAGTTGCCGCCCCGGTAGGCGCAGACCGCGATCCGGCGGCCGTCGGGGGAATGCACCGGACGGGTCGGCTCCAGATCGGGCGGGGTCAGCGCCACCGCCTCGCCGCCGGCCCGGGGCAGCGACCACAGGACGTTCTGCACCTCGGCGACCAGCCGGTCGCCGGCGGGGGCGAGCGAGGCCGCGCCGTTGGTGGCGGCCGTGAAGGAGAGCGCACCGCCGGACGCGCCGGCGTCCTGGGCCGCGGCGGTCGGGGCGCCGACGGCGACCCCGGCCAGGCCCGCGGTGGCCGCGGCCGACGCCGTGCCCTGCAGAAACCTGCGGCGGGAGAGGGGTGCGGCCCGAAAGGACGAGGGGGCGGGCGCGTCGGAAATGTTCTCAAAACCGTCCGTGGTGTCCAACGATCCTCCTGTGAACGGGAGTTGCGGCACAGGCGCCAGGAAAGAACCGGCTGATCGTGTCACGGCCCGCACCCGACCGGCCAACCCCGCCACGCGCGCCCCGTGGCGCTCCGCCGCCCGGGACGCGAGAGTGGACGCCGACGACTCGTCAGCCACCGGCCCCGGCAGTCAGGAGACGACGCCATGCAGCAGGACTTCCACCAGGCCCCGGACGGCGCCCGCATCGCCACCTACACCTGGCTGCCGGAGTCCGGCCGGCCCCGGGCCCTGGTCCAGATCGCGCACGGCGCCGCGGAACACGGCCGGCGCTATGACCGCTTCGCCCGCTTCCTGACCGGTCACGGCTACGGCGTCCTCGCCTCCGACCACCGCGGCCACGGCGCCACCGCCGCGTCCACCGGCGGCCGCGGCGTGGTCGGCGAGGACTCCTGGCGCGCGATCGTCGCCGACCTCAAGGCCCTCGGCGACCACGCGGCCACCGCCCACCCAGGCATCCCGCTGGTCCTGCTCGGCCACAGCCTGGGCTCCATGCTGGCCCGCGACTACGCCCAGGAGTACGGCGCCGACCTCGCCGGCCTCATCCTCAGCGGCACCTTCCGCACCCTCCCCGGCCTGGACATCGAGGCCGCCACCGCCGAACTCGACGAGGAGATCGCCCGGGACGGCCGGACCGCGCCCTCGTCCTTCATCCCCCGCACCTTCCGCTCGTTCAACGACGCCTTCCCGCACCGCACCGGCTACGAATGGCTCTCCCGCGACCCGGCCGAGGTGGACGCCTACGTCGCCGACGAGGACTGCGGATTCCCGTTCTGCGCCGGCCTCGCGCGCGACTGGGTGCGCGCCATCCGCAAGATCAACGACCCGGCGCACCTGGCCCGGATCCCCCGCGGGCTGCCCGTCCACATCGCCGTCGGCGCCCAGGACCCCTGCCACGCGGGCCTGACCCTGGTGCACGAACTCCTGGAGGACTTCCGCTACCTCGGTACCCGCGAGCTGACCTGGAAGGCCTACCCGGACGCCCGGCACGAGATCCTCAACGAGACCAACCGCGACGAGGTCCAGGACGACCTGCTGGCCTGGCTCGACAAGCACATCTGAGAACGAGGATCAGGAGCCGGCCGGCAGGAATGCCGCGATCCGCTCCCGCAGCCCCCGCACGTCCAGGCCGTGCGCCGCCAGGTGCTCGTCGAGCTGTCCGTACCGGCGCAGTTCCCGGCGGCCGACGCCGAGCCCCAGCACCCGGTGCGGCCGGTCGGCCAGCGCGTCGTTGGCGAACCGGGTCGACGTCCCGGCCAGATACGGCTCCACGATCACCACGTCCGAGGCGTCCGCGGCCCCGGTCGCGGCCCGCAGCCCCTCGCCGTCGAAGGGCCGCACGGTCGTCGCGTAGAGCACGCCGACGTCCAGGCCCTCGGTCGCGGCGAGCACGTTGTCCAGCATCGGGCCGACCGCCACGACCACCCCCCGGCGGCCCTCCCGCAGCCACTGGAAACGGGCGCCGTCCACCACCCGCGGCGCCTGGTTGACCTGCACCGACAGCCGTACGTACACCTTGTCGTCGCCGGCCGCCGCGGCCTGCCGCAGCAGCGTCTCGGCCTCGTCCGGGTGCCCCGGGACGTGCACGGTCCAGCCGTCGAGCGTGTCGAGCAGCGCGATGTCACCGGGCGACATATGGGTGTAGCCCCCGCTCGGCCAGTCGTACGAGCCGCCGGCACTCACCAGCACCCCGCCCACGCCCTGGTGGCCGAAGTCCAGCTTCACCTGCTCGAAGGGGCGCTCCACGAGGAAGCTGGCGAAGGTGTGCATGATCGGCCGCAGCCCGGTGAGCGCCAGCCCGCCGCCCACGCCGATCAGCAGCTGCTCCCGGATGCCGACGTTCACCACCCGGTCCGGGTGCCGCCCGGCCGCCGCGGCGAAACCGTCCACGCCGATGTCGGCGAGGACGACCGCCAGCCGGGGGTCGTCGTCCAGCAGTTGCGAGGTGACCGAGGCGAAGCGCTCACGCATGGTGTCCATCACAGAAGGCCTTTCTCGAAGCTCTGGTGGGGAGAGGCGGGGACCGGGCGGTCAGGCGTTTTTGGGCTCGACGCGGGCGACCACGGCATGCGGACGGCCCGGGTGCGGTGCGGTGAACGCCTCGCACAGGGCCCGGTGGTCACGGCCGTGCACGGTGGCCACGGACCAGCCGGCGGTCTCGAACCGGGCGGCGATCCCGCCGCGCCAGCCGTGCGTGGCCGAGGAGTTGTCGATGACCAGGGTGTGCAGCCGGTCCAGCCCCGCGGCGCCCGCGTAGGCCAGTGCCTCGTGGTTGCTGCCCTCGTCCAGCTCGGCGTCCCCGATCAGCACCCATACGGCGGGGTCCTGGCGGCCCTGCGCCCGCAGCCCGAGCGCGGTGCCGACGGCCAGCGGCAGCCCGTGTCCCAGCGATCCGCTGCCGATCTCGGCACCGGGCACCAGCAACCGGTCCGGGTGGTGGCCGAGCGGCGAGTCGTACGAGCCGAAGCCCGGCAGCCAGTCGACGGGGAAGAAGCCCTTGGCGGCCAGGACCGCGTAGTAGGCCATCGGGCCGTGACCCTTGGAGAGCAGGAAGCGGTCGCGCTCGGGGTCGGTGGCGCGCTCGGGGGAGACCCGCAGCACCCGGTCGTAGAGCACCCACAGCGCGTCCAGCGTCGAGGTCGCGGCCGGACCGTGCTTCTCATCCCCCGTCATCAGGCTCATCAGCGCGGGGAGTTCGGCGAATTCCGTCCGTGTCGTCTTCGGGTCCGCGGTGGCGGTGTGCGTCGTCTGCGTCATGCCACCGAGCGTGCAACCTCAAGCCCACTTGAGGTCAAGTGCGATCAGACCTGCCCCGGCTTGAACACGTCCTGCTCGATGAGGAGCTTGTCGATCCGGGCCTTGTCCACCCGGTTCGTCACCTCGGCCACCTCCTGCCGGTCGCGCACACACTTGGCCAGCGTGAACGCCGAGGACACCACGAAGATCAGCCCCAGCGCGAGGAACCCGCGCTCCCAGGGCCCCACCGGCAGCTTGAGGATCCCGATCACCAGCGCCGCCAGCGACAGTCCGAAGGAGATCGCGGCCTGCACGAAGAAGGCCGTCGTGGTCGGCCGCTGAATCGATGGAGTAGTCATGCGCGTAGCGTGGCCGCGCGGTGACACCGGCGCATGAGTACGGGTACTCATCCGGTCCGGCCCGCCGCCGCGACGTTCCCCCGCAATGTGGCAGCACCGACCCTCTGACATGCGGTATTGTTCTCGTGCACGGCCAGCCGGGACCTCCCGGCCGGAACGGGCACCGGGACGTGGCGCAGCTTGGTAGCGCACTTGACTGGGGGTCAAGGGGTCGCAGGTTCAAATCCTGTCGTCCCGACCAGCGATTTCTCGTAGGTCGGAAGCCGTCTTCTCTTCGGAGGAGGCGGCTTTTGCGTTGCCCGGGAAGGGGGTCCGTGGCGGGTGCGGGCGTCGTTGGTCCAACCGTCACTCAACTCCCGGTTAAGGCCGAGCGTCCTCACTGTCCGTAAGGGGACTGGTGCGGCGCGTTCTTCGCATGACAGGATGAGCACTGCGAGCCCGGCGGCTTAACCAACCGTTGGGACGTTCGTTGGGGCTGTCGACGGGGGGACGGTAGGCATGGCCATGGGGGGCGAAGGCCGGTCCAAGGGGGCGGGCGCCACGCTCGCGGAGCGGCTCAACCACCTCTTCGCCAACATGCATCCGCCCGGCGCCCCGTACACCAACGCCTACGTCGCCGAGGAGATCAGCGCCGGGACGGAGGAGTACGGCGGGGTCCGGGTCACCGAGCAGTACCTGTCGATGCTGCGCAACGGGAAACGGACGAATCCGAGTCCGGAGCTGCTGCGCGCGCTGGCCAAGTTCTTCGCGGTGCCGGTGGGTTACCTCCTCGGGGACCTCTCCCAGCCGCAGGTGGCGCGGGTGGAGGAGGAGGTCCGGTTCCTCGCCGCGATGCGGGACCAGCGGGTGCGGGCCATCGCGCTGCGCTCCGTCGGGCTGCCGCCGGAGGTGCAGGACAGCCTGACCACGATCATCTCGCAGTTCCGGCAGCAGATGAACCTGCCGGCCGATCCGCCGGAGCAGGGTGGTGATCGGCGCGGTGAGTGACACGGTGGGCACCGTTGAACGCGGCCGGCTCTTCGCCACCTGGAGGCAGGCCGGAGACGAGGACGGGACGAGCATGCGAGTGGGGCAGATACGCAGGCGGTGCAAGCGGCTCATCAAGGAGCTCGCGCTGCCCGCCGTCACCGATCTGCGCGGGATGTGCGACGTCGTCGCGGCCCGGGTGGAGCGGCCCGTGCATCTTGTGCCGATGAGCCTGGGCGGGGTGGTCTCGGGCATGACGGCCGTCACCGACGACGGCTACTGGGTCTTCTACGAGCTGCGCACCTCGCCCTGGCATCAGGCGCACATCGTGCTGCACGAGCTCGGTCACCTCCTGCTGGGGCACGGTCAGGACCCGGCCGTCACCGAGGAGGCGCTCAAGATCTGGACGCCCTCGGTCGACGTCGCCACCGCGATGCGGCGGATGGGTCTGACCATGGGCTTCGCCCGGCACCACGGCTACGACAACCTCGCCGAGCGGGAGACCGAGGTGCTCGGCACGCTCCTGATGGAACGGGTCGCGCCCTCGGCCGCGGAACACGAACTCCCGCTGGAGGGACAGGCCGCCGAGCTCGCGGCGGCGCTCGGGCCCGCGCTGCAGCACGTACGGCGGGAGCGCGACCGGGCGGCCGGCGGGGACGGCACGGCCGACGGGGTCGATGACCGGGACGGTGCGGGGCGGGCCGGGGACGAGGACGGGGGTTCGCGTGTTTGACGTCATCTACCTGTCGTTCGGGCTGGCCGCCTGGGCGATCGTCGGCTACAAGTCCGTCGCCTGGTTCCGCGACCGCAGCAACACCGACCTCGGGCTGGCCTGTCTGATGACCGGCGGGGTCGCGACGGTCTTCCTGTTCTCCGCGCCCAGCCTCTACCGCGCCTTCGACCGGCTGACCGGCGTGGCCAACCTCGCCATGGTCTTCCTCTACTCCTCCGTGGTGGTCTTCGCGGCCGGTGCGCTGGTCCTGCTGCTGCGCTGGACGGCCGGCGAGGGGCCGGCGGCCAGGGCGCGGGCCCGGGCCAGGGCGCGGATCGCGGTCGGGGGAGTCGCGGTGTTGTGGGCGGTGGCGATCGCCGGGTTCGCCGTCGGCCGGCCGGACGCCGTCGAGCACCCCCGCGATTTCAGCACCGCCTACACCGACTCGCCCGGAGTCATGCTCTTCCTGATGCTGTATCTGGCCATCTTCGGATCGAGCCTGGCGGGCCTGGGGACGCTCTGCCCCCGCTACGCCGCCCGGCTCGGCGGTACGCATCTCGCCCGGGGCCTGCGGGTGCTGGCCGTCGGCTGCTGGCTCGGCCTGGTCTACTGCGCCTGCAAAGTCATCGGCTTCGTCCTCTCCTGGACGGGCCACCCCGCGCTCTGGCTCTCCAACGGGGTGGCACCGCTGAGCGCCTCGGTCGCCGCGATCCTGGTGCTGGCCGGGTTCGCGCTGCCGGCCGCCGGGCCCCGGGTCGCCGCCTGGCGCCGGCTGCGCCGGCTGTCCCCGCTCTGGCGGACCGTCACCGCGCAGACCCCCGAGGTCACGATGGAGACCTCGGCGTGGTCCGTACGCTGGCCGTTCGCCGATCTGGAGTGGCGGGCCAACCGGCAGATGGCGGAGATACGGGACGTCCAGCGCGGGATCCGCCGCCATGTGGAGTCCGACGCGGTCGACGTCGCCCGGGAACGCGCCCGCGCGGTCGCCCTCGACGACCGGCAGCTGGCCGCCGTCGCCGAGGCCGCCGCGCTCCGCCGGGGCCTGGAGAACCGCGCGGTGGGCCACGTCCCGGCTCACGGCGCCGACAGCGTGGTGGTCGCGAGCGGCACCGAACCGGCCGAACTCGCCGCGGAGTACGAACACTTGGCGCTGGTCGCGGACGTCTACCACTCACCGCTGATCGATACCGTGCTGACCGAGCTCCGGCAGCGCAGCGCGGCGGCGCGCGGCTGAGGCGGCGCGGCCGGCACAGAGACGGGGTGGCCCGGCACGGGGGTCCGGGCCGCCCGGCACGAAGGAGGCGGCACCGGTCCGTGCGGACCGGTGCCGCTGCCCGTTGACCTGCTCGCGCGCAGGCGGTGCCGCTTACGCGCGCGGCACCGCTCGCCCAACGGGGCCCGTGGGTACGCCGGTGCGGTCGGATGGCGCACGGCAGCAGGTGGCCCGCCGCAAGCGCCCTACAGTCGGACCATGCAGAACACCGCCGAGACCGCCCCCGACGCGCCCGTCGACGTCACGCCCCTGCTCGACGACCCGCACACCGCCTACGCCGCACTGCGCGAGGCCGGACCGGTGCACCGGATCACCGGGGCCGACGGGCAGCCCGCCTGGCTGGTCACCCGCTACGACGACGTCCGCCGGGCCCTCGCCGACCCGCGGCTGTCCCTGGACAAGCGGCACGCGGCGCCCGGCGGCTTCCGCGGCTTCGCCCTGCCGCCCGCCCTCGACGCCAATCTCCTCAACATGGACCCGCCGGACCACACCCGCATCCGCCGCCTGGTCGGCAAGGCGTTCACCCCCGGCCGGGTGGACGCGCTGCGGGCGCCCGTACGGCGGATCGCGGAGGAACTGCTGGACGCGATGGAGCGGCGCGGCGGCCCGGCGGACCTGATCGCCGACTACGCCGGGCCGCTGCCCATCACCGTGATCTGCGATCTGCTCGGCGTCCCCCACCAGGACCGCCGGGACTTCCTGGCCTGGTCCGACGCGCTGATCACCCCGGACCCGACCCGGCCGGAGCTGATGCGGCAGGCGATCGGCGCGATGCTGGAGTTCTACACCGGGCTGATCGCCGCGAAGCGCGCCGAACCGGGCGACGATTTGCTCTCCGACCTCGTCGCGGTGCGGGACGACACGGACGGCAGCGGCGGCGCCGGAGGCGGCGACCGGCTCACCGAGGACGAGCTGACCTCGCTCGCCTTCCTCATCCTCTTCGCCGGATACGAGAACACCGTCCACCTCATCGGCAACGCCGTGCTCGCCCTGCTCGACCACCCCGAACAGCTTCAGGAGTTGCAGCGGAATCCGGCCGAACTGCCGACCGCCGTCGAGGAGTTCCTCCGGTACGACGGACCGTCCCCGCTCGCCATCCGCCGGTTCCCGAAGGAGGACGTGGAGATCGGCGGGGTACGCATCCCGGCGGGCGAGAGCGTGCTGCTGGCGATCGCGTCCGCGAACCGCGACCCGGCCCGCTTCCCCGACCCGGACCGGCTGGACCGGGGCCGGGAGCTCTCCGGGCACCTCGCGCTGGGCCACGGCATCCACTACTGCCTCGGCGCGCCGCTCGCCCGGATGGAGACCGTCACCGCGCTGGAGGCGCTGCTCGCCCGCTTCCCCGAGCTGCGACTTGCCGTCCCGCGAGGGGATCTGCGGCACCGTCCGGCCCTGCGTTCGCGTGGCCTGATTTCGCTGCCCGTCGCCTGGTAATCGAGAAACGAACACGTTTTTGAGGCGTAACCGTTCGCCGATGCGGTAGAAAGGTTCTTGAGCCCGCCCGGTGTGCATCCCCCGTCGCACCGGGCGGGCCTTCCTTTGCAGCTGTTGCAGATGCGATCCGCCCGGCCCGCGCCACGCCGCGATGGCCCGACTGGCCCAACTGCGCTGCGCACCGCCGCCGCGCTCCGTAGCGTGACGGCATGGCATGTGACGCACATGTACCGAAGAAGGCAGCCGCGCTGGCCCTGCTCGCCGCCGCCGGTGTCGCGCTGACCTGCATACCGGCCGCGGCGAAGGGGCCGACGTACCGTCAGCCCGCCGGGGCCGCGACCGGGGTGCGGGCCGTCACCGACCCCGGCACACCGCAGCTGCCCGGCGGGCTGTCCGCGCTGTCGTGGATGGTGGCCGACGCCGAGACCGGCGCCGTACTGGCCGCCAAGGACCCGCACCGCAAACTCGCCCCGGCCAGCACCCTCAAGACGCTCTTCGCGGTCACCGTCCTGCCGAAGTTCCGGTCGAGCACGGTCCGCCAGGTCAGCTCCACCGACCTCGCCGGCGTCGGCGCCGGCAGCAGCGTCGTCGGCATCCAGCAGGGCCGCCGCTACACCGTGGCCGACCTGTGGCGCGGTGTCTTCCTGCGCTCCGGCAACGACGCGGTGCACGTCCTGGCCGCGATGAACGGCGGCTGGCAGGCCACCGCCCGCGAGATGCAGCAGACCGCCCGGAGACTCGGCGCGCACGACACCACCGTCAAGTCCCCCGACGGCTACGACGCGCCCGGCCAGGTGTCCTCCGCATACGACCTGACCGTCTTCGCCCGCGCCGGGCTGGCCAACGACGACTTCGCCCGCTACTGCGGCACCGCCCGCGCCACGTTCCCCGGCACCGGCGGCGCCGTCCCGATCGAGAACACCAACCGCCTGCTGTCCGGCTCGCACGGCGTGGCCCGTTACCCGGGCATCATCGGCGTCAAGAACGGCTACACCAGCAAGGCCGGCAACACCCTGATCGCCGCCGCCCGCCGGAACGGCCGCACCCTGCTCGTCACCGTCCTCAACCCGCAGGACCAGGTGGCCAACGGCGTCTACAAGGAAGCCGGTTCGCTGCTGGACTGGGGCTTCCGCACGGAGGGCAGCAGCCACCCGGTGGGCACCCTGCACGCCGTCCGCGCCGCCTCTCACGGCACCGCCCCGCTCCGCCCGGTGGCCGCCCGCGCCACCGGCCCCGAAAGCCGCGACGCCTCCCCCGCCTCCTTCGCCCCCGTCCTCGGGGCGGGTGGCGCCGGCATCGCGACGACCGGACTGGGCACCCTGCTCGCCCGGTGGCGGCGGAGGCCGGTCCCCGGCGGAGGCCGGGAGGGCGGAGGGGCAGGGTAGCCGGGCTCTAGGCCCCGACCTGCCCTCAGCAGGCCCGCAGCCGGGGCGCGGTCTCCGCCGCCGGCACGGCCCCCGGACCGGCCACCCCGTCCCCGGCGGCCGGCCCCTCGGCCAGCCGGCCGGTCAGCTCGGCCGCCCAGGCCAGCAGCCCCGCGACGTCGATCCCGTGGGGGGCGGCCGCCGCGTACGGCGTGAGGGCCGCCGCTCCCCGGTCGAGCAGGGCGGTACCGCCCACGGCGTTGCCGCGCGCCGCATGGGTGAGGCCCACCGCGAGCTGGGCGAGCCCACGCCACAGCTCGCGCTCCGCCTCCGGCGCGGCCTTCCACGCGTCCTCCAGGACCTCGTGGGCGTGGAACGGCATCCCGGCGTCCAGCAGCCGCTGCGCCTCGGTCAGGGTCTCCGCGGGCGTCCGCGCCACCCCCTCGGGCTGGCGGGCGATGCCCGGCGCGCCGTACGGCAGCGGCCGGCCCAGACCGTCCCGCGGCCGGGCGTTCCGGGCCCGGCCTTCCTCGTCCCGGTCCCGGCGCCGGGCCCCGGCCCCGGAGACGGCGGGCGGATCCGTCCGGCTTTCCTCCTCGGGCCCGTCGGGACCGGCGCCGCAGTGCTCGCACACGTCACTGCCGGGCCGTTCACGGATCCGGCCGCAGGCGTCGCACACCCGGTCCAGCCAGCACGCAGGGTCGCCGCCATCGTCATGGGTGTCGTTCACGCTTCGATTGTGCGCCGGGCGGGCCCGGCGCGTCATGGCGGGGTACGGCCCGCGGGCGTCAGACCGCCTCGGCCTCGTAGAAGCACAGATGGTCCTTGATCTGTGCCACCTCGGCGTGCGGCTCCGGGTAGGCCCAGGCGACGTCCTCGGGGCCGTCGGCCAGCGACCAGTAGGAGGCGGTGCCCTTGAAGGGGCAGACCGTGTGCGTCCCGGACGGGGTGAGCAGGTCCATCCGGACGTCCTCGGGCGGGAGGTAGTACCGCACCGGACAGCCCGTCTCGGAGAGCAGCAGGGGCCGGTGGCTCTCGGCGACCAGCCGGCCGGCGATCTCCACGCGGACGTGGTCGGTGCCCTGGGTGACGTCGATGCGGTGGCCGCGGGTAACGCTCATGACCGGCTCTCCTTCGTAGGGACCTGCACGGGAGGTGGTACGGGGCGCCCGCACGGCGCGGGCTCCCGTACCGTCCAGGATCGCACCGGGGCCGCGCGGCCGTCTCCCGGCGCGCGCCGCTACACCTCCCGGATCCCGCGCCCCGCCCACTCCGGCGCCGGCGCGACGAGTGCGGCCAGCCACTCGCGGGCCGGGGCGGGCAGCGGTGCCGCCCGCCCGCCGGACCGGTCGACGTGCAGCAGGAACAGCTCCTCCGTCGTCACCGGCTCGCCGGCCGGCGCGCCCACGAACATCTAGTGCAGCAGCCGCAGTTTCCTGCCGTCCACGCCCAACACGGCCGGGCGGCGGTGAGTTCACTGCCGTGGGCGACCTCCCGCAGGCAGCGCACATGGGCCTCGACCGTGTACAGGGAGCCGCCGGTGCGCTCCCGGTAGGCCGCGTCGAGACCGGCCGCGTCCCTCAGGGCGTCCGTGGCGAAACCGAAGACAAGGACGTAGTACGCCTCGCTGAGGTGGCCGTTGTAGTCGATCCAGTCGTCCCGGACGGTCTGCCGGAAGAGGAGCGGCGCGGTCAACGGGGGCCGCCCAGCCGGCCGGTGGCCCGCAGTACGTCGATGACGCCCTGGTCGCGTTCGGCCACCAGGTCCGCGTACGTCCGCCCGCCCGCGGCCGCCGCGCAGGCCGGCGGCGAGGGCGGGATGGCCCATGCGCCTCCTGCAGGCGGTTGGCGATGAAGCCCGGAAGTTCACGGTCCATGGTGAGGACGGACTTGCCGGCGAGGCCGTAGAAGCGGGCGGCCCACTCGACGGCGGCCCGGTCGGTCCGCTCGCCGCCGACGACCTCGACCAGCGGGATGAGATAGGGCGGGTTGAAGGGGTGGCCCACGACCATGCGGCCGGCGTCGTCCGGGCCGGCCGCCTCTGTCTGCATGTCGGTCATCGGGTAGCCGGACGTCGAGGACGCGATCACCACCCCGGGCCGGGTCGCCGCGGCCAGCCGCGCGAGCAGCGAACGCTTCAACTCCAGCTTCTCCGGGGCGCTTTCCTGTACGAAGTCGGCGTCCGCGACGGCCTCGTCGAGGGTGGCGGCGACGGTCAGCCGGTCCGGGGAGGCGCCCGCCGCCAGACCTATCTGCTCCAGCGCGGGCCAGGCGGCGGTCACCAGGCGGCGCAGTTTCCGCTCGGCTCGTCCGGGTCGAGCACCAGGTCGCCGCCCATACCGGCGGTGAGGTTGATGACGACGTCGGTACCGGTCTGCTTGATGCGGTCGACGACCTCGGCGTACAGCCGCGGATCGCGGGACGGGTCGCCGCTCCCGGGGTCGCGGACGTGGATGTGCACCACCGCGGCGCCCGCGGCGGCCGCCTCGACGGCCGACGCGGCGATCTGGTCGGGCGTCACGGGGACAGGCGGGGAGCGGCGGACGGTGTCACCGGCGCCGGTCAGCGCACAGGTGAGGATGACTCGTCGTTCACGGGGATCCCTTCGGGTGCCCAAGGCGGCCGGGGCCTTGGGGGAGGGCCAGTTCGCTCTCCACGAAGGCCAGGAGAGCGGCGTGCATGGTGTCCGGGCCGGTGCTGTCCGGTGCGGTGGCCAGCACCTGGGTGGCCAGACCGTCGATCAGCGCGGTCAGCCGCAGCGCGGTGAACTCCGGATCGACCGGACGGAAGACGCCCTGCGCGACGCCGCGCCGCAGCACGTCGGCGACGGTGGTGCGCCACTGCCGGTAGTAGTGCTCGTGCAGCCGCCCCACGGCGGTGGAGCGGGCCGCCTGCGCCCACAGGTCGAGCCGGACCAGCCACTGGCGGCGCTGCTGCTCGGTGCGCGGGGTCTGCAGCGCGATCAGGTGCAACAGCTCCGCGCGGGCGTCCGGGGCCGCCGCCAGGCCCGCGGCCCGGCGCCCGGTGTCCTCGTCCATGCACCACCGCACGGCCGCCTCCAGCAGCTCGTCACGGCCCGGGAAGTGGTAGTGCACGGCGGCCGGGCTGGTGCCGCAGGCGGCGGCGATGTCGGCGACCCGTACGCCGTGGAAGCCGTGCTCGGCGATCAGCCGGACGGTCTCCCGGACGATCTGCAGCGGCCGGCCGCCCTCGGGTACGGCCGCCGGCGCCCGCTCCGCCGCCGGGGCGGGCCGCTCCGGCGCGCCGAGCAGCCATCCGGTGTCGACCCCGCCGAGGTCGGCGATCCGCACGATCTCGGCGAGCGTGAAGCGCCGGGTGCCGCCCAGCGACCGGGACAGCTTCGACGGGTCCATCACGATCCGGCGGGCGAACTCCCGGTGGCTGACGCCGAGCCGGCCGATCACCTCCCGGACACGGTCGGTGACCGCGCCGGCGGCATCGGTGATCCGGTCCGCGGCGTTCTCGGGGGCCGGGCCCCCACGGGCGTCGTCCATGGTCCGGGACCGTAACAGGCGTGTTGAGAACATCACAACGGCCAGGAGGCGGTGTGGCGCAAAAAGACGCAGCTCACAGCGGCTTTGGCGGACGGAGTGATGAGGTGGCTGATGCAATAGTCAGTGGTGGGGCGGATGATGCCGGCCGCGGACGGGAAAAAGGGCTGGACGCGCCGTGAACCGGGTGAATGTGGCAAAGTGACGACATGGCTGACCGGGGAGCGAAGCGCCCCACCGTGTCGGTGCCGGACGACTGGCCCGCCCACCCGGACCTGACCCTGGCCCTCAACGGCATGGGCGGCTTCGACTGGGACCTCGACAGCGGGCTGATGCACATGGACCCGCCCGCCCTTGAGGTCTTCGACATGCGCCCGTCCGAGTACGACGACCGCCCGGAGACGCTCAACGCCCGCGTCCCCGGCCACGAGGCCGCCCGCCTGGACGCCCTGGTCGCCCGCGCGCTCAAGGACGGCAGCGACTCCTACGGCGCCTACTTCCGGGTCCGCCTCCGCAACGGCGAACTGCGCTGGACCCACAGCCAGGGCAGCATCCGCCGGGACGACACCGGCCGCCCCCGCCGCATCATCGGCGTGGTCCGCGATGCCAGCCACGAATACACCCATGCGGCCGAGCGGCTCGCCGTCGACGAGGAGCGCCGCCGGCACACCAGCGTCGTCGAACGCACCACCGCCGCCCTGGCCCACGCCCGGACCGTCGGCGAGGTCATCGCCGTCCTCGCCGGCGAAGAAGGACTCAGCCGGCTCGGCGCGGAGAACATCATCCTCGGCCTCGTCGAAGCCGGCCGGATCCGGCTGGTCTCCGAGGGCAAGGCCGGCAGCTTCGTCCCCGACCTCGAATACACCCGGATCGGCGACGAATTCCCGATGAGCCAGGTCGTGCGCACCCTCAACCCGCGCTACGTCCGCAGCCGCGACGAGTTCAAACGCACCTACCCCCGGCTCTGGCCCGCCATCGAACCCCTCAACGTCAACTCCGCCGCCTACCTCCCGCTGATCGCCCAGGGCCGCCCCATCGGCGTCATCGGCCTGTTCTTCGAGCGCGAGAGCGACTTCCGCGACCAGGAACGCAACGTCCTGGTCGCCCTCGGCAGCAGCATCGCGCAGAGCCTGGCCCGCGCCATGCTCTACGACCAGGAACACGACCTCGCCGCCAGCCTCCAGCAGGCCATGCTGCCGCGCCGGATCCCCGGCGTACCCGACGCCCAGATCGCCGTCCGCTACCGCTCCGCCCGGATGGGCCGCGACATCGGCGGCGACTGGTACGACGTGATCCCGCTGCCCAACGGCCGGGTCGCCGCCGTCATCGGCGACGTCCAGGGCCACGACACCCACGCCGCCGCCCTCATGGGCCAGCTGCGGATCGTCCTGCGTGCCTACGCCGCCGAAGGACACACCCCCGCCACCGTCATGGGCCGCGCCTCCGCCTTCCTCAACGAACTCGACACCGATCGCTTCGCCACCTGCACCTACGTCGACGCCGACCTGAGCACCGGCGCCGCCAGGATCGTCCGCGCCGGCCACATCGACCCCCTGCTGCGGCACGCCGAGGGCATCTGCCGCCGGCTGCCGGTGGCCGGCGGACTGCCGCTCGGCATCTCCTCCGAATTCCGGCGCCTGGACTACCCCGTCACCACCGTCCAGCTCGCCGCCGGCGACACCCTCGTCCTGTGCACCGACGGCATCGTCGAACAGCCCGGCACCGACCTCGACGACGGCATGCACCACCTCGCCCGGGAGATCCGCGACGGCCCCCAGGACGTCCAGCAACTCGCCGACCACCTCTGCGAATCCGCCGGCGAACGCACCAACGAGGACGACATGGCGCTGCTCCTGCTCCGCCGGCTGGGCGCCCCCGAACACGACACCGTCGGACGGTTCCGGCAGCACATCGCCCCCGCCGACCCCGACGGCCTGTCCGCCGCCCGGCACATGATCCGGGCCGCGGTCCGCGCCTGGGGAGCAGCCGAACGCGCCGAGGAGATCGAGCTGGTCGCCGACGAACTGATCACCAACGCACTGCTGCACACCGACGGCGAGGCCGTGGTCAACATCCGGATGCCGCACAGCGTCGGACGCCGGCTGCGCCTGGAGGTCGAGGACCGGTCCAGCAGCCTGCCACGACGCCGCGAACCGGGCGAGGCCGGCGTCTCCGGCCGCGGCCTGCTCCTCGTGGACCGGCTGGCCGATGTCTGGGGTGTGGAACCGCGCGGCGGCGGAAAGTGCGTATGGTGCGAGTTCAACTGCCCCTGACCGGGACGGGGGTCCCTCCCAGCGCTGGCTGGGGGGCGTCCGGCCGCCCCGGCAACCGACGGGGGAACGGTCGCCGAGCGATCGGCACGGTCGAGTGAGGACGGCTCTATGACATCGCGGGCTGGGGAACAGCGCGAGGAAGCCCGGCAGTTGACGGCACGCCTGGAGGCCGAAGGCGTCCGCAACATCGCGCTGACCTGGGTGGACAACGCGGGCATCGCACGCGTCAAGACCGTACCGGCGCAACGGCTCGCGGACACCGCCGCCCGCGGCGTCGGCATGTCACCGGTCTTCGACGTCTTCACCTCCGACGACACCATCACCGAATCCGACCACCTCGGCGGACCCGACGGCGACCTGCGGCTCTTCCCCGACCTGGACCGCGTCACCGTCCTCGCCGCCCAGCCCGGCTGGGCCTGGGCCCCGGCCGACCGCTACGACCAGCTCGGCCGGCCGCACCCGGCCTGCCAGCGGCAGTTCGCCCGGCGGATGACCGAACGCGCCACCGCCGCCGGCCTCGACCTGCGGATGGGCTTCGAAACCGAATGGGTGGTCACCCGCGCCCCCGAAAGCCACCACCCCGGCACCACCGACACCTCCGCCCCCCTCGACTACCCCTGCGCCGGCCCCGCCTACGGCATGACCCGCGTCGTCGAACTCTCCGACTACCTCCGCGACGTCACCGAGGCCCTGACCGTCCAGGACATCGACGTCCTCCAGCTCCACCCCGAATACGCACCCGGCCAGTTCGAGCTCACCACCGCCCCCGGCGACCCGGTGCGCGCCGCCGACGACGTCGTCCTGGTCCGCGAGACCATCCGCGCGGTCTCCGCCCGGCACGGCCTGCGCGCCTCCTTCGCCCCCGCGTTCGTCGCCGGCCAGGTCGGCAACGGCTGCCACCTCCACCTCGGCCTCTACCGCGACGGCCGCAGTCTGCACCGCACCCCCGACGCCGCACACGGCCTCGCCCCGGACGCCGACGCCTTCCTCGCCGGCATCCTCGGCACCCTCCCCGCCCTGCTCGCCCTCGGCTGCCCGTCCCCCGCCAGCTACCTCCGGCTCCAACCCTCCCGCTGGGCCGGCGTCTACCAGTGCTGGGGCGTCGAGAACCGCGAGGCCGCCCTGCGGCTCATCACGGGCGCGCCCGACGACCCCGATGGCGGCCACGCCGAGGTCAAGACCTTCGACGCCGCCGCCAACCCCTACCTCGCGGTCGGCGCGGTGATCGCCGCCGGACTGCACGGCATCGACGCCCGGGCCACCCTCCCGGAACCGCAGAGCGGCGACCCCGGCGTCCTCGGCGTCCGCGAACGCGCCCGGCGCGGCATCGTCCGGCTCCCCGCCACCCTCACCGAGGCCACCGACCGGCTGGAGAAGTCCGCACCGCTCTACGAGGCCCTGGGCAAGGTCCTGCACGGCGCCGTCCTCGCCGTCCGGCGCGCCGAGGAAGCGCTGTTCGCCGAGAGCACCGACGAGGAGATCACCGCCGCCACCCGCTGGCGCTGGTGATGCCCGCCGACGCCCGGGAAAGCGGCCCCCGCTTCGACGACGGCCTGCCGCCGCTGGTGGACCACCACTGCCACGGCGTGCTGCGCCACGAGTCCGACGCGGCGACGTTCGCCTCGTACCTCACCGAATCGGACCGGCCGCCCGCGGCGGGCACCACCCACTTCGACACCCAGACCGGGTTCGCGGTCCGCCGCTGGTGCCCGCCGCTGCTCGACCTGCCCGCACACTGCCCGCCCGAGCGCTACCTCGCCCGCCGCCGCGAGCTGGGCCCCGACGAAACCCACCGGCGGCTGCTCGGCGCCACCGGCATCGGCGCCTACCTCGTCGACACCGGACTGCCCGGCGACCTGACCGGCCCGGACGAGACGGCCGCGGCCGGCGGCGGCACCGGCCACGAGGTCGTACGGCTGGAAACCCTCGCCGAACGCACCGCCGCCGCGGTTGCCGACGGGGGCGTTGGCGGGGGCGGTGGCAGTGGCGGGGGCGCCGACGCCGAGGAGTTCACCGACGCCCTGACCCGCGCCGTCCAGGAGGCCGCCCGCACCGCCGTCGCCTTCAAGACCGTCGCCGCCTACCGCCACGGACTCGCACTCGCCCCCGAACCGCCCAGCGCCGGCGCCGTACACACCGCCGCCCGCACCTGGCTGGCCGCCGGCGCCGGCCGCCTCACCGACCCGGTCCTGCTCCGCCACCTCATCGCCCTGGCCGTCGCCACCGGCCGCCCGCTCCAGATCCACACCGGCTTCGGCGACCCCGACCTCCGGATCGACCACGCCGACCCGGCCCTCCTCACCGACCTCGTCCGCGCCACCGCCGGCACCGGCACGGACCTCGTCCTCCTGCACTGCTACCCGTACCACCGGCAGGCCGCCTACCTGGCGAGCGTCTTCCCCCACGTCTACGCCGACGTCGGACTCACCCTCAGCCACACCGGTCCCCGCGCCACCACCGTCCTCGCCGAGTTCCTCGAACTCGCCCCCTTCGGCAAACTGCTCTTCTCCACCGACGCCCACGGCCTGCCGGAGCTCTACGTCGTGGGCAGCGCACTGTTCCGCACCGCACTGGCGGAGGTGCTCGGCGCCTGGACGGCGAGCGGCGCATGGTCGGCGGACGACGCCCACCGCGTCGGCGCCATGCTCGCCGCGGAGAACGCCCGCCGGGTGTATGGCTTGGGAGCGGCGGGTCGGGAGTGGACGCGGGAGCGGGAGCGGGGGCAGGGGCGGGGGCGGGGACCACGGAACGGGTAGGCGGGTGTGGCTGTCCTGGAACGGGCGGTGTGGGGCGGGACGGGTAGAGGGCGCGGCTGTTCGGGGACGGCGGGCGGGGCGCGTATGGGACGCGGCTTCCCGGGGCCGGTGAAGCGGGACGCGTAAGGGGCGTACGGCCCGGACGCCTCTTCCCGCCCTGCCGTCGGTCCTCGGTCATGCTCATGCTTTACTGCGCCGCGTGGCCGATACAACGACCTCGGGCGAGACGTCCGACGAGACCTCCGGTGAGACGCCCGGGCAGACCACCGGACGGACCATCGGGCAGACCACCGGCGCCCGTCCGGATAAGACCGGAACGCCCTGGCATTCCCGCATATTCGCCGACCTGACACCCCTGCGCACCTCGCCCGACTACCGCCGCCTGTGGTGCGGCAACACCATCTCCTGGATGGGCCAGCAGATGACCGCCCTCGCGGTCTCGCTGCAGGTGTACGCCATCACCCGGTCCACCTTCTCGGTCGGACTGGTGGGCCTGTGCTCGCTCGTCCCGCTGGTCGTCTTCGGCCTGTACGGCGGCGCCATCGCCGACACCGTGGACCGCCGCAAACTCGGCCTGTACAGCGCGGCCGGCGCCACCGCGATGTCCCTCACACTGGCCACCGCCGCGCTCGCCGGATACCACCGGGTGTGGCTGCTCTACACCGTGGTCGCCCTCCAGGCCGTCTGCTTCGCGATGAACTCCCCGGCCCGCACGTCGATGATCCCCCGGCTGCTGCCCACCGAACAGCTGCCGGCCGCCAACGCCCTCAACTCCCTGACCAGCAACCTCGGTCTGATGGGCGGCCCCATGCTGGGCGGCGTCATCGTCGGCCTGTGGGGCTACCAGGCCGCGTACCTGATCGACGTCGTGGCCTTCAGCGGCTCGCTCTACGCGATGTGGCGCCTGCCGTCCATGCGCCCCGACCAGGGCGACGGCCCGCGGCGCCGCGCCTCCGTCCTCGACGGTCTGCGCTTCCTCGCCACCCGCCCCAACCTGCGGATGACGTTCTTCTCCGACCTGGCGGCCATGGTGCTGGCCCAGCCGCGCGCGCTGTTCCCCGCGGTCGCGGTGCTCTGGTTCGCCGGCGACGCCAAGACCGTCGGCCTGCTCGTCGCCGCGCCCGCGGTCGGCGCCGTCCTCGGCGGACTGTTCTCCGGCTGGCTCGGCGGCATCCGCCGGCACGGCCTGGCCATCCTGCTCGCGGTCGCCTCCTGGGGCGCGGCCATCGCGTGCTTCGGGCTCTCCCGGAACCTGTGGCTCGGCCTGTTCTTCCTCGCTGTGGCCGGCTGCGCCGACACCGTCTCGATGGTCTTCCGCAGCACCATGCTCCAGGCTGCCACCCCGGACGCGATGCGCGGCCGCCTCCAGGGCGTCTTCATCGTCGTCGTCGCCGGCGGCCCCCGCCTCGGCGACTTCCTCGCCGGCTCGGCCTCCGACCTGACCTCCCCGGCCACCGCCGTCATCGGCGGCGGCCTGGCCTGCATCCTGACCGTCACGGCCCTCGGCCTCGGCCGCCGCGCATTCGCGAGGTACGACGCACGCGATCCGCAGCCGTAGCCGCGAGCAGCGAGGGCCTTCGGCCGCAGCCGGTCCTTGAAGCCCGCGACGGTAGGTCGCGATGGCAGTCCGCGACGGTAGGCCGGAGCGGTATGGGGGTAGGGAACGGTCTGGGGCGATCCGTACCCGTAGGGGGCAGTCGAACAGTTCCCGTAGGGGATGCCTGAGCCCCCTGCTGGGCCCCAACGCGGTGGCGCAGCCGTTGGTAACGCCGCCCGTCAGGGCGCTCCGGCCTGGTTCCGCAGCGAGCGTCGTCCCCGGTCCTACAGCAAGCGCGGGGTCAGATCCGGGTCGGCGAAGTCCTCGTCGTCGAACGGGTACAAGGGGCGGCGGATCTTGTGGTGGCCGAGGCGGAGGAGGTCCTGGTCGACGCCGCCGGGGGTGAGGGCGAGGAGCCAGTCGGCGGCCATGGCGTACAACTCCGGTTCCAGGTAGCCGATCTTGACGACCACCAGGTCGTAGTCGAGCGGGTCCAGCGAACCGAAGTCGGCGCGGGTGTGGAACGGGGTGCGCCGCTCGGTCAGGATCACCGTCACCCCGCCGCGGGTGACCGCCGCGCGCCGGCCGCCACCGTCGTACGCCGGATTGCCGCGCGGTGCGCCCGAGGCGGGTCCCGGGGCCTCCAACGCCGTGACCGTGCCGGTGAGTTCGTACGAGGCGGCGTGCGGGCCGGTGCCCGCGCTGAAGCAGCCGCCGACGCGCAGGGTCACCTCGGCGCCCGGCCCAGCGGCGAAGCACGCGGCGACCGCCGCCGGATCGGTGAGGCCCGGGTGCAGCGCGGTGCGCCGGCCGCTCGCCAGGTCCTCGTGCGCCAGCAGCCGGCCGAGCATGTACGCGAGGTCGCCGGCCCCGCCCGCGGTGGGGTTGTCGCCCGAATCGCTGATCAGGAACGGCCGGGCGGACGAGGCCACCGCACGGGCGATGCAGTCGTCGGCGTCGCCGGTCGGGCCGACGAAGGTGAAGTCCCGGCGGGCGTCCCAGTACGCGCGGGCCAGCGCGCCGGCCTGGTCGAGGGCGAGCCCGGGATCGTCCGCGGTGACCACCACCGCGGCCCGGCAGCGTTCCTCGTCGGCCCAGGCGTACCCGACCCAGAGCGCCGCGTCGACGATCCCGTCGAGTGCCTCGACGGTCGCCAGCCGGCCGTAGAGCGACGCGGCCGGTTCGAGGCGGGTGCTGGTCTTCTCGCCCGGGAGGAGCACCGGGATCTGCACCCAGGCCCGGTGCGGGCGGCCCTTGCCGGACACCAGCCGCGCAACGAGGTTGCGGGCGGCCCGCTCCCGGGTTTCCCAGGCGTCCTCGTGCGGCGCCATCCGGTGCGCGGTCAGCAGATCGAGGTGCTCGGCGAACCGGCGCGAGACGTTGCCGTGCAGGTCCATGGCGGCCGAGATCAGGGTGACGGGGCCGGTCGCCGCACGTACGGCAGCGGTCAGGTCCGCCTCGGCGTCGGCCAGCCCGACGACGCTCATCGCACCGTGGATGTCGTAGACCAGCCCGTCCAGCGGGCCGGACTCCCTTATGCGGTCGGTGAGTTCGGAGCGGATGCGGTCATAGGTGGCGCGCTCGACCGGACCGCCGGGCACCGCGACGGCATGCACCAGCGGGACCCACTCGACCGCCCCGGAGAGGTCCCCGTCCGGCCGGGTCCAGGTGTAGCGGTCCAGCAGTTCGCGCCCCCGGGTGACGCGGAAGTCGTCGTACGTCGAGCGGTGCGGGCAGAACTGGCTGGACTCGATGGCCATACCGCCGATGCCGATGCGCAGCGGGCGGCCGGTCGTCGCTGGGGCCATGCGGGCTCACTTCCCTGGGTGGCGGGTTTCGTGGCGGGGGAGGGGGCGGTGGGGGTTCGCCGGTGGCGTTGCTATGTGGCGGGCGTTGCTCCCGGGGTGCCGGGGCCGGGCTGAGGGTGGGGCACGGCGGGCGGGATGCCGCTCAGTACGGCGTGGCCGGCGCCGAGCAGTCCCGCGTCCGGGCCGCAGACCGCGGTGTCGATGGTGAGTTCGCTGGTGGCCATCGGCAGACAGCGCTCGTAGAGCATCCCGCGCACCGCGGCGACCAGCGGCTGGGCACCGGCCAGCGCGCCACCCAGGATCACCGCCTCGGGGTTGAAGAAGTTCACGACGACCGCGAGCACCGCACCGATGTCCCGGCCGGCCTGCCGCACCAGGGTGGTGGCCTGCGCGTCGCCGTGTTCGACCAGCCGCAGGACGTCGGCGGCGGACTCGGCGGGGATGCCCCGCTCACGCAGCGTGGCGGCGATCGCGGCGCCGCTCGCCACCGTCTCCAGACAGCCGATGTTGCCGCAGGAACAAGGGAGTCGGGCCGACTCGTCCACCCGGACGTGACTGATGTCGCCGGCCGCACCGTGCGCCCCGCGGTGCAGCCGGCCGTCGCTGATGACGCCCGAGCCGATGCCGCGGCCGGCCTTGACGACGACGAGATGGCGCCGGGCGGGGTGCGCGGCGCGGTGTTCGCCGAGCGCCATCATGTTGGCGTCGTTGTCGAGCAGCACCGGCAGCCCGAGACGGTCGGCCAGCCGGTCGCGGAGCGGGAACAGGTGCCAGCCGGGCATCCGGGAGGGGGCGACGACCCGGGCGCCGTCGGCGTCGACCGGACCGGGGAAACCGATGCCGACGCCGCGGACCGTCCGCCCGGCCGCCCGCTGCCGTTCGGCCAGCGCGCCCAGCCGGTCGGCGAGGGCGTCCAGGGCGGGCCCGGGGCCGGTGGTCAGATCGGTCGGGTGGTCCTCGGCGTCGAAGACGTCGCCGGTCGGGCCCACCGCACCGGTACGGAGGTGGTGGCTGCCCAGGTCGGCGGCGAGCGCCACCGCTCCCTGCCCGGCGACCCGCAGCAGCCGTGGCCGCCGGCCGCCGCGCGAGGCGCCCTCACCGGATTCGGTCAGCAGCCCGGCCTCGACCAGTTCCTGGACCCGGGCGGACACGGTGGACGCGGCGAGCCCGAGCTCGCGGACGAGGTCGGCGCGGGAGGTGGCGGAGCCGTTCGCGACGAGCGCGAGGACGTGCGCGGCGGAACCGGGCGGCTCGTCGGGGAGGGGCATGGGCACGTGCCTTTCGCGGGGCGGTCGGGGCGAGGGGAGTGGCCGGCGGTCGGCGCGCGGGTTTCGTGCGGGCTCCGGACTTCCTGCTTCCTTCGGCGGGCTTCCTTCGATGAACTTCCTTCGCCACCGAAGCAACCTCCGTCCCAACTCGCTGCCAGTAGAGCGCAGTCGGCCCGGTTTCGCCAGGGTCTTGACTTCTTTTCGCGGCCGTCCGTACGTTGCTCGCACTCTTCCACCGGCCCGACCTCCCGGAGGCAGTATGGGCCCGCACAGGACACGAACTCCCGCCCCCGGTAAGCGACTTGGTGCAGAGGGCCGAGCCGGCCGGCTGGTGGCCGCCGTCCTGCTCGGTGCCGCCGCGCTGGTCGGCTGCGGCCCGCCTGGCAACGTTGTCACCGAGCTGGGCCCCACCGGCGGCGTGCCCGTCGAGGGCGGGACCGCCACCATGGCGCTGCCGCCCGCCTCCACCCCCAACTGGATCTTCCCCATCGGCGCCCCCGGCTATCTGGCCTCCTACAACAGTGCCATCCAGGACCTGCTGTTCCTGCGGCTCTACCTGCCCGAGAAGAAGGGCGACGCGCTGACCCTGGACTCACCCCGCGGCCTCGCCGAAAAACCCCGCTACGGCGACGGCAACCGCACCGTCAGCATCACCCTCAAAAAGGGCTACCGCTGGTCCGACGGGCGCCCCGTCACCACCCGCGACGTGAAATTCTGGTTCGATCTCATCAAGGCCAACAGACAGGAATGGGCCGGGTATTCGCCGAAACTGATGCCCGACGACGTCACGGCATTCAAAATCCTCGACGACCGCACCTTCCGGCTCCGGCTGGACCGCGCCTACAATCCGGCGTGGTTCACCGCCAACGAACTCCAGGACTTCGTGGCCCTCCCCGTACACGCCTGGAACCCGCACCACGAGGACCCCCGGCGGGCCTTCGCCCGGTTGATGCGGCACGCCCGGCAGTTCTCCGCATTCGCCACCGACCCGCTGTGGAAAACCGTCGACGGCCCCTGGAAGATAGCGAAATGGACCACCGCCGGGCAGGTGGAACTGATCCCCAACACGCACTACAGCGGGCCGGACAAACCCCATCTCGACCGGGTCGTCCTCAAGCCCTTCACCACCGCCGACTCCGAATTCAACGTCCTGCGGGCCGGCGGCGTCGACTACGGCTACCTGCCACCCTCCGTCATGGCACAGTCGGCGAAATTCCGGGCGATGGGCTATCGCATCGACCCCTGGGAGGGCTGGGCGATCACCTACCTCGTGCTCAATTACCACCACCCCACCGCCGGGCCCCTGCTGCGGCAGACCTATCTGCGCCAGGCGCTACAGCACCTCATCGACCAGAAGACGATCTCCCGGGTGATCTGGCACGGCAGCGCCGCCCCCACCCTCGGCCCGGTCCCGGCCGGTCTGCTCGCCACCGATCCGTATCCCTACGACCCCCAGCGGGCGAAGGCGCTGCTGGCGGACCACGGCTGGGCCGCCCGGGACGGCGTGCTGCGCTGCGTACGGCCCGGGCGCGGCGCCGGCGCGTGCGGCGCGGGCATCGAGGACGGGCAGGAGCTGCGGCTCTCGCTGCTCTCCCAGTCCGGTTCGACCGAGACCTCCAACACCATGCAGGTCCTCAAGTCGGAGTTCGACACGGCGGGCATCGCCCTCGACGTCCGGCAGCAGCCGCTGAACACGGTCCTGGGCACCACCGTCCCCTGCCGGACCGCCGACCCCGTCTGCTCCGCCTGGCAGCTCGGCTTCTTCGGCACCCAGGGCAGCTGGTACTTCCCGCCCGACCCCAGCGGGGAGAAGATCTTCGCCAGCAACGCCCCTTCCAACATGGGCAGTTGGGCCGATCGTCGTACCGACGAGCTGATCCGGGCCACCGAGTACTCCGACGATCCCGCCGCACTGCGCGCCTACGGCCGCGAGGTCGCCCGCCGCCTCCCGGTGCTGTGGACCCCCAACCCCGCCTATCAGGTCTCCGCCATCCGCAACGACCTGCGCGGCGTCGACCAGAACCCCACGCTGTCACTGGCCCCGCAGGACTGGTACTACGTCAAGAAGGGCGGTGTCGGCCGGTGACCCGCTTCCTGGCCAAGCGCCTAGCCCAGGCCCTGGTCGTCCTGCTGCTGGTCTCCGTCATCGTCTTCGTCCTGCTGCACCTGCTCCCCGGCGGCCCGGCCCGCGCCATCCTCGGTGTGCAGGCCACACCCCAGGCCGTCGCGCACTTCAACCACCAGCAGGGATACGACCGTTCGCTTCCCCAGCAGTACCTGATGTACCTCGGCCGGCTGCTCACCGGCGACCTGGGGGAGTCCTACAAGCTCAACCAGAGCGTGGCCTCGCTGCTCGCCGAACGGCTGCCCAGGACCGCCCTGCTGGCCGGGCTGGCGCTGGCGCTGGCCGCCGTCCTGGCCGTACCGCTCGGCATCCTGCAGGCGGTACGCCGCGGCCGCGCCGCCGACCACGTACTGACCGGCCTGGCCTTCCTCGCCTACGCCACCCCGGTCTTCTTCCTCGGGCTCGTCCTCGTCCTGGTCTTCAGCCAGCAGCTGCCCCTGCTGCCCGCCGAGGCGCCGCAGGCCGACACGGTCGGCGGGATCCTCGCCCAGCCGGCCGGGCTGGTCCTCCCGGTCGTGACCACGGCCCTGGGAATCGTCGCCGCCTTCAGCCGCTATCTGCGCTCCGCGGTCCTCGACAACCTCGCCGAGGACTACGTCCGCACCGCCCGCGCCAAGGGCCAGTCCGGCGCCCGGGTGCTGGTCCGGCACGTGCTGCGCAATGCGCTCATCCCGCTGGTCACCCTCCTCGGCCTCTACCTGCCGACCCTCTTCAGCGGCACCCTCGTCGTCGAGTCGATGTTCAACTACCCGGGCATGGGGCTGCTGTTCTGGAACGCGGCCCAGGGCTCGGACTTCCCCGTACTCCTCGGAGTGACCCTCGTCGTGGGCGTCGCCACCGTCCTCGGCTCCCTGCTCGCCGACGTCGCCTACGCCGTCCTCGACCCGCGCATCAGGAGCGTGCCGTGACCACCACCGCCCCCGCACCGCGCATCAGGAGCGTGCCGTGACCACCACCGCCCCCGCACCGCCGGAGGCCGGGCCGGCCGCTCCCGGGCCGGTCCGCCGCGTCCTGACCGGCCTCCGCCGCAACAAGCTCGCGCTGACCGGTGCCCTGATCCTGCTGGCCCTGCTCGCCTTCTGCTTCCTCGGCCCGCTGCTCCACCCCACCGACCAGATCCACACCGACCTCACCCGGGCCAACCGCGCCCCCGGCGCCGGCCACCTGCTCGGCACCACCGACCTCGGCTACGACCTGCTCGGCCGGCTGATGTACGGCGGCCGCACCTCCCTGGAGGTGGGCCTTGCGGCCGGGCTGCTGGCCACCCTCCTCGGCACCGTCTACGGCGCGGTCGCCGGCTACTTCGGCGGCTGGCTGGACGCCGTGATGATGCGGGTCACCGACGCCGCGCTCGCCATCCCGGCGCTCTTCCTCCTCGTCGTGGTCGCCACCCTCGTCACCCCCAGCAAGCCCGTCCTCATCCTGGTCATCGCCTCCGTCGCCTGGCTCTCCCCGGCCCGGCTGCTGCGCGGCGAGGCGCTGGCGCTGCGCAGCCGGGACTACGTCCACGCGATGCGGCTGATGGGCGGCGGCACGGGGCGGGCGGTGTTCCGGCACATCCTGCCCAACGCCCTGGGCACCGTCGTCGTCAACGCCACCTTCCAGGTCGCCGACGCCATCCTCTACGTCGCCTACCTCTCCTTCCTCGGCCTCTCCCTGCCGCCGCCCGCCGTCGACTGGGGTTCCCTGCTCTCCGCCGGCATCACCTACACCCAGGTCGGCCACTGGTGGCTGATCTTCCCGCCGGGCCTCGCGATCGTGCTGGTCGTGGCGGCCTTCAACTTCCTCGGCGACGGGCTGCGGGACGCCTTCGACGTACGGCTCGACACGGGACGGGGCAGCCACCGATGACCGAACCCCTGCTGCGCATCGACGACCTGCACGTGGACATCGCCACCCGCGACCGGACCGTGCACGCCCTCGACGGCATCGACCTCGACCTCGCCCCCGGCGAAGCGCTCGGCCTGGTCGGCGAGTCCGGCTGCGGCAAGACCCTCACCGCCCTCTCCGTCCTCGGCCTGCTCCCCGCGGGCGGCCGGATCACCGGCGGACGCATCCTCTTCCACGGCACGGACCTGGCCGCCGCCCCCGAACCCGCCCTGCAGGGCGTCCGCGGCCACACCATCGGCATGGTCTTCCAGGACCCGCTGACCTCACTCAACCCCACCATGACCATCGGCGCCCAGGTCGCCGAGCCGCTCCGTCTGCACACCCCGCTGACCAGAGCCCAGGCCCGCGCCAAGGCCGAGGAGATGCTCGGCCTGGTCGGCCTGCCCCGCCCCGCCGAGCGGATGGCCCACTATCCGCACCAGCTCAGCGGCGGCATGCGGCAGCGCGTCGCGATTGCCATGGCCCTGGTCTGCGAACCGGACCTGCTGATCGCCGACGAACCCACTACCGCCCTCGACGTCACCACCCAGCACCAGATCCTGGAGCTCGTCGACGAACTGCGCACCCGGCTCGGCATGGCCCTGATCCTCGTCACCCACGACCTCGGGGTGATCGCCCGCCGGGTCGACCGGGTCGCGGTGATGTACGCCGGCCGGATCGCCGAACGCGCCCCCGTACAACCGCTGTTCGCCACCCCGCGGCACCGCTACACCCAGGCCCTCTTCGCCGCCCTCCCGGAACGCGCCCCCGACCCCGCCCGCCCGCTCGCCACCGTCCCCGGCCTCCCACCGGTCCTCACCACCCGCCCCACCGGCTGCCGCTTCGCACCCCGCTGCGGCTTCGCCACCGACCTCTGCCGCACCGCGGAACCGGAGCTCACCGACGGCCCCGACGGCGCCCGGCCGGCCGACCACGCCGCGCACGCCTTCGCCTGCTTCCACCCGGCCGGCCCGGCCCCCGGCACCGACCCGGTCGCCGAAATACGCCCGCCCGCCCCCGCCGCGGCACCGCCCCGCACCGACGCACCGCTGCTCCGCCTCACCGACCTCGCCAAGACCTACCCGCTGCACGGCGGCCCGTTCGCCCGCCGCCGGGGCGCCGCCGAGATCAGCGCGGTGGCCGGGATCTCGCTCACCGTCCGGCGCGGCGAGACCTTCGGCATCGTCGGCGAGTCCGGCTGCGGCAAATCCACCCTCGGCCGGCTGGCGGTCGGCCTGGAGACACCCAGCACGGGCACCGTCGAGGTCGCCGGGCGTGACCTGGCCACGCTGCGGGGCCGCGAGCTGCGTGCCCACCGGCGCGAGGTCCAGCTGATGTTCCAGGACTCCGCCGCGGCCATGGACCCCCGGATGCGGGTCGGCGCCGTACTGACCGAACCCCTGGTCATCCAGGGCATCGGTGACCGGGCCGCCCGGCAGCGGCGGATCGCCGGACTCCTGGACGACGTCGGACTGCCGCGCGGCGCCGTCGACCGCTACCCGCACGAATTCTCCGGCGGCCAGCGCCAGCGCCTCGGCCTGGCCCGCGCCCTCGCGCTCGCCCCCTCTCTCGTGGTCGCCGACGAACCGGTCTCCGCGCTCGACGTCTCCGTCCAGGCCCAGATCCTCAACCTGATGCGCGCCCTGCAACGGGACAAGGGCCTGAGCTACCTCTTCATCTCGCACGACCTGGCGGTGGTGCGGCACGTCGCGGACCGGGTCGGCGTGATGTACCTCGGCGAACTCGTCGAGACCGGCCCCGCGGAGGCGGTCTTCGACCGCCCGCTCCACCCCTATACGCGCGGACTCCTGGACACGGTCCGCCCGCCCGGTCCCGCCTCCCGCCCCCTCGGCGGCGAGACCCCCTCGGCCGCGGACCCACCGTCGGGGTGCCGGTTCCGCACGCGGTGCGTCTTCGCGACGCAACGGTGCGCGGCGGAGCCACCACCGACGGTGGGGGGTGGCGCGGGCCACTCCGCCTCCTGCCACTTTCCGCTTCGCGGGTAGCCCCACGTAGCTGTCTGCTGCGCCGCGGGGCGCTGCGCTTTGCGGCGCCCCGCACGTACTTGGCTGTCCCGCCGCGGGTCGGCTCGCCGTTGCGCTTTGCGGCGCGCCGCACGTAGCTGTCTGCGGCGCCGCGGGGCGTCTCGTCGTTGCGCCTGCGGCGGGCTGGGTTTGTGGTGGGTGCGGTGACGGGCCTGCGGGGCCGGTGTTTGGGACTGCTGTCGCTTTACGTCCCAAACACCGGCCCACTCCCCTCAACGGGAGGTCCGTCACCGCACCCACCACAAACCCAGCCCGCCGCAGGCGCAACGGCGAGCGAGCCCCGCGGCGGGAGAGACGGCTACGTGCGGGGCGCCGCA
>NZ_JOIX01000078.1 GCF_000720175.1 Streptomyces sp. NRRL S-337
GTTTCGGGGCGGGTGGGATCGTCGCGGCGCGGGCCGTCCAGGCGGGGGTTGTGCGGGGGGCGCTCGGGGCTGGGCTGTTGGGTGTGGTCCTGGACGATCTGGGAGCCGTCGGGGCGGCGGTTGTTGCCGGGCGGCGTGGAGGGGGCGTCCTGGCGGGGGCCGTCCAGACGGCTGTCGTGCGGGGGCGGCGTCTGGTCGCGGCGGGGGCCGTCGAGGCGGGGGTTGTAGGCGGGACGTTCCGGGGCGGGCCGCTGGGTGTGGTCCTGGATCGCCTGGGAACCGTCGGGGCGACGGCTGGTGGGGCGTGCGGAAGCGTTTCCGTTGCTGGGGGAGTTGGCCGGCGCCTGGTTGGCGGAGGGGGTGCCCGTGCGGGGCGGGGTGGCGCTGGGCGGGGTGCTGGTGGCGCGGGGTGCGGTGCCGGCCGTCGGAGCACCGCCCTGATGCGGGACTGCGCCCATCATCATCGGGCCGTTGGCCTGGGGGGAGTTGGGCTGGGCCTGGGGGGTGGTGGGGCTGCTGGGGGCCGAGTTGGTGGGGTCGGCGGTGTGCTGGGTGGGCGGGGGGAGGGTGGCGGTGCCTGCGGACTGGGTGGTGACGGTGGTGTCGTCGCTGCCGTCCACGGTCGGCATGGGGTCGCCGGGGGCCGGGTCGCGCTGCTGGATGGGCTGGCTGGACGGCGCGTGCTGGACCGGCGCGCCCTGCGGGGTGCTGAGGTGCGGCACGGAGGGGCGGCCGCCGGCGCCACTGCTGGAGTTGTCGCCGTTGGTGGGGTTGGTACCGGTGGCGTCGTGGGAGCCGGAACCAGAGCCGGAGTCGGGGGTGTTGTCGCCGTACGAGGGCGGGTTGCCGGCTACCGCGTCGGTGGCCGGGGCCGCGGGAGTGGGCTGGGTGCCGACGTGGTCGGTGTCCGGGCGGATTGCGTCGGGGGTGGTGTCCCGGGCGGGCTGGGTGCTGATGCCGTCGGTGTCGGGGCGGGCCGCGTCCGGGGTGGTGTCGTGCGCGGGTTGGGTGCTGATGCCGTCGGTGTCCGGGCGCGCGAAGTCGGGGGCGGTGTCCCGGGTGGGGTGAGTGCTGACGCCGTCCGTGTCGGGGCGGGCTGCCTCTGGAGTGTTGTCGTGCGTGGGCTGGGTGCTGACGCCGTCGGTGTCCGGGCGAGCCGCATCCGGGCGGGCCGCGTCCGGGGTGTTGTCGTGCGTCGGCTGGGTGCTGGTGCCGTCGGTGTCCGGGCGGGAGGTGTCCGGGCCGCCGTCGGGGGTGTGGGAGGGGGACGAGCCGTGGGAGCTGCTGTCGTTGCCGCCCGAGTAGCCCTCGTCGAAGGGGGAGCGCTGGTCCGGGGGCGGCAGCGGCTGGGACGGCGGGACGTCGTGCCTGGGCTGCGAGCCGTTCGGGGAGGAGTCGGAGCCGTCGGAGGTGTGGGAGTTACCAGAGTGAGGGGAGTTGCCCCCATCACCGGAATTACCGGAGTTACGGCCGTCACCGGAACTGTTGTCGGAGGTCGGAGTGGTGCCCGACGGGCGGGGGGTGTGGCTGCCGCCGCCATCGCTGGGGCGGTTGCCGTCCGAGCCGCCGTTGCCCGAGTCGTTGCCGCCGGTGCTGTGGGAGCCGCCCGACGAGCTGCTCGCGGAGTTGTTGCCGGAACCACCGCCGCTGGAGCTGCTGCTGGAGCCGCCGTCGTGCGAACCGCCGGAGCCCGATCCGGAGCCGGAGCCCGATCCGGAGCCGGAGCCCGATCCAGAGCCGCTGCCCGATCCAGAGCCGCTGCCAGAACCGGACCCGGATCCCGAGCCCGGTCCCGACCCCGAGCCCGACCCCGAGCCGGACCCGGAACCCGAGCCGCTCCCCGAATCGTTGGAGTGGCTGCCGCTGCCGCTGCCGCTGCCGCTATCACTGCCGCTGTCGCTGCTGCCGTGGTCGCCGTCGCCGCCGTGGCTGTTGCCGTGGCCGGCGGCGGAGTCGAGGCCGCCGCGGGCGCGGTGGCCGGCGCGGTGTCCGGCGCCGTCGCGGAGGCTCTCGCCGAGGGACTCGCCGGTGTTCTTGATCGCGTCGGTGGCGGCGCTCTGGCCCTCCTTGAGGGTCCGGCCGAGGTTGTAGCCGTTCTGCGCGCCGAAGTTCTGGTTGACGGTCTGGGCGATGATGTCCGAGACCATGGCCTCCAGGGCGGAGATCACCGGCTCCTTGGCGGCCTCCAGGATCGCGTCGAGCAGCTGCTTGGCGACCTCCTTGAGGATCTTGCGGACCATCTCGCGGGTGGCCAGGGTCGCCGCCGCGCCGCCGATTTCCGATAGGCCTAGTGTGAACGGTGCCGCGGCTTGCGCGGCGATGATTTCGGCCGCCAATATCGCCAATTGGGTGATGACGGCGATCTTCATGCCGATGACGAGTGCGGCGGCGGCCTCCAAGGTGAAGGCGATGACCTCGGCCGCTTCACGGGCGTCGTTGAAGTAGCCCGAGCCGCCGCCGAACTTGTCCCACGCCTTGCTGAAGCCCTCGATGGAGTCGCCGGCGTTCTGGCTGAGCACGTTCGACGCGGCGGTCGTGCCGGTGGCCTGGTGGCCCTCGACCTCCGAGGCGAACGTACGCCAGACATTGGCGCACTCGATCAGCTTGTCCTCGTCGGCGGTGGGCCAGTCGAAGCCGAGCATCTCGAGGACCCACTCAAGAGCGTTCGGCAGCATCATGGACAAGGTGGAGCTCCCCCGTGAAATGTGCGCATATCGGCGTGGTGCGGATGAGGGCCTCGCGGGGAGGCTCGCTCGTCAGAAGGGCGTCAGAAGGCGTCGGAAAGGCGTCGGAAGGTGGAGCCCGGCTGGGTGTGTGGTCCAGCCAGGCCGGGTGTTCCGGCTGGTGGGCTCAGTTCTTGGCCGGGTACCAGGCGGTTCTGACGACCTCGTCGGGCTGCTGCTGCTTCGTCGGGTCCTGCCAGGCCTGTTGGTTGTCGACGTGCTGCTTGATCAGCGCCTCGTTGAAGTCCTCGTTCTCCGCGTGGTTCTTGGACATATCGGTCAGTGCCTTGCCGATTTCCTGGAGCTTCGCGGAGAGGTGGCCCATCGACTCGTACATGCCGTCACGTACGCCCTCGTAGGCCACGCCGAACTTCTCGCCGAGGTCGTCGTCGCCCCATGGTGGAGCGCCGTCCTTGCTGTCGAACGTTGTCAGTCCGCTTATGAACTGCTGGCCGAACGACTTGTCCTCCGGCTTGGGTGCGTTCGAGGGGTCGGCCGGCGGGCCGGCGCCCAGCGCACTCAGGCCGTTCATCAGCCGCGCCACGGACTGGTAGAAGTCCTCGCCGAGCTTGGTGAAGTTCGTGCCCTCGGACTTGAGGGACTCCACATCGGTTTGAAAACCGCCTGCTCCGGCCACAACGCCCCCCGCGTTCGTAATGGTTACCCAATGAGATGTTCAAGGTAAAGCTTAGCGGGGCTGGCTGACACCCTGACAGTGAAGTCGCCCCCGGACAGTGATGCCGCCCCCCGCCTTACTCCCCCGACTCCTGGCGGCTACGGAGTCGGTGGTAGTACTCCTCCGCACGCTTCGGGGGGTAGTTGGGAATGTAGGTCACCTTGCCGGTGTCCTTCGCGATGATGATGTTGCTCCCACCAGGCTCCGCGGGCGGGGCGGTGGGGTCCTCCGGGAGTGGCCAGCCCAACTGGATCAGGTAGCCGAGGTCGAATTCGTGGACGAGCAGGCTGACGGGGGCGCCGGGTGAGCCGACGTCGGGGAAGAGCTGGTGGCCGATTTCCAGCGCCTCGTCCGCATTCGCCGGGACGCGCCAAGGGCCCTCGTCCGCCACCTCTGGGGGCAGCGGCGGAGGTGTGGGAGGCAGCGACCCGTTGCTCCCCGTCAGCCCGTTCCCTGCCGGGTTGCCTCCCGCCGGGCTGCTGCCCGTCAGGCCGCTTGCCGTTGGGTCGCCTACCGTCGGGCTGCCGCCCGTCTGGTCGGAATCGGTCACGTTGTTGCCTCCTGAGTGCTGATTCGGTCGACGATCCCGTCGACGATGGCCAACTTAACTCACGCGCTGATGGCCTGATCGGTTCGCCCGAGGGCGCGACGGGTCTGCATCTCCTACCCGATGCCGTCGGTTCCCACTGGTGCTGTCGGTGTGCTGACTCGAATCGGAGTGCCTACTCGAAGTTGACCAGCGACAGCCAGAACTCCAGCAGGTCCGCATCGCCGGTGACGGTGAAGGCCTCCTGGTCGGAGGAGCGGCGGCCGTAGATGAGGAGCAGGAGGTCGGTCAGCGGGGCGCTGACGGAGACGGCGGCCGGCTCCTTGGCGCGTCGCCAGGCCAGAGCTTCGCCGGTGAGGTCGACGAGCCAGTCGGCGGCGGCCTCCGGCGGGGTGTCCATGGCGTGGAAGTGAAGCGTGCGGCCGGGGGCCAGGAGGGCGCGCCGGTCGGGGTGGTAGTCGAACATCTCGGGCAGTGAGCCGAGTTCCATCCACTCGTCGAGGGCGTCGAGGGCGACCGGCTGGGTGACGGAGAAGTCGGTGTTCAGGGCGAGGGCGGCGTCGGCCCGGTGGATGACCGTCTCGTGGCACATACGGCGTGCGAAGAAGCGAGGGCTCCCGGAGGGCAGCGGGGTCCAGATCCTGGCGTCCGGGCCGGCGGTGCGGAGCGCCGCGGCGAGCAGCTCCGCACCGTCGATGAGCCAGCCGGCGAGGGCGGCGGGCGGCTCGGTGGTGTCCCGGGAGAGGACGCGCAGGGCGGTGTCGGGCGGGGGTGCGGTGGCCCGGGTCCGTACGACCTCCGCGACCCAGCGGTGGGCCTCGCCCAGGTGGCGCACCAGCTGGGCGAGGTTCCAGTCCGGGCAGGACGGTACGAGGGGGCTGAGGTCCGTGTCCTCCGTGAGGGCGGAGCCCAGCAGGAGGGACTGGGTGACGATTTCGGTGCAGTGGCTCTCGTAATCCATGGCGGGGGGCATGACGTCACCGTAGGCGGCATTACGGACAACGCCCGGCTACGACGTCACCGAGGCGTTGGGTCCTGTCGGCGGTCGTCCGACCGGGGCCGGCGGACGCCGGCGAGCGGCCTTGGCGGTCCCTTGGTGGTCCCCTTGGCGGACGACGGGGCGTTCTTCGCGAGTCCTTGACGAGTGCGCCGCAGCCCGGGAGTGGGCACTCGCCGCACGGCCGGATCCCGCGCCTCGCATGGCCGCTTTCCGGCGCCCGTGTCAACGCCACGTCATCGGCACGTCAAGGTTGGGAGCGGCCGCATCAGTGCCCTGTAAACGCCTGGGGAGGGCCCGGTGCGCCGCCCTAGCGTCGAGGCATGGGACGGCGACGGGGCCTGGGGCCCGGCTTCACGAAGGACGGGGACGGCGGGGGCGACGACGGAGGACGACGGGTCGCGTGGCGGCTGCCGGTCGCCCGGTCGGCGATCCCCCCGCCCTTGCCCGCGAACGGCACCGTTCACGACCGGACCTGGCTGCCCGAGTTGCGCGCCACGCTCTGCTGCACGGCCGGGCTGCTCGTCGTCATGTTGCTGCTCGACCTCGCCAACGGGACGCTCACGCCGTGGCGCGCCGGGTGCTGGGTGGCCGTCGCGCTGGTGCTGTTCGCGGTCCTCTTCCCGCCACGGGTGACGGCCGGGGACGGCTGGCTGAGGTCCCGTGGGCTGGTGTGCGGGCACCGGGTCGAGACCGACCGGCTCGTCGCCGTACGGCGCACCGACGGGATGGCGCCGCGGCTGGTGCTCCGTGACGCCCGGGGCGGCCGGGTCGAGCTGGATCCCAAGGTCCTCGGCGCCAACCCCGTGCTGTGGCACCGTCTCGACCAGGGCGTCCGCCGGTCCCGTGAGCGCGGACTGCTGCGCTGCGGCGCGGCGACGCTCCAGGTGCTGGCGGACCGGATCGATCAGGAGGGCGCACGGGCGGTGTTCGAGGCGTCCGGGCTGGAGTGAGTGCGCGGCCGGTCGGCGCGGGGTGGGCCGGAGTGAGCGCTCAGTGGGTCGGCACGGGGCGGCCGGAGTGAGCGCTCAGTCGGTGCTCAGGACCTCAGGACCCGCTGAAGTCGTACCGCACGCCGGTCAGTTGCTCCGAGGCGGCCCAGAGTCGCTCGCCGTTCGCGTCCTTCTTCGTCCAGGGGGCGCGGAAGGACTGCGCCGGAGCGCCGCGCAGCCCGTTGCGTGGGCCGACGAAGGAATCCGGCCGCATGTGCGGGGCGGTGGCCGCGCAGAGGGTGCCCAGCGCGCCGCCCTCCGCGGGCTGGGCGATCAGGCGGTTGCCCAGCTCGATGACCCGTTCCGCCGCGTTGCGGCCTTCCATCCGGGCGCCCGCGGTCTGCAGGTTGGTGGCCGCGTAACCGGGGTGCGAGGCGGCCGCGACGAGTGGCGAACCGGCCGCCGCGAGCCGCCGGGTCAGCTCGTGGACGAAGAGCAGATTGGCGCTCTTGGAACGGCCGTAGGCGATCCAACGCCCGTACGAGCGCTCGCTGTTGAGGTCGTCGTGATCCAGGTCGGCGAGCGCGTGCAGCATGCTGGAGACGGACACGATGCGGGCTCCCGGGGTGGCCAGCAGCCGGGGGAGCAGTAGTCCGGTGAGCGCGAAGTGGCCGAGGTGGTTGGTGCCGAACTGCATCTCGAAGCCGTCGGCGGTGGTGCGGTACGGCAGAGCCATCACGCCCGCGTTGTTGATGAGCAGGTCGAGACGGTCGCCGGTGAGGTCGTCGAGGGTGGCCGCGAAGTCCCGTACGGAGGTGAGGTCGGCGAGGTCGAGCGGCCGGAACTCCGCTTCGGCGGTGGGGACTTCGGTGCGCAGCCGGTCCAGGGCCGCCTTGCCGCGCGAGGCGCTGCGGCAGGCCAGCACCACGCGGGCGCCGCGCCGCGCCAGTTCGCGCGCGGTGATGTAGCCGATGCCGCTGTTCGCGCCCGTGACCACCGCCGAGCGGCCGGTCTGGTCGGGGATGTGGCTGGTGTTCCACCGGGTCACGCCTGCACTCCTCCCTACGGGGCCGGCGGCCGGAGGGCGTGGGGCCAGCGGCCGACGAGCCGACGGATCACCCACCCTACGCCCGAGTAGCTGGCGCGCGGCGGCGGGCCCGGGTCGCCCTACCACCTGCGGCCCTCCGGTCCTCCGGTCCTCACTCGCCCTCCGCCAGTCGCTTGATTGCGGCCAGGCGGGTGTCCCAGGCGGCGGCCAGCCGGTCCATCCAGCGGGCGGTGATCCCGAGCCGCTCCGGTACGACCCGGTAGCGCGCCTCCCGGCCCGCCCGGTGGCCGACGACCAGCCCGGCCCGGTCCAGGACGCCGAGGTGTTTGACGATGGCCTGGCGGCTGACCGGCAGCTCCGCCGCGAGGACCGTGGCGGTCGCCTCGCCGTGGTCAGCGAGGGCGTCGAGTATCCGGCGGCGGGTCGGGTCCGCCAGTGCGGCGAACACCTCCGCCACGGCGTCCCGGGGCGGTTCCCCGCCCGCCCCCTGTCGGGGCGATTCCCCGCCCGCGGCCCTGCCGTCCGCCGTCCTGCCGTCCGCGGTCCCGCCGTCCGCCGTCCCGTCGTCCGCCCCCCTCCCGTCCGTCGTCATGCCGCGAGCCGCTCCGTGTACCGCCGGACGTTCTCCATCTGGGCGGTCCAGCCCTCGGAGTGGCTCTCGTACCCGGCGGTCTTGATCCGGTCCTCGGGGATCTCGATCTCGGCGAAGCCGGTCTCCACGACGCGCAGGCGGGTGCCGCCGTCGCCCTCCGGTGTCAGGGTGAACTCGACGAGGGTGGAGTTGCCCTCGACGGCCACCTCGCCCGGGTGGGCGCTGGCCCAGCGGTACGAGAAGCGGTGCGGCGGGTCCACGGTGACGATGGTGGTCGGGAACCGGCCGTACTCGCCGTGGTCGAGGTGCATGATCCCGCCGGGGCGGAGGTCGACCGGGGTCGGTTCGCCCTGGCCGAACCACGAGCCGACGTGCTCGGGCTCGGTGAGGACCGCCCAGACCCGCTCGACGGGCGCGGCGATGCTGATCTCCCGCTCGATCCGGTTGCGGTTGCCGTTGCGGTTGCCGTCGCGGTCGTCGCCGCGTTCGTCGGTGCTGTTGCTGTTGCTGGGGGTGCTCATGGGGTGCCTCCTGGCGTTCTGGCGATGCTCCCTTGCGCTACGTGCTACCCAATGGTTGCACGTAGCGGAGGGAGGTGCAACCAGGAGGTTGCGCGAAGTGCGGTCAGTGGTTGCTGCGCACCCGCACCCCGTACACCGGAACCGACACCGACGGATCGTCGAGGCAGCCGCCCGACTCCAGGTCGAAGCGCTGCTTGAGCAGGGGCGAGGCCACGAACGGGCGGCCGTCGACGCTGCCGGTCAGACCGCGGGAGAGGACCTGGGCGCCGGTGAACGGGTCGCGGTTGTCGATCGCGTACGGCCGGCCGGCCCGGTCCGCGAAGAGTGCGGCCTGGCTGCCGTCCGGGAGGAGGGCGGCCACTCCGCGCCCCGGAGTGAGGTCCTCCGGCGTGCAGACCGGGAGCCAGTCGCCCTCCGGGCAGCGGATCTCGACGAGGGCGGCCGCCGTGCCGTCGGACGTGCTGGTGGCAGTACCGGTGGCGGTCCCGGCGGCGGTATCGACGGCGGCTTCCGGCGGAACGGGAGTCGCTTCGGGCGAAACGGTGGTGGTCATCAGGCTCATCGGGCAGAGGTCCCTTCCAGAGTGCGAACGGGCAGGGTCGGTCCGGCCAGCAGCGTCAGATCCGGCTTGACCTGGTCGCGCTCCGGGACGAAGCGGACCGACGGGTCCGGCGCCCCGGGCGCGTTGACGAACGAGACGAAGCGGCCGAGCCGTTCGGGGTCGGCGAGGGTCTCGGCCCATTCGTCGCGGTAGTGGGAGACATGGGCGGCCATCAGCGCCTCCAGTTCGTCGCACAGCCCGAGGGAGTCGTGCACGACGACGTCGCGTACGTGGTCGAGGCCGCCCTCGATCCGCTCCAGCCATGCGGAGGTGCGCTCCAGACGGTCGGCGGTGCGGATGTAGAACATCAGGAAGCGGTCGATCAGCCGGATCAGTTCCGCGTCGCTCAGGTCCTGGGCGAGCAGATCGGCGTGGCGCGGGGTGGCGCCGCCGTTCCCGCCGACGTAGAGGTTCCAGCCGCCGGCGGTGGCGATCACGCCGAAGTCCTTGCCGCGGGCCTCCGCGCACTCCCGTGCGCACCCGGAGACCGCGGACTTCAGCTTGTGCGGTGCCCGCAGCCCCCGGTAGCGCAGCTCCAGATCGATCGCCATCCGGACGGAGTCCTGCACGCCGTAGCGGCACCAGGTCTCGCCGACGCACGACTTCACGGTGCGCAGCGCCTTGCCGTACGCGTGGCCCGACTCGAAACCGGCATCCACCAGGCGCGCCCAGATGGCGGGCAGCTGGTCGACCCGGGCGCCGAAGAGGTCGATCCGCTGGCCGCCGGTGATCTTCGTGTAGAGGCCGAAGTCGCGCGCCACCTCACCGATGATGATGAGCTTCTCCGGGGTGATCTCACCGCCCGGGATGCGCGGCACGATCGAATAGGAGCCGTTGCGCTGGAGGTTGGCGAGGAAGTGGTCGTTGGTGTCCTGGAGCGCCGCCTGCTCACCGCCCAGTACGTAGCCGTCGGCGCCGACCGCCGGGGCGAGGGAGGCCAGCACCGAACCGACCGCGGGCTTGCAGATCTCGCAGCCCTCGCCGCCGCGCGCCTCCTGGCGGCCGTACGCGTCCAGCAGCTCGGCGTACGAGGTGATCCGGCGGACCCGGACGATCTCGTAGAGCTCGGCGCGGGTGTGGGGGAAGCAGCCGCACAGGCCCTGGTCCTCGGACTGCGGCAGCAGCTGGCCGATCAGCTTCACGCAACTGCCGCACCCGGTACCGGCCTTGGTGCATTGCTTGACCTCGGGAAGCGTGGCGCACGCCTGGATGGCGTCCTTGGTGACGTTGTGGCAACTACAGATCACCGCGTCGCCGGGCAGCGCGTCCGGGCCCAGTGCGGCGCCGCCGCCCTCCGCGAGACCGGCCGGCAGCACCAGCTGCTCGGGCGCCACCGGGGGCACCGTGCCGGTCAGCGGGCGCAGCGTGCCGTACGCGTCGGCGTCGCCGACCAGCACCCCGCCCAGCAGCGCGCCGTCGGCGCCGATCACCAGCTTCTTGTAGACGCCGCTGCGGGCGTCGGAGTAGACCACGTCGAGACAGCCGTCGGCGGCGCCGTGCGCGTCACCGAAGGAGGCCACGTCCACGCCGAGCAGCTTCAGCTTGGTGGACAGGTCCGCGCCGGTGAAGCCGGGGCGCTCCCCGGCGGGCTCCGCCGGCCCGTCGGCGAGGGTGGCGGTCCCGGTCAGGCGCTCGGCGAGCTCGGCGGCCGCCACCCGGGCCATGTCGTAGCCCGGCGCGACCAGCCCGTAGACCCGGCCGTCGACGGCCAGCGCGCACTCGCCGATGGCGTAGACGGCGGGGTCCTCGGTGCGGCACTGCGCGTCGATGACGATGCCGCCGCGCTCCCCGACGGGCAGCCCACAGTCCCGGGCGAGCTGGTCGCGCGGCCGGACGCCGGCCGAGAAGACGACCAGGTCGGTGTCGATCCGGGAGTCGTCCGACAGGCCCATGGCGGTCACCGCCCCGGCCCCGTCCGCGACGATCTCCTTGCCGCCGACGCCGGTGTGGACCGTGAGGCCCATCTCCTCGACGGTACGGCGCAGCGCGCGGCCGCCGCCCTCGTCGACCTGGAGCGCCATCAGCCGCGGCGCGAACTCCACGATGTGGGTGCGCAGTCCGAGCCCCTTGAGCGCACCGGCCGCCTCCAGGCCGAGCAGTCCGCCGCCGACCACCACACCGGTGCGCGCGTTCTTGGCGTACTCCTCGATGGCCAGCAGGTCGTCGAGGGTCCGGTAGACGAAGCAGCCCGCGCTGTCCTTGCCGGGCACCGGCGGGACGAACGGATACGACCCGGTGGCCAGCACCAGGGCGTCGTAGCGCACGGTCCGCCCCGAGCGGGCGGTGACCGTACGGGCGGCCCGGTCGACGGCGGTGGCCGGGTCGCCGAGGAGCAGTTCGATGCCGTGCCGGGCCAGGAAGTCGGGATCGGTCAGGCTCAGATCGTCCGCGCTGCGGCCGGCGAAGTACGAGGTCAGCTGGACCCGGTCGTAGGCCGGGCGGGTCTCCTCGCACAGGACGACCACCCGCGCCCGTGCGGTGACGCCGCGGTCGGCGAGCTCTTCCAGGAAGCGCTGGCCGACCATGCCGTGGCCTATCAGGGCGATGGTGGGGGCGGTGTCCGGTGAGGTGGCCGGTGCGGCGTCCGGGAGCGATGGAGTGGAGGTCATGGTCGTCAGCCTGCGGGGCCGCTGTTACCCGCCGGCATCTGGTCTGTTTCCCGGGCGGAACGCCTGCCTCAGTGCGGGGCTGGGGGGCGTGTGAGGGGCGGTCCCGGTTCTCGTACGGGGAGCGGCGCCTGGTGAGTACCCCTACTCATGCCGCCCTGGGGTCCGCCCGCCATCATGGGCGCATGAAGATACCGGGGACACCTACGGCGGCCGCCGCCGTGCTGCCCGTGGCCTTACCGGTCGCGGTGTGGGGGCTGCTGGGACAGGACGACTACCAGGGCGTACCGCCGTCCCGGCTGGACTATTTCGTCCGGCCCCCGGAGCTGCCACCGGGCCTGGACACCGCGCTGGGCGTGCTGGCCCTGACCGCCGTGGTGGTGAGCGCGGTGACGCTGGCCCGCGCCACCTGCCACCACGTCTTCGACCGGCGCTGGTGGCAGGTGCTGTCCCCGCTGCTGGCGGCCGGGCTGCTGGCCGGCTGGGGGTGGCGGGTGCTGACCGCCGGGACCATCGGCGCGAACATCGGGGCGGGCGTGGTCCTGATGGCCTTCGGCCCGGTGGTGGCCGCGCTGGTGCTGGCCGCCGCCGGCCGCGGGATCTGGCTCGCCCGGCACTCCGGTTGAGCACGGCCCTGCCGGGTGCCGCGGGCTCCCCGGGCCCGGTGCCGCGGGCCCGCCCCCTGCGCACCGTTCTCACCGCGCCCTTCCTCCCCCGCAGCCTCGCGGCCGTGGCCCACGCCCTGCTCGCCGCGCCGCTCGCGCTGTGCGGACTGGTCCTGGTGCCGGGCGGACTGGCGCTGGGCGCGGTGCTGTCGTGGACCGCTCTCGGGCCCTGGCTCATCGCGCTGACCGTACGCGGCGCCCTCGGCCTGGGAGCGGTCCAACTGGCGCTCGCCCGAAGCCTGTTGGGCGTGGACAGCGGACCGGCGGGGCGGCGCGTCGCGCGCGGGGCGTTCGGCTGGCGGCGGGCGCTGCTCGGCGACCCGGCCGGCTGGCGGGCCGTCGCCGCCGCGCTGCTCGCCCCGATCACCGCCCTGCTGCCGCTGCTCGCCGTCCTGGTGGGCTACGTCTACGGCCTGCTGGCGCTCGCCCACCCCGTCCTGCGCCGCTGGAACTACGTCACCCTGCGCGGCGCGGACGGCTCGGTGCGCCGGGTGTCGCTGCAGATCCACGGCGTCGAGTTCGACAGCTGGCCGCGCTGGACCCTGGTGGTCGCCGCCGGTGCGCTGCTCGTGCTGCTCGCGCCCTGGCTGGTGCGGCGGGCGGGCGCCCCGCACCGGCTGCTGCTGCGCGCCCTGCTGGGGCCGAGCGCCGCGGAGGCCCGTATCCGCACCCTGGAGGAGACTCGCGCGCACGCCGTCGACGACGCCGTGGCCACCCTCCGCCGCATCGAACGCGATCTCCACGACGGCACCCAGGCCCGGCTCGTCGGTCTGGGCATGCACCTCACCCTCATCCGCGAACTGATCACCCAGGACGCCGACCGGGACCGGCTGCTCACCGTGGTGGAGACGGCCCGGAACAACGCCACCCAGGCCGTCACCGATCTGCGCCACCTCGTACGGGGCATCCATCCGCCCGCGCTCGACCAGGGCCTTGCGACCGCCCTGGCCACCCTCACCGCGGACACCCCGCTGCCGGTCGCCCTGCACACCGCCCTCGGCCCGCGCCCCTCCCCGGCCCTGGAATCCCTCGCCTACTTCTGCGCGGCCGAACTGCTCGCCAACGCCGTCAAGCACAGCGGCGCGGCACGGGTGACGGTCGAGGCGCGGAACGAGCCCGCGGACGCCGGGCCGGAAGGCGCGGCCCTCCTGCTGACCGTACGGGACGACGGGTGCGGCGGTGCGGTGGTCGGCGCGGGCACCGGCCTGACCGGGCTGCTGGGCCGGATCCGTACCGTCGACGGCACGCTGACCTGCGACAGCCCGCCCGGTGGCCCTACGGTGATCACCGTCCGCCTTCCCTGTCCGGCAACGGGCCGGGCACCCACGTGAAGGGCACCCACATGAAGGGCACCCACGTGAAGGGCGGGCGGGGCAGACACGACGACCCGACGGGGGACCCATGCGCATCGTCATAGCCGAGGACTCCGCGATCCTGCGCGAGGGCCTGGTCCAGCTGCTGGAGCTGCGCGGGGTGACCGTCGCGGCCGCCGTCGCGGACGCCGAGGCGCTGCTCGCGGCGGTCGCCGAACACCGCCCGGACGCCGCAGTGGTGGACATCCGCCTGCCGCCCGGCCATACGGACGAGGGCCTGCGGGCGGCCGTCCGGCTCCGCCGCGACCACCCCGGTACCGGTGTGCTGATCTTCTCCCAGTACGTGGAGACCGCCTACGCCGACCGGCTGTTCGGCGCGGGCTTCGCCGGCGTCGGCTACCTCCTCAAGGAACGGGTGATGGACATCGGCGAGTTCGTGGCCGCGCTGGAACGGGTGGCGGCCGGCGGCACCGCGCTGGACCCGGACGTGGTGTCCCAGCTGTTCGGCGCGAGCCGCCGGTCCCGGGCGCTGGACGCGCTCACCCCGCGCGAGCACGAGGTGCTGGCCCTGATGGCGCAGGGCCGCACCAACCAGTCCATCGCTACCGCCCTGACCGTCTCCGAGCGGGCGGTCGAGAAGCACGTCGCCCATGTCTTCGCCAAGCTCGGCCTCCCGCCCTCGGAGACGGACCACCGCCGGGTGCTCGCGGTGCTGCGTTACTTGGAGGTCGCGGGCCCCGCCGGCGTGAGCTGAGCCGGGCACAGCCGGCGCGGCTGCGCGTCGGTGCGCAGCTTGGCGTCGACGCAGCCGCCCGGCAGCCCGTCGTGGGCCGTGCCGCCGAAGTTGGCGGTGACGGTCAGGGTGCCGTTGCCGAAGACCGTGCGCTGGACGGTGCGGTCGCCGGTCAGCCACCGGAAGGACGTCATCCGCTCGGTCCCCGCGGCCCGGTGCAACGGGGCGAAGTACCGCTGCAGCGCGGCCAGTTCACCACCGTGCTCGGTCAGCGATCGACCGTCCAGAACATAGTTGAGCGGCGTGTTGTAGAGCATCGCCAGCAGCGCCCGGGTGGTCTTCTGCGCCGGCAGCTTCTCGTACGACAGCTCCCAGCGTTCGGCGTTGACCAGCGAGCCGTGCAGCGCGGTCTCGTACAGCGGCACCCGGTACTTCGGGTCGTACATCGCCTTCGCCACCTCGGCGGGCAGCCGCACCGGCTTGAAGAACGCCTTGGGTGCGTTCTCCGGGTAGTAGTTGCCCCAGGTCGGCTTGTCACGCTCCAGCGCCCACAGGCCGTCGGCGACCGGGGTGCCCGAGCCGTGGTCGTATGCGAGCACCTCGTTGGCCCACGGCTGGGCCGATTCCGAGCCCAGCACGAAGTCCCGGGACAGGCGCCGCATCCGGGCCAGCCGGTTGGCCCGGTCGCCCGCCTTCGTCATCTCGTGTCCCGCGGCGTGGTCCCGGAAGACCTCGCCGGTCGCGTCGACGTCGAGGAAGTAGCTGTCCGCCCCGTTGGCGGTCATCGTGCGCGTACGGTCGGCGAGGTAGTGCTTCGTCGGCTCGGCCTTCTCGAAGGCGCGCGAGCTGAGGTAGCAGCCGCGGCCGCCGAAGCCGGTCTCCGGGGTGCCGTCCGCCTTTCGTATACAGAAGTCGGGATACACCCGGTCCGGCCACGCCGAGGTGGGACTGTCGGCGGTCTTCGGATCCTGTCCGTTGGCGAACGTGTCGTACGGCCCGACGAGGTAGCCCGCCTTCTTGGCGGCCCGCACCGCCGCGGCGTCCATCGGATGCGGGCCGGCGTCATACCCGAGCCACATCCGCCCCACGCCGAGCCGCTTGAGCGTCTCGACACCGGCGGCGGTCCGCGCCTCCCCCCACACATACGCATGGAACGCCCCGAGCAGCTTGGCGGTGGCCGGGTTCTGCCGGATCTTCCGCTGCAGACTGCCGAGCTTCCCGCGCTGCGCGAGGTACGCGCGGTAGTCGTCCGCCGGCGCGACCGGATCGCCGTCGGTGAGCGCGAACGAGACCTCGTAGTCCCGGGTTCCCGCACCCCCGTCGAACGCATGGGTGGCGGTGCTCCGCAACCGCCCGCCCACGGACGCGAACCGCAACGACGTCCCGATGTCCGTGGGCACGAGATAACTCACCCCGTGCCCCTGCCCGTCGCCCTTGCCCCCACCACTGCGGTCGCGGGAGCCGTCCAGCGCGTACCCCCACAGCGGCAACGCCAGATCCGCCCCCACATCGACCGTGCTCCCGGCCAGCCCGCCCTTCTCCGCCCCCGCGTTCCAGAAGGCGTCCCGCACGGGGATGTCCAGCCCTTCCCCGCGCGGCAGTTGGACGGACGAGGAGGCCCGGTCCGTCCCGGTCACCGGCCAGCTCACCGACCCGTCCCGCTCCGCCCGCAGCCGGATCCGCAGCCGCCCGTGCTCCACCCCGGCCGTCACCGCCAGCCCCTTCGCGGGATAACTCCAGCGCGCCCCGTCCGCCGTACGCGTCACCGCCCCCGGCTTCCCGAGCCCGCCCCCGGCCGCCGCCGCTGCCTCGGACAGCACCATCCGCCGCCCGTCCCCGGCGCGCGCACTCACCGCAAGCGTCCCGGTGTCCACGACGGCGGTACCCCCGGCAACGGGCAACTCCAACTTGCTCCCGTGCAGCGTCCCGGCGGCGGCACTGTCACATCCGGTCACACCGAGGGCGGTCGAGGCGAGCGCGAGGGACGCGGCGAGGACGCGAGTGGTCCGGGGGGCCCGGGAGAATCGGCGGCGACGCGGGCCGCCCGTGGGGGAGTTGACGCCCCCGGAGAATGTGAATGAGGTCATGCCCCCTGGATAGTGAGCGCCCTTAAGAGCCTTCTAAGAAGCCTTCCAAGAGGTGGCCTTCCAAGAGGCCTTCCGAAAACCGCTCACCGCGCCTCACTCCTCGCCCTGCTCCGGGTCCCCCGCGGCCCCTTCCGCCGCCTTCGAAGCCCGATCCCGCATCCACCCGAGCAGGGCCGTGCCCCCGATCACCAGCCCGATGGCGATGAACCGGCTCGCGCGGTAGTAGCCCATCGCCTGCACCTGCGCGTCCCCGGGCGGCCGCAGAAACGACCACACGGCCCACGCCACCCCACCCACGATCAGCACCACGGCCCCGATCGGCCCCAGCCCCGCCCACCAGGGGCTGGAGTCGTAGACCTGGTCTTCGGGGCGGTGCGGGGTGTCGCGTGGGGTGGGCGTCATGCGGAAGCTCTCCGTACGGGTGTCAGCTGGCCGAGGCCAGGCGGCGGGCCGCCAGTTCGGCGTAGACGGCGGCGCCGTCCGCCAGTACGGCGTCGTCGAACTCGGCGAGCGGCGAGTGGTTGTTGGGGCTGCGTTCCGGATCGGCGCCGCGGGGCGGGGCGCCGAGGAAGAGCATGGCGCCGGGGACCTCGGCGAGCACGCGGGAGAAGTCCTCCGAGCCCTGGAGCGGCTGCGCCTGCGGCACGTAGCGCTCCTCGCCCAGTGCCTCGCGGATCGCGCCCGCCGCGAAGTCCGCCTCCGTGTGGTCGTTGACGGTGACGGGGTACATCTCCACGAACTCCGCGTCCACGGCCACCCCGTAGGCCGCCGCGATGCCCCGGCACACCTCCACCGTGCCGTCCTTGACGCGGGCCTGCGCCGCGTCCGAGAAGCTGCGCACCGTCGCCTCGAAGACGGCGGTGTCCGGGATGACGTTCTGCTTCGTACCGGCGTGGAACGTGCCCACCGTCAGAATCACCGGGTCGAAGACGTCGAAGGTGCGGGTGATCCACGCCTGCAGCGCGGTCACCATCGCGCAGCCCGCCTGCACCGGGTCCTTGGCGCGGTGCGGCATCGATCCGTGCCCGCCCTCCCCGCGCACCGTCACCCGCAACGTGTTGGACGCGGCCATCGCCGTCCCGCCACGGGTCCGGAACACGCCGCTGGGCAGCCCCGCCGACAGCACATGGATCGCGTACGCCGCCGCCGGCCGCTGCCCGGTCGCGTCCAGCAACCCCTCGGCGAGCATGTGCCGCGCCCCGTCGTAGCCCTCCTCGCCCGGCTGGAACATGAAGAGGACGTCCCCCGCGAGCCGGTCGCGGTGCGCGCTGAGCAGCTTCGCGGCGCCGGTGAGCATGGTGGTGTGGAGATCATGGCCGCAGGCGTGCATCCGGCCGTTGTCGGCGGCGAAGTCCAGCCCGGTCCGCTCGGCGACCGGCAGCGCGTCCATGTCCCCGCGCAGCAGCACGGTGGGCCCCGGCCGTCCCCCACGCAACACCGCCGTCACCGAACTGAGCCCGTCCCCGGTACCGACCTCCAACGGCAGCCCGTCGAGCGCGGCCAGCACGGTCTCCTGCGTACGGGGGAGTTCGAGCCCGGTCTCCGGGATGCGGTGCAGCGTACGGCGGAGCTGGATGAGGTCGTCGGACAGCGCCCGGGCGTCGTCGCGGAGGTTCATGGGCTCGTTCCCTTCAGGCGCCGAACTCGCCTTGTTTGACGGCGGAGATGAACGTGGCCCAGTCGGTGGCGGGGAAGAGGAGGGCGGGGCCGTCGGGGTTCTTGCTGTCGCGGACGGGGATGAGGCCGTGGGGGTGGGTGAGGGTGCGGCTGAATTCGATGCACTCCCCCCCGTTGCCTTCGCTGTAGGACGACTTGGTCCAGGCGAAGTCTCGGGTGAACTCGACGCAGTCACCGCCGTTGGCATCGCTGTAGGACGACTTGATCCACTCGGCCCCCACGAGATTCAAGTCGGCACTCATGCGCGGTACTCCTCCAACAGAGTCTTGATCAGAGCCCCTGATTGATCGGGGGACAACGCGTGCGCCCTGAGGAGATCATAGTCGTCCAGGGCAGCATCGACCGTTTGTGCGGAGTCGTGCATCCTGCCTCCTACCCGGGTCTCCGTGTACAGCACCGCCCGGGAGTCCGTGAATCGCAGCACAGTGAAGGGCCTTGTGGACGCGGCAGGGGCACCTGCTGAGAAGGGTATGACCTGAAGTTTGATGCGTGGTGAAGCGGCTGCCCTCAGCAGGTAATCAAGCTGTCCGGCCATGATCTCGGCGCCCCCTACGACCGTTCGCAGACAGGCCTCATGCACGATGGTCCACAGGAACGGCGGGTTGTCCCGCTCGAAGACCTCACGCCGACGCAATCGCGCGGCCACCTTGCCCTCGATTGCCTCGTCTTCTTCGTGGCCGAAGTACGAGCGGAAGATGGCTCGCGCGTAGCCCTCCGTCTGCAGGAGGCCCTTCACCACGTTCGTCGAGTAGTCCAGTATCCGCGAGGCTTTCCCCTCCAGGTGCGCGTACGGCACGAACCAACTCGGGTGGTCCCCTTCCTCGATCCGCTGCAGCAACCCCGCGAATAACTCGCCCGTGCCGAATACCGTGTCGCAGCCCTTGGCGAACTTCATGCTCGGCCTGGGCAGCAGCGTCCCGGACTCGACCTTGCTGACATAGCCGTTGGTGTAGCCCGTGGCGTTGGCCAGATGCTTCTGCGTGAGCTTTCGGGCCAGCCGTACCTGTCTGACGTCACGGCCGAAGCGCTGGAGCGGATTCAAATGCTCGGGCGGCGTCGTCTCGTCCAACGCTGTGACCTCTCATCATGCGGGCGTACGTGGGCATCGCGGCAGGTCTCGATGTTGAACGCTGCTGGTTCAACCGCTGCGATCCTATTGCCCGTTGCGTTGCCAGCGTGACCGAATTGCTACATCCGGTTACCTCGTAACGGAGCCCCAGGAGGCTGCTCATGACGGACGACACCCCCACCTCCCCCACCACCTCCACCCCCCGACTCCTCCCCTGGACGAGCCCCGACGGGAAGCCCTGCCTGCTCCTCGGGGACGGCGACGGCTTCATCTCGCGGCTCGCCGACGACATCGAGGCCGAGCAGCTCTGCTACACCGCCGAGTTGCGCAAAGAGGCGCGGCGGATGCTCGACGGGCGGAGCTGGACGACCGGGGAGCTTCAGCTGCTGACCGTGGAGCTGACGGAGGCGCTCGACGCGGTGCAGCGGATCGCGGAGAGCCGGGGTGAGCGGCTGGTTCTTAACCAGCGGTCAGGCCACTGATCGTGGAATGCCGTCGCTGGAGTACTTGGCACTCGGCTACGGTCCCGCCATGTTCGTTGTCACAGTGACCTATACGGCGCCCCTGGCGGAAGTGGACCCGTGGAGACCGGCCCACGGCGACTGGCTGAACGACCTCATTTCACGGCGGCTGCTGCTGGCAGTCGGTCGCCAAGTGCCTTTGGTGGGTGGTGTCTACCTGGCTGCCAAGATGCCTGTCGAGGACCTCGACCGGATCCTCGCCACCGATCCGTACGTGCTCAACGGCGTTGCCTCGCACAGCGTGGTCGAGTTCGAACCCTTGCTGGTCGCGTCCGGTCTGGAGGACCTCAAGCGCGAGGGGTGAGCGCTCCCTCGGCAGCAGGGGCTCCAGCACCACCACACGCACATCGAGGCACACCGAGGGGTGCCGAGGCACATGGGGGACGACATGCACAGCTTCTACGTGTTCGAGGGCTCGCTCTGGCAGGGCGGCGGTGGTTGGGAGCACCTTGAGGTGTGCAGCGACCTCGAAGAGCTCGACGCCTCGGTCGCCTACTACGTGCGTACGGGTTCGTGGGCGGCCGGCGATGCGTTCGTGGTCAGGGTGTACCAGCGCGGGGAGCTCCTGGCGGAACGGGAGCTGGGCCCGTTCGTGACGGTGAAGGTCCCCGGGCTGACGGCGATGCGGTCCGCGGAGGACCTGCGGACGAGCGGCGGCGTACCGGAGCCCGGTGGGCGGTACGACGGCATGGACGACGACGCGATCTGGGAGTCCCTGCCCCAGGACATGTACGAGATCGCGGCGGAATCCCCCGAGCGCATCCACGTGAGCGTCGACCGGGACGGCCTTGCCCTGCCGGCGCTGGTCCCTCCCGTGCTGCCGCCGGGGGTCGGCGTCGTGATCGACGGGCGCGAGTTGGCATACGGCCGCAACTCGACACTGGACGGCTGCCTCTGAACCGGTCGGCGTCCGCCCCTGCCGCCCCGGCGGATGCCCACCCCTGCCGTCCCGGCGGATGCCCACCCCTCCCGTCCCGGCGGATGCCCACCCCTCCCGTCCCGGCGGTCTTCGTCACAGCGCCCGTAATTCCGGAGCCCGGTCCGCGGCCCGCTTCTTAAGATCAGCCGGTGCCCGCTGACATATCGCTCTTCGCCCTGACCCTGCTCTGCCTGGCCGCGCTCGCGGCGGGATGGATCGACGCCGTGGTGGGCGGTGGCGGGCTGTTGCTGCTCCCGGCCCTGCTGGTCGGTCTTCCGCACACGCCCGCCGCGTACGTCCTCGGCACCAACAAGTCCACCGCCATCGTGGGCACGACGGCGGCCGCGGTCACGTACGTGCGCAAGGCGCCGATCGATCTGCGGACCGCGCTGCGGATCGGGCTGGCGGCGGTGGCCGGCTCGCTGGGCGGGGCGTTCTTCGCGGCCGGGATCAACAGTGAGGTGCTGCGCCCGCTGATCATGGCGGTCCTGCTGGGCGTGCTCGCCTTCGTCCTCTTCCGCCCGGCCTTCGGGACCGCACCGGCGCCGTCCGGACCGGTCTCCCGGCGGCGGGTGCTCGCCGCGGTCCTCGTCGCCGGTCTGGGCATCGGTTTCTACGACGGCCTGATCGGGCCGGGGACCGGCGCGTTCCTGGTCGTCGCGCTCGCCGCGGTGCTGCACATGGACCTGGTGACCTCGTCCGCCACGGCCAAGGTCGTGAACGTCTGCACCAACGTCGGCGCGCTGACGATGTTCGCCGTCCAGGGCACCGTGCTGTGGCAACTCGGCGCGCTGCTGGCGCTGTTCAACCTCGTGGGCGGCCTGGTGGGTGCCCGGATGGCGCTCAAGCGCGGGGCCGGGTTCGTTCGCGGGGTGCTGGTGGTCGTGGTCGTCGCCCTGCTGTGCAAGCTGGCGTACGACCAGTGGATCGCGGTCTGAGGGACGCGAGGCGGGGCGAAGGGCGGCTCAGAACCGGCAGTGGTACAGCCGCCAGGTGTCCCGTACCGCCGGCACCTTGGCCACGGCCCGGGCGGCCAGCCGGGAGGCGGGCGGCAGTTGCTCGATCCCCGGGAGCTCCAGTGCGCTGACGTCCTCGACGATCCGCAGGCGCGGGCTGACGGCGGCGATCCCCGCGCGGTCGGTGCCCCAGCGCACCCGGGCCCCGGCCTTCCGGAGCACGCGGCTGAGCCGCTGGGTGCGGATGGCGAAGCTGCTGAAGGCGTCGAAGGCGGCGGCGCCGTGCGGCGCGTGGACGATCAGCCGCCGCAGCAGCGCGGTGGCGTCCGCCTCGGTGAGGTACATCAGCAGCCCCTCGGCGACGATCATCAGCGGCCGGTCCGCGGGCACCTGGGCGACCCACGCCGGGTCGGTCACCGACGACGGGACGGCCGTGTAGTCGGCCGCCGGCTCCGGGAACAGCTGCCGGCGCAGGTCGATGACCTCGGGGTAGTCGACGTCGAACCAGCGCACTCGGGGGCCCGGGTCCAGCCGGTGGACGCGGGTGTCGAGGCCGCAGCCCAGATGCACCACCACCGCGTCGTCGTACCGGTCCAGGAACTCCGCCGTCCAGCGGTCCAACTGCCGCGCGCGCAGGGCCACCGTGACGGCATCGCCGGCGCTCAGCCGCATCGCGCGGAAGTCGTAGTCGATCCGGCGGACGGTGTCCAGGGCCATGGTGTCGCCGAGGATCGGGTCGGGGGAGAGGCAGTCGACCGCCCGGGCGTAGAGCGTGGGAAGCAGGGTCTCCTTCTCGCCGGTCAGCCGCACCTTGACGCCCGCCTCGCCGCTGCCGCGGGGGCCGTTGCCGGCGGGGCCGTCACCGGGCCTGGAACTCGTCATGCTCCTCAAGCTACATAAGATTCAGAAGAACGTGAAGGCACCGCGGCCTTCCAGCCCCGCGCCGCCCCGCCGTCTCCGCTACCCCCGCGCCGCCCCCGCCGTCTCCGCACCGCGGACGTCCTCGCCCTTGAACTCCGTGACGGACGTCAGCAGCACCGCCGACTCCTCGACGGCCTCCAGTCCGTGCCGCGCCTGGGGGAGCACGGCGATCTGACCCGCTTTCAGTTCGGTGCCGTTGCCCGGCCCGGTCAGCCGGACCCGCCCCTTGAGGACCTGCAGGCTCGCCGCCGGTGGCGCCTGGTGCTCGTCCAGCGAGGCCCCGGCGATCAGCGCGATCACGGTCTGCCGGAGCGGACCGTCGTGGACGAAGAGATGGGCGCTGCGCCCGTGCGCGGAGGCCCTGGCGTCGTCGAGCAGCTGGCGGGTGAGTGCGTCGAGGTCGTGCATGGTGCTGGCCTTTCGATGCGTGCCGGCGGCTGGCTCCCTTCCATCGTTGCCGCTGTACCAGCGGATGCAACCGGGGAACAACCGGGGAATACGGCCGCGTGCGTCCGGGTGCGTGCCCCTGCGGGGGGCGGCCCGTCAGCTGAGGGATGATCATCCCGGTCCGTACGATGCGGGGAGCGTCCGTTTGTCCCCCACCGGGTGCCCACCACGTGCCCCCGCCATGCCCCCCACCATGAAGGATGCCACCGTGGCCGATCCCATCGACCCGACCTCCCGCCCGGGCGACCCCACCTCCCGCCCGGGCGAACCGCCCGTATCCACCGAGTTCCTGACCGTCATGACCACCACGGACAGCGAGGAGACGGCCGAGCGCCTGGCCCGCGGCGCGATCGAGGGCCGGCTCGCCGCCTGTGCCCAGGTCGGCGCCCCGGTGACCTCGGTCTACCGCTGGAACGACGCGGTGGAGACCGCGCGGGAATGGCAGGTCTTGTTCAAGACGTCGCAGGTGCGCTACCCGGAGCTGGAGCGGTACCTCCTTCAGACGCACGACTACGACACCCCCGAGATCATCGCCACCCCGATCACCCGCGGCGGGGCCGGCTATCTGTCCTGGGTCGCAGAGGAGACGAGCTGACGTGGCGCGACACGCGAGGCGGCGGACCCCGGGCCCGCTGCGCACCCCCCTGCTGACCCGCGGCGGCAAGGCCGTGACGACGGCCCTCGGCATGGCGTTCTGCCTGGCCGCGGCACCGGCCGTGCACGCGGCCGAGAGCGCCCGGGGCAGCGCCGCCGCCGGTGACCGGCCGACCCGGGCCCCCGACGCGCCCTGGACCAGCCGGGACGCCGCCGCCTACTGGACGCCAGAGCGGATGGCCGCCGCCGCACCGGCCGCGAAGGCCACAGGGGCGAGCAAGTCCTCCCCGGCCGCAAGACCGTCCGGTGCCGCCGCCCGACTCCCCGCCACCGCCCGGCACTTCGACGGCATCCCGACCGTCGGCGTGCTGTTCTCGGTGGACGGTGACGCCCGGGCCCACCACTGCACCGCCAGCGTCGTGCACAGCCCGCACCGCAACCTGATCCTCACCGCGGGGCACTGCAACCCGGGCGACCGTGCCGCGTTCGTCCCGCAGTATCGTTCCGGCGCGCAGACCCAGCCGCACGGGGTGTGGGCGATCGACGAGTCCTTCGCCTACCCGGACCGCGGCACCACCGGCGACAAGTCCGACCTCGACTTCGCCTTCGCCACCGTCGAGGCGGACGCGGACGGCCGCGCCCTGGAGGACGTCACCGGCGGCAACATCCTCGCCCCGACGCCCGGTTACACCAACGACGTCACCGTCGTCGGCTACCCCAACGTCCGCAACGACCCGGAGGACCGGGCGGTGCGCTGCGCCACCCAAACCTCCCGGCTCGCCGGCACCGACCAACTCCGCATGGAGTGCGGTGGTTTCTACGGCGGCACCTCGGGCAGCCCCTGGCTCACCGGCTTCGACGAGCGGACCGGGACCGGCCGGATCATCGGGCTGATCGGCGGTCTCAACGGCGGCGGCCCCAAGGGCCCGAACAGCGACCGGGTCTCCTACAGCCCGTACTTCGGGGCGAAGATCCTCAGCCTGTACGCCCGCGCGACCAAGGCCTGAGACCGGGACAGGGGTCAGAGGCGGAGGCGCGCGCCGCTCGGCGCAGCGCCTCCGTCACGCCTCAGCGCAGTGCCTCAGCCAGCGCCCCCGCCGGCCTCAGCGCAGCGCCTCCGTCACGCCCTTCTCGCGCGGGCCGAGGAACTGCGGGTCGGGCCGTAGCAGCGCGTCCGCCGCCGCCTTCCCGGCCGCGAAGATCTCCCGCACACCGCCGTACGCCCAGGTCACATCGCGATTGGCGGCGACCCCGACCCCGTAGGAGTCGATCCCGGCCGCCGTGCAGAGCGCGAGCGCACGCCGGATGTGGAAGCCCTGGCTGACCAGCACCGCCCGGTCCACGCCGAAGATCCGGCGGGCCCGGCTGCAGGAGTCCCAGGTGTCGAAGCCCGCGTAATCGCTGACGATCTTCCGGGCCGGGACGCCGTGGTGCACCAGATAGCCGCGCATGGCGTCCGGTTCGTCGTAGTCGTGGCGGCTGTTGTCACCGGTGACCAGGAGGGCCCGGACGGCGCCCCGCCGGTAGAGCGCGGCCGCCGCGTCCAGCCGGTGGGCGAGGTACGGGGAGGGTTTGCCGTCCCACAGGCCCGCGCCGAAGACGATGGCGACCGGTGCGGCGGGGGCGTCGGCGACGGTCCGCACCCGGGGGCCCGCGGTGGCGTTCAGCCAGGTCGCCGGGGCCAGCGCGAGCACCGTCGCGGCCACCACGGCCTGGTAGGCACGGCGTTGCCCGCGCCGGGTCCGCGGCAGCCGCAGCCGGGACACCCCGCCCCGTATGCGCCGCACCAGCCCTGCCACCGGCTCTCGCATGACCCGCCCCCGTCCCCGATCGCAAGTGATCGCAGTCGCTCGCACCCGGACCAGGCCGGACTGCATCTGATCGCGTCTGATCGCGATCGTGTCTGCAGGCACCGACGCCCACCGGCCGATGATGGTTGCAGGGCCACCCGGCATCGTGGCCGACGACGCACGCCTGACGACGCACGCCCGACGACATACGCCCGACGACATACGCCCGCAGCCGCGTCGCGCCGCACCGCCGATGCCGTACGACCCTGCCGTCGATGCCGTACGACCCTGGAGAGGACCCGACACCCTGGAGGGGACCCCACCACCCGGGAGAGGACCGCGCCCCATGACCACCGAGCCCGAGCGCCTGCCCTTCTTCGTCTACGGAACGCTGCTCCCCGGCCAGGCCAACCACGCCTGGGCGCTCCGCGGCCGGACCGCCCACGAGGAACCGGCCCGGATCGCCGGCGCGCTGCTCTACGACGGCCCCGGCTACCCGTACGCGATCCCCGGGCCGCCGGACGCGACGGTGCACGGCGCGCTCGTCCACCCCCGGGCCGCCGATTACGACGAGGTGCGGACGGTTCTGGACCGGCTGGAGGACTACGCCCCCGGCGACCCGCGCAACCTCTACGAGCGGGTGGTCACCGACGCGGTCCGCCCGGACGGCCGCACCGTACGGGCCTGGGTCTACCTGGCCGCCGAGCCGCTCGCCGCCCGCCTGCGCACGACCGGCACCCCCATAGGAGGCGGCGACTGGCTGGCCGCCGCCCCCGTCGAGCACGTCCCTCACCGGGCCGGTTCCGGGGCTCCCCACCACCCGGTGGGCTCCGGCACTCCGGCGACTAACCTGGAAGATCCCTCCCGTAGTACCGAGGGCCCTTCACCTACCGCAGAACAGGTCTGACCAGCGTGGCTTCCTCCCCGAACCCCTCCACCGACCGGCCGGCCGCCGGGCCGCTGCCCAAGGCGGAACTGCACCTGCACATCGAGGGCACGCTGGAGCCCGGACTGGCCTTCGCGCTCGCCCGGCGCAACGGCGTGCGGCTGCCCTACGCCACCGAGGACGAACTGCGCCGCGCCTACTCCTTCGAGGACCTGCAGTCCTTCCTGGACCTGTACTACGCGCTGATGGCCGTGCTGCGCACCGAGGACGACTTCGCCGACCTCGCGCACGCCTATCTGGCCCGCGCCAAGGAGCAGGGCGTACGGCACGCCGAGATCTTCTTCGATCCGCAGGCGCACACCGCGCGCGGCGTCGCGATCGGCACGGTGATCAACGGCCTGGCCCGGGCGCTGGACGCCGCCGAGGAGACGTACGGCATCAGCACCCGGCTGATCATGTGCTTCCTCCGCGACGAGAGCGCCGAGTCGGCCCTGACCACCTTCGAGGCGGCCCGGCCGCACCTGCACCGGCTCACCGCTGTCGGGCTGGACTCGGCCGAGGTCGGGCATCCGCCGGTGAAGTTCCGGGAGGTCTTCGCGCTGGCGAAGGAGGCCGGGCTCAAGTGCGTGGCGCACGCGGGCGAGGAGGGCCCGCCGGCGTACGTCTGGGAGGCCCTGGACATCCTCGGCGTGGACCGGATCGACCACGGGGTGCGCTCCATGGAGGACGAGCGGCTGGTCGCCCGCCTGGTGGCGGACCAGGTGCCGCTCACGGTCTGCCCGCTGTCCAACCTCCGTCTGCGGGTGGTCGACGACCTGGCGGATCATCCGCTGCCCGCGATGCTGGACGCCGGGCTGCTGGTGACCGTCAACTCCGACGACCCGGCGTACTTCGGGGGCTACGCGGACGACAACTTCACCGCCGTACGCGACGCCCTCGGCCTCGACGAGGCGACCCTGCGCACCCTCGCCCGCCACTCCTTCCGCGCGTCCTTCCTGGACGAGCCGACGCGCGAGCGCTACCTGAAGGAGATCGACGCCCACGAGGTCGCCGCCAGGGAGAGCGACGAGGCGAGCGGCGGGCACCGGGCGGAGGACGGCGCACACGGGGCGTAACGCCTGGGCACATGAGGCGCCATGCCGTCGCACACGGGGCGTAACGCCGGCGGCAGGCACCTGGAACACGGAGTTCCCCGCGAAGAAACGGCAGCGCAACGCCCGGCTGCCACGCTCGGATCATGACGGTGCCGATACCGCAGCCCTCCGCCTCCGCCTCCCCCGCGCCGCTCGGTGTGGGGGAGCTCGCCGCCGAGATCACCGCCCAGCTCAGCAGAGGGCTCCGCACGGTCCGGCTGCACGGCTTCCGCCCACCGCGCCCGGCGGCCCCCGCCCTCGTCGCCGTCGCGCACGGCAGCCGGGACCCGCGCGCCCTGCCGGCCGTCCGCGCGCTCCTCGACCGCGTCCGTGCGCTCCGCCCCGGCCTCCCCGTACGGCTCGGGCACATCGAGCTCAACCGGCCGCTGCTCGCCGACACCCTCGCGGACCTCCGCGGCGACGCCGTCCTCGTCCCGCTGCTTTTCGGCCACGGCTACCACGTCACCCACGACCTGCCCGCCGCGCTCGCGGCCGCACCCCATCTGACCGGCCGGATCGCCGCCCCGCTCGGCCCGCACCCGCTCCTCGCCGAGGCGCTGCACGGCCGGCTGCTGGAGGCCGGCGCCGCCGCGGGGCGCGGGAGCACGGCCGTGGTCCTGGCCGCCGCCGGCTCCCGGGCCGCCCGCTCCGCCCGGGACACCGAGCACACCGCCCGCCTCCTCTCCGCCCGCCTCGGCGGCCTCCCGGTCGTCCCCGCCTACGCGTCCGCCGCCGCCCCGACCGTCGCCGAAGCCGTCCGGACGCTGACCGCCGCCGGCCACGAGCGGATCGCGCTGGCCGGCTGCTTCACCGCACCCGGCCGCTTCGCCACCCAGTGCGCGGCCGCCGCCCCCGGCGTCGCCGCCGCGCCCCTGGGAGACCACCCCGCGCTGGCCCGCCTCGTACTGCACCGCTACGACCAGGCGCTCCTGACCCGCACCGGATCCGGTCCCGAAAGCATCAGGGCGGCTACCGTCGCTGTATGACGGGCACACGACCGACCATTTCCGGCTACACCGCGGCCGATACCGAACGCTGGGTCCCCGAGCCCGACAAACGCCCGGGCCGCACCGCCTTCCAGCGCGACCGCGCCCGGGTGCTGCACTCCGCGGCGCTGCGCAGACTGGCCGGCAAGACCCAGGTCGTCACCCCCGGCACGCTCACCCACGCCTGGGACGCCAGCCCGCGCACCCGGCTGACCCACTCCCTGGAGTGCGCCCAGGTCGGCCGGGAACTGGGCGCCGCCCTCGGCTGCGACCCCGACCTGGTCGAGACCGCCTGTCTGGCGCACGACCTCGGCCACCCGCCCTTCGGGCACAACGGGGAACAGGCCCTCAACGAAGTCGCCGCGCCCTGCGGCGGCTTCGAGGGCAACGCCCAGTCGCTGCGGCTGCTGGCCCGTCTGGAGCCCAAGCGGTTCGTGCCCGCACCGGACGGCTCGGTGCTCAGCGTCGGCCTCAACCTCACCCGCGCCGCCCTCGACGCCGCCACCAAGTACCCCTGGCCGCGCGGCGCGCACCCCACCGACCCGGACTCCCCGAAGTTCGGGGTCTACGAGGACGACCGGCCGGTCTTCGCCTGGTTCCGGCAGGACGCGCCCGACACGGCACGCAGCTTCGAGGCGCAGGTCATGGACTGGTCCGACGACGTGGCGTATTCGGTGCACGACGTCGAGGACGGGCTGCACGCCGGGCACCTCGACCCCAACCTCCTGCTCGCCGACGCCGAGCGCACCGAGATCTTCGCGGTCGCCGCCGAGCGCTACGCCCCGGGCGCCGGCCCCGAGGAACTGGCCGCGGCGCTGGACCGCCTGCTGGAGCAGGAGTGGTGGCCGCACGGCTACGACGGCAGCGCGCTCGCCCAGGCCCGCCTCAAGGACGCCACCAGCCAGCTGATCGGCCGCTTCTGCCTCGCCGCGGAGGGCGCGACGCGGGCCCGGTGGGGGAGCGGCCGGCTGACCCGGTACACCGCGGAGCTGGTGGTTCCGGCCGAAACCCGGCTGGAATGCGCCGTTTTGAAAGCGGTCGCCGACCGGTACGTGATGCAGCGCCCCGACCAGGAGGCCCTCCGCGCCGATCAGCGCATCGTCATCGCCGAACTGGCCGAGGCACTGCTCGCCCGGGCCCCCGACGGCCTTGACCCGCAGTTCCGTTCGCTGTTCGAGGCGGCTCCCGACGATACCGCGCGGATGCGGGCCGTCATCGACCAGATCGCGGCCTTGACGGACACGACGGCCCGCTCCCTGCACGCCCGTCTCACCCGACGGCCCGGTAACGCGCCGGGCAACCCAGGGTGACCCTAGGGGGGAAGCCCCTCTTCCCCCCTCACGCTCCGTGCGGGACGCTCGGACCCGACCGTTATCGAACGGCGAACAGAGAGAACCCCGCCAACACCGCACACATCTACGAGGGAAAGCACCACCGCCCACACCTACGGGAGACAGCACCACCGCCACACCTACGGGCGACAGCACACCGGGCCGGCGCATCGGGACAGCGCACCCGGTCGGCACACGGGGGAAGGCACACCGGAAACACCACACCGGGGGCACATCGGGGGCGTTTACGGACGCGGACGCGGACGTACGGCACCGCAACGAGGAGGAAGCAAGTGGTCGACGCACACCAGACGTTCGTCATCGTCGGGGGTGGCCTGGCCGGGGCGAAGGCCGCGGAAACGCTCCGTTCCGAGGGCTTCACCGGCCGGGTGATCCTCATCTGTGACGAGCGCGACCACCCGTACGAGCGCCCGCCGCTCTCCAAGGGGTACCTGCTCGGCAAGGAGGAGCGCGACAGCGTCTTCATCCACGAACCCGCCTGGTACGCCCAGGCACACATCGAGCTCCACCTGGGCCAGCCCGCCGTCCACCTGGACCCGGCCGGCCGCACCGTCCGCCTCGGGGACGGCACCCTCATCGCCTACGACAAGCTGCTGCTGGCCACCGGCGCCGAACCGCGCCGCCTGGACATCCCCGGCACCGGCCTGGCCGGCGTGCACCACCTGCGCCGCCTCGCCCACGCCGAACGGCTCCGCGGCGTCCTGGCCTCCCTCGGCCGGGAAAACGGCCGGCTGGTCATCGCGGGCGCCGGCTGGATCGGCCTGGAGGTCGCCGCCGCGGCCCGCTCCTACGGCGCCGAGGTCACCGTCGTCGAACCCGCACCCACCGCCCTGCACGGCATCCTCGGCCCCGAACTCGGCGCCCTCTTCACCGACCTGCACCGCGAACACGGCGTTCGCTTCCACTTCGGCGCCCGCCTCACCGAAATCGTCGGCCAGGACGGCATGGTCGTCGCCGTCCGCACCGACGACGGCGAGGAACACCCCGCCCACGACGTGCTCGCCGCGATCGGCGCCGCCCCACGCACCGCCCTCGCCGAACAGGCCGGCCTCGACCTCGCCGACCCCCACACCGGCGGCGGCATCGCCGTCGACGCGGCGCTGCGCACCTCCGACCCGTACGTCTACGCCGCCGGCGACGTCGCCGCCGCCGACCACCCCCTGCTCGACACCCGCATCCGGGTCGAGCACTGGGCCAACGCCCTCAACGGCGGCCCGGCCGCCGCCCGCGCCATGCTCGGCCAGGACATCAGCTACGACCGCGTCCCGTACTTCTTCTCCGACCAGTACGACGTCGGAATGGAGTACTCCGGATACGCCCCGCCCGGCTCGTACGCCCAGGTCGTCTGCCGCGGCGACGTCGCCAAGCGGGAGTTCGTCGCCTTCTGGCTCGCCACCGACGGCCGGCTCCTGGCGGGCATGAACGTCAACGTCTGGGACGTCGCCGAGACCATCCAGCAACTCATCCGCAGCGGTGCCCCGTTGGAGCCCGCCGCGCTGGCCGATCCGGATGTTCCGCTCGCCTCGCTGCTCCCATAGCGTGCGCCCATGACGCAGAGCCCCAGCGGCCCCAGCAGCCCCAGCGCCCACCCCGGCCCCGGCGCCCCGGACACCGTCACCCTCGACGACGTCCGGGACGCCGCCCGGCGGCTGGCGGGCGTGGCCCACCGCACGCCCGTCCTGCGCTCCCGCACCCTCGACGCGCTGGCCGGCACCGAGACCCACCTCAAGTGCGAGAACTTCCAGCGCATCGGCGCCTTCAAGTTCCGCGGTGCCTACAACGCCCTCTCCCGGCTCGCCCCCGACCAGCTCGCCCGGGGAGTGGTCGCGTACTCCTCCGGCAACCACGCCCAGGCCGTCGCCCTCGCCGCCCGCGAACTCGGCAGCCACGCCGTCATCGTGATGCCCGAGGACTCCCCGCGCTCCAAGACGGACGCCACCGCCGGCTACGGCGCCGAGATCGTCCGCTACGACCGCTACACCGGCGACCGGGCCGCCCTCGCCCGGCAGCTCGCCGAGGACCGAGGACTGGCCCTCATCCCGCCGTACGAGCACCCGCACATCATCGCCGGCCAGGGCACCGCCGCCCTGGAACTGCTGGAGGAGACCGGCCCGCTCGACGCGCTCCTGGTGCCCGTCGGAGGCGGCGGCCTGATGGCCGGCTCGGCCACCGCCGCCACCGCCCTCGCCCCCGGCATCCGCATGATCGGCGTCGAGCCGGAGGCCGGCGACGACACCCGGCGCTCACTGGCCGCCGGCCACCCCGTCACCATCCCCGTCCCGCGCACCATCGCCGACGGCCAGGCGGTCGACACCCCCGGAGCCCTGACCTTCGCGATCAACCAGCGCCTCCTCGACTCGGTGGTCCTGGTCACCGACGACGAGATCCGCGCCGCCATGACGTTCGCCTTCGAACGACTCAAGATCGTCACCGAGCCCAGCGGCGCCAGCGCCCTGGCCGCCCTCCTCACCGGCAAGGCCGGCCCGCTCCCGCCCCGCACCGGCGTGATCATCTCCGGCGGCAACATCGGCCTCGACCGGTTCCTGGCGGTGATGGCGGGCGCCGACGGATGACGGCCTGACCTGGGCTGATGAGGTACGGGTAGGGGCCGGGGCCGCCGGGTCGCACCGCCCGGGCGGCCGGAACTGTCCGACCCCGGCCGTAGAATTCACGCGTGGCAGGCAGGATCAACGATGACGATGTGAAGGCGGTACGGGACGCGGTCCCGATCGACGCCGTCGTGTCCGAGTACCTCCAGCTCCGCAACGCCGGCGGCGGCAACCTCAAGGGCCTCTGCCCCTTCCACGACGAGAAGTCCCCGTCCTTCCACGTCAGCCCTGCTAAGGGCCTCTACCACTGCTTCGGCTGCCAGGAGGGCGGCGACACCGTCGACTTCATCATGAAGATCGACCACCTCTCCTTCGCCGAGACCATCGAGCGCCTCGCCTCCCAGGCCGGCATCACCCTGCGCTACGAAGAGGGCGGCTACACCCCCGGCCGCCAGCAGGGCGAGCGCACCCGCCTGGTCGAGGCCCACAAGGCCGCCGCCCAGTTCTACGTCGAACAGCTCGACAGCCCCGAAGCCGAGATCGGCCGCCGCTTCCTCGCCGAGCGCGGCTTCGACCAGGCCGCCGCCCAGCACTTCGGCGTCGGCTACAGCCCGGCCGGCTGGGACCACCTCACCCGCTTCCTGCGCGGCCGCGGCTTCACCGACAAGGAGCTGATCCTCTCCGGCATCTCCCAGGACAGCCGCAGCGGAAAACCCATCGACCGCTTCCGCGGCCGCCTGATGTGGCCGATCCGCGACATCGCCGGCGAGGTCGTCGGCTTCGGCGCCCGCAAGCTCCGCGACGACGACAACGGCCCCAAGTACCTCAACACCCCCGAGACCCCCCTCTACCGCAAGTCCCAGGTCCTCTACGGCATCGACCTCGCCAAGAAGGAGATCGCCAAGGGCAACCGCGCCGTGGTCGTCGAGGGCTACACCGACGTCATGGCCTGCCACCTGGCCGGCGTCACCACCGCCATCGCCACCTGCGGCACGTCCTTCGGCGAGGGCCACATCAAGATCCTCCGCCGGCTGCTGATGGACAACTCCGGCTCCGAGGTCGTCTTCACCTTCGACGGTGACGCCGCGGGCCAGAAGGCCGCCCTGCGCGCCTTCGAGGACGACCAGAAGTTCGCCGCGCAGACCTCCATCGCCATCACCCCCGGCGGCATGGACCCCTGCGACCTGCGCCTCCACAAGGGCGACGACGCCGTCGCCGACCTCGTCGAGTCCCGCACCCCGCTCTTCGAGTTCGCCCTGCGGCACGTCGTCTCCCGGCACAACCTCGACACCGCCGTCGGCCGGGCCGCCGCACTCGACGAGGCCGCGCCCATCGTGGCGAACATCAAGAACAGCTCCATCCAGCACGAATCCGCCGTCCAGCTCGCCGGCATGCTCGGCATCCTGGACACCCAGTTCGTGGTCAAGCGGGTCGCCCAGCTCGCCCGCTGGGCCCGCGAACGCGGCCGCGACGGCACCGGCCCCGACCAGGGCCGCCGACCCCGCCCCGGCGCGGCCCCGGCCGCTGCGGAACCGCCCCGCCAGGCCGTCCCGCGCGGCCCCGCGCTCAACCTCCGCAGCCCCGCCCACCGCGTCGAGCGGGAACTGCTCAAGCTCGCCCTGCAGCGCCCCGACCTGGTCTCCCCGGCCTTCGACGCCTACGGCGCCGACGAGTTCACCGCGCCGCCCTACGCCGTGGTCCGCCAGTGCATCGAGGAGGCCGGTGGCGCCACGGCCGGCGCCGCCGACAACGGCTACATCGCCCGGGTGCGCGAGGCGGCCCCCGACGACACCGTCCGCGCCATGATCACCGAACTCGCCGTCGAGCCCCTGCACACCCGCCGCGACCCCGACGAGGCCTACGCCGGCGTCCAGTTGGTCACGGTCCGCCTCGCCGCCGTCAACCAGCGCGTCACCGAAATCCGCGGCACCCTCCAGCGCCTCGGCCCCCGCGCCGACCCCGAGCACCTGGCCGCCGTCCAGAACGAACTCTGGGTCCTCCAGCAATACGGCCAATCCCTCCGCGAACGCGGCTACGCGGCCCTGTAGGACGCGACTACGCCTGGGAGGTCCCCCGGGATCCCCGACTCGGGATACCGGCCTGGATGCCCCGTCCGGGACGCCCGACCCGGAATACCCCACCACCCCGCTACGTTGTGGCCCGCAGGGGGGCCTCGTGACCCCTACGGGATGCGTTCGGACGCCCCCTAGTACTGCAACCGCATGTGGTGTGACCGTGTGGGGTGGGGCTCGTTGGTGTGACTGTGTGAGAAGTCGCTGACGGTTGAGCAGATCGATTCGT
>NZ_JOIX01000079.1 GCF_000720175.1 Streptomyces sp. NRRL S-337
GGAGGGGAGGGGGAAGAGGGGCAGCGCCTGGGCGTGGCGGTTCGTTGGTGTTGCGCCTGGGCGCGGCGGTGCGCCAATTGCGGGTTTGCGGGCGGCATGGCGTGGCCTGGCGGTCGTGGCGTGGCGTTGCCTGGGCGCGGCGACGCGTCGTCGTCCGGGCTCGGGGAGGGGTGCGCCATTGCCAGCGCCTCGGGCGCCTGGCCGTTGCCGGGTGCGGCTGAGACTTACGGGACAGGGGCGATGCGTCGTTGCCCGGGGCGCGGCGGTTGGCCGTTGGTGGGGCGGGGTGGGGACCGTTGGCCGGGGCGGGGTTGTTATGTGTCGTTGCCGGGGTGGGTGAGGGTGCCGTGGAGGAGGACGGCGATGAGTTCCTCGCTGGTGAGGGGGGTGTCGGCCTCTGAGACGGGGGTGGGGAGGCGGGTGAAGAGGAGGCCCAGGAAGGCACCGGCGACCTTCTCGGGGGCCAGTCGGAAGGCGTCCCGGTCCGGTTCGATCAGCTCGGTGACGGCTTGGCGTAGCGCGGCGGCGGACCGGGCCCGTGGGTCCTCCGGCGGTCCGTCCGGCTTGGTCCCGGCCTCCGGGGCGACGGTTCCGGGCTCGCGGCCGCGGCCGCGGAGGTGACCGGAGGCGTGCAGGGCGCCGACGACCGTACCGATCCGCTCCATATGGGCGCGCAGCGCCTCGGCCGCTTCCGTCAGCCGGGCGGCGAGCGGCTCGTCCAGGGAGACCGAGGCCAGTTCGCGCAGGACGTGGTCCGTGCTGACCGCCTCGCGGACGCAGGCGTCCAGCACCTCGTCCTTGTCCTTGAAGGCCCGGAAGATCGTGGCCTCGCCGATGCCCGCCGCGCGGGCGATCTGGCTGGTGGTGACGGCCGCGCCGTACTCCGCCACCAGCGGCAGCGCGGCGGCCACGATCATGGCCCGGCGCTGTTCCACACTCATGCCGGGTGCGCGCCGGCGTGCAGGTTGTGGGGTCATGCCTCCAGAGTACGGAGTGAGTGCTCACTCCGTCAATCATCTGCCGCCCACGGCGGGTTCGCGCGCTGCGCATGGTCGCCGTTCGCTCCTTAGACTTCTTGCAGCGGATTTCTTGCAGCAGGTCTCGCCGATTGCGGAGTGGGGTGCCGCCGGTGCCGAGTGCCGGGGTGTCCCGGGTGTCCCGGGGTGGGTGCTCTGGCGCGGGTGCTTCGGCGCTGGTGCTCTTGCCGTCGTCGTGTGGAAGGCGGCGTCTCATGGACTGGAAGCTCGAACTGGTGCCGGTTCCGGTGGCCGATGTGGAGCGGGCCAAGCGCTTCTACAGCGAGCAGCTGGGCTTCGCCGTCGACCATGACGTCTCGGTCGGTGACCAGGCGCGCATCGTGCAGCTAACGCCGCCTGGGTCCGAGTGCTCGATCGTCATCGGTGCGGGTACGGGGGTTACCGACGCGCAGCCCGGTTCCGTGCAGGGCCTCCAGCTGGTGGTGTCCGATGTTGCCGCGGCCCGGGCGCAGTTGGTCGAGCGGGGCGTGACCGTGAGCCCTGTGCAGCACGTCGAGGACGGCGGGCTGGCCGATGGGCCCGGTGGGACGTGGAACTCGTTCGTCTACTTCGTCGACCCCGACGGCAACGGCTGGTCGTTGCAGGAGGGGCCCACCGGCGACGGGTAAGGGCTCATCGGCGGAAGGGCGGGGCTCACCGGCGTCCGGGAGGGGGTCGGTGGTGGTGGGGCGGGCTCACCGGCGACTGGGAGGGTCCGTCGGGGTGGGGAGGGCTCGCCGGCGACCGGGAGGGGCCCGTCGGGCCGGGACGGGCTCACCGGCGTCCGGGAGGCTCAGCGGCGTGCGGGAGGGCCCAGGCGACGGGTAGGGCGACCTGGCAGGCGGCAGGCGGCAGGCGGCTGGCAGATGACGGCTGGGCGGGTTCGGCCCCTCCCAACTCCGCGGCGGCGCCCGGGTTTCGCACCGCCCTTCGCCCGCCCTTCGCGTCGCCCTCCCTTCGTACCGCCCTCCCTTCGCGCCGCCCTTCGGCCCGCCTCCCCCAGCCGAAGTCGTATCTACGATCGGGGGATGGCGACGGTTCGGGAGCAGGAAGCGTTTTTGCGGGCGTTTCACGCAGCGCACCCCGCGGTGACTGTGCGGACGATGGCGCATGGACGGGCCGAGGACGGGCGGTCGAGTTACGAGATCCTCCGTGATCGGGTGGCGGCCTGCGACAGGGTGCTGGATCTCGGGTGTGGTGACGGTCTCTTGCTCGAACTCCTCGCCGAGCGGGGACGGCGGGCCGACCGGTCGCTGGCCGACCGGGAGCCGGCCGATCGGGAGCTTGCCGGACTCGACCTTTCTGCCGAGGAGTTGGCGCTGGCCCGTCGCCGCCCCGGCGTCGCCCGCGCCGACCTGAGGGCCGGGCGGGCGCAGCAACTCCCCTTCGAGGACGGCCGGTTCGACGGCTGTGTGTCCCATATGGCGCTGATGCTGATGGGTGACGCCGAACAGGTCGCGGCCGAGGTGGCACGGGTGCTCGCGCCCGGTGGCACGCTGGCGGTCGCCCTGGGGGGTGGTGCGGCCGGGGACGAGGCGTATGCGGCGTTCCTGCGCGTGGCCGAGCCGCTGTTCGCGGCCGCACCCGCCGACCAGCGGATTCCCTCGCTCGGCGACCGGCGGCTGCGGAGTCGTGAGGGGTTCGACGCGGTGTTCGGGCCGGCCGGATTCGGGTCCGGGTGCTGGGAGACCGTACGGATCGACCTCACCGGACCGCCGGAGCGTGTCTGGGCGACCATGAGCGGCTTCTACGATCTGGGGCCGCTCGCCCCCGCCGCCACCGCGGAACTACGGGCCCGCTTCGAGAGGGAGGCGGCGATCCTGGCACTGTCGGACGGCCGGATCCCGTGCGCGATGCGGGTGCATATCGTCACGGCGGTGCGGGGTGCGTAGTGACGTGGCAGTGACTGGTGGCGTGGCAGTCCGTAGTGACGTGGCGGTGCGTAGCGGCGTGGGGGTGCCCCAAGGCCCCAACCGCCGCTACCTCGCTACTCCGGATGCCGTTGACCGTAAGTGGCCTCCAAGTGGGGCATGTGGGCGGTGCCCCAGGCGCCGAGTGGGGCGAGAGCCTCGTTGAGGGAGTGGCCGGCCTCGGTGAGGGAGTATTCGACCCTCGGTGGCACCTCGGGGAAGGTCTCGCGGTGCACGATGCCGTCGGCCTCCAGCTCGCGCAGTTGCTGGGTCAGGACCTTCTCGGTGATCTTCGGCAGGCCGCGGCGCAGTTCGCCGAACCGATGGGGGCGCTCGGCCAGCGCCCACAACAGCAACACCTTCCATTTGCCGCCGATGACGTCCACCGCGGCGTCCAGCCCGCATTCGTACGGCTTGTTGCGTGCGCTCATGACAGGCCCAGCTCCCCCTGATGGCGTTCTGACGAGTTCCGGCGAGTTCTGTCGCGTCCAGACAGGGTCACACGGACCGCGTCCCGACGGGGCCCGACGGGCCGCGTTCCGACAGGGCCCGACGGGTTCCGACGGCTCCTGATGTGTTCTGACGCGTTCCTCTCGCCGGAGCAAGTATCCAGGGCCGGGGGGGCGGTTGGTGGGCGACGGTCGGTGCGCGCTCACAGGCCCTGGGCGGCCATCCACTCCGGGTCCGGGGCGATCGTCTGGAGGACCTCGATCAGGGTGCCCTCGGGTGCCCAGACGTTGAAGCGGCGCTGCCCCCAGGGCTCGTCGCGCAGCGGTACGGCGATCGGCACCCCCTTGTCGCGCAGGGCGGCCTCCTCGGCCGCGGCGTCCTCCACCAGGAAGCCGAGGAGGGCGCCGGCGGTCTTCTGGTGGCGGAAGTCCGGCGGCATGGCCTCGTGCCCGCGCAGGGTGAAGTCCAGTGCGCAGTCGGGGTGTTGGGGGTGCTGGAGGCTGGCGTACCAGTCGAGTTCGACGAGGGGCTGGAAGCCGAAGTGGTCGACGTAGAAGCGGGTGCTGGCCGCGACGTCGTCGGTGAGCAGGGCGGTGCCGAACTTGGCGAAGCGCATAAGGATCCTCTCCGGGCGCGGCCGGGCGGTCCGGCGGCGCGGTGGTGTGCCACCGGATCGGGGCGGTCACCGCTACCACCGGTGCAACAACTGCAGTTGTAGTACTCTGGGCGTAGTGGTTGCAAGGGGTTTTGGAAAATTCGGTCGGCACGGTGCGAGGTGGGCGAGATGGTGCGTAATCCGGAGCGGCGGGCGGCGTTGGTGGATGCCGCGATCGAGGTGCTGGCGAGGGACGGTGCGCGCGGGCTCACCTTCCGGGCCGTCGACGCGGCCGCGGGGGTGCCCGGCGGCACCGCGTCCAACTACTTCACCAGCCGGGACGATCTGCTGGCCCAGGTCACCGGCCAGATCCACCAGCGGATCGCGCCCGACCCGGACGAGGTCGCCGAGGTGATGGCGGCGCCGCGCAGCCGGGCGCTGGTGGTCGACCTGATGCGGTGGATCAACCGCCGGGTGACCGAGAACCGCACCGGCTATCTGGCGATGCTGGAGCTGCGACTGGAGGCCACCCGCCGCCCCGAGCTGCAGGCCGAGCTGACCCGGGTCATGCGGGCGACGCTCGACGACGACATCGGCTTCCACCTGGAGAGCGGGCTGCCGGGCGACCGGACCGCCGTGCTGCTGACGTATCTCGCCATGACCGGGCTGATGCTGGAGCAGCTCACCCTGCCCGGCGTGGTGCCCACCGAGGAGACCGACGGGCTGATCGAGGCACTCGTCGACCGCACCATCGGGCCGGAGGGGACGTCCGAATAGCCCCGGGTGACGGAGTCCTCCGAGCCCGAATGTGGGGGTCCCAGGCGGAGGCCCTCAGCCTGCGGACCTCAGCCAGACCTCGGCCCCGTAAGGGTGCGCCCTACCCCCGTAAGGGCGCGCCCTGACTCCCGTAAGGGTGCGCCCCGCACCGTGACGGTGCGCGCCAACTCCCGTACGGGTGCGGCCTAGCCGCCGTAAGGGCGCGCCGTGCGGGCCTCGCGGAGGGCCAGGGCCCACCACTCCAGCTGGCGGAGCAGGGCGCCGGCGGCCTTTTCGGCGGGGGCCGGGTCGTGCAGCCGGCCCTCGTCGTCGAAGAGGTTGCCGGCCAGCGCGAAGCTCACCGTTTCGCGCACCGTCGTCGCGTGCAACTCGGCGAAGACCAGCCGCAGTTGCTCGACGGCACGGAGGCCGCCGGAGATCCCGCCGTACGAGACGAAGCCCACCGGCTTGGCCTGCCACTGCATGAACAGCAGGTCGATGGCGTGCTTGAGCGGGGCCGGGAAGGAGTGGTTGTACTCCGGGGTGATCACCACGAACGCGTCCGCCTCCTCCACGCGCTTGGCGAAGGACTCGTACTCCTCGCTGCCGTGCCGCAGCTCGTACGGGCGGACCTCGGCCAGATCGATCACGTCGAGCTCGACATGGGCGCGGGTCTCCGCCTGCCGGGTGAACCAGTTCGCGATGACGGGCGCGAACCGGCCCTCCCGTGTGCTGGCGACGATGACTGCGAGGCGGTACGTGTGCTCGGACATGCGGGTCCTCCGTGGCGGGGTGGCCGGGTGGCCGGGGTGGTGGACGGCGGGCTCGCCGTCGGGACCCGACGCTAAGACCTCAAGCAAAGTTGAGGTCAAGCGCGCCCAGGACCGCCGCCACGGAGGCCGGAGCGATGGAGGTTGGAGCGATGGAGGCCGCCGTCACGGAGAGCCGCCCGACGGGTCACTCCATGCCGGTCACCCCACGCCGGTCACTCCACGCCGAACAGCTTCAGCAGCTCCGTCTTCTGGAACATCTGCGCCGTCTCGATCGCCGACGGCGCGCCCGCCGACGGGTCGGCCCCGTGCGCCATCAGCACCTTGACGACCTCGTCGTCGCCCTTGAACACCGCACCGGCCAGCGGCGTCTGGCCGCGGTCGTTGGGGCGGTTGGGGTCGGCGTCGCGCTGCAGCAGCGCCTCCACCGTCGCCGGGTGGCCGTGGTACGCCGCCAGCATCACGAGCGAGTCGCCCTTGTCGTTCGTCAGGTTGGCGGGCACGCCGGCGTCCACGTACGCGGCGACGGTGTCGGTGTCTCCGTGCCGCGCCAGGTCGAACACCTTGGACGCGAGCTGCAGTACCTCGGGGTCATGCGCATGCTCGATCGACTCGGGCCCCTGCGGCTGGGGATTCGCGTCGCTCATGGTCGCCGGCCTCCTGCTGTCGTGGGTGGTACGTGCATGATCAGTGCGGGACGAGTGAGCGGTACCTGCATGGCACCTGCGGAGTACCTGCGCGGTACGTCCTTGATACCTGTGCGGTACCTGCGTGCACTTGTTCCTGCACTGTCCTCGCCACTTTATGCAGGCCACCGCCCTTCCGGCAGCGCCAGCGCACCCGGCGCCGGCGCCAACCCCAAGAGGAGTCGGCACCAGCCCGTTGCGTGAGAACGCCCCGCGTCAGCCCGTTACGTGAGAACGCCGCGTCAGCCCGTTGCGTGAGAACAGCCGCGTCAGAACGCCGCGCGGATCTCGCCCACCCGGACCCCGCCGCCCAGCAGCGGGACCTCCGCCAGACGGGACAGCACCGGCGCGTCGACGCCCATCAGGCGGAGGGTGCGGGCGAGGACCGGGCCGAGGGCGCGACCGGCACCGTCGTCGATCTTGAATGCCAGTGCCCGGCCGTCCGGCAGGGCCAGCGCCTGGACCGCCTCGGCGCCCATCTTCGACAGCGTGCCGGGCAGCTCCTGCATCAGCCAGGTGTCGGGGCGGCGGGTGCCGGCGACGTACTCCGGGTGGGCGCGCATCGCGTCCGCCACCTGCCGCTCCGGAGTGCCCGGGTCCGCCATGACGAAATGCCGGAAGGAGCGGGCCAGGCCCGTCAGGGAGAGCGAGAGCAGCGGGGCGCCGCAGCCGTCCGTACCGACGTGCGCGACGTCCTCGCCGCTCGCGCCGCGCACGGCCTCGGCCACCAGCTGCTGCAGCGGATGCGCCGGATCCAGGTACGAGGCCAGCGGCCAGCCGTTGCGCGCCGAGGCGGCGAGCATCGCGGTGTGCTTGCCCGAGCAGTTCATGGCCAGCCGGTCGCGGACCTGGCCCGCGGCGAGGTACGACTCCGCCTCCTCCGGGTCCAGCGGCAGGTCGGGCGGCGTCTGGAGCTGGTCGGCGGTCAGCCCGTGCTCGGCCAGCATGGTCCGGACGAGATCGAGGTGGAAGGACTCGCCGGAGTGGCTCGCGGCGGCCAGCGCCAGCCGCTCGCCGGACAGCTCAAGGCCCGCCCGCAGTACGGCCGCGGCCTGCATCGGCTTGTTCGTGGAACGCGGGAAGACCGGCGCCGTCACATCGCCCAGCGCCGTCTCGACGCTGCCGTCCGCCGCCAGCACCACCAGCGAGCCGCGGTGCCGGCCCTCGACGAAACCGGAGCGCACGACCTCGGCGAGGACGGGGGAGGCCGCCTCCGGGGAACGCGGGGTCGGTACGGATATCGGGGTGGGCGAGGACGAGGTCATCGGCGGCCTTCCGGACAGGGAACGGGGGCCGACCCGCGTCCGGAAGGTTTGTGGCCCGTCAGGACAGCAGGTCGTCGACTTGTGCTTCGCCTTCACGGTACCTGCGGGCGATTTCCGCACTGCACTCGTCGGTGGTGCGCTGCAGCGCACCACGGCGCTGCGACACCTGGCGTTCGTAGCGGATCAGCCGGCCCATCGCCTCGTGCAGCTCCTGGTCGGTCCGCGCGGTCAGGTCGGACAGCTCGACCTCACCGAGCATCTCGTCCGCCATCCTTCGGTACTCCTCGCTGTGCGGTGTGCCGAGCGTCACATGCCGGGCCGACGAGCGGTGCCGCGACGGCAGGTCCGTCAGGATCTCCGGCAGCCGGTCCAGCAGCGGCGAGTGCTGGGCGGTACGGCGGGCGATCTCGGCCCGCAGGATGTCGATCCGGCCCTGCAGCAACCGCCGCAGATAGCTCAGATCGGCCTCCTCCTGCTGCGAGTCCCGGCGTACGACCCGCAGCTCGGGCAGCCCCAGCCCGGAGAGATCGGGTGTGGTGGCCGGGCGGCAGCGGTCGCGCTGCTGCGGGGGGCGGGGGTGCTGCGCCTGGCCTGCCTGGAGCATGGGGCCGTCCTTGGTGCCGGCCGGCTCACCAGGAGCCGCTGCCGTGGTCGTCGTGGTCGTCGGGGTGGATGGGGTGGATGTGGTGGTGGGGGATGCGGTGGTGGTAGTTGACGCGGTGGGTGCCGCCGGAGCGGCGGGTGCTGTCCGTCCGGTGCCGGACGCGGTGCTGGCGGCTGGCGCCGGTGGTTCGGTCGGTTTCGTACGGGCGCCCGGTGTCGTACGGGCGCTCGGTACGGGACCGGGTGTCTGTCCGGCGCCGGCAGTGCTCATGAATGATTCCGTCCCCTCATCCGGGCCGCGTCCAGGGCATGTTGTCCATGAAACGCACCACGTGCACGCATCGTGCCACTCTGTGCGGTCCTTCTGCAGGGCCATGGCACCCGAACGGCCCCCGTGGGGGCACGGCTGTCCGAAGCCGTACCGCCGACCGGCATGATGGCGGGTATGCGAGCCGTGGTGCAGAGAGTTGACGGCGCCCGCGTCGAGGTGGCGGGCGAGACGGTCGGGGAGATCGTCGGGGAGGGGCTGTGCGTGCTGGTGGGCGTCACTCACGACGACACCTCGGAGAAGGCGGCACAACTCGCCCGCAAGCTGTGGTCGGTGCGGATGCTGCAGGGCGAGAAGTCCTGCTCGGACACCGGGGCGCCGCTGCTGGTGATCAGCCAGTTCACTCTCTACGGTGACGCGCGCAAGGGCCGCCGTCCCACCTGGAACGCCGCAGCCCCCGGCCCGGTCGCCGAACCACTGGTCGACGAGGTCGTCGCCCAGCTGCGAGCGCTGGGCGCCCATGTGGAGACCGGCCGCTTCGGCGCACAGATGAAGGTCTCACTGACCAACGACGGGCCGTTCACGGTCCTGGTCGAGGTGTGAGGGTGGGGGCGTGAGGGGGCGGGCGAGGCCCGATCGCACCCCGCGGAGGGGCGCTCTCAGCGGACGCCCTTAGGGGCTTCCCTTAGGGGGCGTCCTCGGGGGCGTCTAGCGGGGGACTGGTGCCCGTAAGGGGGAGTCGAACGGATTCCCTAGGGGACGCGAGCACCCCCTGCGGGCCCACAACGTGGCGGCACAGGCGGGTATTCCCGGGCGGTAGGCGGCGAACGTGACGGGGCAGGCGGGGCGTTCCCGGGTCGTACGCAGCGAACGTGGCGGGGCAGGGGGTCTTCCCGGGTGCCTGGCCGACTCCCCCTCCGGCAGCACGCGCAACCCCCGCCGGTCCTACGTGGGGCCGGGTGGGGCCGGGTGAGGCGTTCCATGGCACCCGACAGCCCCCCAGAAGCCCCCGCAGCCTCGCGGCCCCCCGCTGGGCCTACGGCTCCACCACGACCTCCTGGGCCGCCGCTGTGCCGCCCGCGGTCAGTTGGGCGTCCACGGGGACGTTTCGCTTGACCAGGGCCAGGGCGATGGGGCCGAGTTCGTGGTGGCGGGCCGAGGTGGTGACGAAGCCGAGTTGGCGGCCCTCCTCGCCGTCGGCGGCGAGCCGGACCGGGGCGCCGTGCGGGGGCAGGTGCACCTCGCTGCCGTCCAGGTGCAGGAAGACCAGCCGGCGCGGCGGCTTCCCCAGGTTGTGGACCCGGGCGACGGTCTCCTGGCCGCGGTAGCAGCCCTTCTGGAGGTGGACGGCGGTGCCGAGCCAGCCGAGCTCGTGCGGGATGGTGCGGTGGTCGGTCTCCAGGCCGAGCCGCGGGCGGTGCGCCTCGACACGCAGCGCCTCCAGGGCCAGCACGCCGATCGCCGGGCCGTGGGTGTCCGCGAACGCCGACAGCTCCGCGCGCGGCAGGAACAGATCACGGCCGTGCGCGGTCTCCCGGACGACGGTGCCCTCGGGGACCTCGGCGATGGACCCGGCCGGGAGGTGGACCACCGCGATCTCGTCCGTCCGGTCGGCGATCTCGACCCGGTAGAAGAACTTCATGCTTTCCAGGTAGGCGATCAGCGCCTCCTGGCCACCCGGCTCGGTGTGCATCCACGTCGTTTCCCCGTCGTCGACGAGGTACAGCGCATGCTCGATGTGGCCGTGCGCGGAGAGGATCAGCGCCTCCGTGGCGTGGCCGGGCGGGAGTTCGCTGACGTGCTGGGTGAGCAGCAGATGCAGCCAGCTCAGCCGCTCGGGGCCGCTGACGGTGACCACACCGCGGTGCGAGAGGTCCACGAAGCCGGTGCCGTCGGCGAGCGCGCGCTGCTCCCGGAACAGGTCGCCGTAGTGCGCGGCGACGCCTTCGTCGGGGGCCTCGGCAGGGACAGCGCCGGGCAGCGACAGCAGCGGGCTGACGGGTGATTGTCGCAGCATGGGCCCAGCCTACGACGCGGTCGCGGCTTTCGGCCGGGGGCGGCCTCAGCCCTCGTCGCCGGCGGCCTTGGCGCGGCAGTCCGCGCACCGGCCGAAGATCGCGAAGTGCTTCATATCGGTCTCGAAGCCGAACTGTTCGCGCAGCGTCGCGGTGAACGGCTCGGCCACCGACAGGTCCGCCTCGATGACCTCGGTGCAGTCCCGGCACACCAGGTGGATGTGGTGGTGGCGGTCGGCGAGGTGGTACGTCGGAGCGCCGTGGCCGAGGTGGGCGTGGCTGACCAGGCCCAGCTCCTCCAGGAGCTCCAGGGTCCGGTAGACCGTGGAGATGTTCACGCCGCCGGCCGTCTTGCGCACCTCGGTGAGGATGTCGTCCGGGGTGGCGTGCTCCAGCCTGTCCACGGCCTCCAGGACGAGCTGCCGCTGCGGGGTCAGGCGGTATCCGCGCCTGCGGAGGTCGCTCTGCCAGTCGGTGGTCACCACACCGCCAGTGTAGGAGGGTGGACGGCGACGGGGTACGCACCGCCGTCAGCCACCGCCCACCCGCACTGCCCGGCGGCCAGCCGCCCGCCGGTAAGCCCCTCAGCCGCCCGCCCGTACGCCGCGCAGGTAGCGCGACAGAGCGCCGATCGCGGCCGGGTTGCGGGGGCTCTCGACGAGTTCGGGCGGGGCGGGCCAAGGGGCGGACCCCTCACGGCTCGGGCCGCGTCCTACGGAAGGAAGTTCTACGGAAGGAGCGGCGGCGCGGCGCGCTGGTGCCCGGCGGCGTCCCCTCGCAGTCCACGGCGAGTTGTCGGGAACGTGCGCCGCCGCGGGCGATCGGACTTGCGGAAGGGGGCTTCCGCTTACCGTTGCGGGTCAGTGCCGGACTCTCACCGGACTTCCCCCGCGGGGGCGCGTCACGCCTTTCGTGCGGGCCGGTCAGCCCTGGTACGGAGTGCCGTCGGGGTTGAAGAAGGAGACCCCGTCCGGCATGTCGTCGGGCAGGCTCTCGGCCCACTCCTTCAGGTCGGCGACCTTCTTCAGGTGCGCGGACATGTACGGCCGCAGCGGCACGTCCGGGGTCGACTTCTCGCCGACCCACATCAGGTCGCTGTTGACGTAGCCGTAGAGCCGCTTGCCGCCGCTGTACGGGCCGGCCGAGGCGGTCCGCGCGATGGCGTCGGTGGCCAGGTCGATCTGCGGCTTCTGGTGGGCCAGCTCGCCGTACCAGACCTCGACGACGCCCTGGTCCCGGATCATCACGACCTCGACCTTGCGGTCCGCGTCGACGCGCCAGTAGCCGCTCTCGCTCTCCAGCGGGCGGACCTTCTTGCCCTGGGAGTCGAGCACCCAGCTGTGCGAGTGGTACTCCAGGAAGTCACGGCCGTCGTGGGAGAAGGTGACCTCCTGCCCGAAGTTGCACTTCTCGGCACCGGGGAAGTCGGCGACGCCGGCGCCCTCCCAGTGGCCGAGGAGGAAGGCGAGCGGCACCAGGGCCGGGTTCAGGTCGGAGGGGATCTCGATCATGAGAGCTCAGGCGATCTGTAGAGAGGGGAAAGGGGTGTCCGCGTGCGTCAGCGCTGGCCCTGGTACAGCTTCGCCCAGGTCAGACCGGCGAACGCGATGACGCCGACGGCGACCAGAACCAGCAGGGTGGTGAAGAATGCCTCAAGCACGGGCGCGCTCCTTGGACGGAGTGAGGATGTAACGGACCGCTTGCGAGTCTAGTCGGCGGCATCGGCCACGGCGCTGTGAGGTCTGCCGCCCGCCCGCGCCTACTCTTGGCCCTATGGCGAAGAAGCTCGTGATCAAGGTGACGGCGGGGGCGGATGCACCCGAGCGGTGCTCGCAGGCGTTCACGGTGGCGGCGGTGGCGGCGGCCAGCGGCGTCGAGGTGTCGCTGTGGCTGACCGGGGAGTCGGTGTGGTTCGCACTGCCCGGGCGGGCGGCGGAGTTCGAGCTGCCGCACGCGGCTCCGCTGCCGGAGCTGATCGACGGCATCCGGGCGGGCGGTGGCGCGATCACGGTCTGCACGCAGTGCGCGGCCCGTCGCAACATCGAGCAGAAGGACCTGATCGAGGGCGCGGGCATCGCCGGGGCCCAGGTGTTCGTCAGCGAGATCATGCCGGACGACGTCCAGGCGCTGGTCTACTGAGCACGGTTCTACTGAGCACGGTCTCCTGACCGCGGGTGTCGCGGTGTCCTGCCCGCGCGGGAGCGGACGGGGACACCGCGGGTGTCCGTCTACCGCGGGTGCTTGTCGTCGCCGCGGTCGTCGAGTTCGCGCCACCAGCGGTCCGATTCCGGGTCGCCGGACTCGTCCCACCAGCGTTCGCCGGGCTCGCGGCGGTTGCCGATGATCGCCGCGACCGGCGGGATGACCATGGCGACGACGCACATGCCGACCGCGACCGGCACCGACCACAGCCGGACCACGCCCCAGGCCAGCACGAACAGCACGAGGCACACGCCCATCAGCACGAAGTACCGGCGATGACGACGCTCTGCGGGCGACCGTTGGTGCGCGTACACAACTCCACGGTAAATCCGCGGGGGACCGGAAAGAAGCCGGGGAGCGGCCCGGTTCCGGGCCGGAGCAGCGCGAAGGGCCGCACCCCCGCCAAGGCGTCCAAGCCTCGGGGGTGCGGCCCTCACGGCCGTACGGAAGGTACGGACAAGGGTCGCCGTCAGACGGCGATGGCGACCTCCGCCAGCCCGCCCTTCTGGGCGACGACGGTACGGTCCGCGGTGGCGCCGGGGACGAGCGCGCGCAGCGTCCAGGTGCCCTCGGCCGCGTAGAAGCGGAACTGTCCGGTCGCGGAGGTGGGAACCTCGGCGGTGAACTCGCCGGTGCTGTCCAGGAGTCGGACGTAACCGGTGACGGGCTGGCCGTCGCGGGTCACGCTGCCCTGGATCGTGGTCTCACCGGGCTTGATGGTCGAGGCGTCCGGGCCGCCGGCCTGTGCTCCACACATAGGGGTACTTCCTTGAGGGGTTCGGGGGAGAAGCCTTGTTTACTTGTTGGCGCCGAGCTCGATCGGGACGCCGACCAGCGAGCCGTACTCGGTCCAGGAGCCGTCGTAGTTCTTGACGTTGGTCTGGCCGAGCAGCTCGTGCAGCACGAACCAGGTCAGCGCGGAGCGCTCACCGATCCGGCAGTAGGCGATGGTGTCCTTCGCCAGGTCGACGGACTCCTGCTCGTAGAGGGCCTTGAGCTCGTCGTCCGACTTGAAGGTGCCGTCGTCGTTGGCGTTCTTCGACCACGGGATGTTGCGGGCGCTGGGCACGTGGCCGGGGCGCTGCGACTGCTCCTGCGGCAGGTGCGCGGGAGCGAGCAGCTTGCCGCTGAACTCGTCGGGGGAGCGCACGTCGACCAGGTTCAGGTTGCCGATCGCGGCGACGACGTCGTCACGGAAGGCACGGATGGAGGTGTCCTGGGCCTTGGCCTTGTAGTCGGTGGCCGGGCGCTGGGGGACCTCGGAGCCGTCGACCAGGTCGCGGGAGTCCAGCTCCCACTTCTTGCGGCCGCCGTCGAGCAGCTTGACGCTGTCGTGGCCGTAGAGCTTGAAGTACCAGTAGGCGTAGGAGGCGAACCAGTTGTTGTTGCCGCCGTAGAGGACGACGGTGTCGTCGTTGGCGATGCCCTTGGCGGAGAGCAGCTGCTCGAAGCCCGCCTGGTCGACGAAGTCGCGGCGGACCGGGTCCTGGAGGTCCTTCTTCCAGTCGATCCGGACCGCGTTCTTGATGTGGTTCTTGTCGTAGGCCGAGGTGTCCTCGTCGACCTCGACGATCACGACCTTCGGGTCGTCGAGGTGGGCCTCGACCCAGTCGGCGTCTACGAGGACGTCGCTACGGCTCATGTTCTTCTCCTCCGGGGCAGTTACGGGGGCGGTTGGGGAAGTGGCACGCGGGTACGCCGGGCGCGCGCCGGAGGCTTCCGGACGGCCCATGACGATCGTCGGGGCGCCGGAGCGGCGCGGTGCGGGGGACACGCGGGGGATTCGGCCGGAGCGGCCGGCCGGCCGGGCGAGGGGAACACCCCGTGCTCTGACGAGCTTGGGGGAGGGGCGCACCCCGTCAGACAGGGCGACAGAGCATGGCGGCGACGCGGCACAGGTCCACTGCCCGCCGCTTCGTGAGGACCGCCAGTCCCCGCGGACGGGAACGGCTCAATGCGCTCTGCATGGCACCGATCGTAGGGACGCGGAGCCGGGCATGTCACCGGCGTGTCGAATGGCGAGACGCGTCTGTCCGTGATGTGGGACGCAGAGCGGGAACGGGCGGCCTCCGGCCGGGCGCCGGAGGCCGTTCGGTGGTGGGGGGTCTGGGGTGCGGACCCGGCTGTCTCAGGAAATGGACGGCCGGGTGGTCGGGCCGGGGATCGGGCCGTACGGCGGGCCGGTGGGGCGGCCCGCGGCGGGCGCCGGCGGGGTCAGCCGGGAAGCTTGACGTCCGTGCCGGAGGCGGAGATCGACAGCCCGTCGGCCAGCGTCGCCACCTTGTCCAGCTTCAGGTTGCCCGGCAGCTGGTCCAGCTTCCAGTCGTGGTCGGTCTGCGCCCGCACCTTCGACTCACAGCCCGGCAGCACCCGGCACATCCCGGGCAGCCCGTCGGCCCGCAGCCGCACGGTGTTGCCGTGGACGATGCTGATCGAGCCGGTCACGTCCAGCGAGCTGAGGAGCGGCAGGTTCGGCGAGATCTTGACCTGGCTGCGGCCGTTCTTCTCCCCGGCGTAGGTGATCTTGACGCCGCCGCCCGCGGCCCTGGTGAGGTCCGCGTAGCTGATCCGGGCGTTGCCGGTGGCCGTGGCCGCGCTCTCGATGGACATGTAGTCGCTGGTCAGCGCCACGTCGTGGAACTGCGCCGACAGCTTGTCGATGCGCAGCGCGTGGCCGTCCGCCCGGGCCTCGATCCCGCCGAGCTCGGCGTCCACCTCCTGCAGGTCACGCCCGAGGACCTGGGTCAGGAACGGGAAGCCCTTGATGGTGACGTCAGGGGTCTTGTCGAGTCCCTGGCTGCTGCGGATCTTCTCCGCGGCCTTGTCCTCGACGAGATTCACCGCCACCCGGTCGGCGGCCACGAAGAGCCCGCCGAATATGACGACGAGGACCAACAGCACCCGTAGTGCACGCATCGAACCACTACCCCCACACTGGGCCGGCACTGCCCGGCCGGCCCGTCGCTTGGCGTGCAGGCCCCCTGCCCGCGCCGGACGCCTACCCAGGGCCTGTCCGGTGGATCAGACCCTAAACGACGCCCTCCGCAAAGGGGAGCGGCGGCCGCCGGCGGGCGCGAGAAGCGCTCACCGGCGGCCGCCGCCGGGTGTCGGTGCGGGCCCGTCGGGCTAGCCCAGGGCCCGCCCCAGGACGTAGACCGCGGGGGCGGCGAGGGCCAGGGGGAGGGCCACGCCGGCCGTCATGTGGACGAAGCGCGACGGGTAGTCGTAGCTGGCCACCCGCAGGCCGATCAGGGCGCAGCCGCCGGCGGCCAGGCCCAGCACGGCGCCGGACGTGCCCAGGCCGGTCAGCTGGCCGGCCGCGATGCCGGCACCGGCCGCCGCCACCAGGGAGATCCCGACCGAGACGAACGAGGGCAGCGGCAGCGCCCGGGCGAGCGTGGCCACCCCGACCGCGGCGGCGCCGACGACCACGGCGTGCGGGTTGCCGGCCAGGTGGCCGGCCGCGAGCACCGCCAGCGCGGTCGAGGTCAGGCCCGCGGTCAGCGCGTACATCCGCTCGTCCGCGCTGCTGCGGTTGCGCAGCTGGAGGATCAGGAGCAGCAGGCACCACACACCGAGCGTGCCGATGCAGACCAGGGGCGCGCTCGCGCGGTCCGTGGCCAGCAGCGCGGCGTCGGTGGCCAGCCCGGCCAGGAACGCCAGCGCGATGCCCTGGCGGGCCGGCCACATGCCGTTCAGCCGGAACCAGCCGGCGGCGGTGACCGCCTGGAGGAGCGCCACCGGCACCGCGAGCACCGGCCGGGCCAGCGGCGCGGTCAGGGCCAGCAGCAGCGCGAGGACGGCGGTCAGTGCGGCCGGCTGGATGCCCGGCGGGATGATCGGCGAGCGGCCCTCCAGGCGGGCGCGCTGGTTGGGCGCCAGCGGCGCGGCGGGCAGCGAGGGCGGGGCGGTCGCCAGGGTGGCGGTCGCGGCCGGCTGCCGGTCGGGCAGCGGCGCGGCGGGCCCGGGCTGCTCCGGTCCGGACCGGTCGTGGCCGTGTCCGTACCCGGGCTGCCCGTACGGGTCGCCGTAGGCGGCCTGGGGGTCGTGCGGCGCGGTGGCCGGCTGGTGCGCCGGCTGCCCGTAGGGGTCGGGGACGCCGTACTGCTGCTCCTGGTAGGGCGCGGGCTGCCCGTACTCGGGCTGTCGGTACTCGGGCTGTCCGTACGGGGCCGGCCGGCCGTAGGCGTCATGCGGGGCGTAGGGCCCGGACTGTCCGGACTGCCCGTACGGGTCCTGCGGGGCGTAGGGGTCGTGCGGCTGGTACGGGTGGTGGCCCTGCGGCTGGTGGTCGCTCATGATCGGCTGCTCACCCTCCCGCGAACGGCGGCAGGACCTCGACGGTGCCGCCCTCGGCCAGCGGCACCCGGGCGTGGTCGCGGGTGCCCACCGGATCGCCGTCCACCAGGAACGAGCAGCGCATCAGCACGCGCGCGAACTCGGGGTTCGCGGCGTGCGCGGCGCGCGCCGCGTCGAGCGCCTCGGCGAGCGTCGCCGCCGAATAGGGCTCCTCTGCCGTGCCCGCGGCGGCCTTGGCCGCGGCCCAGTAGCGCACGGTGCCAGTTGTTGTCACGGCGGCCTCTTCGTCGTGTCGGTCGGGGGACCGCCCTCGATGGCGGCGGCCCCGTCGTTGCCGCCTCCATGATGGCGTACGCGGCGGCCGGGGCCGCCCGGGACAAGTTCCGGTAACGGCTTCGGTCCCGTTCCTGGCGGCCTTTCGGAAATTCGATTGCCGAAGGCAAGTGTTCACTTAGGCTCATTGTGTGTTGGTACGACTCGCGCGGGCGCATTTGCGGCCCCACAGGCGCTCGATGACCCTGATCGTGCTGCTCCAGCTGATCCAGACCCTGGCCACCCTCTACCTCCCCACCCTCAACGCCGACATCATTGACAACGGTGTCGTGCCGGGCGACACGGGCTACATCCTCCGCACCGGCGGATTCATGATCGCCGTCACCCTGCTGCAGATCGTCTGTGCGATCGGTGCCGTCTACTTCGGCGCCCGCACGGCCATGGCCCTCGGCCGGGACGTCCGCGCCGCGGTCTTCGACCGGATCCAGTCCTTCTCCGCCCGCGAGGTCGGCACCTTCGGCGCCCCGTCGCTGATCACCCGTACCACCAATGACGTCCAGCAGGTCCAGATGCTGGTGCTGATGACGTTCACGATGATGGTCTCCGCGCCGATCATGTGCGTCGGCGGCGTCGTCATGGCGCTCAACCAGGACGTGCCGCTGTCCGGCCTCCTGCTGGTCATCGTCCCGGTCCTCGGGATCCTCGTCTCACTGATCGTGCGCCGGATGCGGCCGCTCTTCCGCGGCGTGCAGGAGCGCATCGACACCGTCAACCGCGTGCTGCGCGAGCAGATCACCGGCATCCGCGTGATCCGCGCCTTCGTCCGCGACAGCTACGAGCGCGAGCGGTTCGCCGGGTCCAACACCGGCCTCTACGACGTCTCGCTCCGCGCCGGCCGGCTGATGTCGATGATGTTCCCGCTGGTCATGCTGATCGTGAACCTCTCCAGCGTGGCCGTCGTCTGGTTCGGCGGGCTGCGCATCGACAGCGGCGGGATGCAGATCGGCGCGCTGACGGCCTTCCTCAGCTATCTGATGTACATCCTCATGTCGATCATGATGGCGACGTTCATGGTCATGATGCTGCCGCGCGCCGAGGTCTGCGCCGAGCGCATCCAGGAGGTGCTGGCCACGGACTCCAGCGTCGTCCCGCCGCAGAACCCGGTCACCGCACTGCGCCGGCGCGGCGAACTGGAGCTCCGCAACGTCGAGTTCCGCTTCCCCGGCGCCGAGCAGCCGGTCCTCAAGGACGTCTCGCTGACCGCCCGCCCCGGTGAGACCACCGCCGTCATCGGCTCCACCGGAAGCGGCAAGTCCACCCTCCTCGGGCTCGTGCCCCGGCTCTTCGACGCCACCGGCGGCACGGTCCTCGTCGACGGCGAGGACGTCCGCGGCCTCGACCCCGAGACGCTGGCCGGCGCCATCGGCCTGGTCCCGCAGAAGCCGTACCTCTTCTCCGGGACGGTGGCGAGCAACCTCCGCTACGGCAATCCGGACGCCACCGACGACGAGCTGTGGCACGCCCTGGAGATCGCCCAGGCCCGCGACTTCGTCGAGCGGATGGAAGGCGGGCTGGACGCGCCCGTCGCGCAGGGCGGCTCCAACGTCTCCGGCGGCCAGCGGCAGCGGCTGGCGATCGCCCGCGCGCTGGTCCGCCGGCCCGAGATCTACCTCTTCGACGACTCGTTCTCCGCGCTGGACTACGCCACGGACGCCGCACTGCGCGCCGCGCTCTCCCGCGAGACGGACCGGGCGACGGTGGTGATCGTGGCCCAGCGGGTCGCCACGATCCGCGGCGCCGACCGGATCGTCGTGCTGGACGAGGGCCGCATCGTGGGCACCGGCACCCATACCGAGCTGATGGCCGACAACGAGACCTACCGGGAGATCGTGCTCTCCCAGCTCACCGAGCAGGAGGCGGCGTGACCACCGCGGACAAGGGGACGGCCACCCGCGCCGACGCCCCGGCGGCCACCGAGGGGACCCCCACGGCGGCCCCGAGACGAGGGCCGGCCCCGGCGGCCGGCCCGGCCCGCTTCATGGGCGGGCAACCCACCGAGAAATCCATGGACTTCAAGGGCTCCGGCACACGCCTGCTGGCCCAGATGCGGCCCGAGCGCGGCATCATGTCCGTGGCCCTGCTGCTGGGCGTGGCGAGCGTGGCGCTGACCGTCGTCGGCCCCAAGGTCCTCGGCCACGCCACCGACCTGATCATGTCCGGCATCGTGGGCCGCCGGCTGCCCGGGGGCATCACCAAGGCCCAGGCGGTGGCCCAGCTGCGGGCGCACGGCCAGGACGGGCTGGCCGACATGCTGGGCGCCATGCCGTTCGTGCCCGGTCACGGCATCGACTTCGGCGCGGTCGGCGTGGTCCTGCTGTGGGCCGCTCTGATCTACGCCGGGGCCTCGCTCTTCGGGTTCGTCCAGGCCCGGATCGCCACCAAGGTCGTCCAGCGGACCGTCTTCCGGCTGCGCGAGCAGGTCGAGGAGAAGCTCGGCCGGCTGCCGCTGAGCTACTTCGACAAGCAGCAGCGCGGTGAGGTCCTCTCCCGGGCCACCAACGACATCGACAACGTCCAGCAGACGCTCCAGCAGACCCTCAGCCAGATCGTGAACTCGCTGCTGACCATCGTCGGCGTGCTCGCCATGATGTTCTGGATCTCCTGGCTGCTGGCCCTGGTCGCGCTGGTCACGGTCCCGGTCTCGGTGATCGTCGCCACCAAGATCGGCAAGCGGGCCCAGCCGCAGTTCGTCCAGCAGTGGAAGACCACCGGCAAGCTCAACGCCCACATCGAGGAGATGTACACCGGCCACAGCCTGGTGAAGGTCTTCGGCCGGCAGAAGGAGTCCGCCGAGCTCTTCCGCGAGCAGAACGAGGCGCTCTACGAGGCCGGCTTCCGGGCCCAGTTCATCTCCGGCATCATCCAGCCCGCGATGATGTTCATCGGCAACCTGAACTACGTGCTGGTCGCGGTGGTCGGCGGGCTGCGCGTCGCCTCCGGGGCGCTGTCCATCGGTGACGTCCAGGCGTTCATCCAGTACTCCCGCCAGTTCAGCCAGCCGCTGACCCAGGTCGCCTCGATGGCCAACCTCGTCCAGTCCGGCGTCGCCTCCGCCGAGCGGGTCTTCGAACTCCTCGACGCCCGGGAACAGGACCCCGACCCCGAGCGGCCGGCCCGCCCCGCACACGTCCGCGGCCATGTCGGGTTCGAGTCCGTCTCGTTCTCCTACGCCGAGGACAAGCCGCTGATCGAGGACCTGTCGCTGGCCGTCCACCCCGGCCAGACGGTCGCCATCGTCGGCCCGACCGGCGCCGGCAAGACCACCCTGGTCAACCTCCTGATGCGGTTCTACGAGGTGCGCGGCGGCCGGATCACCCTGGACGGCGTGGACATCGCCGCGATGTCCCGCGAGGAGCTGCGCGCCAACATCGGCATGGTCCTCCAGGACACCTGGCTCTTCGGCGGCACGATCGCGGAGAACATCGCCTACGGGGCGCCGGCCGGCACCTCGATGGACAAGATCGTGGCGGCCGCGAAGGCCACCCACGTCGACCGCTTCGTGCGCACCCTCCCCGACGGGTACGACACCGTCCTCGACGACGAGGGCAACAACGTCTCGGTCGGCGAGAAGCAGCTGATCACCATCGCCCGGGCTTTCCTCGCCGAGCCCGCCATCCTCGTCCTCGACGAGGCCACCAGCTCGGTCGACACCCGCACCGAGGTCCTCATCCAGCACGCGATGGCCCAACTGCGGTCCGGACGCACCAGTTTCGTGATCGCGCACCGCCTCTCCACGATCCGGGACGCCGACACCATCCTCGTCATGGAGAACGGCGCCATCGTCGAACAGGGCAGCCATGACGCCCTGTTGGCGGCCGACGGGGCCTATGCCCGGCTGTACGCGGCCCAGTTCGCCGAGGCGGTGGTGGAGGCCGACTGACCCGGACGCGCGCCGACCGCGCCCTTTACCGCACCCGCGCCCGTATGACCTGCGAGTAAACCCAACTCCCCCTGGGGATTGCGGATTTATGTGTAGGTCGTACGGGCGCGCCGCTATGGTGTGGTCAACACGTCACGCACGGCGACGATGTGTGCACGGGGTCCGGGAATGATCCTGGACGCCTTCGCCCGCAAGGGAGTTCCCGTAGGGGATCCGGCGGGCGACGGCTGCTGCTTGGGGTGAGTGGTGCCTCCCATGAGGCCTGATCCGCCGCAGAGCGCGTACCCGGCCGCCGCCGCCGCGCTGCGCGTGCGCGTGGTGAGAGGGAACGCTCCACGCCAAGAGGGTGCGGACGATGGCGTGCGCACGACGCCTCAATGCGGCCCGGTACGGGAGACGGCTGTTCATGGCCACCAAGGAGTCCGCCGCGCCCTTGCGGATCATCTACGGCGACGACGCCGGCGACGCCCGCACGATCACGGCGTTCGCCTCGTTGTCCGTCCATCTGGACGACCTCGCGGCCGCCAAACAGGAGCTGCTGCGTTTCCGCGCCTCCCTGGAGGAGGACCCCGCCCTGCGCCTGCCGATCCACGCCTCGCTGCACGCCCAGGACCTCGCCGCGGGCCGCGGCCGCCACCTCTACCGCCCCGGACTGACCGGCGCCGGCCGCGAGGCCCACCTGGCCGCCTGCCGCGGGGTGATCCGCCGCGGCCTGGAAACCCTCGCCGCTGTTCCGCGGGCGCGGGTGACCGCCGTGTACCGCGAGACGGACGACTACGGACGCGACCGCCCGGCCCTCCAGCGCGCCTGGCTGGCCCGGATCAACGCCGAACTCGCCGCCGCGGACGAGTACGGCGTGGTGATCGTCGACGGCGACGGGACCGACACCTGCCTGGTCGACGCCTACCACGCGCTGCCCGGGCGCGACCGCCGGATCGTGGGTGTCCCGCTCTTCGAGTCGGCCCGGATCAACTACTTCCTGCAGGCCGCCGACCTGCTCGCGTACGCCGCCTACCAGAGCGTCGCCAAGCGCCCGGAGCGGGAGTTCATGTGGGACTGGTTCGGCGCCGCCCTGCCGTGGGCCGACGGCCCCACCGCGCGGTGACCCGTGCCGACCGGTCCGCAACCAGCGAAGAACGACGGAGGGTTCATGTCGAAGTCCGAGGCGCAGACGCCGATCACGGTGGAGTGGGGCAAGGAACAGGTCGTGGTGTCCGACGTCGCGCGGGAGCTGCCGAGCGCCTCGCACGTCGACGACCGGATGAAGCTGGTGAAGGCCGGACAGGACAGCGCGCTGGCCTCGCTCCCCGAGGACGCCTGGCACGCGCTCGCGCGGGCGTCGGTCGCCCCGGGACTCGTCGCCGTGCAATTGCGGCAGCCGGGCGGCTCGGACGGCAGCCTGCTCCTGGAGGAGCACGTCGACGGTGCCACCCTCCGCTCGGTGCACACGAGGGTGTGGCTGACCGAGCTGTTCCCGGGCATCCAGCCGCGTACCGGCCAGGAGGTGCTCGACGTCGATGATCCCCAGGTCACCGGCATGGACGCGGACGGGCGGCCGCAGGCGATCCTGCGCTACGAGTACCGGGACCTCGCCCATCTCCGGCAGCACATCTGGCAGACCATCCACGCCACGCTGCACATCAACTCCTACGAGGAGTCGATCCTGGCCCGCCGGGTGACCCGGGCGCTGATCGTGCACCCGGTCGTCATCGCATTCAGCGACGGCACCGAGCCGGTGCACGCGCTGGTGGCCAGGGACGGCATCACCCGGCTGGCCAGCGCCTGGAAGGTGATGGCCGGCTCGGGAGCCACGAAGGAAGCAGCGGCCGACGCGGCGACCGAGGCGCTGCTCGCTGAGCGCAAGCAGCCGGCCAACGAACCGCTGAAGTCGCGGACCCAGCGGTGGGCGCTGGGCCGGGAACTGCGGCGTGAGCTGCTGCGGGAGGAATTCGGCAAGGAGTCGGCCGGTGAGGTGCCCTCGCTGCGGGCCATCCAGATCGCCCAGACGTATGTGGTGCCGGCCCACATCGTCGTGGGAACCCAGGCGCACGAGGGCGGCATGCTCCCGGCCGCCGATGTCTTCGACGACGCCCTGCGCTCGATCCTCGCGTCGGTGCATGTGGAGTTCAAACCGTGGGACGCGGCGGCCCAGAACCTGGAGGTCGCCACCCGCGCGCTCAAGCTCGTCGTCCAGACCCGGGCGCGCGAGTGGGGCAACGAGGAGCAGCTGGGCGAGGTGTACGCGCTCGCGGTGGGCCGCCGCCCGGCCGCCGACACCCCGGCCATCTTCCGCGACCCGGGCATCCCCGGTACGCCGCTTTGGCGCGCCGTCTACCTCCTCCACGTGCTGACCCGGGCGGAGCTCTACGCCGAGCTGCGCGGGCGGGCCAAGGAGATCAAGAACGAGCGGCGGATGACCGCCAAGGGCTATGCGGGGCTCCTGGGCCCGGTGGTGGACGAGCCGTGGCGCGCGGAGAAGAAGGCGGCCGTCAAGCAGGCCCGGAAGGCCTGGAGCAACGGCGGTGTGCTGTGCAAGGCCGTGCTGTCCGGCGGCTGGATCCCGGTGCCGACGGACGACTTCACCAGCCTGGTGGCGCCCGCCTTGAAGGGCGACGTCAACGCCCGCTGCACCCTCGCCCTGGCCGGCGGTACCGCCCTGATCGCGGACAAGCTGATCACCAGCAACGTCGGGTCGGCCCTGGGCACCCGCCGGGAGCCGGGGAAGGTGCCCTTCCGCGCCGACGCCCATCTCGTCGTCGGTGGGCTGGCCGCCGAGGGCAATGAACTCGGCCTGTGGACCCTGGCGCTGGCGGCGCAGCGGTTCGAAGCGGGCCGGCTGCCGCGCAATGCCGGTTCCCGGCAGGAGTTCGGGCTGCCCGAGGAGGCGGGGGACGGGGGCTACCAGCACGTCGCGGTGGACCTGGCGGCGCCGGACCGGATCCGCCGGCAGGACGGGGACGAGGTGCCGCTGCTGCCGTGGGACGTCGTCTACGCGTCGGACGAGGCCAGGGCGCGCAAGACGATCGCGGACTCGATGCCGTCCGCGCCCTGGCCGGCCGGTCCCGCCGGAGCGCGGTCCGGGGCGCGGGCGGACGAGGGGGAGCCGGCGGCCGAGCTCGCGGCCGCGCCCGCGGCGGGGCAGGATGCCGAGGCCTCGGAGGACCGTCCCGTCGGGGCGCGGATCGCCGATCAGCGCAGGGCGCTGGGACTCGCGCTGAGCGGCGCGGAGCACGCGCTCGCCAAGCTGCGTGAGCTGGGCCAGGGCCGGACCTATCCGCCGCTGTTCACCGACGCCGACGAATGGAACGAGCTGCGCGAGGCCGCGATCCGGGTCCACCACCAGATCGACGACCACCGGCCGCCCTCGGAAGAGTCGGAAGAGGAGGAGCCGGTCGACGACGGCAGCGGGACCGACGACTGAGGCGCGGGAGATGTGCCGGTGCGCGCACCCGTGCGCTCCCCGTGCGCTCCCCGCCCCGGGAACGGCCGCCCGGCACCGCCCGCCCGCCGGCCGTCGGGCACGCCGCGTCCCGCTGCGCGGACAGATCACGTCCGTATGCCGGGACGCCGCCGCGGTCGGTCCGAGGCGGTGCGGGGCCCGGCCAAGCGCTGGTCGAAGGCCGTGGGCGGGGTGGCGGCGGGGGCCTTCGGAGGTTGCCAACTCGCCCTCGCGTGGGGCCGTTCAGGGGATTCGGGAGACCGTGGTCCGAGCCCCGGAGGCCGTCAACGGGGACACGCGATGACCACTCGAAGTGATCGACGGAACACAAGAACGTGCAAAATCGGCCTCGGGTCCGGTACCCATCTGAGCTATTCTGCTGGGCAAGAAGGATCCGGGCAGCGTTGCCCCCGGGTCCTTTTGTGCTTTCAGCCACGTTCCGCGCGGCTGCGAGGACCGTACGAAGCAGAGCCGCAGACACCCGGCAGGGCCGGGAGATGCCCCCCGTCGCAGGGACCGAGGAGGAACCAGACGTCATGGGCGAGCGAAGCAGGCAGGACCGCGAGCAGAAGAGGATGCAACACCCCGAGAACCGGGTAGGTGGTCGCAGGTGAGTTCCCTCCTGCTGCTGACCAATGCACTCCAGCCGTCGACGGAGGTGCTCCCGGCGCTCGGTCTGCTGCTGCACAGCGTGCGGGTGGCCCCGGCCGAGGGCCCGGCGCTCATCGACACCCCCGGCGCCGACGTCATACTGATCGACGGCCGGCGTGACCTTCCCCACGTGCGCTCGCTGTGCCAGCTGCTGCGGTCCACCGGCCCCGGCTGCCCGCTGATCCTGGTCGTCACCGAGGGCGGCCTGGCCGCCGTCACCGCCGACTGGGGCGTCGACGACGTCATGCTGGACACCGCAGGCCCCGCCGAGGTCGAGGCACGGCTGCGGCTGGCGACGGGCCGCCAGCAGATCACCACCGACGACGGGCCGATGGAGATCCGCAACGGCGACCTCTCGGTGGACGAGGCCACCTACAGCGCCAAGCTGAAGGGCCGGGTGCTGGACCTGACCTTCAAGGAGTTCGAGCTGCTGAAGTACCTCGCGCAGCACCCGGGCCGGGTCTTCACCCGCGCCCAGCTCCTACAGGAGGTCTGGGGCTACGACTACTTCGGTGGCACCCGGACGGTCGACGTCCACGTCCGCCGGCTGCGCGCCAAGCTCGGCCCCGAGCACGAGTCCCTCATCGGCACGGTCCGCAACGTCGGCTACCGCTTCGTCACCCCCGAGAAGCCCGAGCGCTCCGCGGAGAGCGGCGGCAAGGCCAAGGACGACGGGGCGAACGGGACGAAGCGCGCGGAATCCGACCGTAACGCCGGCGCTGCGCAGGGTCGCACCACAGCCGATGGCTCCGGCCCGGACCCGGCGGCCGCCGCGACCGCCGATTCCGCAGGCCCACGGCCTGCCCGCAGGTAGGGCCACCCGCGTAGACTGCCGCGCGTGGCCAAGGTGACGCGGGATGATGTGGCAAGACTGGCGGGGACGTCCACCGCCGTTGTCAGTTACGTCATCAACAACGGACCCCGGCCGGTTGCCCCGGCCACGCGCGAGCGGGTGCTCGCCGCGATCAAGGAGCTCGGGTACCGGCCGGACCGGGTCGCGCAAGCGATGGCGTCCCGCCGGACCGACCTCATAGGCCTGATCGTGCCGGACACCCGGCAGCCGTTCTTCGCGGAGATGGCGCACGCCGTCGAACAGGCCGCCGCCGAGCGCGGCAAGATGGTGCTGGTCGGCAACGCCAACTACCTCGACGAGCGCGAGGTGCACTACCTCCGGGCGTTCCTCGGCATGCGGGTGGCCGGGCTGATCCTGATCAGCCAGGGCCCCAGTGAGCACGCCGCCGCCGAGATCGACGCCTGGGACGCCCGGGTGGTGCTGCTGCACCGCCGGCCGGACGCCATCGACGACGTCGCCGTGATGACCGACGACATCTGGGGCGCCCAGCTGGCGACCCGGCACCTGCTGGAGCACGGGCACTCCTACGTCGCCTTCCTCGGCGGCACGGAGGAGACCCCGAAGTCCGGCGACCCCGTCACCGACCACGTCGAGGGCTGGCGGCGCGCCATGCTGGAGTCCGGCCGCTCCCCGGACGGCCACTACCACCAGGCCGCCTACAACCGCTACGACGCCTACCAGGTCGCGCTGAAGCTGCTGGCCGGGCCCGAGCGGCCGCCGGCCATCATGTGCGCGACCGACGACCAGGCCATCGGCGTGCTGCGGGCCGCCCGCGAGCTGCGCATCGACGTGCCCGGCGAACTGGCGGTGGCCGGCTTCGACGACGTCAAGGAGGCCGGGCTCACCGACCCGCCGCTGACCACCGTCGCCTCGGACCGCCAGGCGATGGCCCGGGCCGCGGTCGACCTGGTCCTGGACGACGGGCTGCGGGTGGTCGGCTCCCGCCGCGAGCGGCTGCGGCAGTTCCCGTCGCGGTTGGTCGTCCGGCGGTCGTGCGGCTGCGGCGGCTGACCGCGCGCGGCGCCGCACCGCGCCTCTTCATGCCGGGCATATCTACTTCTGTCGGGTCTCTCACGGCGTTCTCAGACGGTTCTCATGCACCGGCCGCACAGTCATCACCATGACCGACAGCTACCGCCGAAGCGGCGATGAGACGCACCAGCAGGGGTTCGCCCAGGGGTTCGCGCACGGGTCCGGCCAGGCTTTCCCGCCGCCGCCCCCGTACGCACCGGGGCCGGACGAGGCGGCCGGTCCGCCGCGGCGGGCCCGTAAGCCGGTCGCGCTGATCGCCGCGGTCGCGCTCGCCTCCGGTCTCATCGGGGGCGGCAGCGCGGCGCTGATCGCCGGCGCGACCACGCACGCCACGCAGAACAGCGTCGGCACCCCGCTGGTCAACGCGGGCAAGAACAGCGGCAGCGGCGTCTCGGCGGTGGCCAAGGCGGTCAGCCCGTCGATCGTGGAGATCAAGGCGCGCACCACCGAAGGGGAGTCCACCGGCTCCGGCGTCGTACTCACCCGCGGCGGCGAGGTCATCACCAACAACCACGTGGTCGCCGGCGCCGACACGGTCCGGGTGACCTTCAGCGACGGCAGCCGGAAGACCGCCAAGGTCGTCGGGACCGACCCGGACAAGGACCTGGCGCTGATCAAGGTCCAGGGGGCCAAGGGGCTCACGCCGGCCTCGCTCGGCGACTCCGACAAGATCACGGTCGGGGACGGCGTGGTGGCGATCGGCTCGCCGGAGGGCCTGACCGGCTCGGTGACCAGCGGCATCGTCTCCGCCCTCAACCGCGACGTGACCGTCCCCAAGCAGGACGGCGGCCGGGGGAGGCAGGGCGCACCGGACGACGGCGGCGGCTGGCCGTTCGAGTTCGGCGGCAACCAGTACAACGGCGACACCGGCTCCTCGAAGACCTCGTACAAGGCGATACAGACCGACGCCTCGCTCAACCCCGGTAACTCCGGCGGCGCCCTGATCAACCTCCAGGGCCAGATCATCGGCATCAACTCCGCGATGTACTCGCCGAGTTCGGCCAGCAGCAGCACCGCGGGCAGCGTCGGCCTGGGCTTCGCCATCCCGATCAACACCGTCAAGGCCGACCTCGACTCGCTGCGCGGCGGCGGCAGCGGCGGAAGCAACAGCGGCGTCTGACAGGCCGGCCGGCCACCTGCCGTGCCAGGCTGAAGACCAGCCGTCCGTTTTCGTATCCCAGCCGAGGTAACCACGCACATGAGCCCCGCCGAGCACGGTGACCACCCCGCCCGCATCCTCATCGTCGACGACGAGCCCGCGGTCCGCGAGGCGCTGCGGCGCTCGCTCGTCTTCGAGGGGTACGGGACCGAGGAGGCGGTCGACGGTCTGGACGCGGTCGACAAGGTCGCCGGCTACGACCCCGAACTGATCGTGCTGGACGTCCTGATGCCCCGCATGGACGGGCTGACCGCCGCCCGCCGGCTGCGGGCGAGCGGGGTGACCGTGCCGATCCTCATGCTCACCGCCCGCGACACCGTCGGCGACCGGGTCACCGGCCTCGACGCCGGTGCCGACGACTACCTCGTCAAGCCCTTCGAGCTCGACGAACTGCTCGCCCGGATCCGCGCCCTGCTGCGCCGCAGCTCCTACGCGGCGGGGGCCGGCGCGCAGCCCGCGGAGGACGAGACGCTGGGCTTCGCCGACCTGCGGATGAACCTGTCCACCCGCGAGGTGACCCGCGGCGGCCGGCCGGTCGAGCTGACCCGCACGGAGTTCACCCTGCTGGAGATGTTCCTCGCGCACCCGCGGCAGGTCCTCACCCGCGAGCAGATCCTCAAGGCCGTCTGGGGCTTCGACTTCGAACCCACCTCCAACTCCCTCGACGTGTACGTGATGTACCTGCGCCGCAAGACGGAGGCGGGCGGCGAACCGCGCCTGGTGCACACGGTGCGGGGGGTCGGCTACGTCCTGCGGGGGGAGGGCGGGGCGGAATGAGCACCGGCCGTCCGGGCCCGCTGGCCCGGTTCCACCGGCTGCCGCTGCGCTCGCGGCTGGCGATGCTCACGGCGGTGGCGGTGGCCTTCGCGGTGGCCCTCTCGGCCGCGGCCTGCTGGCTGATCACGCGGGACCGGCTGACCGAGCAGCTCGACACCCAGCTCAGCAGCGTCGAGGTGGGCGACGGCTACGTCCGGGCGCTCAGCGCGTACTGCAACAGCCCGGACGGGGTGCACTTCCAGCCCACCCCGTACACCATCCAGCTGGTGTCGGCCGGCGGCTACGTCTGCACCTCGCCGGACAAGTCGCCGATCCCGCCGCAGCGTGCGGACACCGCGGTGGCCGCGGGGCGGCTGGCGACGACGGAGCACACCACCCGGGCCCAGGACGGGGCCGAGATGCGGGTGTCGACCAAGCCCTACGAAGGGCCGCTCACCGACGCCGCGGGTAACCGGCTGGCGATCTCCGTCGCGGTGCCGATGAAGCAGGTCACCGACCCGCTCAACCAGCTCGCGCTGGTGCTGCTGGTGGTCGCCGGAGTGGGCGTGCTGGGCGCCGCCACCGCCGGTCTCTGGGTCGCCCGGGCGGGCCTCAAGCCCGTCGACCGGCTCACCGCCGCCGTCGAGCACGTCGCCCGTACGCAGGACCTGGCCATCCGCATCCCGGTCGACGGGGAGGACGAGATCGCCCGCCTCTCCCGTTCCTTCAACTCCATGACCTCCGCGCTGGCCGCCTCCCGCGACCTCCAGCAGCAGCTGATCGCGGACGCCGGCCACGAGCTGCGGACCCCGCTGACCTCGCTCCGTACCAACATCGACCTGCTGGTGCGCAGCGAGCAGTCCGGCCGCCCGATCCCGCCCGCCGACAAGGCGGCCCTGCTGGCGTCGGTGAAGGCGCAGATGGGGGAGCTGGCGGCGCTGATCGGGGATCTTCAGGAGCTGTCCCGGCCGCCCGAGCCCGGCCAGAGCGCGGTCGGCGTGGTGGCGCTGCACGAGATCGTCGGCTCGGCCCTGGAACGGGCCCGGTTGCGCGGCCCGTCGCTGACCCTCACCGCGGACGTCGCGCCCTGGTACGTACGCGCCGAGGCGGCCGCGCTGGAGCGCGCGGTGGTCAACCTGCTCGACAACGCGGTGAAGTTCAGCCCGCCGGGCGGAACGGTCGAGGTCCGGCTGGCCGGCGGTGAGCTGACCGTGCGCGACCACGGCCCGGGCATCCCGAAGGACGAACTGCCGCACGTCTTCGAGCGGTTCTGGCGCTCGCCGTCCGCCCGCAGCCTGCCCGGCAGCGGGCTGGGCCTGTCGATCGTGGCGCGTACGGCGGAGCAGGCGGGCGGCGCGGTACGGCTGCGCTCCGCCGACCTCGGCGGCACCGAGGCGGTCCTCACCCTGCCGGGCGCACCGACCCCGCCGCCCGCGGGGCCGGCCCCGCGGCCGGGGAGCCCGGCCCCGCCGCCCGGCCCGCCGGAGCCGCCCGCGGCGGGCTGACCGGTCCGCCGCCCTACGTCACTTCTTCTTCGCCGCGTCCCCGAACGCCAGGTCCGTGCCCGAGAGTTCGGCGCGGATACCGTCCCGTTCGACGGAGATGTTGCGCAGCCGCACGTCACCGGGGGTCTTGGGGAGCTGGAAGGAGAGCGACAGCCGGTCCGCGAGCTGCGGCTTGGTCAGACCGCTCAGCGCCCCGAGGATCTTCGGGTCGATGCCGACCTTCTGCAGCAGCCAGGGGTGGTCCACCACCACGTCGACGAGGTTGACCTTCATCAGCTGGTGGACGAAGCGCGGCGACCCGGTCAGCTGGTGCAGCTTGTCGTCGCTGCGCAGCGCTTCGTCGAGGTACTGCTTCGGGATGCCGATCCGCTCGGCGATCGCCGGGATGCTCAGCATCGCCTTGGCCTTGGCGGCCTGCCGGCTGAGTTCGGCGGCGGCCTTGCGGGTCAGCCGCAGGCCGTCCGCCTTGCCTGTGCCCGGCCGGTACACGGCGACGTCGCCGATGTCCAGCCGCATCCGGCTGATGTCGGTGGACACCCCACGGTCGCCGGCCCGCCGGATGCGCGCCTCGGCCCGGACGCGCAGTTCGTGGCCGGCGATCGGCAGCCGGCCCACCGCGCGGACCGAATCGTGCCCCAGCTCGCTGAACTTCACCTGTGAGGCGCCGAGTTCACGGTTCATGTCGTCGAAGGCGAGCAGCACGTCTCCGTGCATGGAGCCGATCGTGGCGCCCTTGATGGAGCTGGGCAGATCGCCGTCGAGGCGGACGTCGTGCGCGGTCGCCTCGAACTTCGCCAGCGAGACCCGGTCGGCGGCCAGGTCGGGGATGGTGACCTTCACCTGGTCGACGCGCTTGTCGAGGACCTGGGTGAGGAACGGGAAGCCCTGGATGTCGACTTCGGGCGTGGCGTTCAGATGCAGCGCGGACTTGAGCTTCTCCGCGGTCTTGTTCTGCGCGTACAGCACCGCGAACCGGTCGAAGAGAGTGAGGAACGCGGTGCCCACCAGCACCGCGACCAGCAGCTTCAGGGTGATCGGGACGGCGGCGAAGCGGCTGATCCCGCGCTTGGCCCGGCGGTGGTTGGGCGGCGACCAGGCTTCGTCCTCGTCCTCGTCGTGGCGCAGCCCGAGGCCCAGCGGATCGTCGCTGCCGTCCCGCTCGTTGAGGTACGTGCGGCGGCGCGGGCCGCCGGCGTACGCCGCGGGATCGTTCTCCGGTCCGGTCTCCGCGGCGGGGTCCGGCTCGGGGTCGGCGAGGGCGGCCAGATCGGCGTACGGGTTGATGGGGGAGAGCCTTCTGGTGTCGCCGGCGGGTTCGTCCGGGGCGCCGCTCGTGACAGGGGTGTGGGGGTGGTGCGAGGCGGCGGGTTCGGGCGAGGGTGAAGGTATGCGTGTGGGGGTTCGCATCCGTACATCCCACCACGATCGGGGTCCTCGAACGCAAGTCTTACCGAAGGTATGTCGGATACGCGAAGCTTGTCGTAGCGATCTTGAGGAAATTTTTCCGCGACACCGGCTGTTGCTGAATTACCGTCAGCACTCTTCCGGGTGCGTACGTCGTCCGTACTTCCCCGCACCTCGTGCTCTTACCGATCTCCCGAAGGTGGCCCCATGATCGTGGTAACCGGCGCAACCGGCAACATCGGCCGCAGCCTCGTCGACCGGCTCCTCGCGGACGGCGCCGCCGTACGCGCCCTGACCCGCGACCCGGCACGCGCCCAGCTGCCCGCCGGGGCGGAGGTGGTACGCGCCGATCTCACCGGCAGCGCCGCCGACTTCGGGCCCCTCCTCGACGGCGCCGACGCCCTCTTCCTCAACCTGGCGGCCGGCGGCGACCGGGCCGCGCTCGCCCTCGTCGAGGCCGCGGCCAAGGCCGGCGTCCGCCGGATCGTCCTCAACTCCTCGATGGCGGTGACCGACACCCCCGCCGACGAGACCAACTTCATCGCCCGGATGCACGCCACACTGGAGCGCGCGGTGCGCGACTCCGGCCTGGAGTGGACCTTCGTCCGCGGTGGCAACTACGCCACCAACGCCCTGGCCTGGGGCCCGGCGATCCGCGACTCCGGAGTGGTCCGCGACGCCCACCCGGACGCCCAGGGCGTGCCGGTCCACGAGGCGGACCTCGCGGACGTCGCCGCCGTCGCCCTCCTGGACCGCACCGGAACCCACACCGGCCAGGCGTACCTCGTCACCGGCCCCGAGCCGCTGACCGTCGCCGACCAGGTCGCCGAGATCGGCCGGGCGATCGGCCGCGAGACCCGGGTCGAGCAGATCACCGAGGAAGCCGCCGCCGAGGCGATGTCCGGCCCCCACCTGCCGAAGGAGGCGGCCCTGCAACTGGTCCGCATGTTCGGCAGCACGGTCGACGCCCCGGCCTTCCCCGTCTCCGACGCGGTCGAACGGGTCACGGGCCACCCGGCCCGCACCTTCGCGCAGTGGGCACGGGATCACGTGGCCGACTTCTCCTGACCCCCACGTACGCGGCCGTCCCGCCGCGGGGCCCGCTCGCCGTCGCGCGCACCCCGCTGGTGGAGCACGGCCAGGGGCAGCATCACCACCGCCCCCACGAAGAAGTACGTGTTGATCGCCATCTCCGTCCAGAACTCCCCGGAGGCCGGATCGGCGGGGCGCTCCGCCAGCCCCAGCAGGCCGTACGGGGTGAGCCCGGCCGCCGTCGTGAGGTTCTCGACCAGGCCCGGCACACCCCGTACGACCAGAAGCACGGCGCCGCACCACAGCGGCACCGTCACCAGCCACCCGGGGAGTCGCCGCCCCCACGGCCGCACCGTCGCCAGACTCACCACCGCGCCGCCCGCCGACATCGCCACGATCAGCCCGTCATAGGCGAGGAACACCCACACCGGCACGGCGTCCTCCGCGCCCATCGCCGCCCGGTAGTCCACGCCCATCCACACATGCCACCCGAACGACGCCACGAGCCACCCGAACGACCCGTAGGCCCAAAAGGCCTTCCTGGCCCGCCCCTTGGCCCTCTCCTCACCTCGCACAGCAGTCATACCCGCCACGCTAGGAGCGGCCCACCACGGGGACGTCCTCCTGGGGGCGGGGGCCCTCCACCGTGTGGGGGAGCCTCGCCGTTGCGCTTTGCGGCGCCCCCGCACGTAGCTGTCTGTCCCGCCGCGGGGCTCGCTCGCCGTTGCGCCTGCGGCGGGCTGGGTGGGTGTTGGGTGCGGTGACGGGCCTGCGGGGCCGGTGTTTGGGACTGCTGTCGCTTTACGTCCCAAACACC
>NZ_JOIX01000080.1 GCF_000720175.1 Streptomyces sp. NRRL S-337
GGCTTCCCCCGCCCCCTCCCCCTCTCCCCCTTCGGGGGAGGGGGCGGGGGGGGGGGTTGGGGGGGGGGGGTAAGCGCGAGGCAACGAGCCGCAACCAGGCAACAGGCTGCACGCAGGCAGCACCAGCCAGGCAGCGAGTTCGAGCAGCGCCAGTTCAAGCAGCCCCAGCCAGGCACGACAGCCAAGGCAGCCCCAGTTCAAGCACGCCTAGCTAGTGCAAGCACCCCAGCCAGACACCGGCAGTCAAGGCACCGGCAGAGCCAAGGCAGCGGCCTCAGGCCGCCCCACCCGTGCAGCACCAGCCAGACCGGACCAGGCCTCTCAGCCCGACCGAGCGAAGGCACCCCAAAAAACCCTGGCCGAAGTGGCCCGGCGCCCGGGCCGAAGTGACCTGACGCCCGACCGAAGTGTCCAGACACCGGCCGAAGTGGTCCGACGCCCACCCGAAGTAGTCAGAAAAGCCAGCCGAAGCGGTCAGGCGCCCACCCCAGAAAGGCCAGGAAGCCAACCGGAACGGCCAGGCGGCAAACCGGGCAGGAGACCGCCCGCTCCACGCCGCTCCACCTCGGCCCGCCCCGGCCGCCCCTCCCTCAGCCGTCCGTCAACCGCCCCTGAGCCCTTCCTCACCCCTCCTCAGCCCTCCTCAGCCTCTCACCCCTTGCTCACCGCCGCGAGGATCTCCGGCAGGCGCTTGAGAGTGCGGGGGGCCGCCAGGCGGAGGCCCAGTTCTGCTGCGCCGGTGCCGTAGAGGACACCCAGGGGCAGCAGGATCCACAACAAGTGTGAGAGGTCGGCGACGTGGAGCCAGATGGTGAGGCCCAGGAGAGGCGCACACAGGACGGCGCCTATCAGGAAGCCGCCGAAGAGGCTGAACCAGGCGATCGAACCCTGGCCCGGGGCCACGTTCTTGTTGCTCTCGGCGGGGATCGAGTACGGGAAGATCGCCGATGTCAGTGCGCCGGTTCCGATCAGCGCGCCCAGCAGGGCCAGGGAGAGGCCGTACACCTGCAGGAAGTCGGACCACGGGCCGATGAACGCGGCGGCGCCGACCGAGACGAGGGTGACGTACGGGACAGCCACCAGCGCGAGGGTGAACGCCCGGGCGCGCAGCTCCTGGTAGGCGTCGCGCGGGGTGGCGAGCGTGGAAGCGACCATCCAGAAGGCCGAGGTGTCCTGGCCGAACTGGTTGTACATCTGCATGCCGAGCAGCGCCGGGGCGGTGAACGCGGTGTAGATGCTGCCGTTGCCCTGGACCGAGGAGACGACCGGGGCCAGCAGGCCGACACCGAGGGCGGTCGCCCAGGACATCTTCGACTTGGGGTCGCGCCAGGCGTAGCGCAGCGCACGGAGCATGACCGTGCCCGTGCGGCCGCCGGGCAGCAGTCGTCCGAGCCTGCCCTCACCGCCGCCGGACCGGCGTGCGCTGTCCTTCTCCACCGCTTGGAGGGTGGAGGAGTCGGGGGACGTCATCAGGGCGGTCAGCGAGCGCTGCCACCAGAAGAGGAGAAGCGCCAGGGCTACCGCCGCGAGGGCTATGCCGGCCAGTGCGCGCCCGTAGTCGCCCTGGCCGGTGGCCTCGACCGCGCCGATCGCGGAGGCCGGCGGGAGCCAGCGCAGGACGTCCCCGAGCGGTTCCAGGACGGCCAGGCCGTCCGGGCGGCCGAGTTTCTGGGCGGCGATGTTGACGGCCTGGCTGCCGAGCGCGACGAACAGGCCGCTCAGGACGGCGAGATCACGGCCGCGGCGGCTGGTCAGCAGCCGCACCGACGCCGTGGCGATCGCGCGGGCCAGTGCCACGCACACCAGCACCACCAGGACGACCGCGAGGACGCCGACGAGGGCGGCGGCCGGCCCGTCCGCCAGCGCCACCACCGCGCCGGTCATCAGCGCCAGGGTGACGACCGGGCCGATGCCGATCAGGGACGTCACCAGCAGGGAGCCGATCAGCGGGCGTGGCCGTAGGGGCAGCATCACCAGGCGGGTCGGGTCCAGCGTCTCGTCGCCCGCCGGGAAGAACAGCGGCATCACCGCCCAGCCGAGCGTGAGGATCCCGGTCAACAGCACGGCCAGCGCGCCGACATGGACGTTGCCGCGCAGCGCGATCAGGCCCAGCACCGCGCCGGCCGCGAACAGCAGGCCGACGACGACCGAGCTGACGTACGCGACGGTGCGCCCGGCCGACTGGCGGAGTCCGTTGCGCAGCAGGGTCAGCTTCAGCCGTACGAAGACGGCGGTGAGGTTCGGTGCGGCGGCCGGGCGCGCTGCCACCGTGGTGGATTCGGTGCTCATCGGGCGCCGCCACCGCCCAGCCAGTCCAGGCTCTGCCCGGCGCCGCGGTCGTTGGCGCCGACCAGTTCGAGGAAGGCGTCCTGCAGCGTGGGGGCGGCGCCGCGGACCTCGGCGAGCGGGCCGTCCGCACGGATCCGTCCGCCGGCCATCACCGCGACCCAGTCGCACAGCGACTCGACCAGCTCCATCACATGGCTGGAGAAGATCACGGTCGCACCGGAGGCGGTGTAGCGCTCCAGTACGCCGCGGATGGTCTGCGCGGAGACCGGGTCGACGCCCTCGAAGGGCTCGTCGAGGAAGAGGATCTCGGGGTTGTGCAACAGGGCCGCGGCGAGACCGATCTTCTTGCGCATACCGGTGGAGTAGTCCACGACCAGCTTGTGCTGGGAGCCGGCGAGATCGAGGACGTCCAGCAGCTGGCCGGCCCGCTTGTCGACCTCGTCGCCCGGCAGGCCCCGCAACCGGCCCATATAGGCGAGGAGTTCGCGCCCGGAGAGGCGCTCGAAGAGCCGTAGTCCCTCGGGCAGCACGCCGATCCGGGACTTGACGGCGACCGGGTCACCCCAGACGTCGTGTCCGCCGATCTCCACCATGCCCGAGTCCGGACGCAGCAGGCCGGTCACCATGGAGAGGGTGGTGGTCTTGCCCGCGCCATTGGGGCCGACCAGCCCGATGAAGCGGCCGGCGGGGAGCGTCAGGTCGATGCCGTGGACGGCGATCTGCTCCCCGAACTTCTTCCACAGGCCCTGGATGCGGACGGCGGGCGCCCCGTCCACGGCGCGCGGGGCCGCGGACGGCCCGCCCGGCGAAGTGGCCGATGTCTGCTCGGGCGGCGCCATACCGGCCCGCACCTCGTTGTGTTCCGGCTCGTTGCCCACCGGTCCTGCCCTTCGACGTCCCCGCAGGAGCCGCCTTGACCCCCGTCCGCGTCCCACGATACGAGCGGCCACTGACAAGCCGGCGGGCGGAGGGCGTGCCGGGCAACGACCGGCCGTGCGGGGCCCGACCGGAGGGTTCGACGTCCCGTGCTGACGGTTCACCGTCTCCGTAGTTGGCCGCCCCCACGGTTCACCGTCCCCCTCGTTCAGCCCCGTCGTTCAACGCCCTCGTTCAGCGCCCGTCGTTCACCGCCCCCGGGCCGCCACCGCGTCGCGTGCGCAGGCGTACGCCAGGGGGCTGATCAGTTCCTCCGCGTCCGGCAGCCAGCGGTTGGTGGCGGTGGGGCGGCGCGCCCACTGCACGAGCCCGTGCGCCCCCACCCGGGTCGGCGGGGCGGCGATGTACTCACCCTCGCCCCGGCAGATCAGGTCGAGCACGGCCGGCGTCCAGCCCAGGCCCCGTACGAGGTCGGGCACCTTCACCGCGGCACCGGGGAGGACGAGGAAGAGCATCCGGCGGTCCGGGGTGCGGGTGACCGGGCCGAGCGTCAGACCCATGCGCTCCATACGGGCCAGCGCCAGGCAGCCCGCGGTCTCGGGCACGTCGAGTACCTCGAAGGTCCGCCCCGTCGGCAAGAGGATCGACGCACGGGGCTGCTTGCTCCACATACGGCGGACGGCGGTCGCGCTGCCGGACGCCAGGCCGGCCCAGCCGGGGGCCATGGGGTGCGCACCGGGCGCGGCGCAGGCGTCGGCGTCGCACGAGCAGCGCGGCGTCTCACCGTCGTGCTCCAGCCATGCGCCGGGGAACACGTCCCAGTGGCGTTCTTCCGCGTAACGCACCGCAGTTTCGAGCAGCTGCTCGCCGCGCTGCTTGGGGATCTGCGAGGCTCCTGTGACTCCGATGGTCTCTTCCACGCAGATGACAACTCCCCCTGTCACCAAGGGTTACGGCCAAATGGATGACCTGCCCGGCGCATCGTTCTTGCACGTGGGGCGCATGGGTGCACCGATGGGGGCGCGTATGCGGACCGGGCCCGGTGGCTGGGTAGCCACCTGTGCGACGGGCGGAGAGGCCGCCCGACGGCAGGCCGCGGTGCACCAGGGGAGCCCTGCACGGCGGCGCCGTTACCAGTGCACGGGCACCGCCGCGCCATTCCCCACCAGCAGCACACGTCTCGTGAACCGACTTCGTGACCGGACAAGCGTGACCGAATCCCGTTACCGGAACCCGTGACCGAAACTCGTGACCGAATCCTGCGGCCGAGGCTCGTGATCCCGGAAAGCGCCTTCGGAAAAGGTCTTCGGAAACCGACTTCGTGCACGATTTCGAAGCACGTCTCGTGAACCCGCGCTTCGCACGCAAGTGCTCCGGATAGCGAGCAAATCGCACAGCATCCGGCATCTGTCTGCAAAGCGTGTATCGCTCAGATCCTTCCTATCGCACGTATCCCGGATCTCTCGGATATCCGGGATATCCGTGGGGAAGCGATCCCGGGGAACGGCGTTCCACGGTGAACGCGCAGCAAACCAGGGGGTACAAGCATGGCCGCCAGGCCACTCGTCGCGCGGCAGCCCAACGAACGGCTGCAGGCGCTCATTCAGGAAGCCGGGTGCTCCAATGCGGGGCTCGCCCGCCGCGTCAACATGTGCGGGGCGGAACACGGCCTCGACCTGCGCTACGACAAGACCTCGGTGGCCCGCTGGCTGCGCGGACAGCAGCCGCGGGGCCGTGCCCCGGCCGTCATCGCGGAGGCACTGGGCCGCAAACTGGGGCGCACGGTCACCATCGACGAGATCGGGATGGCCGACGGCAAGAACCTCGCGTCCGGGGTGGGACTGCAGTTCTCGCCGACCGTCCTGGGGGCGATCGAGCAGGTCTGTGAGCTGTGGCGCAGCGACGTCGGGCGCCGTGACTTCCTCAGTGGCTCCACGGTGGCGGCCTCGGCCCTGGTGGAGCCCAGCCGTGACTGGCTCATCACCGGTGCCGACAGCCAGGTCGCACGGAACGCCGGGGCCCGGGTCGGGGTGTCGGACGTCCAGGCGGTACGGGCCATGACCACGGCGCTCAGCGAGCTCGACCACCGTTTCGGCGCCGGGCACGTACGGCCCGTGGTGGTGCACTACCTCAACAGCGTGGTGTCCGGGCTGCTCGCCGGTTCGTACCGGGAGTCCGTCGGGCGGGAACTCTTCGCCGCCGTGGCGCGTTTGACGGAACTGGGCGGCTACATGGCCGTCGACACCGGTCAGCCCGGCCTGGCGCAGCGCTACTACATCCAGGCGCTGCGGCTGGCCCAGGCGGCCGGCGACCGGGGCTACGGCGGCTACGTGCTCGCCGCGAGCATGAGCCACCTCGCCGCCTCGCTCGGCAACCCACGGGAGATCGCCCAACTCGCCCGCGCCGCCCAGGAAGGCGCCCGCGGGCACGTCACCCCGCGCACCGAGGCGATGTTCTTCGCGGCGGAGGCGCGCGGGCACGCCCTGATGGGCGACGGCCGGGCCTTCCAGGCGGTGGCCGGGCGGGCGCTCGCCGCGATGGAACGTGCCGACGCGGCCACCGAAGCGGGCGACGACCCGGTGTGGATCGCCCACTTCGACCCGGCGTATCTGGCCGACGAACTCGCGCACTGCCACCGGGACTTGGGGCAGCCCGGCCCGGCCGCCCAGCGGGCGTCGGAGGCGCTCAACGGGCATCCGGAGGGCCGGGCGCGGCGCCGCGCCATCGGCCTGCTGCTGCTGGCCGGCGCGCAGGCACAGCAGCGCGAGGTCGAGCAGGCCTGCCACACGGGCACGCAGGCCGTGGAGCTGCTGAGCGGGCTGCGGTCGGACCGGGGCGCCGAGTATCTGGAGGACTTCCAGCTGCGCTTGGAGCCGTACCGGGACGAACCAGTCGTAAGGGAATTCAGTGCACGACTGGAACTACGGGCCGCGGCGGCATGATCCACGCTCGGGGCGCGTCCAGTGCGGCACGGAGGCTGCTCTGCCGGACGGAGTCGGGTTCGTCGGCAGGTGTGTCGCCGGATGCGTCGCCGTAGTGGTCGCCGGTTTCTCGTAGGACACCGGACGGGCCGTCGATCACGGCCCGTCCGGTGCGCGCCCCCTTTCCCGTCCGGTACGCGCCCCGTTCCTTCGGGTGCGCGGTGGGGCGGAAGGGGGTGGTGACCAGGCGACGTGGTCGAACGTTGCTGCGACCCGGTAGCGTGCAGCCGACGATTCCGTAGGTCTGCACGTTGGTAGGAGTCACGGTGACGCAGGGCGGACAGGGTCACGACCCGCAGAATTCTGCGGCCGGTCCCGCGCGAGAGGGCATTGTGCTGCCCGCTAACGGTGAGCCGTACATCCCCGACCAGCAGGCCGCTCCGTCGGCGGGGCAACCCTGGGGCCAGCCCTGGGGCCCCGGCCAGCAGGCCGCTCCCGCCCCGCAGAACGCTCCCGCCCCGCAGCTGTACGGGCAGGCGCCTGCCCAGGGCCAGAACTACGGGCAGGAGCCGGGAGCAGGACAGAACTACGGCCAGGCCCCCGGACGGAACTACAGCCAGGCGCCGGGGCAGAGCTACGGCCAGGGATCGGGGCAGAACTACGGCCAGGGGCCGTCGCAGGGCTACGGGTATCCGCCGGCGCAGGACGCGGGGGCCCCGGTTCCGGGTGCACCGGCTCAGGGGGCGCAGGCTCCGGGCGCGCAGGCTCCCCTGCCGCCCCAGCAGCCCGGCGGGCAGGGATTTCCGCCGCCCCAGGGCCAGCCCCCGGTGCCGCCCATGCCGCCGTCCATGCCCCAGCAGGCGCCCGCCCCGCAGCTGCCTCCGCAGCAGGCGCCCGGCCAGCCGCCTGCCCCGCAGCCGTACGACCAGCAGCCTTACGGGCAGCAGCCCCCGCAGCAGTCCCAGCCCCAGGCGCAGCCCGGGCAGCTCCCGACGTCCTCCGGTGAGCTGGTGCGGGCCACGCCGCAGGCCGGTGCGCCGCTCCCGCCCGCCACGGGCGACGCCGAGGCCACCACGGTGATCCCGCCGTTCGACGCCCGGTCCGGCGGCCCCGGTGGCGCCGCCCCGCTGCCTCCTGAGGCGGCGTCGCGCCCGGAGAGCCCCGACGAGTCCACCACCATGCTCCGGGCCGTGAAGCCGGGGCAGGGCAGGCCGCAGGGCCAGGGCCAGCCGATGCCCGGTGCCGGCGGCGGAAGCGACTCCGAAGCCACCCAGCTCATCCCCCCGGTGGGCGCCGGTGCGCCCACCCCGCCTCCTGGCGCGCCGTTCGGCATCCGACCGGGCGCGCCCGGCGACCGCCCCACCCCCGCCGAGTTCGACGGCCTGTTCCGTGACGGGCCGGCGGCGGCCCCGGCGGGCGCCCCGGACGCCACCGCGCAGCTGCCCCGTTTCGAGGACCCGGGCCGGCCCCCGTACGGCGGCCAGGGCGGCCAGGGGTACGGCCAGCAGTTCCCCTCCGGCGGCTACGACCAGCAGGGCCCGTACGACCCGCAGGGCGCGTACGACGACGAGGACGGCGGCGGACGGCGCCGGCGGCTGGCCCCGATGGCGATCGTCGGCATCGTCATCGTGGCGCTCGCGGGTGCCGGCCTCGGTGTCGGCTGGGCGCTGAGCGGCGGCAGCAGCGACGACACGGCGCAGAAGCACGGCTCCGGCGGCAGCAACAGCACCGAGGCGGCCAAGGAGTCGGAGGCGCCGAAGGCCACCACGGACCCCGCAGAGGCCCAGGCGAAGGGCCTGGACGCCCTGCTGGGCGACAGCAACAACAGCCGGTCCTCCGTGATCGGCGCGGTCAACAACATCAAGTCGTGCAGCAACCTCGGCAACGCGGCGAAGGACCTGCGGGCCGCGGCCGGACAGCGCAACGACCTGGTCAAGCGGCTGCAGCAGCTGCCGGTCGACAAGATCCCGGACCACGACCGGCTGACCGCGGCGCTGACCAAGGCGTGGCAGTCCTCGGCCGCAGCGGACAACCACTACGCGGCCTGGGCCGGCCAGCTGGGCGGCAAGAAGGGCTGCCACAAGGGGCGGGCCCGCGGCACCAAGCAGGCCGTGCAGGGCAACGCAGCCAGCAGCCAGGCCACGCAGGCCAAGAAGCAGGCGGCGCAGCTGTGGAACCCGCTCGCCCAGAAGTACGGCCTGACGGAGCGCCGCCCGGAACAGCTCTGAGCCGGTGGACGGCGCGGGACGGCTCCTGACGTCAACGGACGGCTCGCGACGGCTCCTGACGTCAACGGACCGCTCGCGACGGCTCCTGACGCCAACGCACGTGCGCGCTCAGCAGCATGTGCGTGCTCAGGGTTACGCGCGAGCTCAGTGGTGCGTGCGAGCTCAGTAGTCGTCCGTACGACGGCGTTCCAAGGTCCTGGTGACGTTCACGAACCCGCCCTGGGCGGAGACCAGTTCGCCGTTCCGCACCACCTGGTACGTCACCATGCCGTTCACGATGCGCGGGAAGTCCTGGACGGCGAGCATGTCGTCGTCGCGCCAGCGCAGCTTCGGGGTCAGGCCGCCGGTGTCGATGGCGTGCTCGCCGCGGTCGAGGGTGGTCTGCAGGTCGTGCGGGGTGATGTCGGTCACGCCCGCGTCGTCGAGCTGCTCGATCAGTGAGTGCAGCACCGTATAGGCGATCCAGGTGGTCTGCACCCCTTGGTCGGCCGGATCGATGCGGTTGTCGTCGAAGGCGTAGTCGGTGATGACCTTCCGCATCGGCCGCCAACGGGGGTCGTCAGCCACCGGGTACCAGCCGGTGATGTCCGCGCCCTCCAGCGGGCCCGAGGTGCCGCCCGAGCGGTTCACCAGCGCCTGGCCGACGCTGCCGAGGACGGACGCGACCCGCACCTTGGGGCTGTCCTCCTGGAGCCGCCGGAAGGCGTCGAAGAACGCGTCCGTGTGGTCGCCGAGCGACGCGGCCACACACGCGCCGGGGGCCTTGCCGCCGGCCTCGGCCGTCCCGTAGACGGCCGGATCCGCGCCCACCTGGCGCAGGGCCTGGGTCACCTGGGGCGAGTAGTCGGTGCCGTCCTCGGGCGCTTTGATGTCCTTGGCGGGGTGCCGGCTGCCGCTCTGCAGGCCGGAGTCGAGCAGGGACGGCATCTGGTCGCCCTGGATGGTGTCCGGGCGGACCAGTGCGACGCGCTTGCAGTCGGCCGCCAGCTGGCGGCCGTTGCCGGCGAGCAGGGACGCCTGGCCGCCGTTCACCGGGTACGACAGCGGGCTCTGGAACTCCTCGTCGGAGGCGCCGTAGCCCCCGATGAACGGGATGCCCTTGACCTCCAGGGGGGACATGAACGAGCGGCCGAACTGGCTGTAGGAACCGACGACGGCGACCGCGCCCTCGTCCACCGCCCGTTGGGCGCACTGCGCGGCGGCCACCGAGTCGTTGCGCTCGTTGCAGGTCAGCACCCGTAGTTGGTGGCCCCGGATGCCGCCGCGTGCGTTGACCGAGCGGGCGTACGCCTGGGCCATAGCCGGCATTCCCGGCATATTGGTCGCCCGGGTGTCCTCCGGTGCCCAGGTCATGACCGTGACCGGCTCCCGCTCCCCGGAATTCCCCACTCCGGGGAGGGAGCCGCAACCGGAGAGCAGCGACGCGATGGCCGCCGTACATGTCACCGCCGCGGCGATCTTGACCGCGGGAGCGTGGGGCAACGAGGGGCGGGGGGAGGAGCGTCGCCGTCCGGTCATGGCACCGCAGCCTTCCGTCCTGCTCGGAACGCCTGAGTGACGAAAGAGCAACGGATGGTGACGTGACGGTGAACTCCGGGGGGCCGTGCGAGATCGTTCGTGAGGAACGTACGATCGAATGCTGTGCAAGGTTCGGAGAAGTCTTCCCGTCGCGGCCGTCGCTCGACCACCATGGGCGGCATGCCACTCAACGACATGCCGTGGTGGCGCTGGCGCTGCAATGTGCGCTCCGCGCTGCACATGCTCTCCGACCCCGCGTTCCACCAGGAGACCTGGCTGGCCGGACGGCCTGGATACGGGGACGTCACCGACGCCGTCTACCGGCTCGTCGAGGACACCTGGCTGGACAACTGGTCCGCCGACAAATACGTCGGCACGATCTTCCGGGACGCCCAGGAGGCCCAGCTGGTCGACGCCGCCGTCCTGAGGGTGCTGCGGATCATGCACCAGGTAGGCGCGGACGCCCCGGTCGCCGCCTACATGGCGCACCAGGGCTGGGCCGAGGCCGTACAGGCGGCCCGCGCGGCCCATGTGCACATGGCGACGGCGGACGGCGAGGACCCCGATGCGCCGCCGCGCTCGCTGGAGGTGCTGGCCATCATGACGGGCGGCGCGGACGCCCCGGTCTGACCTGCTCCGCAGGTATGCGACCCTATGAGGTCATGAGCGAGTCGCAGTCCACCCAGCCCGGTCGAAACGGTCGGAACGATCAAAGCGATCGGAACGATCAGTACGTGCTCACCCTGTCCTGCCCGGACAAGCAGGGGATCGTGCACGCGGTGTCCAGTTACCTCTTCATCACCGGCTGCAACATCGAGGACAGCCAGCAGTTCGGCGACCACGACACCGGGCTGTTCTTCATGCGCGTCCACTTCAGCGCGGACGCCTCGGTGAGCGTGGACAAGCTGCGGGCGAGCTTCGCGGCGGTGGGCGACTCCTTCGGCATGGACTGGCAGATCCACCGGGCCGACGAGAAGATGCGGGTCGTCCTGATGGTGTCCAAGTTTGGGCACTGTCTCAACGACCTGCTCTTCCGCTCCCGGATCGGCGCGCTGCCGATCGAGATCGCGGCCGTGGTCTCCAACCACACGGACTTCGCGGAGCTGGTCGGCTCGTACGACATCCCGTTCCACCACATTCCGGTCACCCGCGACACCAAGGCGCAGGCCGAGGCGAAACTGCTGGAGCTGGTGCGGGCGGAGGGCGTCGAACTGGTGGTGCTCGCCCGCTACATGCAGGTGCTCTCCGACGATCTGTGCAAGGCGCTGTCCGGCCGGATCATCAACATCCACCACTCCTTCCTCCCGAGCTTCAAGGGCGCCAAGCCGTACCACCAGGCGCACGCCCGCGGCGTGAAGCTCATCGGTGCCACCGCGCACTACGTGACCGCCGACCTCGATGAAGGCCCGATCATCGAGCAGGAGGTCGAACGGGTCGGCCACGAGGTCACCCCGGACCAGCTCGTGGCCATCGGCCGGGACGTCGAGTGCCAGGCCCTCGCCCGCGCCGTGAAGTGGCACAGCGAGCGCCGCGTGCTGCTGAACGGCAGCCGGACGGTGGTCTTCGCGTAACGGTGGGGGCGCGTAACGGTGGTCTTCGCGTAGCGCTGAGGGGCGTGCAACGGTGGTCTTCGCGTAGCGCTGGGGGCGTGTAAGGGTGGTCTTCGCCTGAGCGGGGCCGTTGTTGTTCACCTAGGGGGAGTCGAACAGATCCCGTAGGGGTTCGACGGGCCCCCTGCTGGGGCCACAACGTGGCAAGGCGGGGAAGTATTCCCGGGGGCGGTGGCGGGGAAGTATTCCCGGAGCACGGTATTCCCGGGGCCCGGCCGCAATTCCTGGGGCCCGGCCGCACCGGCGTAGGCGTAAGCGCGGGCGCGTGCCTGCCAGCGCGCGCCCGCGCCGTTGAAGATTTCCTCCCGGTCGTCGTTCAGAGGCGGGACAGGGACGCCGTGGCGAAGAGGACCTCGCGGATGGCGTCGCGTTCGCCGTGTTGGCCGGCCGCGGCGTCCTCGGGGGAGATGTGGCCGGCCGCCAGCTGGCAGAACTCCGCACTGTCCAGGGCGATATGGGCGACGGTGTGGTCGGGCGTGCCCAGTGCGCCCGGTGAGTCCAGCGCTATGTACCAGTGGCCGCCGCCGTTGCCCTCGACCTCCAGGTGGAGCGTACGGCCCGGGGCGCCGGCCTCCACCAGCCGCTGCGGCGGGGACGCCAGCCCGGCCCGGCGGCGGTCGGCCAGTGCGCTGGGCAGCAGCCGGGCGGCGAGGTCGACCATGCGGTTCAGGTGCGCGGCGGCCGGGGCCTCGTACGGATAGTCCACTGCGTCCGCGATGTCCCCGGCGTGCACCCAGCACTCGAAGGCGCGGTCCAGGAACGCGTCGCGCAGCGCGAGGCGGAAGTCGCCGTAGGGAACGGCGAGTTCGGCGACCTTGCCGCCGGCGAACGACACCTGTCTCATCAGGGCGTAGCTCTGCTCGCGCCACGGCTCATGGGTGGCGAGCGGGCTGCCCGTGCCACTGCAGCCGCGCCACAGCGTCTCCGTGCGGATCAGCGGGTCCGGGGTGCCCGGCGGAGCTGCCGTGCCGAGCGGGTCGGGGAGCCCGAGCGCGGTCGCGACCAGGCCGTCCACCGCCATCAGATGCCCTATGACGCCGGCGACCGTGGTCTGGCGTTCCACCGGGCGTTCGCCCTCGAACCAGCGCAGCCGCACCGGTGCGCGCCACTCCGCCTCGCCCATGTCGCGCAGGAGGGCGTCCAGTTTGGCGGTCTCCGCGTCGTACGGCGCCGCCCACTGGGGCACCGGGATACGCGCCGGACGGCGGCCCAGACAGCCCTCCAGCACCCGGGAGCGCAGCAGTGGGTCGAGGTCGAGGCTGTCGGCGGGGTGCAGCAGGCCGACCGCGTCCCGCAGTCGCACCGCCTCGTCGGCGCAGGAGGCGCAGTCGGTCAGATGCGCCTCGACGGCGGCGGTCTCCTCGGCGGAGCAGGCCGACAGTGCCCAGGCGCCGAGCAGCGACTTCAGGACGCGGTGCGGCGGGGCGGACGCCGGGCCCGGGAGTGGGGCGGGCGGGGCGGCGGGGTCGGTCATGGGCTCGGCTTCCGGGGCACGCGAGGAGTGCTCGCGCGGGGCGGCTGCGCGCGGTGGTTCCGCGGGCGGGGCTTCGGCGTCAGTGGGTCCGCCCGTATTGCTTGTGTTGCCTGTGTTGCCTGTGTTGCTTGTGTGGACCGGACTGTCTGCGGTGCCTGCGTCACCTGCACCGTCACCTGCACCGCCCTCTGCATCGTCAACCGGATCGGCGGACGGATTGCCGGAGAGGTCGCCGTGCGCTTCGGCGGCCGGGTCGCGGAGCGGTACGGGCGGGGCGGGCACTACGGGTGGCACAGGCGTCACGGGTGGCACGGGCGGCACGGGCGGTACGAAGGGTTCGGACGGTGGCGGAGGCGCGGGGGTGGCGTCGGGGAGCGGGCCGTGGTCCTCGGCGGCGGGGCGCGGTGCCGGTATCCGCGGCCGTTCACCGGGGCCGCTGGGCAGCTCGGGGCCGTCCCACTCGTCCGGGCCGTTCACAGTGCCCGTCCGTGGCCCTGGCCGGGCGGGGCGGCGGTGCCGGGGGCGGAGGACGCGTAGGCCGAGCGGCGGGTGGGCGGCAGGGCGGTGGCGTTGTGGGCGGTGGACAGCAGCTGCAGGCCCAGGCGCAGCCGGCGGCGGGCCTCGTCCTCCGTGACGCCGAGGTCGGCGGCGGTCTGGCGGTAGTCCCGGCGCTGGAAGTACGCCAGCTCCAGGGCGGCCCGCAGGGGTGCGGGCATGGACGTGACGATGTAGTCGGCGCGGGCGGCGGTGGACGCCTCGCGGATCTTCTGCTCCATGTCGGCCTGCGCCGGGGCGTCGTCGCCGTCGCGGGCTCCGGCGGCCTCGGTCTGGCGGAGTCGCTGGACGGCCTGATGGCGGGTGAGGCCGGCGATCCAGGACCGCAGCGGGCCCTGCTTGGGGTCGTAGGAATCCGGGTCTTCCCAGATGGCGGCGAAGACTTCGCGGGTGATGCGGTCGGCGGCGTCCTCGTCCTCCAGGACGCGGTAGGCCAGGCTGTGCACGAGCGAGGCGAATCGGTCGTAGAGCTCGCCGAGCGCGGCCGCCTCGCCGCGGGCGAGCCGCTGCTGCATCCGCCTGTCCCAGCGCGGTGGCGCGTCGTGTCCCATCGGACCCCCATCCCTGCCCGTCGCCTGCGGGCTCACACCTCAGCCGTCACTCCAGCGCATCTGTACACCTTCATGCCCGGAACGGTGGGCACGATCACGGAAACCTCCGTGCCTCGAATGTAATGCGCGGGTCTGACAACACACGCTCCTTTGCGGCAAATCGAACCTTGCGGGGGATGCGGGTGGTAAGGGGCTGACGGCCCGGGCCCCGGCGAGAAGCGGCCCCGGAAAACGCTGGGAAGGCGCTCGGAAGGCGCCCGGGAGCGGTAGTGGGGCGCTGGAAGGTGCCCGTTGCTGATCGTTCGTGCGCGTATGAGGCGATGTGTTATCCGGGTGTGACCAGAGGTGGGCGGAAAGTTGCCGCCCCTGGGGCATAGCCTTGGGCGTGAACGGCCTGTTACGTCCCACGGCTACCGCCGGGAACCAGGATGAGTTTCAGGACACCGAGGCCGGGCAGTCGAGCCGGGGAAGGATGAGTTCCGGATGTAACCGGGCGCATCCGGTCCGAAAGCGAGCGAAAGGCTTCGAGCGCGTGTCGTTGAAGGTGGCAGAGGACGCACAGGGCCCCTGGGCCGTACTCCAGGTTTCGGGTGAGATGGACCTGGTCACGTCTCCTGCGGTGCGCCAGCACGTGCACGATGCGGTGGCCGACGGTCGCAGATCCCTCGTGCTCGATCTCTCCGAGGTCCGTTTCTGCGATTCCAGCGGGGTCGGCGTGCTGATCGCCGCCCGCCGGCTGATGCGCTCGTGCCAGGGCCGGCTGCGGCTGATCCTTCCCGCCCAGGGCGCCGTCGACGGCTCGCACGTCAACCGGGTGCTGGCCGCACTCGGCGTCCGCCGGCTCTTCGAGGTCTACCCGGACCTGTCCACCGCCGTCGACGAGGCCGCCGCACCGCTCTCCGCCTGAGACGCCAGCCCGAGCCTCGGCCCCGAAGCCCCCACCCCGAAAGCGTCCGAGGGGACGAAACGGCGCCGCCCGCCGGCCCGCCCGGTCACCACCCGGCGCGCCCGGTCGCCACCCTTCCCACTTTCAGCCCTTCCCACTTTCAGCCCTTCGCGCCTTCAGCCTTTCGCGCCTTCAGCCCCTCGCGCCTCCAGCGCTCCCCCGTTCACCCCGCCCCGTACGGGAATTCCGCCCGTACCACGAAGCCGCCGTCGGAAGTGTGCCGCGCCTCCAGCGTTCCGCCCAGGCTCTGGGCGCGCTCGCGCAGCCCCACCAGGCCGTGCCCGCCGCCGGGCAGGACCGGTGCGGTCGCCGTCGCGTCCGGCGGCCCGTTGCGGATCTCCACCCGCAGTCCCGGCCCGGCCTCCCCGCAGACCTCGTCCGCCGGATCGACCCGGACCTGCACCCGCGCCCCGGGCGCGTGCTTGCGGACGTTGGTGAGCGCCTCCTGGACCGTGCGGAAGGCCGCCCGCTCGACCGTCTTCGCGCCGCCCGTACCGGCCACCACCCCGCGCTCGTACGTCACGTCCAGCGCGCTCATCTCGATCAGCCGCGGCAGCTCCTCCAAGTCGGGCTGCGGCGCCAGTCCGCTCGCCTCGCCGCCGTCCCCGCCGTCCGCCCGCAGCACCCCCACCATGTGCCGCAGCTCCTCCAGTGTCCGCACGGACAGTTCACGGATCGTCCGGGCGCCGGCCCGCGCCGCCTCGTCCTCCGTACTGACCTGCACGGCACCCGCCTGCAGGCTGATCAGGCTGACCTGGTGGGCCACCACGTCGTGCATCTCCCGGGCCAGCCGGGCGCGTTCGGTGGTCTTGACCCGGTCCGCGAGCAGCCGGTCCTCGCGGCGCAGGCTGCGGGTCAGGTCCTCGACGCGGGAGGCGAGTTCGCGGCGGGTGCGCACCAGCAGGCCCAGCGCGATCGGCGCGGCCGAGGTGACGCAGGCGTCGATGAGCACCAGCGTGTTCTCGCGGTACGCGGTGAGTTCGAAGTCGGAGATCGGGTACGGCAGGAAGTGCGCGGCGATCAGCAGCACCGCGCAGATCCCCAGCCGCCGCCGGCCGGGGCGCCGGGCCGCCAGGGTGTAGAGCCCGATCATCGGCGCGAACCAGATGTAGCCGATGTACAGGCCGGGCAGCGTCACGAGGAAGACCAGCAGCGGAAAGCGCCGGCGCAGCAGCAGGGCGGTCGCGGCGACCACCGAAACGCCCAGCTCCAGGGCGAGTTCCAGGCCGTTGACCAGCACCGCGTCGGCGATCGCCAGCAGCACCGGCACGACCACGGGCGCGATCCGGCGCAGCCGCCGCCCCCACCTCCCGGCCGCGAACGCCCGCCACCGGGCCGCCCCGCGGGCGAGCGGCCGCCCGCCGCCGGCACTCACCACGCCCCCCGGGGGGCCCCGGACACCAGGCCCGCACGGTCGGCGACGATGGCCGCCTGGATGCGGTTGATGCCCCCCAATTTGCTCAGGACGGCGCGGACATGGTCCTTGACCGTACTGGGCGCCAGTCCCATCCGCCCGGCTATCTGGGCGTTGCCCAGCCCCTCGCCGAGCAGCGAGAGCACCTGCGACTCCCGCGGTGTCAGCCCGCTGACCGCCCGGGCGGCCGCCGCCTGGTCCTCGGCCGTCAGATAGCCGCCGATCACGGCCCGGGTCACGCCCGGGTCCAGCACGCTGCCGCCCGCCGCCAGTGTCCGTACGGCCCGCACCAACTGCTCGGGATCCGAGTCCTTCAGCAGGAAGCCGGCCGCGCCCTCGCGCAGCGCCGCGGTCAGGTACTCCTGGGCGTCGAAGGTGGTCAGCATCGCCACCGCCGGCGGCTCGGGCGCGGCGCGCAACTGCCGCAGCACGGTCAGCCCGTCCACGTCCGGCATCCGGATGTCGAGCAGCACCACCTCGGCCGCGCAGCGCAGCACGGTCTCCACGGCCTCGGCGCCGCCGCAGTCCGCGACCATCTCGATGTCCGGGGCGGTCCCCAGGATCATCCGGAGTCCGGATCTGACCAGCCGTTCGTCGTCCACCACAGCGACACGGATCACCGGCCGCCCCTTTCTGCCTTCTGCTGGTTCACACCCGTTTCCGAGCCCGCGGAACCGCCCGGCGCTGCGCGACTCCGTACCTCTGTCCCGGTCCCCGCCCTGCGACGGACCCGGACCCCCGCCGAGCGGCGGGGGTGAGCCCGGGACCTCGGGAGGATGCCATGCGGGCCGCCTCACGGGCAGAGTGGTCCACATGCTGCACCACTGAAGAGGCCACAAGCCCAGGACGCGTTGCAGTTCACATCGGCGGCCGCCGCGACCCCCACACGCGGCGGCCGCTGCATGGCGTGGCGGGGGCGGTTCGGAGGGGGATCTCCCCCGCACCGCCGGAACCCGCCCAACGCCCCTGACGCTCCGCACGCCGCTGACGAAGCTCCTGCGCCCCTCATGCCCCTTACGGGCACCCTTCGCCACGGGGAACTACGGGGGACTACGCGGGAACTACAGGGGACCACGCGGGAACTACGGCGAACTCCCGACGCCGGAACCCCTACGGGCGTCCCGCCCCCGCCGCCCGGAGTCCCTCCGCCCGCAGCCCGCCGTACGGCCCGAAGCCGCGGCCGGTCGCCAGCACCACCACCGACGTCATCGCCGCTAAGCCGTACGCCGTGGTCGCCATCGACAGCGCGCCCTCGGTGGTCTCGAAGGACCGGTTGAAGAAGTCCGTGACGGTCAGCCACACCACCGTCCGCACGGTCAGATACAGCTCGACCGCCGCGAACACCAGCAGCGCGCCCCGTACGTCGTGCCGTCCCCGGAAGGCCAGCACCCCGAGGACCAGCAGCACGGCCACCGAGCCGACGGTGGTGAACTCGATGGACGACTCCAGGTCGAGCGTGCCGTGCACCGACCCGTCCACCACCCCGCGCAGATAGCGCACCACGTCCGTCCCGCCGGCCGTCAGATCGCGCCCGGTCCAGCCCAGTCGCGCCAGGCCCATCAGCAGGAACAGCACCCCGCAGACCCGCGACGGGCGGCGCCACGCGGGGTCCGGGTCAGCGGCCCGCGGTCCCGCTCCGGCCCTGCGCCGGTCCGTGGCGGGGAACATCACGGCCAGTACGACCAGCGCCACCACCAGCCCCAGCCCGCGGGTGGCCAGCGTCCAGCCGCCCAGCGGGTCGTCGCGGTACTGGTCGCGGTAGGCGGTGTCGAAGAGGCCCACGCCTTCCCGCAGCGACAGAGCGAGCAGCAGGAAGCCGGAGAGCAGCGCCGCGGAGCGGGCCACCCGCCGCTGGGCCAGCGCCAGGCCCGCGACCACGAGGAACACCACCGTGAGGGACCACTCGTAGGGACCGAGGATCTGCAGGACGGGGGAGGCGCCCGGGTTGAACAGCCCCTCCAGGAAGTCGCCCAGGGTGCCGTCCGACTGGACGATGCCGTAGACGGTCCAGGCAGCGAGCGTGCCGCCGTAGAGCGCCAGGCACAGTGCGGTGGCGAGGTAGGCGCCGCTGTGCTCGGGGGCGGCGCGGCCGGGGTCGGTGCCCGGTCGGACGTCCACCGTTCCGCCGTCCTGCATCATGCTGACCGACCCCCGCTCCGCGTGCCGCAGCCGCCGTACCGGCCGTTCCCGTACGGCAGCCTCACTGTGTCAAGGACGGTGGGAGAGCCGGTGGAGGTTCCACCCCGTGTGTCGTGCGGGCCGGTTGGTGTGTTCAGCGCACTTGTCGTGCGGTCGCCGCGACGAAGTCCGGATGCCCCGGCGGGTCGCGGACCGCATGCCGCGGGACGCGCCGGAGGACTGCCGGTCGCGGGTCCGGGGGAGTTCGGCCCGCGGTGAGCACCTCGCCCGCGCGAGCACACCGGTCCGGCCGGCCGCCCGGCTCCGGAGGCCGTGGACGACGCCGGAACCGGCAGGGGTCAACGACTGCCGCGATGCGCGCAACGACTGTTCCCGCGAGGGCAGTTGATCATGCCGGTGCGCTGCGTCGACCACCCGCGAGCCGGCCCCACGGGCCGTCGGTGCAGGTCAGCGGCGGGGCGAGGGGATGCCGTCGCCGCGGTGGGGAGCCGCTCCCGCCGGGCGGGGGGCGGTGCGGCAAGATAAGGGGGTATGGGGATCTTCGGGGGCGAGGGCCGGCTGATCGGCGGTCGGTACCGTCTGGGTATACGGCTGGGCCGCGGCGGCATGGGCACGGTCTGGCGGGCCACCGACGAACTGCTGGGCCGCCAAGTGGCCGTCAAGGAACTGCACTTGGACGAGGCGACCGCCGAACCCGAGGCGCGGGTGCAGCGCGAGCGGGCGATGCGCGAGGCGCGCACGGTCGCCGGGATCAAGCACCCGAACGTGATCGTCGTGCATGACGTCGTCGAGCAGGACGGCCGGCCGTGGATCGTGATGGAGCTGGTGGAGGGCCTGTCGCTGGCCGACCGGCTGCAGAGCGGCGGCCCGGTCGCGCCGCGCGAGGCGGCCCGGATCGGCGTGGCCCTGCTGGGCGCGCTGCGCGCCGCGCACGCCCGTGGAGTGCTGCACCGCGACCTCAAACCGGCCAACGTCCTGATGGAGTCCGGCACCGGCCGGGTCGTGCTCACGGACTTCGGCATCGCCCAGGTGCCCGGCGTCACCACGCTGACCGACGCCGGTGGTTTTGTCGGTTCGCCGGAGTACACCGCCCCGGAGCGGATGGCCGGCCGGCAGACCGGCCCCGAGGCCGACCTCTGGTCGCTGGGCGTGCTGCTGTGCGCCGCGCTCAACGGGGAATCGCCGTTCCGCCGCGACTCGCTGGGCGGGGTGTTGCACGCCGTCGTCTACGACGAGATCGAACTCCCCGAGTCCGCCCGGCCGTTGCGGGCCGTGCTCGGCGGCCTGCTGGAGCGCGACCCGGACCGCCGGATGGGGCTGACGGAGACGGAAGCGCTGCTGCGCGGCTACCTCCACTCGGGCCGCGCCCCGGAGCGCGACCCGGCCGGCCCGGCCGTCCCCGGCACACCAGCGGCCCAGGGCGCACAGGCAGTCCCCGGGACGCCGTTTCCGGGCCCGCAGGTCCCCGGTACGCCGTTTCCCGGCACCCCGCCCCTCGGTGCGCCGGGCGGCCCCGGTACCCCCACTCCGCCGCACGGCCGCCCCGTCAGCGGGCCGCCCGGTGCGCCGCTGCCCGGCGATCCAGTGCTCGGTGGCCATCCGCCCGCCGAGGAGCCCCTGGCCGCCGCCCCCGCGCCCCTGGGCCACGCCTCCGGCGGCCCCGGCAGCGGGCGTCCCGGCGGGCGGGCCCCGGGAGCGCCGATCCGCGACGCCCTCGACGAGCGGGCGCTGGCCGCGGCGGCCCGCCCGCACACCGGCCGGACCCGTACGGCGCTGCTGATCGCGCTCGCCGTCGTGGTGATCGCCGGCGCCGGCGCCGGCATCACGGCCCTGCTGATGCGGCAGGACGGCACCGACGAGGCCGCCGGCCGGGGCGGCCACCCCGGCCACTCCCAGCAGGCCTCGCACACCGGCCCGACGAAGGACGCCCGGCCCGGCGCGCCCCGCCCCACGGTCACCGTCACCTCCGCACCCTCCCCGGGCGCCACCGGAGGGGTCCCGGACGGCTACCGCCTCGTGCGGGATCCGGTCGGCTTCGCGCTCGCCGTACCGGTCGGCTTCACCCGCTCCTACGAGCACGACCGGGTCTACTACTCCTCGCAGGGCCGGCGGTTCCGGATCGGCGTCCAGCTGCAGAAGCGGGTGCCGGAGGGGCCGATCGGCGCGATGCGCACCGCGGACGCCGAGGGCCCGGCGAACTACCGCGGTTACCGGTCGGGCCAGGTCACCGAGACCACCCACAACGGACTCCAGGCGGGACTCTGGGAGTTCGTCTGGGACGGCAGTGCGGCGGACGGCGGCTCGCGCTACACCTACGACCTCAGCTGGGACGAGAACGGCCGGATGATCGACGTGTGGATCTCCTCGCCGGTCGGCTCGCGCACCGAGGCCAAACGTCACTTCGACACCGCCCTCGACGCCTTCCGGCTGACCGGGACGTGACGGCCGAAGGTCCGTCCCGGGGCCGTCGGACCCGCGGTCGTCGCTGACCAGAGCCCTTACGGCCAGCGGATGCTGGCGCGATTGTGGGCGGCCGGTGAAAACCCGTTACTGCCGGGTACACAAAGCGTCCGGGGAGGAATACCCTCGCCGACATGACGGACTCGCAGGACACCGGAACAGCTGCCTCCACCGCCGCCGAGGCCGCCGAGGCCCCTGAGGCCCCCGCGCCCGCCGAGGCCCCCGCAGCGCCGACCGACGGCAATCCGGTCGCGCCCGCCCCTGCGGGCAGCCGCACCGCCGCCGACGTGGTCACCCCCGAGATCGCCGCCCGGCTCACCCGCGGCGTGGTCGGCAGTGGCCGTACGGCCAACCACTCGCCGTTCACCGGCGAGAAGCTGGCCGATCTGCCGGAATCCACCCCCGAGGACGTCGCCACCGCCTTCGAACGGGCCCGGGCCGCGCAGGAGCGCTGGGCCAGGGTCCCGGTCCGGCAGCGCGCCGCGGTCCTGCTGCGCTTCCACGACCTCGTCCTGCGCCGCCAGGCCGAGGTGCTCGACCTGATCCAGCTGGAGACCGGCAAGGCCCGGCTGCACGCCCACGAGGAGGTGCAGGCGGTCGCCGTCGCCGCCCGCCACTACGGCCGCAAGGCCCCCGCCTACCTCGCCCCCAAGCGCCACACCGGTGTCGTCCCGACCCTCACCAAGGTCACCGAACTCCGCCACCCCCGCGGCGTCGTCGGGCAGATCGCCCCCTGGAACTACCCCTTCGAGCTCTCCATAGGCGACGCCCTGCCGGCCTTCGTCGCGGGCAACGCCGTGGTGATGAAGCCCGACACCGAGACCGCGCTCACCGCGCTGTGGGCCCGCGAGCAGCTCATCGAGGCCGGGCTGCCGGAGGACGTCTGGCAGGTCGTGATCGGCGAGGGCCCGGTCATCGGCCCCGAGGTCGTCAAGCACGCCGACTACGTCTCCTTCACCGGCTCGACCCGCACCGGCCGCGAGGTCGCTCAGGGCGCCGCCGCCCGCCTGGTCGGGGTCTCCCTCGAACTCGGCGGCAAGAACGCCATGCTGGTGCTCCGCGACGCCGACCTGGACAAGGCCGCGGCGGGCGCGGTCCGCGGCTGCTTCTCCTCCGCCGGCCAGCTGTGCATCTCCATCGAGCGGCTCTACGTCCACGAATCCGTCGCCGACGACTTCCTCGCGCGCTTCGCCGCCCGCACGAAGGCCATGCGGCTCGGCAACGCCCTCGCCTACGGCGCCGACATGGGCTCGCTGGCCGGTGAGCGCCAGCTCCAGGCCGTCGTCCGGCACGTCGAGGACGCCGTCGCCAAGGGCGCCGAGCTGGTCGCCGGCGGCCGCGCGCGCCCCGACATCGGCCCCTTCTTCCACGAACCGACCATCCTCGACGGCGTCCAGGCCCCGATGGCCGTCTGCGACGAGGAGACCTTCGGACCGGTCGTCTCCGTCTACCGCTTCCGCGACGAGGACGAGGCCGTGGCGCTCGCCAACGCCACGCCGTACGGCCTGAACTCCAGCGTCTGGACCAAGGACGGCCGACGCGGCCGGGCCCTCGCCGCCCGGCTGCGCACGGGCACGGTCAACGTCAACGAGTCGTACGCGGCCGGCTACGGCAGCGTGCAGTCGCCGATGGGCGGAATGGGCGACTCCGGCCTGGGCCGCCGGCACGGCTCCGAGGGCATCCTCAAGTACACCGAGGCGCAGACCGTCGCCCACCAGCGGGTGATGCCGCTCGCGCCGGCCTTCGGGATGACCGATGAGAAGTACGCCCGGTTCATGACCCGCAGCCTGCGCGCGATGAAGGCGTTCCGGCTGAGGTAACGACCCCCACGGCAGCCCAGCCCCTCCGCCCCGAACAGCAGGGAGAGCCAGTGCCCCAGGAGAACTCTGCCCAGAGCCAGGACCCGGACGGCACCCGGACCGACGGCTACGACTACGACGTCCTCGTCATCGGCTCCGGTTTCGGGGGGTCGGTCTCCGCCCTGCGCCTGACCGAGAAGGGCTACCGGGTCGGCGTCCTGGAGGCCGGCCGCCGCTTCACCCGCGAGACGCTGCCGAAGAACTCCTGGGACCTCAGGAACTACCTGTGGGCGCCGGCCCTCGGCCTCTACGGCATTCAGCGCATCCACCTCCTCGGCAACGTCATGGTGCTGGCCGGCGCCGGCGTGGGCGGCGGTTCGCTGAACTACGCCAACACCCTCTACGTCCCGCCGAAGCCGTTCTTCGACGACCCGCAGTGGAAGGACATCACCGACTGGCAGGAGGAGCTGAAGCCGTACTACGACCAGGCCCGGCGGATGCTGGGGGTGCGGCTCAACCCGACGATGACGCCGTCCGACGTCCACCTGAAGGCGACCGCGGAGGCGATGGGCGTCGGGGAGTCCTTCCACATGGCGCCGGTCGGAGTGTTCTTCGGGGACGGCGAGGACTCCGACGGCACGGCGCGGGCGAAGCCGGGCGAGGAGGTGCCGGACCCGTACTTCGGCGGCGCCGGACCGGCCCGTAGGGCGTGCACCGAATGCGGCGAGTGCATGACCGGCTGCCGGCACGGCGCGAAGAACACCCTCAACGAGAACTACCTCTACCTGGCCGAGAAGGCCGGTGCGGTGATCCACCCGATGACGTCCGTCGTCGCGCTCACCGAGGACTCCCGGGGCGGCTTCGCCGTCCGGACGCTGCCGACGGACGACAAGAGGAAGGGCGAGGGCAGGACGTTCACCGCCCGCCGCGTGGTCCTCGCCGCCGGCACGTACGGCACGCAGACGCTGCTGCACCGCATGAAGGACAGCGGGCTGCTCCCGTACGTCTCCGGCCGCCTCGGCGCACTCACCCGCACCAACTCCGAGGCGCTGGTGGGCGCCCAGACCGACGACCGCCGCTACCGCAAGCGGCACGGCGCGGAGCGGGCCGACTTCACCAAGGGCGTCGCGATCACCTCGTCGATCCACCCCGACGAGAACACCCACATCGAACCGGTCAGGTACGGCAAGGGCTCCAATTCGATGGGTGGGCTGACGATCCTCCAGGTGCCGTACCGCCCGGCGGGGCGGGTGCGGGGCTGGCTGGCCAACATGGCCCGCCACCCCTGGCTCGCCCTCCGCGCGCTCTCCAACCGGCGGTGGTCGGAGCGGACCATCATCGGCCTGGTCATGCAGTCCCTGGACAACTCCCTGACCACGTATCGGAAGCCGAGCGGTCTCGGCAAGGGCCTGCTCACCGCCCGCCAGGGCCACGGCGCCCCCAACCCGAACCAGATCCCCGAGGCCACGCGGGCGGCGACCCTGCTCGCCGAGGAGATCAACGGCTTCGCCGGCTCCAACGTCGGCGAGCTGATGGGCACCCCGCTCACCGCCCACTTCCTCGGCGGCTGCCCGATCGGCGATTCGGCCGCGACCGGCGTCATCGACCCGTACCACCGGCTGTACGGGCACCCCGGCATCTCCGTCGTCGACGGCGCCGCGGTCTCCGCGAACCTGGGTGTCAATCCGTCGCTGACCATCACCGCACAGGCCGAGCGCGCGATGTCCCTGTGGCCCAACAAGGGCGAGGCGGACCCGCGGCCCGCCCCGGGACGGCCCTACGAACGGCTGGCCCCCGTGAAACCGGTCCACCCCGCCGTCCCGGAGAAGGCCCACGGCGCGCTGAAGCTGCCGTTCCTGGCAGTGCCGCCGGTACCGCCGAAGAAGTCCCTGGCGTAGCACGGCACAGGGCCGTTGGGGAGCGGCTCCCCAACGGCCCTGTGGTGTACGGCCCGTGGTTACGCGGCCGCAGCGCCGTCCGTCCTGCGACGGCGGACGACGAAGAGCGCACCCGCGCCCACGGCCATCGCGACCCCGCCCACGAGGGCGATGGTCGGCAGCGCGGACGAGGAACCGGTCTCGGCGAGCTTGCCGGTGACCGGGAGCTCCTTCAGGTCGCCCTGCGGAGCCGGCTTGTTGGGCTGGTTCTTGCCCGGCTTGCCCTTGGCCGGCGGGACGCTGCCCGGCTTGCTGCCGGCGACCAGGACGTCGAAGTCGTACTCCGCGACGTCGGAGAAGCCGCAGACGTCGTCCTCGTTGTGGTACGCGCCGATGGTGAACGCGAAGCCGTAGCTGCCCGGGGTCTTGGCGTCGACCTTCAGGCGGAGCTTGGCGTCGGAGTACTCACCGGGCTTGAGACCGTCCACGGACGCGAAGTAGCCGTCCTCGTCGGTGATGGCCTCCCAGGAGTGGGAGTCCTCGTCGTACCACTGCACGGTCAGCAGCTTGGAGACGTCGTCGAAGTTGTGGGTGCTGATGGCGCCCAGCGCGACGTACGCGTCGACCGACTTCATCGCCTTGTCGGACGTGTTGGTGGCGCGGAAGGTGAAGTTCTTCCAGCCGGAACCGGCCACGACCTTGCTCGGCAGACCGCGCAGCTCGGTGCTGATCGCCGTCTCGTCCGACTGCTCGGCGCAGGTGTCGTCGGTCGGCTTCCCGGTCGGCTTCGCGGTGGGCTTGGCCGAGGTGGTGGGCTTGGGGTCGCTGGTGGGCTTGGTGTCGTCACCCGGGGTGCCCGGGCCGCCCGACCCGTCCGCACCGCCGTTGCCGGTCTCACCACCGGTACCGGTCTCGCCACCGGTACCCGTCTCGCCACCGTTCCCGGTCTCGCCACCGGTGGCGGTCTCGCCGCCGGTCTCCTCGCCGGGCTTGGTCTCGTCGCCCGGGGTGGTCTCGTCACCGCCCGCCGGCGTCTCCGGCTGCGTCGTGGTGTCGTCGGTCTGGTCCTGACCGGGGGTGCCCGGCGTCGGCTCGGCGCTCGCGGTGGTCTCGGCGTCGGCGCCGGTCGCGAACGCGGCAGGGGCCGCCATCAGGGCGGCAGGGGCTATGACGGCCGTCGCAGCGGCAGCCGTCAAGGCACGGCGAAGCTTCATCGAGAAGACCTCTCGGGGTCCAATGTGCCGTGGGTCGGCACCAGTTGATAGCTGGCCGTCGCGTTGGGGGGCGCGGTATGGCCGTGCGATTTCACGTACATGACCGGCCATGGCCGAAAAAGGTTGCTCACTCGAACGGAATTCTTTCGGTGACCCCGGTCACATCGTTCACAGCCGCCGCACAGCCGGCCCACAGACATCTCACAGTCGCCGCACAGACGGGGCCGGCGGGCAGTGGCGGAACGGACCGGCCGAGGGTGGTCGTGCGCCCGGCGTGCGCCCCCCTGGCGAGGGTTTCCGGCCCCATAGCGAAGGGCCCCGGATGCCGTCCGCGAGGGGGGTGCGGACGGCCACGGGGCCCTTGGCTTTCGGTGCCGGCGTCAGGGCAGCGCCGGCACCGAGGTGCGGCGCTGGGGGGGGGGTAGCGCCGCTGGCTTACAGGGGTCGTGCGTGGTGCTCGATGGTGCGGTGCGCGCGGTGGTCCGGACCGATGCCGGTGCCGGGTCGTCGCGGTTCGCGGACATGCAGCACGGCAAAAGTCCATACCAGGCGCGGTATGTCGTTCGTCAAGCATCGTCCTGGATACGCCTCACCTGGCGCAACCGTTTCGACCGGATGCGGTCGGTCCCGGGCGTCCCCAGGACCGACCACCCCATCGGATGTGACCGGGCTGCTGTCCCCTGCTGACCGGTCACGGCACCGGAACGAGGTCCCACGACGCGGACCGCGGAAGGCGGCCGGCGTCTCATCGCTCCGGTCTTCCGCCCGTGGGGCGGCGTCTACGCGTAGTCCTGCAGGCCGCGCCTGGCTGGCGTGGCACCGGGAACAACGAAGCCCCGCGGCGCCCGGTCACGCGCCGTACGGGTGAGTCGGCAACCGAACTCAGATCCGGCAGCTGCGCCGGGCGCACACTCCTTTGCCATGCGCCCCGCCTGCGCCCTCAACGCCCGGAACCGGCGTCACACCGGCGCAACGGTGATCACGTCCCGCCCGAACCGACCGCCCACCGGCCGTCCGCCGACCGGAACCGACCCCTTCGGCGCACGAAACCGGCCACCGGCAATCGCAGGCGGTCCGGCCGGCTCAGATCTGCCCCCGGGACAGCTCCAGCAGGGTCATCGCCAGCGCGGTGCCGGGCTTGCCGAGCTGGTCGCGGTAGTGGGCGAGGATCTCCATCTCGCGGGAGAGGTTCACCCGGCGCCCGCCGGAGGTGATCCGTTCGCGCTGGATGACGGCCGAGACGGCCATCCGTTCCTGCACGAGACCGATGATCCGGCCGTCGAGATCGTCGATCCGGCGCCGGGCGTCGGCGATGAGCCCGGCGGCCTCCGGCGTATGGGCGCCGGTATCGGGCGTGGGGGCGGACGACGGTGAGGGTGAGGTTGCCGGGGTGGGGCCGGTGGTGGGACGGGTGGTCGGGCCGGCGGTCGAGGTGCTCATGTCCGTATCTCCTGGGGATGTGGCCCCGGAGCCGATGATCGAGATCCGGACAGACACAGGCGCCCCGGACCTTGTCGGCCCGGGGCGCCTGGGAAGTTGCTCGTCAGTGGATCAAGCAGCACGACCATGGCAGCCGGACGGGCCGGTGCCATAGGTAAAGACGAAGGTCAGCTGCTGGAACATGGGCCACAGTATGAGCCCGTTAGAATCGAAAGTCCAACCCCGCTCCACACCGCCGGAAGGCCGCCGAAGTGCCATCAGCGCCCCCTGCCGCTGCCCCGGACGTCGTCCTCGTAGTCGACTTCGGCGCACAGTACGCCCAGCTCATCGCCCGCCGCGTCCGTGAGGCCCGGGTCTACAGCGAGATCGTGCCGTCCACCATGCCGGTGGCCGAAATGCTCGCCAAGAACCCCAAGGCGATCATCCTCTCCGGCGGGCCGTCGTCGGTCTATGCCGAGGACGCCCCCAGCCTCGACCGTGCCCTGTTCGAGGCCGGTGTCCCGGTCTTCGGCATGTGCTACGGCTTCCAGCTCATGGCCACCACCCTCGGTGGCACCGTCGACAACACCGGCGCGCGTGAGTACGGCCGTACCGCCCTGACCGTCTCCCGCACCGATTCCACCCTCTTCGAGGGCACCCCGGCCGAGCAGTCGGTCTGGATGTCCCACGGCGACGCCTGCTCCGCCGCCCCCGAGGGCTTCCGGGTCACCGCGTCCACGGACATGGTCCCGGTCGCCGCCTTCGAGAACGACGAGCGCAAGCTCTACGGCGTCCAGTACCACCCCGAGGTCATGCACTCCACGCACGGCCAGCAGGTCCTGGAGCACTTCCTCTACCGCGGCGCGGGCCTCCAGCCGAGCTGGACCACCCACAGCGTGGTCGAGGAGCAGGTCGCCGCGATCCGCGCGCAGGTCGGCAGCAAGCGGGCGATCTGCGGCCTGTCCGGCGGCGTGGACTCCGCGGTCGCCGCCGCCCTCGTCCAGAAGGCCATCGGCGACCAGCTGACCTGCGTCTACGTCGACCACGGCCTGATGCGCAAGGGCGAGTCCGAGCAGGTCGAGAAGGACTTCGTGGCCGCCACCGGCGTCCAGCTGAAGGTCGTCGAGGCCGAGGAGCGCTTCCTCGACGCGCTGGCCGGGGTCAGCGACCCCGAGCAGAAGCGGAAGATCATCGGCCGCGAGTTCATCCGCGTCTTCGAGCAGGCCCAGGCCGAGCTGGTCGCCGAGGCCGGCGCCGACGGCGAGGAAGTCGCCTTCCTCGTTCAGGGCACGCTCTACCCGGACATCGTCGAGTCCGGCGGCGGCACCGGCACCGCCAACATCAAGTCGCACCACAACGTGGGCGGCCTCCCCGACGACATCGAGTTCGAGCTCGTCGAGCCGCTGCGCCAGCTGTTCAAGGACGAGGTCCGGGCGGTCGGTACCGAGCTCGGCCTGCCCGAGGAGATCGTCCACCGCCAGCCGTTCCCCGGCCCCGGCCTGGGCATCCGCATCGTCGGCGAGGTCACCAAGGAGCGCCTCGACCTGCTGCGCGAGGCCGACGCGATCGCCCGCGAGGAGCTGACCGCGGCCGGTCTGGACCGCGAGATCTGGCAGTGCCCGGTGGTCCTGCTGGCCGACGTCCGCTCCGTCGGCGTCCAGGGCGACGGCCGCACCTACGGCCACCCGATCGTGCTGCGCCCGGTCTCCTCCGAGGACGCCATGACGGCCGACTGGACCCGGATGCCGTATGAGGTGCTGGCCCGCATTTCGACCCGGATCACCAACGAGGTCGCGGACGTCAACCGCGTGGTCCTGGACGTGACCAGCAAGCCGCCGGGGACCATCGAGTGGGAGTGATCCTCTGATCTCCCGCTGATGTCAACGCAACGCCGTCGCTCACACTCCCTCCTCGCCCGCCTTCGGCGAGGAGGGGCCCAGAGCGGCGGCGTTGTCGTTCCCGCTCGGTACGCCGACTGCACAGGCGAGACTCCTTCCCCAAGCTCTCCACTTCGTTCGAGCAGGGGATATCCCCCCGGTCGTCTACGTCTACGAGCTCGACCCGGCGACCGGGGCATACACGCCCACCGGCATCTATCACGACCGGATCAAGGTCTCCGTCCCCTTTCCGATCGACATCGATCTCACCGCGATCAACAAGCGGCGCTGAGCGGCAGCGGTTGACGGTATGCGGCCCACGGCGCAGGATTGCTTTCGTATTACGGCAGTCTGAATCCGCTATATGGAAGTAAGTGGGCGCAGTCATGAGCACCAGCACGATCGCTTTCGTCGGCCTCGGCATCATGGGCAGCCCCATGGCGGTGAACCTCGCCGAGGCCGGGCACACCGTCGTCGGCTGGAACCGCAGCCCCGGCCGGGCGGACGCGCTGGTCGCGGCGGGCGGCAAGGAGGCCGGATCGATCGCCGAAGCGGTCCGGGACGCGGACGTCGTCATCACCATGGTCCCGGCGTCCCCGCAGGTCGAAGCCGTCGCCTACGGGCCCGACGGCATCCTGGAGAACGCCCGTCCGGGGACCCTCTTCATCGATCACTCCTCGATCACCCCGCAGACCTCCATCGACCTGGCGAAGGCCGCCGCCGACAAGGGCATTCGGGTGCTGGACGCCCCCGTCTCGGGTGGTGAGGCGGGCGCGGTCGAGGGCGTGCTGTCGATCATGGTTGGCGGTGCGCGGGCCGACTTCGACGCGGCCCGGCCGGTCTTCGACGCGGTCGGCGCGACCGTCGTCCACTGCGGACCGCACGGCGCCGGCCAGACCGTCAAGGCCGCCAACCAGCTGATCGTCGCGGTCAATCTGCAGGCCCTGGCGGAGGCCGTGGTCTTCCTGGAGAAGTCCGGGGTCGACCTGGGGGCCGCGCTGGAGGTCCTGGGCGGCGGCCTGGCCGGTTCCACCGTCCTGGCCCGCAAGAAGGACGGGATCCTCGCCCGCGACTTCACCCCCGGCTTCAAGCTGGAACTGCACCACAAGGACATGGGCATCGTCACCGACGCCGCCCGCACCGTCGGCGCCACGCTGCCGGCCGGTGCCGTAGCGGCCCAGCTGATCGCCTCCGCGGTGGCCCGCGGCGACGGCGCCCTGGACCACTCCGCGCTGCTGCGCGGCGTCGAGCTGCTGAGCGGCTACGGGCGGGAGCAGGGGCGTAATGCGTGACGCGTGACGCGTCACGCCACGGCCGTCGGCCGTGCGCCTCCCGTGCGGTCGTCGGTGGCGGTCAGCCGTTTCCGTCCTCCCGTACGGCCGCTGCCAGCCGTTCCAGTGTCGTGGTCATGGCCGGGCCCATCCGCCGGGGAAAGCCCGGGAGCTCGACCACGAGGCGGGGGAAGCGGGCGCGGGACCAGTCGTAGGTGTGCGTGACCCGGGTGGCGGCGGGACCGTCCGCCGCACCGTCCAGGGGCGTCAGGGCGTAGCGCCAGCGCTGGCCGCCGACGAGCCGGCGGCCGCGCAGCTCGCCCCAGGTCTCCCAGGCGATCAGCCGGTCCGGCTCGTACTCCACCACGACGTTCACCGACCGGTACGGGACCGGGCCCTGGGCCATCCCCATGGTGAACCGGTCGCCCGGGCCGAGCGGCGACGGGCCCTCGGGGCGGCCGCGCAGCATCCCGGAGCCGTCCAGCGCGGCGTGCCGGGCCGGGTCCCGGAGGAGGGCGAAGAGCCGCTCCGGTGCCGCGTCGATGTCCTTGCTGACCGACAGCGTCCTGTGAGCCGTCATCGTTCACCCCCCGCACCGACGCCGTCCGGCGACCGTCGCCGGCACCCGTCCGGTGCCTCACGTCGTGCGCCCATCATGCCGGTGGGCCCCATCCGGGCACGTCGCGGGGCTGGTTACCTGGGGTAGCTGAGGGTAGCTTCCGCAGCGAGCCGCACGAGCCAGGTACATGCCAGAAGGAGAACGGCGATGCCCGAACCGACGCCGATACCCACCGACAAGCTGCAGTTCGCCATGCCGCCGACACACCAGAACGTCGAGGACGAGCGACGTCACCGCAAAGAGCGTCTGGTCGCGGCGCTGCGCCTCTTCGGGCGCTTCGGCTTCGAGGAGGGCGTCGCCGGGCACATCACCGCGCGCGACCCGGAGTTCCCCGACTGCTTCTGGGTGAACCCCTTCGGGATGTCCTTCAAGCACATCACCGTCAGCGATCTGATCCTCGTGAACGCCGAGGGCAAGGTCGTCGAGGGCCGCTACCACGTCAACCAGGCGGCGTTCGCGATCCATTCGCAGGTCCACCAGGCCCGCCCGGACGTCGTCGCGGCCGCGCACAGCCACTCCACCTACGGGCGGGCGCTGTCGGCCCTCGGCGAGCTGCTGGAGCCGATCACCCAGGACGTCTGCGCGTTCTACGAGGACCACGCGCTCTTCGACGACTACACGGGCGTGGTGGTGGACGAGGAGGAGGGCCGCCGGATCGCGGCCGCCCTCGGACCGCACAAGGCGGTGATCCTGCGCAACCACGGACTGCTGACGGTCGGCGACTCGGTGGACGCGGCGGCCTGGTGGTTCATCACGATGGAACGCTCCTGCCAGGTCCAGCTGACCGCGAAGGCCGCCGGCAAGCCGGTCCTGATCGACCACCACAACGCCGTCCACACCCGTGAGCAGCTGGGCAACGACCTGGTCGCATGGATCAACTACCAGCCGCTGTACCAGCAGATCACGCGGAGCGAGCCGGATCTCTTCGATTAGCCGGAGCTCTTCGACCAGGAGCCCGACGCGTGAGTGTCCCCCGGGGGCGTTGCCCGGGGGACACTGCGAGCAGCACTCACGCCGTACGGTCAGCCACAGGGCCGGGGCCCGGCACGAGGCGCGGTACAACGCGCGGTCAAAGGTGCGGGAAGAGGTCCCGGAACGGGTCCGCGCTGGCGGAGATGCCGCGGCTGAACGGCGAGTCGAAGTCCCAGACCAGGAACAGCAGGAAGGCGATCAGCGCGCTGAAGAGGCCGGCCATCAGCATCTCCCGGCCCGACCGCCGGATCTGCAGGGTGAACATGATGCCCACGGAGATCGCACCGCCGGTGATCAGCCCGAACCACACCACCCCCGGAAGCGTCGAATCGGCCGCGTCCGCCCGGGCGTTGCGGGCCCCGTCGGCCACCGCGATCTGGTCCACCATCGGCTGGTAGGACTGCCCTTCGAAGTCGTTGCGCGGGTGGTAGTCGGTCACGTCGGCACGGACTTTCGTCAGCAACTCCGCTCCCTGTGGGGTGAGTTGGCCCTGGTCGGACATGACCGGCCACTCCTTGTGGACGACGTAGGAGACATAGGCCTCCACATCCGAGCGGATCCGGTCCCGTACCGGCGCGGGATAGGCCCGGGCCCGCGCGCTGACCTCGTGCAGCGCCTGTGCCTCGGCCCGTACGGTGTCCTCGGCCGCGCTCCGGGCCTCCCAGACGCCGGCGATGGCCAGGCCCAGCACGATCGCGTAGACCACCCCCACCATCATCGTCAGGTACTCGATCACATCGGGTGTTTCGGTCGGGTCGTGGTCGTGGTCGTCGGCGATCCGGCGATCCTTGAGGACCGTGATGATCAGGACGACGCCGCAGACCGCGGCCATGGCGATGCCCAGCACCAGCCATTGCGACATGGGGACCTCCTACGAGGAACGGCGCCCGGCGGAACCGGACGAGGAGCTCGAACGGGGACGGAGGGCGGCGCCGGCCAGCACGGCCGGGGCGGTGATCAGCAGGGTCGTGGTCACCACCGAGCGCCCGGCGTGCGCCTTGTGGTACGCCCGGGCGTAGTTGCGGGGCAGCACGGGCGCGGGCGAGGCGGGGCGGTGGGGTTCCGGCCGGGGCGAGGGCGGCGGGTCAGGGGCGTGCGTGCGGGG
>NZ_JOIX01000081.1 GCF_000720175.1 Streptomyces sp. NRRL S-337
ACCGGTGTGAAGTTCTTCAACTGGATCGGCACGATGTGGAAGGGCTCGCTGTCCTTCGAGACGCCGATGCTCTGGGCGGTCGGCTTCCTGATCACCTTCACCTTCGGTGGTCTGACCGGTGTCATCCTGGCCTCGCCGCCGATGGACTTCCACATCTCCGACTCGTACTTCGTCGTGGCGCACTTCCACTACGTCGTCTTCGGAACGGTCGTCTTCGCGATGTTCTCCGGCTTCCACTTCTGGTGGCCGAAGTTCACCGGCAAGATGCTGGACGAGCGGCTCGGAAAGATCACGTTCTGGACGCTGTTCATCGGCTTCCACGGCACGTTCCTCGTCCAGCACTGGCTGGGTGCCGAGGGCATGCCGCGGCGCTACGCGGACTACCTCGCGGCCGACGGCTTCACGGCGCTGAACACCATCTCGACGATCAGCTCGTTCGTGCTGGGCCTGTCGATCCTGCCGTTCCTCTACAACGTCTGGAAGACGGCGAAGTTCGGCAAGAAGGTCGAGGTCGACGACCCGTGGGGCTACGGCCGTTCGCTCGAATGGGCGACCTCCTGCCCGCCGCCGCGGCACAACTTCCTCACCCTGCCGCGCATTCGTTCCGAATCCCCGGCGTTCGACCTGCACCACCCGGAGATCGCGGCCCTCGACGCGCTGCACAACGGCCACGGCACTGACGAGGACAAGGCCATCGCCGGTGGCAAGGAGGCGGGCAAGTGAAGATCCAGGGCAAGATGTTCATCTGGCTCTCCGTCTTCGTCCTGGCCATGGCGATCGTCTATGGCGTCTGGTCGAAGGAGCCCGCGGGTACCACCGCACTGTTCCTCGCCTTCGGCCTGTGCATCATGGTCGGCTACTACCTGGCCTTCACGGCCCGGCGGGTCGACGCGGGCGCGCAGGACAACGAGAACGCGGAGGTCTCCGACGACGCCGGTGAGCTGGGCTTCTTCAGCCCGCACAGCTGGCAGCCGCTGTCCCTGGCCGTCGGTGGTGCGCTCGCCTTCCTGGGCGTCGTCTTCGGCTGGTGGCTGCTGTACTTCTCGGCCCCGGTGATCCTGGTCGGCCTCTTCGGCTGGGTCTTCGAGTACTACCGCGGCGAGAACCGCACGCAGTAGGCGCTTCAGGCGCCAAAAGCACGGCAACACGCCGTACAGCGGGCCCGGACACCTCAAAAGGTGTCCGGGCCCGCCCCGTTCGGCGCAGCGGGGGGCGACCCGTTTGCAGTCCTCCAGCGCGCCGGAGCAGGTGATTCTTCATATTTTTGGGGCATGAGTCACAGACCTCGAACCCGGACGGTGCTGAGCTGCGGCCTCCTGCTCGTGCCCCTCGCGGTGAGCACCGCCGCGTGCGGGGGCTCGGCGTCGGAACCGCTCTCCGCCAATCCCTACGACGCGGGCGACCAGATCACCGCCAACACCCCGGACGGAAAGCAGAAAGCCGACCCCGACAAACCGATCGAGGTCTCCGTCAAGGACGACGACGCGCGCATCACGGACGTCACCGCCACCGATTCCACCGGCCGCTTCGTACGCGGCGAACTGAGCGCCGACGGCAGGCACTGGCGCACCACCGTGCCGCTGGCCGCCGGCACCCGCTACACGGTGCGGGTCAGCACCGAGGAGGACGACGGCACGCCCGGCCGCAAGACGCTGGTGGTGCACACCACCGACGCGGACGGCCAGTTGACCGCCACCTTCGGCCCCGAGAGCGGCGAATACGGCGTAGGACAGCCGGTCACCGCCGAGCTGAGCCGGCCCCTCACGGACCCCAAGGCCCGGGCCATCGTCGAAAGCGCCCTGAAGGTCGACTCCATGCCGCGCGTCGAGGGCGCCTGGCACTGGGTCGACGACAAGAAGCTGCACTTCCGCCCGAAGGTCTACTGGCCGGCCCACGCCACCATCTCGGTGCACAGCAACCTCGCCGGCCTGAAGATCGCCAAGGGCCTCTACGGCGGCCCCTCCAAGCCCGTCAGGCTCACCACCGGCGACCGCCTGGAAGCCATCACCGACGCGGCGGCGCACCAGATGACCGTGCTGCGCAACGGCACGTCCATCAACACCATCCCGGTCACCACCGGCAAGCCCGGCTTCTCCACCCGCAACGGCGTCAAGGTCGTCCTGGGCAAGGAGAGCTTCGTCCGGATGCGCAGCTCCACCGTCGGCATCGCCGCCGGCAGCTCGGACTCCTACGACCTGCCGGTCTACTGGGCGACCCGGGTGACCTGGAGCGGGGAGTACGTGCACGCCGCACCCTGGTCCGTCGGATCACAGGGCGCGGCGAACGTCAGCCACGGCTGCACCGGCATGTCCACCGGCAACGCCCAGTGGTTCTTCAACACCGTCCGGGTCGGCGACATCGTCAAGGTCATCAACAGTGGCGGCGACACCATGACGCCGTTCGACAACGGCTTCGGCGACTGGAACATGCCCTGGAAGGAATGGCGCGCCGGCAGCGCCCTGAAGAACAAGGCGTCCAGCACCACAGGAGCCGCCGAGCGCCAGCAGGACCCCAGCTCCGACGCCCGGCTGCGCCCGAAGATCTGAAGGGCCTCCACACGGCTCCCAGCGGCCCTCCAGGCCCGCGCCTCAGGCCTGTACGAGGTTCCTGCGGCGCAGCAGGCCGGCCAGTGCGTCGGCGAAGGCCACCGGGTCGATCGGATGGGTCACCGCGGCGTCCGCGCGGCTCCAGGTGGCCAGCCAGGCGTCCTGCGGGCGGCCGATCAGCAGCAGCACCGGCGGGCACCGGAAGATCTCGTCCTTGATCTGCCGGCAGACGCCCATGCCGCCCGCCGGCGCGGTCTCGCCGTCCAGCACGCAGACGTCGATGCCGCCCTGCTCCAGGGCTTCCAGGACCGCCGGCGCGGTGGCGCACTCCAGGATCTCGATCTCGGGGGCATCGGCGGCCGGGCGCCGGCCGGCCGCCAGCCGGACCTGCTCGCGGGTGCCCGCGTTGTCGCTGTAGACCAGCACCGTGGCAGTCGCCTGCATCGTTCCTCCACGCTCTTCGTAGCGGCACAGCATCGGGTGGGGCTGATGGGCCGGATGCTACTCCCGCGGCAGGCCCCGGCAGCAGGGGGCGAAAGGGCCGAAGATCTGCCCGACGGCCCGTCAGGGCCGGGCCCGCACGAGCCGGAGTACCGTACCGGCGGCCGGCCTTCCCTCCTTCGGGCGACGCCGGAAATGGGCCGTACGAGCAGGCCATACGTCCTTGACACACCGAACGGCACCCCCCGGAGTGAGGGCGGGATAAGCGACCGACATAATGTCGGTCGTGGCGACAGCAACGACAGTAGAAACCGGGCACGCGCACCCGTCGGTCAATCGGCCGAACCTCACCAGCGTCGGAACCATCATCTGGCTGAGTTCCGAGCTGATGTTCTTCGCGGCCCTCTTCGCGATGTACTTCACCCTTCGATCCGTGACCGGAGAGGCTTATTGGAAGGAATCTGCCAGCGCGCTGAATCTTCCGTTCTCCGCGACCAACACCACGATCCTGGTGCTCAGCTCGCTGACCTGCCAGCTCGGCGTTTTCGCGGCCGAGCGCGGCGACGTCAAGAAGCTCCGGGCCTGGTTCGTGGTCACCTTCATCATGGGTGCCATCTTCATCGGCGGTCAGGTCTTCGAGTACACCGAGCTGGTCAAGCACGAGGGCCTGTCGCTCTCGTCCGGCCCGTACGGATCGGTGTTCTACCTGACCACCGGCTTCCACGGACTGCATGTGACGGGCGGTCTGATCGCCTTCCTGCTGGTCCTGGGCAGGACGTACGCGGCCAAGAGGTTCACCCACACGCAGGCCACCGCGGCCATCGTCGTGTCCTACTACTGGCACTTCGTCGATGTCGTCTGGATCGGCCTCTTCGCCACGATCTACCTGATCCGCTGACCGGTCCGACCGGACCCGCAGATCAGACAGACATAGCCAAAGCATCGACGCAGAAGATCCTGACACCGGGGTAATCCGTGAAAAAGCTCTCCGCACGACGGCGCCATCCGCTGGCGGCGCTCGTCGTCCTACTCTTCGCGCTGGCGGTCACCGGGGGGCTGTACGCCGCGTTCGCGCCGGCGGACAAGGCTCAGGCCGATGACACCGCCCAGTCCCTTGCCATCAAGGAGGGCAAGAAGCTCTACGCCGTGGGCTGTGCCAGCTGCCACGGCACCGGCGGTCAGGGCACCTCCGACGGCCCGAGCCTGGTCGGTGTCGGCGCCGCAGCCGTCGACTTCCAGGTCGGCACCGGCCGCATGCCGGCCCAGCAGCCCGGCGCCCAGGTGCCGCGGAAGAAGCCGATCTACAACAACGCCCAGCGCGAGCAGCTGGCGGCCTACGTCGCGTCGCTGGGTGCCGGCCCCACCATCCCGGAGAAGTCGCAGTACAACTCCGAGGGCGCCGACATCGCCAAGGGCGGCGAGCTGTTCCGCACCAACTGCGCGCAGTGCCACAACTTCACCGGTAAGGGCGGCGCCCTCACCGACGGCAAGTTCGCACCGACGCTCGAGGGCGTGGACCCCAAGCACATCTACGAGGCCATGGAAACCGGCCCGCAGAACATGCCCTCCTTCGGTGACGGCTCGCTGAGCAAGCAGAACAAGAAGGACATCATCGCGTACCTCGGCGCCGTCAACGGCGATGAATCCGAGAGCCCCGGTGGCCTCGACCTCGGCGGTCTCGGTCCGGTCAGTGAGGGTCTCTTCGGCTACATCTTCGGCCTGGGCGCGCTGGTCGCGGTCGCCATCTGGGTCGCAGCCCGGACTACGAAGGCCAAGAAGTCATGAGCGAGACTGGACGACACGAAGACGTGCCAGAAGAAAACCTGCCCGTTGAGCGGGAGGCTCACGAAGGCGCGGTGACGCCGGCGGACGACCCGTTCGCCGACCCGGGCCTGCCGGCCCACGAGCACCGCAAGCAGGACATCGACGAGCGGGCCGCCAAGCGCTCCGAGCGCACCGTCGCCCTGCTCTTCCTGGTGTCCATGATTGCCACGGTGGCCTTCATCGCCGCCTACGTGGCCATCCCGATCGACAAGATCGTCTACATCTGGCCGATCGGCCACATCAGCGCGCTGAACTTCGCGCTCGGCCTGACGCTGGGTGCCGCCCTGTTCTGCATCGGCGCCGGCGCGGTCCACTGGGCCCGCACGCTGATGTCGGACGTGGAGGTCGCCGACGACCGCCACCCGATCGAGGCCAGCCCCGAGGTCAAGGCCAAGGTCCTGGCGGACTTCAAGGTGGGCGCCGAGGAGTCGGGATTCGGCCGCCGCAAGCTGATCCGCAACACGATGTTCGGTGCGCTGGCCCTGGTGCCGCTCTCCGGTGTCGTCCTGCTGCGTGACCTCGGGCCGCTGCCCGGCACGAAGCTGCGCACGACGAACTGGAAGAAGGGCGTCCGCCTGGTCAACCAGTCCACCAACCTCCCGCTGCGTCCCGAGGACATCGCGGTCGGCTCCCTGACCTTCGCCAAGCCCGAGGGCCTGGAGGAGGACCAGGAGGACTTCAACGAGAAGATCGCCAAGGACGCCCTGATGCTCGTGCGGATCCAGCCGCAGAACATCAAGGACAAGCAGGAACTCGCGTGGTCCCACGAGGGCATCGTGGCCTACTCGAAGATCTGCACCCACGTGGGTTGCCCGATCAGCCTGTACGAGCAGCAGACGCACCACGTGCTCTGCCCCTGCCACCAGTCGACGTTCGACCTCTCCGACGGCGGTCGGGTGATCTTCGGTCCGGCCGGACACGCCCTGCCGCAGCTGCACATCACGGTGAAGGACGGCTTCCTGGAGGCCGCCAGCGGTTTCGAGGAGCCCGTCGGCCCGAGCTTCTGGGAGCGCGGATGAGTAACGAGACAAGCGCGACCACCACGCGCCGCGGCCAGGCGCCGCGGGGCGAGCGGATCGCCGACTGGGCGGACGGCCGGCTGGGCATCTACAGCCTCGCCAAGTCCAACATGCGCAAGATCTTCCCGGACCACTGGTCCTTCATGCTGGGTGAGGTCGCGCTCTACAGCTTCATCATCATCATCCTGACCGGTGTCTACCTGACGCTGTTCTTCCACCCGAGCATGGCCGAGGTGACCTACCACGGTTCCTACGTGCCCATGCAGGGGATCCGGATGACCCAGGCCTTCGAGTCGACGCTGGACATCAGCTTCGACGTCCGGGGTGGTCTGCTCATCCGCCAGATCCACCACTGGGCGGCGCTGGTCTTCCTGGCCGCGATGATGGTCCACATGATGCGGGTGTTCTTCACCGGAGCCTTCCGCAAGCCGCGCGAGGTCAACTGGCTGTTCGGCTTCCTGCTGCTGGTGCTCGGCATGTTCACCGGCTTCACCGGCTACTCGCTCCCCGACGACCTGCTCTCCGGCACCGGCGTGCGGTTCATCGAGGGCGTCATCCTGGCGATGCCGCTGGTCGGTTCGTACCTGCAGATGTTCATCTTCGGCGGCGAGTTCCCCGGGCACGACATCATCCCGCGGTTCTTCACGGTGCACGTGCTGCTGCTTCCGGGCATCATGCTCGGCCTGCTGGTGGCGCACCTGATCCTGGTCTTCTACCACAAGCACACGCAGTTCCCGGGTGCCGGCAAGACCAACACCAACGTCGTCGGCATGCCGCTGCTGCCGGTCTACATGGCCAAGGCCGGAGGCTTCTTCTTCCTGGTCTTCGGTGTGATCTCGGTGATCGCCGCGGTCGCCAGCATCAACCCCGTGTGGGCCATAGGGCCGTACCGGCCGGACCAGGTCTCCACTGGTGCGCAGCCGGACTGGTACATGGGCTTCGCCGAGGGCCTGGTCCGTGTCATGCCGGGCTGGGAGTGGAACTTCTTGGGCCACACCATCAACTTCGGTGTGCTGATCCCGATCCTCCTCTTCCCGCTCGTCCTGGTCGCCATCGCGGTCTACCCGTTCGTCGAGTCCTGGGTCCGCGGTGACAAGCGCGAGCACCACATCCTGGACCGCCCGCGCAACGTGCCCACCCGCACCGGCTTCGGTGTGGCCTGGCTGATCGCGTACTTCGTGATGCTGATCGGTGGCGGCAACGACCTGTGGGCGACCCACTTCCACCTGTCGATCAACTCGATCACCTGGTTCGTCCGGATCGCGTTCTTCGTCGGGCCGGTGCTGGGCTTCATCGCCACCAAGCGGATCTGCCTGGGTCTGCAGCGGCGCGACAAGGACAAGGTGCTGCACGGCCGCGAGTCCGGCATCATCAAGCGCCTGCCGCACGGCGAGTTCATCGAGGTCCACGAGCCGCTCGACCAGGAGCAGCTGCACTTCCTGACGCAGCACGAGCAGCCCGAGCCGCTGGAGCTGGGCCCGGAGGTCGACGAGAACGGCGTCCGCCGCAAGATCAAGCGGTCGCAGAAGCTCCGCGCCAAGCTCTCCAAGAGCTACTACGGCGAGGACAACGTCATCCCCAAGCCCACGGTCGAGGAGTACAAGGAGATCACCAGTGGCCACGGCCACCACTGATCCCTTGCGCGCCTCGTAGCGCACCGTAGGTAGTACGCCACCCAGAGGGCCCCGTCCGAGCACCGGACGGGGCCCTCCGGCATATCGCCCCTCTCGATAGGGTGACGACATAAGCAGGACACAGACCAGGAGCGTGGACCATGAACGTTGTGACCCCGGTTGGCGGCGACAGCGTGGCGGCCCACACCTGGCCGGGCCTCCTGAACGCCCTGCTCGACGGCCGCGACCTCACCGCCGACGACACCGCCTGGGCGATGGACCGGATCATGCGGGGCGAGGCCAGCGATGCCCAGATCGCCGGGTTCGCGGTGGCCCTGCGCGCCAAGGGCGAGACCGTCGCCGAGATCTCCGGGCTGGTCCGGACGATGTACGCGCACGCCCGGCTGATCGAGGTCCCCGGCCCCAGCGTCGACATCGTCGGCACCGGCGGCGACGGCGCCAAGACCGTCAACATCTCCACGATGTCCTCGATCGTCGTGGCCGGCACCGGAGCCAGGGTCGTCAAGCACGGCAACCGCGCCGCGTCCTCCGCCAGTGGCGCCTCCGACGTCCTGGAGAAGCTCGGCGTCAACCTCGACCTCACCCCGCAGCGGGTCACCGAGGTGGCCCAGGAGGCCGGCATCACCTTCTGCTTCGCGGTGAAGTTCCACCCCTCCCTCCGGCACGTCGCCAACGCCCGCGGCCAGCTCGGCATCCGCACCACGTTCAACGTGCTCGGCCCGCTGACCAACCCCGCCCGGGTCAAGGCCCAGGCGACCGGCGTCGCGGACGCCCGCATGGCGCCCATCCTGGCCGGTGTGCTGGCCGAGCGCGGTTCGTCCGCCCTGGTCTTCCGCGGCGACGACGGCCTCGACGAGCTGACCACGACGGCCACCTCCCGGGTCTGGATCGTGCGGGACGGCACGGTCCGCGAGGAGTCCTTCGACCCCCGCGACGTCGGCATCCCGCTCGTCCCCGTCGAGGCGCTGCGCGGCGCCGACGCCTCGTACAACGCGGACGTCGCCCGCCGGCTGCTGGACGGCGAGACCGGCCCGGTCCGCGACGCGGTGCTGCTCAACTCCGCGGCCGCGCTCGTCGCGCTGGAGCCGTCCGACGCCCCGCTGACCGACCGCATCCGCCTCGGCATCGAGCAGGCCGCCGCGTCGATCGACTCGGGCGCGGCCAAGCGGGCGCTGGAGCGCTGGGTGGCCGCCAGCAACGCATGAGCGGCCGGTGACGCAGGGTGTGACGCAGGGCTCAGTCCGTCATATGGACTGAGCCCTTGCGCGTAAATGCTCTTGTGGCATGATGCTGCGCAGGTCACGAGTGACAGCGACACAGGCCCCGGCCCGCTGTCCGGCAACCCTCCTTCCGTGGCGGGGTGCCCCGGGTGATGACCAGGCCGCAGGCAGCGAGGTCTGCGGCAAGCGCGGATCCCTCGCCAGGGATCCTGGTCCCCGAGGGAGAACTTCCGTGAATCAGCGAATGCGATAGGGCTCGACGGCCCCTTTTCCACACCCTTTTTCCTTTTCACGCTGCGTCCCGCGCCGCGCGCTTCCGCACACCCGAAAGCGCCGCACGCGCCCCTTCCTCGCAGCGAATTCGCTTACGCCTCACGGGAGTTCGCCATGTCCGTTTCCGCCGTTGCCGCCGACCGTTCCGTCTGTGCCCCGCTGCCGGTCCTCGGCCGGGACGTCCTGGTCCCGCTCGTGACCGGCGGCGAGGTCGACTACGCCGCGCTGGACTACGCCGCCAGCGCCCCGGCACTGCAGCGGGTCTGGGACGACGTGGCCGCCTACGCCCCCTACTACGGCAGCGTGCACCGCGGCGCCGGATACCTCTCGCAGCTCTCCACCGACCTCTTCGAGAACAGCCGCCGCACGATCGCGGAATTCCTCGGCTGCCGCGCCGACGACCAGGTCGTCCTCACCCGCTCCACCACCGACTCGCTGAACCTGCTCGCCGCCGTACTCCCGCAGAACACCCGGGTGTTCGTCTTCGAGACCGAGCACCACGCGTCGCTGCTGCCGTGGGAACAGCGCGCCGACCTGACGGTCACCTACCTCAACGCCCCGCGCACCCCGGAGCAGGCCGTCGCGACCGTGGAGCGCGCGCTCGCCGACCGCGAGCCCTGCTCCGCTTCCGGGGACTCGGTGAAGAGCGGAGGCGGAGCGCAGCGGAGCGGCCCGGCCCTGGTCTGCGTCACCGGCGCCTCCAACGTCACCGGCGAACTGTGGCCGGTCCGCGAACTGGCCGCCGCGGCGCATGCGCACGGCGCCCGGATCGTCCTCGACGCCGCGCAGCTCGCCCCGCACCACCCCGTCGACGTCGCCGAACTGGACGTCGACTGGGTCGCCTTCTCCGGCCACAAGCTGTACGCGCCGTTCGGCGCCGGGGTCCTGGCCGGCCGCGCCGACTGGCTCCAGGACGCCGACCCGTACCTGGCGGGCGGCGGCGCCAGCCGCACGGTCTCGCGCCGCACCGACGGCGGCGTCGACGTCGAGTGGCACACCACGGCCGCCCGGCACGAGGCCGGTTCGCCCAACGTCATCGGCGCCTACGCCATCGCCTCCGCCTGCAAGGCGCTCACCGAGGCGGGCTTCGACACGCTCGTCGCCCGCGAGCAGGAGCTGATCGCGCGGGTCCGCGCGGGGCTGGCCGAGGTCCCCGAGGTGCGCGTCCTGTCCCTCTTCGGCGACGACGCCCCGCGCGTCGGCGTGCTCTCCTTCGTGGTGGACGGCTGGAACAGCTCCCACTTCGCGGCCGCGCTCTCCGCCGAGTACGGCATCGGCGTCCGCGACGGCCTCTTCTGCGCGCACCCGCTCGTCCGCACCCTGCTTGGCACCGACCCGCAGGAGCCCGGCGAGTGCGGCGCCCCCGACGCGGCCCCCGGCGAACTCGCCCAGCCTTCGGCCGGGGGGACCCCCGCCCTAAACGCCATCCGCGTCTCCTTCGGCGCCGGCACCCCCGACGAACACGTCGACCGCTTCCTGCGCGCGGTCAAGGAACTCGTCTCCGACGGCGCCCGCTGGAACTACCGCACGGAGAACGGCCGTTGCGTGGCGGCTGACGCTTGATCCCCACGTACCTGGCTGTCCCGCCGCGGGGCGCTGCGCTTTGCGCACCCCGTACGTACTTGGCCGTCCCGCCGCGGGTGTTGTTCGCCGTTGCGCCTGCGGCGGGCTGGGTTTGTGTTGGGTGCGGTGACGGGCCTCCGGGGCCTTGTTCGTGGACTGCTGTCGCTTTACGTCCACACGAGTGCCCCTTGCAGGGCCTCAACTCGCAGGCTGGGGAGGGTATTCCCGACACCACCCCACGACGCAACGTGCACCCGGGACGACGACGCTCAGCCCCACCGGCCTCCCAACCCCCCACTCACGGGAGGGGACAGACCGGAGGACGAAGTCTGTAGGGCTGTCACCGCACCCGACAAACAAACGCCCGCCGCAGGCGCAACGGCGAGACGCCCCGCGGCGGGACGGCCAAGTACGTGCGGGGGCGCCGCAAAGCGCAACGGCGAGCAACACCCGCGGCGGGACGGCCAGCTACGTGCGGGGCGCCGCAAAGCGCAACGGCGAGTAAGCCCCGTGGCGGGAAAGCCAGCTACGTGGGCCCGAGGCCGAGCGCAGCGCTACGCGTCCAGGCCGATCGCGAAAGCGGCCTCGAGGTCGTGCTGCGAGTAGGTGCGGAAGGCGATGTGCGTCTCCGTGGAGGCGACGCCGGGGATCTTGCTGATGCGGCCGGGGATGACGTCCGCGAGGTCATCGTGCTTGGCGACGCGGACCATCGCGATCAGGTCGTGCGCGCCGGTGACGGAGTAGACCTCGCTGACCCCTTCCAGCGCGGCGATCTTCTCGGCGATCTCCGGGATCTGGTCCACGCTGGTCTTGATGAGCACGATCGACGTGATCACGGCTGGCTCTCTCCCTCATTCGCCCGGACGTTCCCGCTGGTGGACCCCACACTATCCCTCCGGTACCGCAGCCATGCGTAGAGGAAGCCGAGGGCGAAGCCGATGACGTGGGCGAGGTAGGCGACGCCGGGGCCGTTGGGGTCGTCCTGGGCGGCCTGCCATTGGAGGAAGAACCAGAACAACAGGACGACCCAGGCGGGGAAGCGCAGCGGGAGGAAGAAGAGGAAGGGGAAGACGCTGGTGACCCGGGCCCGGGGGAAGAGGTACAGGAAGGCGCCGAGGATGCCGGCGATCGAGCCGGAGGCACCCACCAGCGTCTGGCCCGAGGCGGCGTGCGCGGCCGCGTAGCCGAGCAGCGCCAGGTAGCCGATGATGAGGTAGAAGGCCGCAAACGGCAGCCGGCCCATCCGCGCCTCGGCCATGCCGCCGAAGACGTAGAGAAACAGCATGTTGCCGAGCAGATGCAGCCAGCTGCCGTGGACGAACAGCGCGGAGAGCGGGGTGATCAGCGCCCGCAGGGAACCGCTCCACAGCTCCACGGGGACCACGCCCCACCGCTCGAAGTACGCGGTCTGGGCCCGCAGCAGCGCGTCGCCGGTGCCGTACGTCCGGTTCAGGCCCGAGGCGGGGCCGATCACGAAGACCGCACAGCACAGGGCGATCAGCACGTTCGTCAGCCGGGAGAACACCGCGGCCAGGGCCCGGGCCGGATGCGTCGGGCGGGGGAGCGGGCCGGAGGAGCGCGGCGTACGGAAGAAGAGGCGGGAAAGGGGAGAACGAGAAGAACGAAAAGAGCGGGGAGAGCGGGGAGAACGGGGTGGGGGGGCCGGCGCCGTCATGAAGTGATCATGGCGTAATGCGGGCAATCGGGACAGAGTGCCTCGCCGCGTCCCGGCTCCCGGGCAGCGCCGCACCCGCCCCCCATCAGGCCGTAGGGTTGCAGGCAGTACTTTGCGTACTTCCGCAGTCCGACGGCGCACCGCGTGAACGGCGCAGCAGCACGACCGACGACCACGAAAGAGGACGACACGATGGCTGTTCCCCTGCCGACGGCCGAAACCCGGTGGCGCTGCACGCTGTGCGGCAACCTCACCCGTTTCGATGTGACCCGCCAGGCCAAGGTCGTGGAGTACGTCCACCTGGATCTGGCCGGCGAGCCCAAGGTGGAGGAGCGCGAGGTCCTCAGTGAGAGCATCGAGTCCGTGCGCTGCCGCTGGTGCAACGCGGTCGACCAGATCGAATTGGTGGACCGGCCGGGCGCGAGCGCCTGAGATCGGAGCGATGCAGCCGTGGTGGACCGTCCAGAAGGGGAGCCGGGGGCCGAGCGTCATGACGTACCCGAGGGTGCGGCGGACGAGGTGCTCGACCGACCGCTGCCCGAGGGCGTACGGCGCCGGGTCGTGGCGCTCACCGCGGAGTCGTTCGGTGCGCTGACCGTCGCCGAACTCCCGCCACCGCTGCGGCAGTACGCCCGGTTCACCCCCACCCGCCGGGCGAAGTTCGCCGGGAACGCGATGGCCGCTGCGCTGGAGAGCGACGCGGTCTTCCGGCAGCGGATCGCGGGGAAGCTGCGCGAGGCCCAGCCGGAGCTGGCCGAGGCGCTGGAGAGCGGCACCCCGCCGGCCGCCGCCGATCCGCTCGACGTCGCCGCGGCCGCCTATGTGCTGCGCCCGGACGGCTGGGTGAAGCTGGTCGCGGCGGCCGGTGAGGAGGCGCAGCGGGCGCGTGACGAGCGGGCCGGCGCGGAGGCCGAGCGGGAGCTGGCCCGGCTGCGTGAGGAACTGGCGCAGGCGCGCGGCGAGGCGCGTACGGAGACCGAGCGGATCCGGGGCGACCTGGAGGCCGCCCGCCGGGAGAACGAGTCGCTGCGCCGCAAGCTGCGCAGTGCGCTCAGCGACGTCAAGCGCGGGGAGGCGGCGGTCCGCAAGGCCGAGGCCGCGCTGGTCGACGCGCGGGACCGGGCGTCGACGGAGAAGACCGCGGCGGACAGCGAGGTGCGCCGGCTCAAGGCCCGGATCGCCGAGGCCGAGGCCGCGCTGGAGACCAGCCGGCGGGCCGCCCGCGAGGGGCGCAGCGTCGAGGACATGCGGCTGCGTCTGCTGTTGGACACGGTGCTGGACGCCGCCCAGGGGCTGCGGCGCGAGCTGGCGCTGCCGCCCGCCAGCGTCCATCCGGCCGACACCGTCGAGGCGGTCGCGCCGGGCCGGATGACGCCGAAGGACATCGCGACGCGTGCGCTGTCCGAGATGGACCCCGCGTTGCTGGACCAGCTTCTGGCGCTGCCTCAGGCGCATTTGGTGGTGGACGGCTACAACGTCACCAAAACCGGCTATCCGACCATGCCGCTCGACAAGCAGCGGCTGCGGCTGCTGGGCGGGCTCGCGGTGCTGGCGGCGCAGACCGGTGCGGAGATGACCTGTGTCTTCGACGGTGCGGAGCTGGCGGCGCCGGTGCTGCTCGCGCCACCGCGGGGCGTAAGGGTCCTTTTCAGCAAACCGGGCGTAACGGCCGATGAGTTGATTCGTCAGCTGGTACGGGCCGAACCGCCCGGCCGGCCGGTCGTGGTGGTCTCCACGGACCGCGAGGTGGCGGACGGCGTGGCCAAGGCCGGCGCCCGTCCGGTCGCATCGGCCCTGCTGCTCAAGCGACTTGCCCGTACGTGACGCCGGGACGGCAGTGCTTTCCGGCCGGAAGTAATTCGCTTGACCTGCGCGGCCAATCCGTATCTGAGCGTCAATTGGTGCTTACTGCCTGTGTGATGTTGGTAAAGAGTGGGGCTGGTGGCGCAGTTTTTTCCCCTGAGGATTTGAAGCGATCACAGCTCGGTTACTAAGGTCAGGGCCCGAGCCTTCATTAAGGTGATCATCCAACCGGGATGAACAGTGAAGGTACCGCCGAGTCCGCAGCGTTCCCGCGGAGCCGGGGTTCACCCCCCCACCCGGTAGGCGGCTGGAGGAAGAAGGAGCTCGCCCCCGTGGCGTCCCACCGTCGACCCAAGCAGCCGAGCCGTACTCGCGTCACCGTGCTCACCGCCACCGCCGCGGCGGCCGTCGCCCTGTCGTCCCAGGTCGCCCAGGCCGACCCCCACCAGTCGAAGAAGGACGTCAAGTCCGAGGTCGACAAGCTCTACAACGAGGCGGAGCAGGCCACCGAGAAGTACGACGGTGTCAAGGAGCAGCAGGACAAGCTCCAGAAGGAGGTCGACGACCTCCAGGACAAGGTCGCCCGTGGGCAGGGCGAGCTGAACCAGCTCCGCAAGAGCGTGGGTGCGGTCGCCTCCGGCCAGTACCGCAGCGGGTCCATCGACCCCTCGGTCCAGCTCTTCCTCTCCGGTGACCCGGACAGCTACCTCGACAAGGCCGCCACCCTCGACCAGTTGAGCGGCAAGCAGGCCGAGCAGCTCAAGGTCATCGCGGAGAAGCAGCGCCGGCTCGCCCAGGAGCGCGCCGAGGCCGCGGCCAAGATCAAGGACCTCGCCGACACCCGTAAGGCGCTCGGCGACAAGAAGGACGAGATCAAGGGCAAGCTCGCCAAGGCGCAGGCGCTGCTCAACTCCATGACCGCCAAGGAGCGGGCGGCCATGCAGGCCAAGGAGGACCGCGCCAACCGCAGCAACGACCGGGTCAACCTCGGTGACGACGTGCCTGCTTCGCAGCGCGGTGCGGCCGCCCTCGCCGCCGCCCAGTCCAAGATTGGTTCGCCCTACGTCTGGGGCGCCACCGGCCCGTCGTCCTTCGACTGCTCCGGTCTGACCTCCTGGGCCTACGCACAGGCCGGCCAGTCGCTGCCGCGCACCTCGCAGCAGCAGGCCAACGCCGGTACCCGGATCGCCTCGGAGAGCGCCCTCAAGCCCGGCGACCTGGTGCTCTTCTACAGCGACCTGCACCACATCGGCCTCTACGCCGGCAACGGCACGGTGCTGCACGCCCCGAAGCCCGGTGCCTCGGTGCGCTACGAGTCGATCAACAACATGCCGTTCGCGTTCGGCGTGCGGGTCTGAGAACGCACGGGGCTGCTGTTCACCGGTGTGACCAATGCGCCGGTGTACGGGTCTGAAAAGCCTCACAAACCTCTCAACCTGCCGCCCGAACGGGCGAATTACGGCCTCCACGGCTGACCCGGCGCCCCGCCGGTGACCTGCACAGTCACCGGCGGGGCGGCTCTTTGCGTACGAAATGGGGTCTTTGGTCGGTGTGGACCGGCGCCGTTACTGTCTGCCCTCGCAGCATCCGGTCACCGACCGCCCTCCCGGGCGGCAGGGGCTGCACAGGGGAAGGAGTGCGGCTCCCGTGGCGTCCCATCGCCGTATCCCGCAGCACGGCCAGGTCACCCTCGCCGGGGTCACCGTTCTGTCGGCCGCTCTGGCGACCGCGGCCGCCGCGCTGTCGGCACCGCCGGCGTCCGCCGATCCCGCCGCCCGGCCGGCCGCCGGCCAGGAAGCGGCCACCGCCCGGGTCGACGCCCTCTACGAGCAGGCGGAGCGGGCCACCGAGAAGTACGACGGCGCGGACGCCCGGACCAGGAAGCTGCGCGCCGAGGTGGCCGACCTCCAGGACCGCACCGCCCGCGCCCAGGAGCGGGTCAACCGGATGCGCGGCCGGCTCGGTGCGCTGGCCGCCGCCCAGTACCGCGCCGGCGGCATGGACCCGGCCCTGAAGCTGATGCTCTCCGAGCGCCCCGACAGCTACCTGGAGAAGGCCTCCGCGCTGAACCGGCTCGGCCGGCACCAGGCCGACCGGCTGCACGAACTGCGCGCCGCGCAGCGCTCGCTGGAACAGCAGCGCCGGGAGACCGCCGCCAAGCTCGCCGAGCTGGAGGCGAGCCGCACGCAGGTCGCCCGCCACAAGAAGGACGTCCAGCGCAAGCTGGCCACCGCCCAGCGGCTGCTGAACGCGCTGCCGCGGGCGGACCGGGAGGCCTGGAAGCGAGCTGCCCGCAGCGAGGGGCGGGCCGCGGCGGTGCCCGACCCGGCCGGGGCGGTGCCGGCCTCCGGGCGGGCCGCCGCGGCCGTCGCCGCGGTCCGTGCCGCGGTTGGCTCCCCGTACGCCTGGGGTAGCGCCGGCCCCGGCGCCTTCGACTGCTCCGGACTCACCCAATGGGCCTACCGCCGGGCCGGCGTCTCGCTTCCCCGTACGTCACAGGCCCAGCGCGGCGCCGGGCGCCCGGTGCCGCTCGGCCGGATCCGGCCCGGGGACCTGGTCATCTACCGCTCGGACGCCAGCCACGTCGGGATGTACGTCGGCAACGGCCAGGTCGTGCACGCGCCCTATCCCGGCGCCCGGGTGCGCTACGACCCGGTCGGGATGATGCCGATCTCGGCCGTCACCCGGCCCTGACCGCCGCTTCCTGCGTTTTTGCCCCGGCCGGGCCCGCTCTACGATCGTCCGCATGTCGGACCAGCGGGCGAAACGGCCGGTACGGGCCGGGGCGGCGGCCTGCGCCGCCCTGAGCGGACTCGCGCTGTTCGCCCCTCTGGCCGGCTGCGCACCCGGGCCCTCGTCGGCGGCCCGCTTCCCGGACGTCCAGCGGATGCTCGACAGCCGGGCGCACGCCGTCGAGCAGCGCGACGAGGCCGGCTTCCTGGCCGCCGTGGACCCGCGGGCCACCGCCTTCCGCGCCCGCCAGCGCGCCGTGTTCGGCAACCTCGCCGGCGTCCCGGTGACCGACTGGCACTACGACCTCGACGCCACCGACGCCTTCCCGCTGCCGCCCGGCGACGGCGGCGAGCGGCTGGCCGCCAAGGTCCGGCTGCGCTACCGCCTCAAGGGCTACGACACCGCCCCGGTCAACGCCGTCCAGTACCTCACCCTCACCGAGCGGGACGGCCGCTGGCTGATCTCCTCGGACCGCGACGGCGCACCGGCCGGCCGCAGCGGCAACCGGCAGCTGTGGGACCAGGGCCCGGTACGGGTGGTCCGCGGCCGGTACAGCGTGGTGCTGGGCGGCGCCTCCCACCCGGCCCGGCTGGAGGACCTCGCGCGCCGGGTGGACCGGGCGGTGCCCGCGGTCTCCGCCGCCTGGAAGGGCCGGTGGTCCGAGAAGGTCGTGGTGGAGGCGCCGGACTCGGTCGAGCGGATGGCGCAGCTGATGGGCAGCGACGACCCGTCCGGCTACACCGGCATCGCGGCGGTCACCACCGGCGAGGCGGGCGTCACCACCAACGCACCGGCGGACCGGGTGATCGTCAACCCGGACGCCTACGAGGAGCTCAACGACCTGGGCCGCAAGGTCGTCCTCACCCACGAGACCACCCATGTCGCCACCCGTACGGTCACCACGGCGGCCACCCCGCTGTGGTTGTCCGAGGGCTTCGCCGACTGGGTCGCCTACCGAGGGGCGCGCCGCAAGCCCGCCACCGCCGCGCCCGAGCTGACCCGCGCGGTGCGGGCCGGCAAGCCGCCCGGCCGGCTCCCGACCGACGCCGACTTCGGCTTCCGGGCCGGCGCCGACCGGCTGGCGACGGCGTACGAGGGCAGCTGGCTGGCGTGCCGCATGATCGCCGACAAGTGGGGCGAGGCCAAGCTGCTGGCGTTCTACAAGGCGGCGGGCCGCAGCGCGCTGCGCACCTCGGCGGCGACCGGGGATGCGCCGATCGAGGCGGCCACCGCCCACGCCTCCGCCGCCCGTCCGGGGCCCCACGCGGCCGGTGCCGGACGCCATCCGACGGCCGGCCGCAGCGAGCTCACCGACCGGGCCCTGCGCACCCAACTGGGCATCGGGCTGGGGGAGTTCACCCGGCGGTGGCGGGCCTATGTGAAGCAGCTGCTGGAGCGGTGACGGTGCGCGGCGCGGGCGCCCGGCGCAGGCCCAAGCCGCCGCCCGCGGTGCCCCGCCGGCCGGCGCCGGTGGCGGTCCACAGCCGGCGGCAGGCCAGCAGCGACGCGGCGACCAGCAGCCCGTTGCGCACCGCCAGCAGCGCGACACCGAAGGGGCTGCTCGCCACCACGTCGGCGAAGTGGACCGGGAACTCCAGCAGCGTGACGCCCGCGGCGAGCAGTACCAGCGCCGCCGCCGGCGTCTGCCGGCTGCCGCGTACGGCCAGGCACACCGCGGCCAGCCCCACCAGCCACAGCAGGTACTGCGGGCTGATCACCCGGCTGGTGGTGGTGAACAGCAGCGTGGCGGTGAAGGCCGCGTCGGCGGGCGTCGCCCGGGTGAACCGGCGCGCCCGGCTCCGCCACAGCACCAGCCAGCCCAGCGCCGCCCCGCTCAGCATGACCGCGGCGGTGCTGACGAGCGGGACGCCGGGCCCGAGGAACTCCACCGAGCCGTAGTTCAGCAGCACCCGGCCGTCCCAGCCGTAGTGGCGGGCGAGGTGGAACACCAGCCCGCCGAGCGACTCGACCTCCGTACCGCGGTCGCGCTGGAAGGTCAGGAACGCCAGCGCGCCCGGTGCGGCAGCCACGAAGCACAGGGTGAGCCCGGCCCCGGTGCCGGCCGCGCTCCGCCACAGGGCCCGCGCCCGGCGGCCGCGCAGCGCCGCCCCGGTCAGCAGCAGCGCCGGCCACACCTTCAGCAGCGTCCCGAACGCGATCAGCGCGCCCGCCACCCGGGGCCGGCGGGCCGCCGCGAGCAACGCCGCGACCGCGACCGCGGTGACCATCAGGTCGTAGCGGGCGTACCCGGTCGGGCCCAGCAGGGCGACGCCCGCGATCCACACCCACGCCCCGGCCGCCCGGTGGCCCGGCCGCCGCCCGGCCCGCAGGAACAGCGCCAGCGTCGCCGCGTCCGCGACCAGGACCAGCAGGGAGAACGCCGGGGCGTAGCCGAGGAACGGCAGCAGGCCGGGGGAGAGCACCACCAGCGCGGCGGCCGGCGGGTACTGCCAGGTCACGTCGTCCAGCGGGAAGGTGCCGGTCCGCAGCACCTCGGCCCAGCCGTGGTAGATCACCGAGACGTCGGTGGTGACGTCCGGGCCCGGCAGTACCAGCACCTTCAGCACGCAGAGCAGCAGCACCGCCCGGGTCACCGCCCAGGCCGCGACCGCGAGCCACCTCCCGCGCGCCCCGCCGGCGCCGTCCATCGCCACCTCCGCCTGTCCGCCGTCGTCTGCATCATGCCGTCGGCGGCCGGTCACGCGGCGTCGCCGCGGTACGGGCGTGGCGGGCCTCCCGGCCACCGTGCGCCCGTCGGCGGGTAGCCTCGGGCCTCGTGCACAAGACCCTGATCGTCACGAACGACTTCCCGCCCCGGCCCGGCGGCATCCAGGCCTTCCTGCACAGCATGGCGCTGCGGCTGGACCCCACCCAGGTGGTCGTCTACGCCTCGACCTGGAAGCGGAGCGCGGAGGGGATCGCGGCCACCGCCGCGTTCGACGCCGACCAGCCGTTCCCGGTGGTCCGGGACCGTACGACGATGCTGCTGCCCACCCCGAGGGTGACCCGGCGGGCCGTCGGCCTGCTGCGCGAACACGGCTGCTCCTCCGTCTGGTTCGGTGCCGCGGCACCGCTCGGCCTGATGGCGCCCGCGCTCCGCGAGGCCGGTGCGCGGCGGATCGTGGCGACCACGCACGGCCACGAGGCGGGCTGGGCGCAGCTGCCGGCCGCCCGGCAGCTGCTGCGGCGGATCGGCGAGGGCACCGACACCCTCACCTACCTCGGCGAGTACACCCGCTCCCGGATCGCCGCCGCGCTGACCCCGGCGGCCGCGTCCCGGATGGTCCAACTCCCGCCCGGCGTCGACGAGAAGACCTTCCACTCCGGCTCCGGCGGCGACGCGGTGCGCGCCCGGCTCGGACTGGCCGGCCGCCCGGTCGTGGTCTGCGTCTCCCGGCTCGTGCCCCGCAAGGGCCAGGACACCCTCATCGAGGCGATGCCGGCGGTCCTCGCCGCCGTCCCGGACGCCGTCCTGCTGATCGTCGGCGGCGGCCCGTACGAGAAGGACCTGCGCGCGCTGGCGCGGGAGAAGGGCGTGGCGGAATCCGTGCGCTTCACCGGCGCGGTGCCGTGGGAGGAGCTGCCGGCCCACTTCGGTGCCGGTGACGTCTTCGCGATGCCCTGCCGCACCCGCCGCGGCGGCCTCGACGTCGAGGGGCTGGGCATCGTCTATCTGGAGGCCTCGGCCACCGGCCTGCCCGTGGTGGCGGGCGACTCCGGCGGTGCGCCGGACGCGGTGCTCGACGGCGAGACCGGCTGGGTGGTGCCCGGCGGCTCCCCGACCCCCACCGCGGAGCGCCTGGTCACCCTCCTCAACGACCCCGTCCTGCGCCGCACCATGGGCGAGCGCGGGCGCGCCTGGGTGGAGGAGAAGTGGCGCTGGGACCTGCTCGCGGAACGGCTCAAGGAGCTGCTGTAGCCGGGGCCGTACGGACGCCCGTACGCGAACCGCCGCCGCGGCACACAGCCACGGCGGCGGATTCCGCCCATGATCACCAGGGATGTCGTCAGCCCCGGTAGATCGCCTCGATCTCCTCCGCGAAGTCCTTGGCGACCACGTTCCGCTTCAGCTTCAGCGACGGCGTGACATGGCCCGACTCCTCGGTGAACTGGGTCGGCAGGATACGGAACTTGCGCACCGACTCGGCCTGCGAGACGGCCGCGTTGCCGTCGTCGACGGCCCGCTGCACCGCGGCGAGCAGCTCCGGGTCGGATGCCAGCTCGGCCGGGGTGCTGCCGGCCGGGCGGCCGTGCTCCTCGGCCCAGCGCGGCAGGAACTCCTCGTCGAGGGTGACCAGCGCGCCGATGAACGGCCGGCCGTCGCCGACGACCATGCACTCGGCGATCAGGGCGTGCGCCCGGATGCGGTCCTCGATGACGGCCGGCGCGACGTTCTTGCCGCCCGCGGTGACCAGGATCTCCTTCTTGCGGCCGGTGATGGCCAGATAGCCGTCCTCGTCGAGGGTGCCGAGGTCGCCGGTGTGGAACCAGCCGTCGGACAGCGCCTCTTCGGTGGCCGTGGGGTTGTTCCAGTACTCGGTGAAGAGGTGCTCACCGTGCAGCAGGACCTCGCCGTCGTCGGCGATCCGGACCACCGAACCGGGCAGCGGCTGGCCGACGGTGCCGATCTTCTGGCGGTCCCAGGGGTTGAACGCGGTGGCCGCGCACGACTCCGTCAGGCCGTAGCCCTCCAGGGCGGTGAAGCCGATGCCGCGGTAGAAGTGGCCCAGCCGGTCGCCGAGCGGCGCGCCGCCGGAGATCGCGTGGGTGGCCCGGCCGCCGAGCACGGCGCGCAGCTTGCCGTAGACCAGGCGGTCGAAGACCTTGTACTTGAGCTTCAGGCCGAGCGGCGGGCCCTCGGGGGTGTCCAGCGCCCGGCTGTAGGCGATCGCGGTGTCCGCCGCCTTGTCGAAGATCTTGCCCTTGCCGTCGGCCTGCGCCTTGGCCCGCGCAGAGTTGTAGACCTTCTCGAAGACCCGGGGCACGCCCAGCACCAGCGTCGGCCGGAAGGACGCGAGGTCCTCGGTGAGGTTCTTGATGTCGGGGGCGTGGCCCAGCTTGATCGGGGCCATCACGGAGGCGACCTGCACCAGGCGCCCGAAGACATGGGCGATGGGCAGGAAGAGCAGGACCGAGGAGTCCCCGGTGCGGAAGAGCGGGCGCAGCCGCTCGACGACGTTGCCGCACTCGGCGAAGAAGCTGCGGTGGCTGAGCACACAGCCCTTGGGGCGGCCGGTGGTGCCGGAGGTGTAGACGATCGTGGCGGGCGCGTCCGCGTCGGCGAGGGCGCTGCGGGCGTCCACCTCGTCGTCGGTGATCCCGGCGCCGGCGGCCCGCAGCCGGGCGATCGCGTCCCGCTCGATCTGCCAGATGTTCTCCAGGTCGGGCAGCCGGTCGCGGACCGATTCGACGGTCGCCTCGTGGGTGGGCGTCTCCACCAGACAGGCCACCGCGCCCGAGTCGCCGAGGATCCACTGGATCTGCTCGGCGGAACTGGTCTCGTACACGGGCACGGTGATCGCGCCGGCACTCCAGATGGCGAAGTCCAGCAGCGTCCACTCGTAACGGGTACGCGACATCAGCCCCACCCGGTCCCCGGGCTGGATGCCGGACGCCATCAGGCCCTTGGCGGCGGCGCGGACCTCGGCGAGGAAGGTGGCGGCGGTGACGTCCTGCCACCCGCCGTTCACCTTGCGCCCCATGACGGCAACATCCGGGTGCTGCGCGGCATTTCGGCGGATGAGATCCGTCAGATTGCCGTCCGCGGGGACCTCGTACAGGGCCGGAAGGCTGAACTCGCGCAAGACTGCTGCTCCTCAAAAGCGCCGGCGCCACGACGCTGTGTGCACACCGGCGGCGGTCCATGATCAAGCTGGGGGATTGGACTGCCCGGACGTTACCCACCGGTATTGCTTTTGGGATAGGGGGTCGCGACCAGATGTTTGATGCGTCACACGCTTGCGGACACGCCATGGGGACTCTTCCGCGCAGACTAGACCAGCGGGTCGGTGACCCGAAAGTAACCGCGGCCCCGGTGAACCGGTGGGGGCCCTCCCCGTCGCCCGGCGGGCGATCTAGGGTGACGCCATGCGTGTGCATGTGGTCAGTGACGTTCACGGCAACAGCCGGGACCTGGCGGCGGCCGGGAACGGTGCCGATGCCCTGGTCTGCCTCGGCGACCTGGTGCTCTTCCTCGATTACGCCGACCACTCGCGCGGCATCTTCCCCGACCTCTTCGGCGTCGCGCACGCCGACACCCTCGTCGAACTCCGCACCGCCCGCCGCTTCGACGAGGCCCGCGAACTGGGCCGCCGGCTCTGGGCCGAACTCGACGCCGCCGGCCACAGTCGCGAGGCGGTCATCGAGGGCGCGGTCCGCAAGCAGTACGCCGAACTCTTCGCGGCCTTCCCGACCCCCACGTACGCGACCTACGGCAACGTCGACATGCCGCGCCTGTGGCCCGAATACGCCGGACCCGGCACCACCGTCCTCGACGGTCAGCGGGTCGAGATCGGCGGCCGGGTCTTCGGCTTCGTCGGCGGCGGCCTCACCACCCCCATGCGGACTCCGTACGAGATCAGCGACGAGGAGTACGCCGCGAAGATCGAGGCGGTCGGCGAGGTGGACGTGCTGTGCACCCACATCCCGCCGGACGTCCCCGAGCTCTGCTACGACACCGTCGCCCGCCGCTTCGAACGCGGTAGCAGCGCCCTGCTGGACGCCATCCGCACCACCCGCCCCCGCTACTCCCTCTTCGGCCACGTCCACCAGCCGCTCGCCCGCCGGATGCGCGTCGGCGACACCGAATGCGTCAATGTCGGCCATTTCAACGCCACCGGCAGGCCCTACGTCCTGACGTGGTGAGCCCGGGCGGGCGCGGTCGGCCGCGTATGGCCCGCATCCGGCTGCATCCGGCTGCGTCCGGCTGCGTTCGCTCCCGTTTCCCCGCGCGGTAGCCTTCAGCAGCAGAGACAGCACCTTGCGGACACCGCGTGAGCGTCGGCGGACCGGCATGAATCGGCATGGAGGAGTCACGGCGATGGCCGAACACACCAGCTCTAGCATCACGATCGAGGCGGCGCCCGCCGAAGTGATGGGAGTGATCGCCGACTTTGACCGCTACCCGGAGTGGACCGGAGAGGTCAAGGAGGCGGAGGTGCTCGCCACGGACGACCGGGGCCGCGCCGTACAGGTGCGCCTGCTGCTCGACGCCGGCGCGATCAAGGACGACCACACCCTCGCCTACACCTGGACCGGCGCCGACGAGGTCAGCTGGTCCCTGGTCAAGTCCCAGATGCTGCGCGCCCTGGACGGTTCCTACCGCCTCGCCGCGCTGAAGGACGGCACCGTCACCGAGGTCACGTACCAGCTCACCGTCGACGTCAAGATCCCGATGCTCGGCATGATCAAGCGCAAGGCCGAGAAGGTCATCATCGAGCGTGCCCTGGAAGGGCTGAAGCGGCGCGTCGAGAGCCGCCCCGACGCCGGCCCGGCGCCCGCCGACGAGTCCGCGCCCGCCGACGAGGCCAAGAAGCTCTGAGCGTGCGCACCGTCCTCGTCACCGGCCCCGGCGGCGCGGGCCGCACCACGCTCGCCGCCGCGACCGCCCTGGCCGGCGCCCGCCAGGGCGCCCGGGCCCTGCTGCTCACCACCGAGCCCAGCGCCTGCGAAGCGGTGCTCGGCACCCCCCTCGGCGCCGAGCGGCCCACCCCGATAGCGCCCGGCCTGCACGCCCGGCGCATCGACCCCGGCGACCGCTTCCGCCAGGAATTCCTCGCCTTCCAGGAGCGCGCCGGCGCCGCCCTCGACCTGCTGGGCGCCGCGCCCCTCGACGAGGACGAACTGACCGAACTCCCCGGCGCCGAGGACTTCGCCCTGCTCCAGGCGCTGCGCACCGAACACGCCTCGGACGACTGGGACCTGGTCGTCGTCGACATGCCCTCGGCGGCCGAAACGATCCGGCTGCTGGCGCTCCCCGCCCAGGTCCGCCGCTACCTCCGCCGGCTGCTGCCACCCGAGCGCCAGGCCGCCCGCGCGCTGCGCCCGGTCCTCGCCCAGCTCGCCGGGGTCCCCATGCCGACCCAGAAGCTGTACGACGCCGCCGGCCGCTGGGAGACCGAACTCGCCGCCGTCCAGCAGGCCATCGACGACCCCGGCACCTCCGTCCGCCTGGTCACCGAGGCCGGCCCGGTCGCCGCCGCCAACCTGCGCACCATCCGCGCCGGCCTGGCCCTGCACGGCCGCCGCACCGACGGCGTGGTCGTCAACCGGCTGCTGCCCACCGGCTCCGTCGACCCCTTCCTCGCCGCGCTCTCCGGCAGCCAGCAGACCGCCCTCAAGGCACTGCGCGAGGAGTTCCCCGACGTCCCCGTCCACGAGGTGCCGCACCTGGGCCGCGACCCCCAGGGCGTCGCGGAGCTCGACGAGTTGATCGGCGGACCGGACGGCGGGATCGGCGTCCCCGGCCCCGCGGCGGCCGACCGCCGCGACCCCTGGACCGTCGAGGACCGGCTCGCCACCGACGGCATCCTGGTCTGGCGGGTACCGCTGCCCGGTGCCGAGCGCCGGGGCCTCGGCCTGGTGCGCCGCGGCGACGAGATCGTGGTGACGGTCGGCCGCTTCCGCCGGATCCGCACCCTGCCCTCCGCGCTGCGCCGCTGCTCCGTCTCCGGTGCCGGCCTCCGCGACGGCGCCCTGGAGATCCGCTTCACCCCGGATCCCGACCTGTGGCCCAAGAGCGACTGAACGCGGTACCACCGTTCGGGTAACGTCGGGGGTGGGCCAGGAACCCGCCCCCGCGTGCACCCGTCCCGACCTGCCGTACGCCCCGCCGCAGCAGTCCACGGAGTTCATCATGAGCGATGCCACCGAGCGCCCCGCCGACCGCGCGGCCGGGCCCGACGCCGACGCCTGGGAGGCCGCCTGCGCCGAGGACCTCGCCGCGGAGAAGGCCCGCCGCCGCTCCGAGTACGGCCCCCAGCCGGGCAGCGCCGCCGAGGAACTGCGCAAGCTCGCCGAGGCGGTGACCGACAAGCTCGCCGGCATCCAGCTGCCCGGCGCGCTCGGCGGGATGGCCGCGCAGAGCGCCGTGAGCCAGCTGTTCAAGCAGGCCCGGGCCGCCGTCGAACCGGTCATCGAGCGCAACCCCGACGTCTTCGACCACCTCGCCGCGGCCGGCTCCGAGATCGTCGCCGCCTACCGCTCCGCCGTCGAGCGCAGCGAGCGCCGCTGGACCCGCGACGACGCCACCGAACGGCCCGGCACCGGCCGTGCCGACGACCCGCGGGACGACGACGGTCCCACCGGCACCGAGCGAATCGATCTCGACTGACCCGGGCTCCGGTACGGTGGGTCCCGGCGGGGTTCGAGCGAAAAACTGAGGGACACATGGGACTCACCATCGGCGTCGACATCGGCGGCACGAAGATCGCGGCCGGCGTGGTCGACGAAGAGGGTTCGATCCTTGAGACGTGCAAGGTACCGACCCCCCAGGCCACCGATGCCCTGACCGAGGCCATCGCGGACGCGGTCCGCACGGTAGGTGCCGGCCACCACATCGAGGCGGTGGGCATCGGGGCCGCCGGCTACGTCGACGAGAAGCGCGCCACGGTCCTGTTCGCACCGAACATCGACTGGCGCCACGAACCACTCAAGGACAAGGTCGAACAGCGCGTCGGCCTCCCCGTCGTCGTCGAGAACGACGCCAACGCCGCCGCCTGGGGCGAGTACCGCTTCGGTGCCGGCCAGGGCCACAGCGACGTCATCTGCATCACGCTCGGCACGGGCCTCGGCGGCGGCATCATCATCGGCAACAAGCTGCGCCGCGGCCGCTTCGGCGTCGCCGCGGAGTTCGGCCACATCCGGGTCGTGCCGGACGGCCTGCTGTGCGGCTGCGGCAGCCAGGGCTGCTGGGAGCAGTACGCCTCCGGCCGCGCCCTGCTGCGCTACGCCAGGCAGCGCGCCTTCGCCACCCCCGAGAACGCCCAGATCCTGCTCTCGCTCGGCGACGGCACCTCCGAGGGCATCGAGGGCCGGCACGTCAGCGAGGCCGCCCGCCAGGGCGACCCGGTGGCCATCGACTCGTTCCGGGAGCTGGCCCGCTGGGCCGGTGCCGGTCTCGCCGACCTGGCCTCGCTGTTCGACCCGTCCGCCTTCATCGTCGGCGGCGGCGTCTCGGACGAGGGCGAACTGGTCCTCGAACCGATCCGGAAGTCCTTCCGCCGCTGGCTGGTCGGCAACCAGTACCGGCCGCACGCCCAGGTCCTCGCCGCCCAGCTCGGCGGCAAGGCCGGACTGGTGGGGGCGGCCGACCTGGCACGCCAGGGCTGACCGCGGTGGTGGCCGAGCACCCCGGACTCCGGGCGTCCGGCACCGAGGAGGACGCCGTACGGGTCCGCGTGCTCAGCTACAACATCCGCTCGATGCGCGACGACCGGGCGGCGCTGGCCAGGGTCATCCGGGCCTGCGCCCCCGATCTCGTGCTGATCCAGGAGGCGCCGCGGTTCTTCCGCTGGCGCAAGGCCGCCGAGCGGCTGGCCCGCTCGGCCGGCCTGGTGTACGTCACCGGCGGCGGCACGACCGCGGGCCCGATGATCCTCGCCACGCTCCGCGCCCATGTCGAGCGCACCGAGGACGTCCTGCTGCCCCGTACCCCCGGCCTGCACCAGCGCGGTCTCGCCACCGCCGTGGTCCGGATCGGCGGGGCCCGGCTCGGCGTCGTCAGCGCTCACCTCAGCCTCGCCGACCGGGAGCGGTACGAGCAGGCCGGGCTGCTGCTGGAGCGGCTGGCCGCCCTCGGGACGCGGCACGCGGTCGTCGGCGCGGATCTCAACGACCGGCCGGAGGGCCGCAGCTTCCGGCGGCTGGCGGACCGGCTCACGGATGCCTGGGCGGCCGAGCCGTGGGGCGGGGAGTTCACCTCCACGCCCCACGAGCCGGTGCAGCGCATCGACGCCGTCCTCACCACGGACGGCGTCGAGGTGCTGGGCTGCGGGGTGCCGCACGGGCTCCCCGGCGTACGCGAGGCGGACCTGCTGGCCGCCTCGGATCACCTGCCGGTGCTGGCCGCCCTGCGGGTGCCGGCCGGGGACTGACTCACACCACCGCGCCGCCGCCCGGCAGCTGGTCGTCGTCCTCGTCGTCGTGCTTCATCCGGGCCACGAGCGTGGCGAAGCCGCCGAGGAAGCCGCCGATGCCCAGGACCGTGCTCCACCACGTCACCGGCTGCTGGAAGATCACCATCGCGATCAGCAGCAGCGGGCCGCCGAGCACCGCGATCCAGGCGAACTTGCTGGTGACGTCGGCCTTCGGCAGCGGCGGCGGCTCGGGTGGGGTGAAGTGGCCCTCGTCGGTCTCGTCGAAGTCGTCGTCGGACGGTTCGGCGGCGTTCCAGTCCCGCGGGCCGACGCCCGGTGCGTAGACCACGAAGCTGCCCGGGCGGTCGGTGCCGGCCTTCCCCGGGTCGCCGGGCCCGCCCTTGCGGTCCTTCGTCCCGCCGTCCTCGTCGGGCCGCTTGGCGGGCGCGTCGTCGTCGGCGGCGGGGAAGGACGGCTGCTTGCCGTAGCCCGCGACGATCTCCGCCCAGGCGGCTTCCTCGTCCAGCGGGTCCCGGGGGTCGCGGGGGCTACGCTCCGCCACTGGCCGCCGTCCCCTTCCGGGCCGTGTCCACGGTGTCCGCGCCCGCCTGCGGGGCGAGCCGGGAGACGAAGGCGAAGGTGTCCTCGAAGATCTTCTCCGCGTCGTGGTCGAGCGGGGCGACGTGGTAGCTGCGCTCCAGCAGGGTCTGCCGGACGTCCGTCGAGGAGACCCGGGCGAGGATCCGCTCGGAGTCCACCGGCGGGACGATGTGGTCCTGCGGGCTGGTCATCACCAGCAACGGCTGGGTGACGGAGGGGAGTTCGGAGTCCACCAGCTGGAAGAACCGGCGCAGCGAGTACGCGGCGTGCAGCGGCACCCGGGCGTAGGCCAGCTCCTCGGCGCCGGGCTTGGCGATGTCGTTGGACACGCCCTTGGTCGTGCGGACCAGATGGCGCAGCACCGGAAGCAGCGGCGCCGCGGCATCATGGACCTTGTTGGCCGGGTTGACCACGACCACCCCGCTGACCGCGGCGCCGTGTTTGGCGGCCAGCCGGAGCGCCAGCGCGCCGCCCATCGACAGGCCGCAGACGAAGACCTTCGAGCAGCGCTCGGTCAGCGCCCGCAGTTCGCGGTCGACCTCGGCGTACCAGTCCTGCCAGGTCGTGATCTGCAGGTCCTGCCAGCGGGTGCCGTGACCGGGCAGCAGCGGAAGGGAGACGGTCAGCCCCCGGTCGGCCAGATATTCGGCCCAGGGGCGCAGGGACTGGGGGGAGCCGGTGAAGCCGTGGCACACAAGGACGCCGACCTCTCCGCCGTCGCGGCGGAACGGCTCGGCTCCGGGAAGGAGCGGCACCGGGGGACTCCGTTCGATGAAGGGACCTGGCGAGTTACCTCAGGGTACGCAAAGTGACGGCGGGCGGATAGGTCCGACGGCGCGCGGCCCGGCCGGACCGCCGGTACTCCCCGGAGGCCTTGGAGGCCCGGTCGGGGCGAGCGTGCCACCCGGGCAGGTTAAGGTCTTTGCGTCACACACAGGAGGCAGTCGGTTGATCTACGGCGCAATGAAGTTTTCCATCGGGGGACCGCTGAAGCTTGCCTTCAGGCCGTGGGTGGAAGGCATCGAGAACGTTCCCGCCGAGGGTCCGGCGATCCTCGCGAGCAACCACCTGTCCTTCTCGGACTCGTTCTTCCTGCCCGCGGTGCTCGACCGCAAGGTCACCTTCATCGCGAAGTCGGAGTACTTCACCTCCCCGGGCGTCAAGGGCAAGCTGACCGCCGCGTTCTTCAAGGGCGTGGGCCAGCTGCCGGTGGACCGCTCGGGCGCCCGCGGCGCGGGCGAGGCGGCGATCAAGAGCGGCATAGAGGTCCTCAGGCGCGGTGAGCTGTTCGGCATCTACCCGGAGGGCACCCGCTCCCCGGACGGCCGGCTCTACCGCGGCAAGCCGGGCGGCCTGGCCCGGGTGGCGCTGGCCACCGGCGCGCCGGTCATCCCCGTGGCGATGATCGACACCGAGAAGGTGCAGCCTCCGGGCAAGGTCGTGCCGAAGATGATCCGGCCGGGGATCCGCATCGGCAAGCCGCTGGACTTCACCCGTTACCAGGGCATGGAGGGCGACCGCTTCATCCTGCGGTCGGTCACCGACCAGGTGATGTACGAGATCATGAAGCTCTCCGGCCAGGAGTACGTGGACATCTACGCGACCGCCGCCAAGCGGCAGATCGCGGACGCGGCGAAGGCCGCGGAGGCGAAGAAGAAGGCCGAGGCGGAGCAGGCCAAGAAGGCCGCCGCCGAATAGGCCGACAAGGACGGGCAGGGCCGAGGCCGGGCGCGGGTGCGTCCGGTGAGGGGTGGGGGCCGGCAATGACGGATGCGGACATACGGACGGTGACCGGCGGCATGGCCGCCGCCCGGCGCCACGGCAAGCGCCCTCCGAAGGTGCTGCGGATGTCCGTCGAGCTGCCGCTGTGGCGTGCGCTCACCGGCTACCGGATCCTCACCCTCCTCTACGTCCTGGTCCTGGCCGCGATGTCGTACCGCAAGTACGCGCACCCGCTGGTGGCCGCCGCCTACATGGGCGCGCTCACCCTGTGGATGGCGCTGACCTGGCGGCGGACGACCTCGCCGGAGCGCTGTACCCGCCGCTTCCTCATCACCGATCTGAGCTTCGCGGTGGGCGGCATCCTGCTCACGACGGTGGTCGACAGCCACGCGCGCATCATGGGCGGCGCGCCCACGCTGCCCTCCATCTGGGCGGCCGGCGCCGTCCTCGGCTTCGCGATCAAGGGTGGCTGGCGCTGGGCCGCGGTGGCCTCCAGCGCCGTGGCGGCCGCCAACCTCGTCGAACGCGAGGTGCTGGCCCGGGACACCATCCACAACGTGATCCTGGTGTGGGTGGCCAGCGTCGGCCTCGGTTACGTCGTCGAGGTCGCCCGGGCCAGTGAGCGCACCCTCGCCCGGGCCCTGCAGGTCGAGGCCGCCACCCGCGAACGGGAGCGGCTGGCCCGCGACATCCACGACAGCGTGCTGCAGGTCCTGGCGATGGTGCAGCGGCGCGGGGCGGCGATCGGCGGTGAGGCGGCGGAGCTGGGCCGGATGGCGGGCGAGCAGGAGGTCGCGCTGCGCACCCTGGTCTCCGGCGGCCCGGTGTCGCGGCCGCCCGCCCCGGTCCTGGCGCCGACGCCGGCCGCGGTGCCCGTGCCGCCCCCGCCGCCGGCCGCCGACGGGCCCTGTGACGTCCGGGCGCTGCTCGCGCCGTACGCGGGTGCCGGGGTGACCTTCTCCGAGCCGGGCGCCCCGGTCGAGCTGCCGGCCGCCGCGGCGGCGGAGCTCGCGGCCGCTGTCAGTGCCGCGTTGGACAATGTACGGGTCCATGCGGGGGCCGGCGCCCGGGCGTGGATCCTGGTGGAGGACGAACCGCACGCGGTGATCGTGACGGTCCGCGACGACGGCCCCGGCATCCCCGAGGGCCGCCTCGCGGACGCCGAGCGCGAGGGCCGCCTGGGGGTGGCCCTGTCGATCCGCGGCCGGCTGCGGGACCTCGGCGGCACCGCGGAATGGGTCTCGGTCCCCGGCCAGGGCACGGAAGTGGAGTTGACGGTCCCCAAGGGCACGGCGCCCGAGGGCGGAAGGCGGGGGAAGACCCGGGCATGACGGAGCAGACGGGCCTGAAGGTGATGGTGGTCGACGACCACCCGATGTGGCGCGACGCGGTCGCGCGGGACCTGGCCGAGGCCGGGTTCGAGGTGGTGGCGACGGCCGGTGACGGCCTCCAGGCGGTCCGCCGGGCGCAGGCCGCCTCGCCGGACGTGCTGGTGCTGGACCTCAATCTGCCGGGCCTGCCCGGCGTACGGGTCTGCCAGGAGCTGGTCGGCGCCAATCCGGCGCTGCGGGTGCTGGTGCTGTCGGCGAGCGGGGAGCACGCCGATGTGCTGGAGGCGGTCAAGTCCGGTGCGACCGGCTATCTGCTGAAGTCGGCGAGCACCGAGGAGCTGCTGGACGCGGTGCGGCGCACGGCCGCCGGGGACGCGGTGTTCACCCCCGGCCTCGCGGGCCTGGTGCTCGGCGAGTACCGCAGGCTGGCCACCGAGCCGGCCCCGGCGACCCCCGACGAGCCGGGCGCCCCGCGGCTGACGGAGCGGGAGACCGAGGTGCTGCGCCTGGTCGCCAAGGGCCTCTCGTACAAGCAGATCGCCGAGCGGCTGGTCATCTCGCACCGCACGGTGCAGAACCACGTCCAGAACACCCTCGGCAAGCTGCAGTTGCACAATCGCGTCGAGCTGGTGCGGTACGCGATAGAGCGCGGCCTGGACGAGGACTGAGCCGCGCCCGGGCCGGCTTCCCGGAGAGGGAGACGGCGGCCGGGCATGATCGATCCGCTCGTACGGGTGAAGACGGGGCGTCAACTCCCCCAAAAATCACCGGAACCGCCGCTTCCGGCATCCCGGAGTGACCCAGATCACCATTAGCGTGACCGGCGTCAGCTCAACCACGGCCGTGCGCGGCCACTGACGGGATGTAGGTGATTGCAGCGATGCGGGTCGGAGTACTGACCGGCGGCGGCGACTGCCCCGGACTGAACGCGGTGATCAGGGCAATCGTCCGCAAGGGCACCCAGGAATACGGCTACGACTTCCTCGGCTTCCGGGACGGCTGGCGCGGGCCGCTGGAGAACGACACGGTGCCGCTGGACATCCCCGCGGTGCGCGGCACCCTGCCCCGCGGCGGCACGATCCTCGGCTCCTCGCGGACCAACCCCTTCACGGCGGAGGACGGCGTCCGCCGGATCAAGGAGACCCTCGCCAAGCAGGAGGTCGAGGCGCTGATCGCGATCGGCGGCGAGGACACCCTGGGCGTGGCGACCCGGCTGTCCGGCGAGTTCGGCGTCCCCTGCGTCGGCGTCCCCAAGACCATCGACAACGACCTCTCGGCCACGGACTACACCTTCGGCTTCGACACCGCCGTGGGCGTCGCCACCGAGGCCATCGACCGGCTGCACACCACCGCCGAATCGCACATGCGGGTCCTGGTCGTCGAGGTCATGGGCCGGCACGCCGGCTGGATCGCGCTGCACTCCGGCCTCGCCGGCGGCGCCAACGTCATCCTCATCCCCGAGCAGCGCTTCGACGTCGATCAGGTCTGCGGGTGGATCGAGTCCCGCTTCAAGGTCCGCTACGCCCCGATCGTGGTGGTCGCCGAGGGCGCGATGCCCAAGGACGGCCAGATGGTGCTCAAGGACGACTCCCAGGACTCCTTCGGCCACGTCCGGCTCTCCGGCGTGGGGGAGTGGCTGGCCAAGGAGATCGAATCGCGCACCGGCAAGGAGGCCCGGACCACCGTCCTCGGCCACACCCAGCGCGGCGGGACGCCCAGCGCCTTCGACCGCTGGCTGGCCACCCGCTTCGGCCTGCACGCCATCGAGGCGGTGCACGACGGCGACTTCGGCACGATGGTCGCGCTGCGCGGCACCGACATCGTCCGGGTGCCGATCTCCGAGGCGACCGCCAAGCTGAAGACCGTCGACCCGGCGCTCTACGCCGAGGCCGGGGTCTTCTTCGGCTGACCCGGGCGCCGCCGCTCCGGGCGGCACCGCCGGGCGAGGGGCCGTATATTCGCCCTACGCGACATATCCGGCCCATCGCTCCTCGTGAGCACGTACCGGCGGGAGGGAACGTGGAGATCGTCGCCTTCGGCGTGCAGGCGGACGAGCGGCCGTTTCTGGAGCGCGCCTTCGCCGGCCGCCACCAGGTCCGCAGCCTGGACGTGGTCCTCGACCGCGACACCGCCCCGATCGCCCACGGCTACGAGGTCGTCAGCTCCGACGTCAACGCCGACCTGGGCGCCGACGTGCTGCAGACCCTCGCGGCCGGCGGGACGAAGATGGTCGCCCAGCGCTCCACCGGCTTCAACAACATCGATCTGGAGGCCGCGGCCGATCTCGGGATGAGCATCGGCCGGGTCTCCCACTACTCCCCGTACGCGGTGGCGGAATTCGCCTGGGCGCTCGCGCTGGCCGTCGACCGCAAGATCGTGCGGGCCGCCCAGCGCACCCGCAACTTCGACTTCCGGCTCAACGGCCTGATGGGCCGCGACCTGCGCGGCCGCACCGCCGGCGTGCTCGGCACCGGCCGGATCGGCGAGGCGTTCACCAGGATCGCCCACGGCTTCGGCATGGACCTGCTGGGCTGGGACCTTGCCGAGAACCCGCACTGCGCTGCGCTGGGTATGAGGTACGTCCCCCGCGAGCGGCTGTTCGCCGAGGCCGACCTGATCTCCCTGCACCTCCCGCTGACGGACGAGACCCGGCACCTCGTCGACGCCGCCGCGCTGGCCCTCATGAAGGACGACGCCATCCTGGTCAACACCAGCCGCGGCGGCCTGGTCGACACCCGCGCACTGGTCCGCACGCTCAAGGCCGGCCGGCTCACCGGCGTCGCGCTGGACGTCTACGAGGAGGAGTCCGGGCTCTTCTACTGCGACCGGTCCCTGGACGTCATCGACGACGACACCCTCGCCCGCCTGATGACCTTCGCCAACGTGCTGGTCACCTCGCACCAGGCGTACTTCACCGAGGATGCGGTGGTCCAGATCACCGAGGCCACCGTGACCAACGTCGAGGACCACCTCGCCCACCGCACCAACGAGAACATGCTGGTCACACGAGGACAGCTGCCAGCAGCTGCGCGGTGACCGCGGCCCCGTCCAGGGTCAGCACCGACTCCGGGTGGAACTGCACCCCCGCGAAGCCCGGACCGCGCAGCGCATGCACCTCACCGGACTCCGCGTCCCGGCTCAACTCCACACGGTGCATGGCCAGTTCGGCCTCCGTGCGGTCGTCGCAGCGGGCCGTGAAGGTGTTGTAGAAGCCGACCGTCTCGGGCCGCCCGAAGAAGTCGATCCGCTCCTGCGCCCCCTGGAAGGGCACCTCCTTGCGGACGATCTCCAACCCCAGCTCCGCGGCGAGCAGTTCATGGCCCAGGCACACCCCCAGCAGGCCGTGGCGGTGTCGGGCGACCAGCTCCGCGGTCAGCGACCGCAGGAAACGCATCTTCGGATCGGCCGGGTCCGACGGATCGCCCGGCCCCGGACCCAGCACGACCGGCCCCTCGTGGGCAAGGGCCGCCGCGCGCAGCCCCGGCTCGTCGAACCGGCGCACCGTCACGGTCAGCCCCGACGTCCGCAGCAGATGCGCCAGCATCGCGGTGAAGGTGTCCTCCGCGTCGATCACCAGCGCGTGCCCGCTCAGCTCGGCGGTCGGCGCGGTGGTCTGCATCCGCAGCCAGAACGGCGCCAGGTCCGCCCGGCGGGCGTCCAGGGCGGCGCGCACCCGCGGGTCGTCGGCCAGCCGCGGCGGCCGCCCGCCGTCCGCCGGGCGCGCCGGTGCCGGGCGTACGCCGAGCGCGGTCAGCACGCCCGCCGCCTTCGCGTGCGTCTCGGCGACCTCGCTCCGCGGGTCGGAGGCGCGCACCAGTGTGGCGCCGACCGGCACCCGCAGCCGGCCCTCGGCGGTGATGTCCGCGGTCCGGATCAGGATCGGCGAGTCCAGCGTCTGGGCACCGCCCGCGTCCCGGCCGATCAGCGCCAGCGCGCCCGCGTAGTAGCCGCGGCCCCGCCCGTCCGGGCCGACCGGCTCGTGCCGCTCGATGACCCGGCAGGCGTTCTGCACCGGCGACCCGGTGACCGTCGCCGCGAACATCGTCTCCTTCAGCACCTCGCGCACATCGAGGGTGGACCGGCCGCGCAGCTCGTACTCGGTGTGCGCGAGATGCGCCATCTCCTTGAGCCGGGGCCCGATCACCACCCCGCCCCGGTCGCCGACCGTGCACATCATCTTGAGCTCCTCGTCCACCACCATGGACAGCTCCTCGACCTCCTTGCGGTCGCCGAGGAACGCCAGCAGGCTCTCCGCGGTGGGACCGCCGGCCGGGTACCGGTAGGTGCCACTGATCGGATTCATCACGACAGTCCCGCCGGTCATCCGGACGTGCACCTCCGGGCTCGCCCCGACCAGCGTGCGCACACCCGGGCGGTGTACGACGTACGTCCAGTACGCGCCGCGCTCACCGGCCAGCAGCCGCCGGAACAGCGCCAGCGCGTCGGCCGCCGAGAAGTCCGCGATCGAGCCCTCGAACGTCCGGCGGATGACGAAGTTCGCCCCCTCGCCGGTGCCGATCTCCTCCCGCACCACCCGGTCGACGATCTCCGCGTACCGCTCGTCGGACACGTCGAACGCCCCGTCCGTCACCCGTACGTCGTGCGCCGGCAGCGCCGCCAGCACCTCCGCCAGCGGCAGCTCGTAGCTCTCACGGGGGCGCAGCACGGCCAGCGGGGTGCCGTCGTCATGGGCCTGGAAGCCGCGCTCGCGGATCTGCCGGAACGGGACCAGCGCGAGCGCGTCGGTCACCGGCGCGCCGGGCGCCGTCTCACCCAGTGGGATGTCCGCCAGCCGCGCGACCTCGGTGACCTCGCCGATCAGCACCTCGATGGTGGGGGAGCCTGCCTCCCGGCCGGGGGAGCGGCGGCGCAGCAGGGCGAACGCGGGACCGGCGGGGTCGAGCAGCCGCCGGACGAGCGCGGCGGCATCGGGGCGGACGTCGGGTCGGGCGCGGTGCATGGCGGTTCCTTCCGGGTGGGCCGGAGGGCCGGGAAAGAGGGGGAAGACCGCCGGAAACGCCGAAGGCCGCCCCTCGGGCGGCCTTCGCGGAGTGTGGGATGTGCGCGCGAATCAGTGGGCCGCCGGATGAGCGGTCCACCACCAGTTCATGGTCGGCATCGGTCGCGTGCACATGCGGCGCACCCTACCGGACCGTCCGGGTGCCGTGCGTCTCACAGTCCGGATGCCGGACGGACACCCCCACCGGACCCCGTAATGTGGGGCATGTGACCGTGAACGCTGAAACCCACGCCGGTGGCAACACCTGGCGACACCTTCCCGCGGCGCAGCAGCCTGACTGGCCGGACCAAGAGGCTCTGCGCGATGTGATCGCGGAGCTCGAGTCCTATCCGCCGCTCGTCTTCGCGGGCGAGTGCGACCAGCTGCGTGAGCGCCTGGGAGCCGTCGCCCGTGGTGAGGCGTTCCTGCTCCAGGGCGGCGACTGCGCGGAGGCCTTCGACGCCGTCTCCGCCGAGCACATCCGCAACAAGCTCAAGACCCTCCTGCAGATGGGCGCCGTCCTGACCTACGCCGGCTCGGTGCCGGTGGTCAAGGTCGGCCGGATCGCCGGCCAGTACAGCAAGCCGCGCTCCAAGCCCACCGAGACCCGTGACGGCGTGACCCTGCCGACGTACCGCGGCGACTCCGTCAACGGCTTCGAGTTCACCGAGGCGGCCCGCATCCCGGACCCGCAGCGGCTGAAGCGGATGTACCACGCGTCCGCGGCGACCCTGAACCTCGTGCGCGCCTTCACCACCGGCGGCTACGCCGACCTGCGCCAGGTGCACGCCTGGAACCAGGACTTCGTGAAGTCCTCGCCCTCGGGGCAGCGCTACGAGGCGCTGGCCCGCGAGATCGACCGGGCGATGAACTTCATGAACGCCTGCGGGGTGGACCCGGAGGAGTTCCGGACGGTGGAGTTCTACTCCTCCCACGAGGCGCTGGTGCTCGACTACGAGTCGGCGCTGACCCGGGTGGACTCGCGCACCGGCAAGCTCTACGACGTCTCCGGGCACATGCTCTGGATCGGCGAGCGCACCCGGCAGCTGGACCACGCGCACATCGAGTTCGCCTCCCGCATCCGCAACCCGATCGGCGTCAAGCTGGGCCCGACGACGACCGCGGAGGACGCGCTCACCCTCATCGAGCGCCTCGACCCGGAGCGTGAGCCGGGCCGGCTGACCTTCATCACCCGCATGGGCGCGGACAAGATCCGCGACAAGCTCCCCGAGCTGGTCGACAAGGTCACCGCTTCCGGCGCGCAGGTCGCCTGGATCTGCGACCCGATGCACGGCAACACCTTCGAGGCGGCCTCCGGGCACAAGACCCGACGCTTCGACGACGTGCTGGACGAGGTCAAGGGCTTCTTCGAGGTCCACAAGGGCCTCGGCACGCACCCGGGCGGCATCCACGTCGAGCTGACCGGCGACGACGTCACCGAGTGCGTGGGCGGCGGCGACGAGATCTTCGTCGACGACCTGCACCAGCGCTACGAGACCGCCTGCGACCCGCGGCTCAACCGCAGCCAGTCGCTGGACCTGGCCTTCCTGGTGGCGGAGATGTACCGCGATCAGTGATCGCCGGTGAACGTGAGTGGGGCGCGGATCTGTGATCCGCGCCCCATTGCGTTGCCGGGGGCCCGTCGGGCGTTGTGGAGCCAGGACGTGCCGGGTAAGGTAAGGGTAACCTCACTCAAGATCGGCTGGACCGGTCGACGAGGCCCTTCCGCCGACCAGTCGCCGGAACCGTCCCAAGCCGCCCCTCACGGAGGAGACACCGCGTGTACGTCTGCTCTTGCTTCGGGGTCACCGAGCAGCAGGTCCGCCAGCACGCGGCGACGGGTGCCTGCACGCCCCGCCAGATCGCCTCCGCCTGCAAGGCCGGCACCGACTGCGGCAACTGCGTGCGCCGCATCCAGGCGCTCCTCGGGCGGGGTGCCTGCCCGCGCCGGGAGCTCATCGAGAACGGCGCCGACCCGCTGGCGTCCGAGCGGGCATCGTCCGGGCGGTCGCCGACGGACGGGCTGTCGCCGGCGGACGCGGAGGAGGACGCCGTGGGGCCCGCGGCGTTCCCGGAGGCCGCGTAGCCGTCAGCTCGGCTGCTCGATCACCTGGGCGATGTACAGCGCCTCCCCGAGCTTCTCCACCAGCTCCAGCTGGCTGTCGAGGTAGTCGATGTGGTGCTCCTCGTCCGCGAGGATGTCCTCGAAGATGTTCGCCGAGGTGATGTCGCCCTTGCTGCGCATCAGCTCGATACCGCGCTTGAGCCGGTCGATCGCCTCGACCTCGATCTGCCGGTCCGCCTGGAACATCTCGGTGACGGTCTGGCCGACCCGTACGTGGAACAGCCGCTGGTAATTCGGCAGCCCGTCGAGGAAGAGAATCCGGTCGGTCAGCACCTCCGCGTGCTTCATCTCGTCGAACGATTCGGCGCGGGTGTACTTCGCGAGCTTGGTCCAGCCGAAGTTCTCCTGCATCTTGGCGTGCAGGAAGTACTGGTTGATGGCGGTCAGCTCGGCGGTCAGCTGCTCGTTGAGGAATTCGATGACCTCGGGGTCGCCCTGCATGGCTGCGGGCTCCTTCCACGCGAGAACTGGGCAGGTGCCGCGCATCCTCGCACCGCCCTCGGCGGACCGTCCAGTAAGTACACGCTTAGTACGAGTTGCCCGAATCTCTCCCTCCCTGGTCATCGGCACCCCTTCCGGTCTGACAACATGGAGGGCATGGGTCAGCCGGAAAGCCGCGAAGAGGAGCATCCGCAGCTTCCTCCGGGGCAGCGGCTCCAGCGGGGCTGGCCGGTGACGCATTACGGCCCGGTCCCGAAGTTCCGCCCCGAACGCTGGGAGTTCCGCGCGTTCGGCGCCACCGCGGACGACGCGAAACACTGCTGGTCGCACGAGGAATTCACGGCACTGCCGTATGCCACGGTCGTCTCCGACATGCACTGCGTGACGAAATTCAGCATGCTGGGCGCCGAATGGGGCGGGGTGCTCACCAAGACCATTCTTGATCTCGCTCCGCCCGCGCCCGATGTCACCCATGTGATGGTGTGGGCCGAATACGGCTTCAGCTCGAATCTCCGGCTGGCGGATTTTGCCGCCGAGAACTGCATTTTCGCCACACACCGCTCGGGGGAACTGCTCACCGCCGAGCACGGTTTCCCGGTCCGGCTGATCGTGCCGCACCTCTACGCCTGGAAGGGCCCCAAATGGGTCCGCGGCATCGAGTACATGCGGGCCGACCGCCGCGGCTTCTGGGAGGAGCGCGGCTACCACAACCTGGGCGACCCCTGGCAGGAGCAGCGCTACTCCTACCAGGAGGAGCCCGGAGAGGGCCCCGAGCTCTGACCCCGGCGGGTCGTGCCTGACCCCGGCCGGGTCGCGCCTCAGCCGTCCCGGAGCTTCTTCAGCCGCTCGACGTCCGCCGCGTGCCCCTCCTTGCCGCCCGGCGTCTCGATGACCAGCGGGACGCCCTCGGTGGCCGGGTGCGTCATCAGCGCCCGGAACGCGTCCTCGCCGATGTGCCCGGCGCCGATGTTCGCGTGCCGGTCCTTGTGGGCGCCCACCACGTCCTTGGAGTCATTGGCGTGGATCAGCTTCAGCCGCCCCTCGCCGACCGTATCGACCAGCAGGTCGAGCGTCTGCTGCGTCCCGTTCGGCCCGGTCAGGTCGTGCCCCGCCGCGAAGATGTGGCAGGTGTCCAGGCACACCCCCAGCTTCGGATGGGCGTCCAGCGCCTCGAAGTACGGCCCGAAGTCCCAGGTCCGGGAACACAGCGACGCACCCTGACCCGCGGTCGACTCCAGCAGCAGATACGGGTCGTCCGGGTGCGTCAGCTCGTCCAGCAGCGGCAGCAACCGTGCCCTGACCTGCGCCAGCGCCTCCGCACGCGGCCGCCCGCCGGTCGCGGACCCGGTGTGCACGACCACCCCGAGCGCGCCGATGTCCCGGCCGCGCCGCAGCGAGTGACGCAACGACTCCACCGACCGCTCCACGGTGGCCTCGGTGTGCGAACCGAAGTTGATCAGGTACGGCGCATGGACGTACACCGGCAGGCCCTGCAGCGCACAGGCCGCCCGGAACGCCTCGTCCTGCTCGGGGTTGCCGGGCGGCGTCGCCCAGCCGCGCGGATTGGCCACGAAGACCTGCACGGCCTCGGCGCCCATCTCGCGGGCGTAGGCGATACCTGTCTTGGCCAGCCCGCCGGCCACCGGCACATGGCCGCCGACCGGATTACGGGCCCGGGCGGACCGTCCGGCGTCCTGGGGGGAGGGGGTTTCGCTCACCCTCCAAGGGTGCCAGGCGCCGGACGGCCCCTGTCCCGAGGGGCACCCCCGCTACAGGGCGCCCTTCAGCTTGATCGTGATCGTGCTGCCCTTCGGAGCCTTCTCGCTCGGGTCGACGGACTGCGTGTCCACCTCGTCCTGCGGGAACAGGAACGGCTTCTTCACCTCGACCCGGAAGCCGAGCGCGGTCAGCTCCTTCTTGGCGTCGTCGACGTTCTTCCCGGTCACGTCGGGCACCGGAACCATCTCCGGGCCCTTGGAGAGCGTGAGGGTGACCGTCTCGCCCGTGCCGACCGGCTCCCCCTGCGCCGGGTCCTGCCGGGCGACCGTGCCCTTGTCCTGCGGCGAGAACACCGGCTCCTCGGCGACCTTCACATGCAGCCCCTTGGCCTGCAGCGCGGCCTCGGCGTCCGCCCGCTCGCTGCCGATCACACCGGGCACGTCGATCTGGGCGCCCCGGCTGACGGTCAGCCCCACCGCCGTGTCGGGACGCCGCTCGCTGCCCGCGGCCGGGTCCGTACGGATCACCGAGCCGTTGGCGACGTCTTTGTCGAACGCCCGGGTCACGATGCCCGGCCGCAGCCCGAGGTCGCGCAGCTTCCGCTTGGCGTCCGCGACCGGAGTGCCGGACAGATCGGGCACCGCGACGTGATCCGGGCCGCGGGAGACGGTGATCGTGACCGTCCCCGTACCGCGGATCCGCCCGCCGGTCGCCGGGTCGGTCTTCATCACGTGCCCGCGCTCGACGTTGGGGCTGAAGCCGCGCACGACCTTGACGCCCAGCCCCGCGTCCCGCAGCGTCTTGGCGGCCTTGGCCTGCGTCATGTCCAGCACCGGGGGAACGCTGGTGAACTGGCCGGAAGTGATGTACCAGACGCCCGTGCCCGCGCCGAGGACCAGCAGCACGGCCGCGACGATCGTGGCCAGCCGGTGCCGCTGCAGCAGCCCGGCGGCCGTGGCGGGCGCCGCGGCCGGGGCCGGACGCAGCCGAGCCGTCCGCTCCTCCGGTACCGGGGGCACTTCCAGGCGGCTGGTGCGGTTCAGCGCCGCCTCGTCCGCACCCGGCAGCGGCAGCTGTACGCCACCGGGCCGGGGTATCACGTCCGTGGCCTCCGCGTCCGAGTCCGCCGGCACCTCCTTGGCGCCCGGCGGGACGACGTCCAGCTCCTCGTCGGTCAGCGCCGCCCGGGCGGCCCGGGCCCGCGACAGCAGCGCCACCGCGTCCTGCGGGCGCGCCTGCGGATCACGGGCGGTGGCCAGCGCGACCAGCTCGTCCAGCTGCCCGGCGAGCCCCGGCACCCGCTCGGACGGCGGCGTGACGTCCTCGTGCAGGTGCTGGTAGAGCACCTGCGCCACGGAGCCGCCGGTGTGCGGCTTGGTGCCGGTGAGCATCTCGTAGAGCACCACGCCGCACGCGTAGACGTCGACCCGGGCGTCCGCGGTGCCGTGCTCCAGCTGCTCGGGCGCCAGGTAGGAGACCGTCCCCAGCACCGAGCCGGTCGAGGCGGTGGTGTGGGTGTCCACCGCCCGCACCAGCCCGAAGTCGGCGACCTTGACCCGCCCGTCGTCGCCGATGAGGACGTTCTCGGGCTTCATGTCGCGGTGCACGAGCCCGGCGCGGTGCGCGGCCCCCAGCGCGGCCAGGATCGGCTCCAGGATGTCCAGCGCGGCCCGCGGCTGCAGGGCGCCGCGCTCGCGCAGCACGTCGCGCAGGGTGCAGCCGGCGACGTACTCCATCGCCAGATAGACGTACGTACCGTCGGTGCCCTGGTCGAAGACGCCCACCACGTTCGGGTGCGACAGCCGCGCGACGGACTTCGCCTCCCGGATGAAGCGCTCGACGAACGCACCGTCCTCGGCGAGGCCCGGGTGCATCACCTTCAGCGCGAGCACCCGGTCGAGGCGGGTGTCCACGGCCCGGTAGACCGTGGCCATCCCCCCTGCGGCGATGCGCGCCTGGACGCGGTAGCGGCCGTCGAGCAGCTGGCCCACGAGGGGATCTTGGAGCGTCATATCCACGGCAAGCGAGTGTATTCGGCCGTTGCGCTTTGCGGTGCCTCCCACGTACCTGGCTGTCCCGCCGCGGGGCTTGGTCGCCGTTGCGGCTTTGCGGCGCCTCGTACGTACTTGGCCGTCCCGCCGCGGGTCGTCTGGCCGTTGCGCCTGCGGCGGGCTGGGTTTGTGGTGGGTGCGGTGACGGGCCTCCGGGGCCGGTTGTGTGGACTGCTGACGCTTTACGTCCACACAACCGGGAATAGCTCCGCCCGCGTGTCCGGTTGTGGCCCCGCAGGGGGCCCTCGCGACCCTTACGGGATCTG
>NZ_JOIX01000082.1 GCF_000720175.1 Streptomyces sp. NRRL S-337
GCCGGGGGGAGGGCGGGGGCGAGGACGGGGGCGTCCACGCTGTCCGGCGGGGCGCGCGCCGAGCGGTCAACGCCGTACCCGGGTTGCCGGGTGGTCAACGCGGTACCGCGGGTTGACGACCCCTACAACCGTGGGTCTCCCGTAGGGGTTGGAGTGGGTCTGGAGACTGACGTCAGGCCCGCCAAGGATCGACCCGTGGACCGATGTCCGGCAATCGCGTGAAATTCATCATGGACCCATGAGCAACGCAACGATTCCACCCGCATCCGTCCGGCCCCTCCCCTCCCTCGCATCCGCCCCTCTCCACCCGGCCAAGGGCGCCACGGCCCTCGGCGCCACCCCGGCCGCCGGCGCCGCCCCGGAGGCCGGGCACCGACACCTGGTGGGCAACGCCCTCCGCGCGATAAAGGTCTTCGCCACCGCGGCCTTCAGCGTCGTCGTCCTCGGCGAGTACGCGGACGACCGCCGGGCCGCGGGCTGAGCCCCGGGGCCGAGCCGCGGGGGCCGACCCCCGGCCCGGGCTGATCTTGTTCGACGCCATGACGACATCCGGATGACCGGAAACCGTTACGGCCTGCCGGTCCCGATCCACTAGCGTCGGCGCGGAGTGCGCGCTCAGGGCGACGGAGTGCGCGCTCAGGGTGACGAGGCGAGGCGACGAGAGGGGTCAACGGGTGTCTTCCGCCGACGGTACGCGGACGGAGAGCGAAGAGACCGAAACACCGGGGGAGGGGAGGGGGAGGGGCCCCCGAACCAGACCCGACGAAACCCCGCCCCCCAGCCCCAACCCCAGCCCTACCAGCCCCAACCCCAGCCCTACCAACCCCACGCCCACCCCTACCGACCTCACCCCCACCGATACAAGCCCCAGCCGTACCAGCACGACGTCCGCCTTCACCGGCACCCCCCGCCACCTCCTCTACGCCGCCGCCCTGTTGCTCGTCTCGTTCGTCGGGCTGTGGGTGCTTTACGAGGTGCAGCCGCTGCCGATGTCCGACATAGCGGTCTACCGGGCCGAGGGGGAGGCCGCCGCGAGCGGCGGTGATCTCTATGGCTTCACGGTCACCAAGTGGGACCTCCCGGCCACCTACCCGCCCTTCGCCGCCCTGCTCTTCATCCCGACGACCTGGCTCTCCCTCGGCACCCTCAAGATCGTCTGTGTGCTCGTCAACGCCGGGCTGCTCGCCCTGCTGATCCATCTCTCCTGCCAGGCCACCGGCGTGCGTCAGGCCACCGGTGTGCGTCAGGCGGCCGGTGTGCGCCGGGCCGCGCACACCGCGCCGGCCGTACTGGCCGCCACCGCGCTCGGCCTCTGGCTCGAACCGGTCTTCCAGACGTTCGTCTTCGGCCAGGTCAATCTCGCCCTGACCTGCCTGGTCCTCTGGGACCTCGCCCGCCCGGACGGTGCCCGCGGCAAGGGGTTCGCCACCGGAATCGCGGCGGGTATCAAGCTCACCCCCGCGATCTTCGCCGTCTACCTCCTCATCACCGGCCGGGTGAAGGCCGCCTTCAGCGCCCTCGCCGGCTTCCTGGTCTCGGTGCTGCTGGGCTGGCTGGTGCTGCCGGACGCCAGCGTCGAGTTCTGGACCCGGCGGATGTTCGAGACCGACCGGGTGGGCAAGGTCTGGATCGTCGACAACCAGTCCCTCCAGGGCCTGATCAGCCGCGTCCTGCACGACCCCGAACCGGGGCTGCTGTGGGCGGTGCCGGCGCTGCTGACCGCGGCCGCCGGCCTCTACGCCGCACGCCGGGTCTATCTGCGCCGCGGCCTCGACACCTGGGGCGTGCTGTGTACGGCCGTGACGGCGCTGCTGGTCTCACCGATCAGCTGGTCGCACCACTGGGTCTGGTGCGTACCGCTGCTGATCGGCCTCGCCGCCCGCGTCCGGCGGCACCCCTGGCGGCGCGCCCTGCTGGCCGCCGTCACCCTCGCCTTCACGGCCCGCACGATGTGGCTCGTGCCGCACCGCGGCGACCTCGATCTGCACTTCTCCTGGTGGCAGCAGCCGTTCGCCGCGCCGTACCCCCTGCTCGGGCTGGCGCTGCTGGCGGCCCTGATCTGGTGGACCCGGCGTACGGGGAACGCGCCGGGGGAGGGGGACGAGTCGGGCGAGCCGGGGAAGCCGGGAGCGTCCGCGCCCCGCCATATCCCGTCCCCACGCGCCGACCAGGACCTGACAGCCCGGACCGCCCGGACTACCGGGACCGCCCGGACTACCCCGACCGCCCGGCCCCGCACCGCATGAGCCCGGGCCGGACGGACGTCCGCAGGTACGCCTGAACGTCCCCCTGCCGCTGCTTCCTACGCGTCCTCGTCCGCCGCCAGCAGTTCGTCCGCGTCGACGATCCGGTACGCGTAGCCCTGCTCGGCCAGGAAGCGCTGGCGGTGGGCGGCGAAGTCCTGGTCGATGGTGTCGCGGGCGACGACGGAGTAGAAGCGCGCCTCGTGGCCGTCGGCCTTCGGGCGGAGCACCCGGCCGAGCCGCTGGGCCTCCTCCTGGCGGGAGCCGAAGGTGCCGGACACCTGGATCGCGACCGTCGCCTCGGGCAGGTCGATGGAGAAGTTCGCGACCTTCGAGACGACCAGGACCGAGATCTCGCCCTCCCGGAACGCGTCGAAGAGCTTCTCCCGCTGGGCGTTGCTGGTCTCGCCCTTGATCACCGGGGCGTTCAGATGCTCGCCCAGTTCGTCCAGCTGGTCGATGTACTGCCCGATGACCAGCGTCTGGTCGCCCTGGTGGCGGCGCACCAGCGCCTCGGTCACATACTGCTTGCTGGCCGTGGTGGCGCAGAAGCGGTACTTCTCCTCGGTCTCGGCAGTGGCGTACGCCAGCCGTTCCGACTCGGTGAGGTTGACCCGTACCTCGACGCAGTCGGCCGGGGCGATGTAGCCCTGTGCCTCGATCTCCTTCCAGGGGGCGTCGAACCGCTTCGGGCCGATGAGCGAGAACACGTCCGACTCCCGGCCGTCCTCGCGCACCAGCGTGGCGGTCAGCCCGAGCCGGCGCCGGGCCTGCAGGTCGGCGGTGAACTTGAAGACCGGCGCGGGCAGCAGGTGCACCTCGTCGTAGACGATCAGGCCCCAGTCCCGGGAGTCGAACAGCTCCAGGTGCGGGTAGACGCCCTTCCGCTTGGTCGTCAGCACCTGGTACGTGGCGATGGTGACCGGCCGGATCTGCTTCTTCGTCCCGCTGTACTCGCCGATCTCGTCCTCGGTCAGTGAGGTGCGCCGGACGAGTTCGTGCTTCCACTGCCGCGCCGAGACCGTATTGGTCACGAGGATGAGCGTGGTGGCCTTGGCCTGTGCCATGGCGCCCGCGCCGACCAGCGTCTTGCCCGCGCCGCACGGCAGGACGACGACGCCCGAGCCGCCGTGCCAGAAGCCCTCGACGGCCTGCTGCTGGTACGGCCGCAGCGCCCAGCCGTCCTCGCGCAGCTCGATCGGATGCGCCTCACCGTCGACGTAACCGGCGAGGTCCTCGGCGGGCCAGCCCAGCTTGAGCAGCGTCTGCTTGATCTGGCCGCGCTCGGAGGGGTGGACGACCACGCTGTCCGGGTCCAGCCGGGCGCCGACCAGCGGCTGCACCTTCTTGGAGCGGAGGATCTCCTCCAGCACCGGGCGGTCGGTGGTGGTCAGCACCAGCCCGTGCGTCGGGTGCTTGATCAGTGTGAGCCGGCCGTAGCGGGCCATCGTCTCCGCGACGTCGACGAGCAGTGCGTGCGGCACCGGGTACCGCGAGTACTGCACCAGCGCGTCCACGACCTGCTCGGCGTCGTGCCCGGCGGCCCGCGCGTTCCAGAGCCCCAGCGGCGTCACCCGGTACGTGTGGATGTGCTCCGGCGCCCGCTCCAGTTCGGCGAAGGGCGCGATGGCCCGCCGGCAGGCGTCCGCCAGCTCGTGGTCCACCTCCAGCAGCAGCGTCTTGTCGCTCTGGACGATGAGGGGTCCGTTCACGCGCCTCGCCCTTTCCGTTCGGTGTGCGGCCCGGGACGGGAGCGTCCTGTGCGGCCAAATCTCCAGTGTGCCCCATCGGCGGGGAAGCGAGGGAGGAGCGGCGAACGGCAGACCGAGCGGCCCGGCCGGTCAGCGGCCGCGTGCCGGAAGCACGGCGCGCGGGAGGTCCTCGGGCCGGGCGGCCGGGTAACGCCGGACACAGCACCCACGTGCACTGCGGCTGGTCGCGCTGATCCGAAACGGCGCTGATCCAAAACGGCGCTGAACCGCAACCGCGCTGACCGGAAGCGGCTACGGGTTCACCGCACCCACACCCGCACTCCCGGCCGGGCGTCGCCACGAGGCGAGGCCCGGCCGCCTCACACCACGTCGTCCGCGAGTTCCGCGACCCCGGTGATCCGGTGCAGTGGATAGGTGCGTACCTCGTCGGCGGTGTGGTCGTACGCGGTGACGAAGCCGCCCTCCACCCGGACCGGGGCGATCACCCGTTGACTGGCCGCACCGTCCGCGTTGACGTAGCCGATCCACAGGGCCGAGTTGGTCAGCACCGCGGCCTGCATCGTGGCGAGGGTCTCGGCGGAGGTGGTGCGCGGGAGCGTGCCGGGGGCCGGGACGGGGGCGTGCACCGGCTTGCGTTCCGCCGTGGCGGCGAGGTCGCCGGCGCGGATGGCGCGCACCGCCGCCTCCAGGAGGGTGCCGTCGGGCGACGGCGGACCGTCCGGGACGGGGGCCGGGGCGGTGCGCGGCGGGGTGCGGTACGAGTCGGCGCGGGCGATCAGGACGTCGCCGGCGGCGGACTCGGCGGCCGGGGCGTAGCCCATCGCCCGTAGCCCGTCGAGGAGTTGTTCGGGCGCGGTCTGGGCGGCGAGCACGGTCGGGGCCAGCCGGCGCAGGCGGAGCCCGGCGGCGCGCCGGTCGGCGAGGATCTCGGAGAGCAGCGCGTCGTCGTCGCAGCGGACGTAGGCGGCGGCCGCGCCGATCCGCAGCCGGCCGTGCTTACGGGCCACGTCGTCGATGAGGTAGGCGAGCGGCTGGGGGACCGGTGTACGGGAGTGGCTGCTGAGGAAGTCCTGCAGTTCGGCGGCGGAACGGCCGGCGTCGAGGGCGCGGCGCACCGAGGCCGGGGTGAAGCGGTAGACCGTCGCGCCGCCCTTGGACTCGATGTCCGCGAGGACGTCGAGCGCCTCGGCGAGCGGGCGCTGCAACGGGCCGGGGGCGACCGCGGTCAGGTCCGCCTGGAGGAGGACGTGGTCGAGGGGTTCGGGGAGGAGGGGGGCCAGCAGGGCGGCGGCGCGGGTCGCCGCGGCACCGATCTCGGCCCCGGATGCCACCCCGCCTCCGGTTGCCGCTCCGGCTGCGAGGGGTGATGCCTCGGCTCCGGCTTCCGTCCACGTACCGGCTTCCGTCCCCCTACCGGCTTCCGTCCACGTGCCGGTTTCCGCCGCCGCCCCGGTCTTCGCTCCCTCCGCGCCGATCAGCGTCCGGCCGTGGGTGGCGAGTGCGCCGCGCCCGGTGACGCCCAGCAACTCGGCCTCCTCCAGGGCCCATTGGGCCAGGCGCGACCGGAGGTCGTCGGTGCCGGCGGACTCGGCCTCCGCGCCCCTGCCCGTCGTCGCTCCCGCGACCCCGCCCGCCGTCGGTCCTGCGGCCCCGCCCGTCGTGGCTCCCGCGGCCCCGCCCGCCGTCGGGCCGGCCCCGCGCAGTGGACGTTCCCAGCGGAGCCGGGAGAGCACCGTCGCCGCCGGTACGGACGTACCGGGCGGCAGTGTGGCGAGCAGGGTGAGGGCGCGGCGGCGGACCTCGGGGGCCGGGGAGCGGTCCAGGTGCGGTCCGAGGGCGGCGAGCGCGCGCCCCTTCACGTCGGCGGTGCCGACCACGCCCGAGGTGCGGGTGGCGGCCAGCCAGCCGGCCGCCAGCGCCGCCCACCGCTCGTGATCGGGCAGCTGCCGCCACTCCTCGGCGGCCGGGGTGGCCGCGTACCGCTCGTCGGCCTCGCCGTCGGAAGCGATCAGCCCGGCCGCGTAGGCGAGTTCGAGCCAGAAGGCGGCGAGCCGTTCGGTGGTGTCCAGGGCGGTGGCGGTGCGCTTGAGGTCGCGGACGCTCATCCCGCCGGCGCGCAGCACGGGCGGGCCGCCCAGGTCCCACTCCTTGAGCAGTTCCTCGACGGTCGCCAGGGCGGTGAACGCCTGGCTCGCCGCGGCGTTGTCCACAAGCTGTGGATCGCGTTCCGTCGTGGGCGTGAGCGCCGGCGGCACCGGCTCCGGGCTGCGGTGGGCGCGCCCGCCGCGGAGATGGAGCGCCGCCTCCCGCGGCAGGACGACGTTGCGGGCGCCCGCCGGGAGCAGCAGACCGCGGTCGAGCAGCCACTGCAGATGGGCGGCCGGGCGGTCGGTGACCGCGCCGTACGGCGGGCCCCACAGCAGTTTGTCGAGGACGGCGACGGACTCGGCCGGCGCGGTGTCCAGCAGCGCGGCCATCCGCTCCCGGTCGCGGAACAGCGCGGTCAGTGCGGCGACCGCGGAGACCGGGTCGTGGGTGGTGGGCAACCCGGCCGCGGCCAGGATCTCCTGCAGCCGCCCGGGCGACATCCCGGCGGCGGCCTCGGCGACGGTCGGGCCCAGACCGGTCGGCGAGGGCCGCGCGGCGCCGGGCGCCAGCAGCTCCCGGGCCGTCCGCACCAGCCGCAGCCGGTCGTCCGGCCCCCACACCAGGGCCTGCCCGCGCAGCTCGGCGACGGCCCGGGGCAGCGCGGCGGCCACCGCCTCGTCCCCGGCGTCCCCGCCCATCAGCGCGCCCAGCGTGTCGTACGGGCACGGGTCGGGCGCCACCGCCAGCGCCTCGGCGGTCTGCAGGGCGAACCGGTCGAGCCGCTCCACCGCGCGGACCACCGATGCCCGGGTCCCGGCCCGGGTCGCCAGCTGGGTGACGTCGCCCGGCACCGGGCTGAGCAGATCGGGCCGTGCCCGCAGCAGTCCGACGAGCCCGCTGTCGCTACGGGTCCGCAGCTCCTCGGCGAGGGTGCGGGGGGTATCGGTGGTCATTCGTACAACGTTAGCGGGGCGATCGGGCCAGGGGCAGGGAGCGGCGGCGGGGTACCGGAGGATCCGGCGCCGGGCCGCTCGCGGCGGATCCGCCGGCGCCCCGCCGCCGCTCCGGGCCGGGCGGCGGCCGGCGCGGTACCGTCGGGGCAGCAACCAGCGGACGCCGCAGGGGATTTCGTGGGGATCGAGAGTGAGCAGCTCGTCTTTGACTATCTGAGCCGGGTCGGTGACCTGGCCCAGCAGCGGGGCCTGCCCCCTGCCGCACGGATGCGGCTGGTGTCGGGGCTCCGGACGCAGATCGAGGCGCAGAGAGCCGACTCGGTGGTGGGCACCAAGCGGATGCTGGCGCGGCTGGGCACGCCGGAGGCGTTGGTCGAGGCGGCCGGCGGCGCCCCGGCGGCGGCCGGTACCCCGCAGCCGGACCCGGCCCCGCCCGCCCCGTCCGCCCGGCCCGGCTCGTCGGGCCGGGCCGCCGCCCGTGATCGGATCGACGCTTTGACGGCCTGGCGCGACGGACTGCTCGCCAAGGCGGCGCCGAAGGAGCGGGCGGCACAGAAGCGGGCGGCGGACGGGGCCGGCGCGGCGAACGCGGACGGGAGGGCGACCGGCGACGGCGCGCCCCGGAACGGCGACCGGCCGGCGCCCGGCAGGAGAGGCATCTTCACCAAGCTTGCGGCGTCGGGCAAGGGTGCGGCGTCCGGCAAGGTGCCCGGCCCGCGCGCCGGTGAGCCGGAGTCCGCGCCGTCCGTCGGGCTGCCGCCGCACCTCGCCGGCGCGGACGAGCTGGGGGACGCGCAGGACGTGCCCGACTGGTGGCGGGTGGAGCCGGGGCCGTACGGGCCGGGGGAGACCGTGCCCGGCTTCGTGGGCGGGATCGAGATCCCGGAGATATGGCAGCATCCGAAGGGCGACCCCGCCGGGCGGCGGCCGTCGCTGCGGAAGGACGGCACGGAGGCGGACGACGACGCGGACGGCGAGGCCGCCCGGGCCCGTACGGAAGACGGTGCGGACGGCGGTGCGGACGAGGGCGCGGGCGTCGACGGGGCGGCGGTGGAGGCCGTCCGGCCGGTGCCGCTGCGGGCCTGGCTCAGTCCGGTGCCGGCGCTGGCGGTGGTCCTCCTGGTGGCCGGGGCGGTGCTGGGCTCGTGGCTCGCGCTGGCGGGCGGCTGGGCACTCGCCTACGTGTCGCGGCGGCTCAGTCCGGCCGAGGCCAAGTTCGCGGCGCTCGGCGTGCCCGGGACCGTCGTCGGCGGTCTGCTGGTGTGGCTGTGGGGCCGGTTCGACGGGCGGTGGGGCGAGCCGATCGCGCAGGGCCGGCTGGGCCAGGAGCTGATCGATACGCTGCCCGGCGTGGTGCGGGTCGCGGCGGTCGCCTCGGCGCTGTTCCTGCTGTGGCGGATGCGGCGGGCGGTCCGCTAGGGACACTCGTCAGAGGCCCTGAGTCAGAGGCCCTGGTCAAGGGCCCCAACCAGGGGCCCTCATCCAGCGGCACTCCATGGACGCCCGGCTCGGCTTGAGTCCGGTCCTGGCCGAGCCCGCCCCCGCCGCCTGGGCGTAGGCCGCCACCGGATCAGTCACTGAGCTTCACGATGAAGGATCCGGCGCGGGCACCACTGACCGGGCCCATCGAGTGACCGGGCCCATCGAGACGGCTGTCTATGCGCCATCTGGTCGTGGCGTGGCGGCGCCGTCCGGGGTCGTTGCCGTTCTGGTGTAGAGGACCTCGCGGCCTTGCTCCGCGGCGCGGATGAGTGCTTCGCTGACGAAGTCGAGGAAGCGGGCGGCGTTTTCGAGGCGGGTGGCGGCCGGGGTGTCGCGGCCGAGGATGACGGCACCTTGCCGCGCGGCCTCGATGAACTCGTCGTTGGCGCGGGCGCTGCGGAGCATCGCCTGGTACCAGAGGTCGTCGTCGACGACGTAGCGCTCGCGGCGGCGTTCGCCTGGTTCCCGGCGGACGAGGTCCAGGCCTTCGAGGAATGTGATCGCTTTGGAGATGGACGCCGGGCTGACCGCCAGGCGTTGGGCGAGTTCGGCGGCGGTGAGGCTGCCGGTGTCGGTGGTGTAGAGGCAGCCCAGTACCCGGGCCATCATCTTGGGCAGGCCCGAGGTCATGAAGACGGTGGTGAGGCTCTCCTGGTAGTCGCGCACGGCCTCGGCGTCGCGTCCGTAGGGCTGCGGAAGTGCCTGCGACCCCTGGGGCGCGGCTTGTTTGCGGCGGTGGGTGCGCTGCTGGGTGGCGCGGTGGGCGAGGTCGGCGCGGTACCCGGTCGGGCCGCCGTTGCGCATCACCTCACGCGTGATCGTGGAGGTCGGACGGTCGAGACGGCGGGCGATCTCGGCGTAGGCCAGGCCGTCGGCCAGCCCCGTCGCGATCTGCTGGCGCTCGGACTGGGTGAGTCTGCCTCCCGGCATCAGGACCCCCTTCATGCCCCATGGGTGCTCCACGGTGCTGCTCGATGTTCCTCAACGCCTCCACCATAGCGTTCATCTTCAATACATTGCAACGGTCGTCTCTGTGATCGTTGCGTTAAACGAGAGGCGTTGCAATGATTACTGGGCTCTCACCTGCGTAAACCCTGTTCTCACGCAAAGATTTTGTTGCGGCAAATCATAAAGCAACGTAGCGTTTCCGTTGTTCCGAAACAGTGAACCGCACGCACAAGGGAGAGCACGATGCAGAAGTTCGACACCCCCGCCCCGATCGCCGCCGTCCTGGCCGTCCCCGCCGGACGTGTCCAGTTCATCGCCGCCGACCGTGCCGACACCGTGGTCGAGGTCCGGCCCGCGAACACCTCGAAGGGCCGCGACGTGAAGGCGGCGGAGCAGACCACGGTCGACTACGCCGACGGGGTCCTGCGGATCGAGAACCTGACGAAGAACCAGTACCTCGGCCCCACCGGATCCATCGAGGTGACGGTCAAGCTGCCCGCCGGTTCCGGCGTCGAGGCCAGGACGGCCGGCGCCGAACTCCGGACCCTCGGCCGCCTCGGCGATGTCGCCTTCGAAGGCGCGTACCGCCAGATCAAGATCGACGAGGCCGCGAGCCTTCGTCTCACCGCGGTCGACGGCGACGTCGAGGTCGGCCGGTGCGGCCCCGCCGACATCAGCACGGCAAGGGGCGACATCCGGATCGCCGAGGCCACGGGCGGCAAGGTCGTGCTCCACACGCACTCCGGCGACATCACGGTCGTCGCCGCCGCCGGCGTCTCCGCCACCCTGGACGCCGGCACCAGCCACGGCCGCATCAGCAACGCCCTCAAGAGCGACGGCACCGCCGAACTCGACATCCACGCCACCACCCCGCACGGCGACATCACCGCCCGCAGCCTCTGACCCGCTCCCTTTCGAGGAGCACCCTCGACGCCCCCGGCCATCGGGGCGGACGCGAACTCGCGAACGCCATGGACGCCGCGCCGGGGAGGCGTCCCGCACGGCGAACGCGGCACTGCCGTCGCCTGGGCGCGCCCAGCGGCAGCCGAACCCCACCGCACCACCCACCCGCACACACACCACAAGGAGCACACGGCCATGTCCCTCAACCCCACCGGCCGGCACAGCGGTTTCTCCGAAGCAGGGCTGCGCAGGATGCGCGACGTGCTCGCACGGCACGTCGAATCCGGGAAGATCCCCGGCCTCGTCGCCCTGGTCAGCCGGGGCGGTGAGACGCACGTCGAAGCGATCGGGACGATGCGCCATGACGGGGGCGCGCCGATGCGCCGGGACACGATCTTCCGGATGGCGTCCACGTCCAAGCCGGTCACGATGGCGGCGGCGATGGTCCTGCTCGACGAGTGCCGACTACGGCTGGACGACCTGGTGGAGCCCTGGCTGCCGGAACTGGCCGACCGCCGGGTGCTGAAGCGGATCGACAGCCCGCTGGACGACACCGTGCCGGCGCGGCGGCCGATCACCGTACGGGACCTGCTGACCTCCACGTTCGGGCTCGGCGTGGATCTGACGTCGATGGGCACCCCGATCATGGACGCGATCTTCGAGCGGGGCGTCTTCGCCCAGACTGCGCAGGAGGCGCCCGGGCCGGATGAGTGGATGCGCCGGCTGGGCACGCTTCCGCTGATGCACCAGCCCGGGGCGCGCTGGCAGTACCAGATAAGCAACGACGTGCTCGGCGTGCTGGTGGAGCGGGTCACCGGCCAGCCGTTCGAGGCGTTCCTGCGCGAACGCGTCCTCGACCCGCTGGGGATGGCCGACACCGGTTTCCACGTGCCCGCCGGCAAGATCGACCGGCTGCCGACCAGCTACGTCCCCGACCCGCAGACCGGGGAGTTCACCGTGTGGGACGAGGCGGCGGGCGGGCAGTACAGCCGGCCTCCGGCGTTCCAGTCCGGCGGTGGTGGGCTGGTCTCCACCGTCGACGACTACCACGCCTACTTCCGGATGCTGCTCAACGGCGGGATGCACGGGAGCGAACGGATCCTGTCCCGGCCCGCCGTCGACCTGATGACCACCAACTGCCTCACGCCCGAACAGAACGCCGCCCGCAGCGCCATGGCCCGCGACAACGTCCACATCTCGTTCGGCCAAGGGCAGCACGGCGGTTGGGGCTTCGGGATGGCGGTACGCACCTACCGCGGCGACTACGCGCCCGTCGGCCAGTTCGGCTGGGACGGCGGAACCGGCACCACCACCTACGCCGACCCGCACCACCAGCTCACCGGAACCCTGCTCACCCAGGTCGGCATGTCCACCCCGGATTCGGCGCGGGTCATCCACGACTTCTGGACCACGGTGTACCAGGCCATCGACGACTGACACCGCCGGCAACAGCAAAGGTCTCTTCCCCGTACGGGGAAGAGACCTTTGCGTGTGGAGCGCCCGGCAGGCCTTGCACCTGCATCTCCCACCGGTTGGTGGACGTCTTTCCTTGGACCACAGACGCGCGACTCCCGCCCGCGGACGGAAGCTTCATCATGATCATACCGGATCCGCGGACCGGCAAAAGCAGGCCCGGCGGGCTGTGGCGCCGGGACCCGACACGGGCCACCGTCCGGCTGCCGCGGGCCCCCGGGCACAATGGCGGGCATGGCTGCGCACCCCCTGACGGTCGGATTCGACCTCGACATGACGCTGATCGACTCCCGCCCCGGAATCAAGGCCGCCTACGAGGTGCTGTCCGCCCGGACCGGCACCCATGTCGACGCCGACGCCGCGGTGACCCGGCTCGGGCCGCCGCTGGAGGAGGAGATCCGCCGCTGGTTCCCCGCGGAGCGGGTGGCGGAGATCAGCGCCCAGTACCGCGCGCTGTACCCGGAGTACGCCATCACCACCACCCCCGCGCTGCCCGGCGCCCACGAGGCGATCGCCGCGGTGCAGGCGGCCGGTGGCCGGGCGATCGTGGTGACCGCCAAGTACGAGCCGAACGCCAAGCTCCACCTGGCCCACCTCGGCCTCGAACCGGACGCGGTGATCGGCTCGCTGTGGGCGGAGGCCAAGGCCGAGGCGCTGCGCGATCACGACGCGACGGTCTACGTCGGCGACCACACCGGTGACGTGCGGGGCGCGCACACCGCGAAGGCGCTGTCGGTGGCCGTGGCCACCGGGCCCTGTGACGCGGCGGAGCTGCGGGCGGCCGGCGCCGAGGTGCTGCTCGCCGACCTGACCGAGTTCCCGGCCTGGCTGGCGCGTTACCTCGCGGAGGGCGCAGGGGGCGCGGACGGCGCGGAGCCCTCGGCGGCCGCCACCGCCTGACGCCGCTGGACCACCGCGGAGCGGACCACTCCGCTCGCGGCGACCAGGAAGCCGGCGCCCATCAGCATGCACAGCCAGTAGAAGCCCCACGGCAGCGGCGTGGTCCCGAGGAACAGCGGCGTCACGGTGGCGAGAGTGGCCAGCGCGCCAACTAGGAACATGATCGCGCCGATTCGGACCAGCAGATCCCCTGCGCGGGGCGTTTCGTCAGACACCTGACCAGGGTAAGTCCGCACCGGAAGCACAGAGGATCCACCCGGCGGCGTCTTGTCACCGGCCGGGGGACCATTAGCCTTGGTGGTGGCGGGTCCTGCGGCCCGCTGCATTGCTATCCAGACCGTTTTTTCTTCCGCGCTTCCGCGGCAGACCAGCCCAAGTTTTTTCCAACGAGTACGAGGACGAGGACAGACGTGCCTACCGGCAAGGTCAAGTGGTTCAACAGTGAGAAGGGCTTCGGCTTTCTCTCCCGCGACGACGGCGGTGACGTCTTCGTGCACTCGTCGGTGCTGCCCGACGGTGTAGCCGCACTCAAGCCCGGCCAGCGCGTCGAATTCGGCGTCGTCGCAGGTCAGCGCGGCGACCAGGCGCTGACGGTGACGCTCCTCGACCCCGCGCCCTCGGTGGCCGCCGCCCAGCGCCGCAAGCCCGACGAACTCGCCTCGATCGTCCAGGACCTCACCACGCTCCTGGAGAACGTCACCCAGCAGCTGGAGCGCGGCCGCTACCCCGACAAGGTGCACGGCGCCAAGATCGCCGGCATGCTGCGGGCGGTCGCCGACCAGCTGGACGTCTGACCGCACCGGAGCGCCCGGCACACCTCACACGAAACGCAAGGCATCGCGGCCGAGGGGCGGCACCAGCCCCTCGGCCGCGGCGCGGGTGAGCAGCCCGCGCACCGCGGCATAACCGTCCTCACCGAGGTCGGCGGTGAACTCGTTGACGTACAGCCCGATGTGCTGGTCGGCCACCTTCGGGTCCATCTCCTGCGCGTGCTCCAGCACGTACGGCCGGGACGCCTCCGGGTCGTCCCAGGCCATCAGCACCGACGACCGGATCGCCGCCGCGAGCTCCCGCAACGCCCGCTCGCCCAGCGACCGCTTGGCGATGATCGCGCCGAGCGGGATCGGCAGCCCCGTCGTCTGCTCCCAGTGCTCACCCATGTCCGCCAGGCACACCAGCCCGTAGTCCTGGTACGTGAAACGCGCCTCGTGGATGACCAGACCGGCGTCGACCTTGCCGTCCCGCACGGCCGGCATGATCTCGTGGAACGGCAGCACCACGATCTCCCCGACCCCGCCCGGCACCTCGGCCGCCGCCCACAGCCGGAACAGCAGGTACGCCGTCGACCGCTCGCTGGGCACCGCCACCGTCTTCCCCGCCAGGTCCGCCGCCGCGCCCTGCCCGCGGGTGAGCACCAACGGCCCGCAGCCGCGCCCCAGCGCCCCGCCGCAGGGCAGCAGCGCGTAGTCGTCGAGCACCCAGGGCAGCACCGCGTACGACACCTTCAGCACGTCGAACTCACCGCGCTCGGCCATGCCGTTGGTGAGGTCGATGTCGGCGAAGGTGACCGCGAGCTCCGGCGCGCCCGGCACCCGGCCGTGCGCCAGCGCGTCGAAGACGAAGGTGTCGTTCGGGCACGGCGAGTACGCGATGTTCAGCGGCCGGGTCACGGAATCCTCCTGGCGGGGTGCTGGTCCAAAGCCGGCCCGGCGGTGGCCACCAGGGCTCCGGGAAGGGTACGGAAGGCGCCGGTCAGCGCGGTCAGCGCGGCGCCGATGCGCCAGGCGGCCCGGTCCCGCGGGCCGACGGCGTTGGAGACGGCCCGGACCTCCAGCACGGGCACCTGGTGCGCGGCGGCCGCCTCGGCCACCCCGAAGCCCTCCATAGCCTCGGCCACCACCCCCGGGTGACGCTGTGCCAGCTCGGCGGCGCGGGCGGCGCTGCCGGTGACCGTGGAGACCGTGACGACGGTGCCGGTGACCGCGCCGGCCGCCGCCGCGACGGCCTTCACCAGCGCCGGATCGGGGCGGTGCAGCACCGTCCCGAAGCCCAGGTCGGTGACCGGAACGAAGCCGTCCGGGGTCTCGGCGCCCAGATCGGCCGCGACGATCGCGTCCGCGACCACTACCGCGCCCAGCGGCGCGTCAGGCGCCCAGCCGCCGCCGATACCGGCCGAGACCACCAGGTCGTACGGCGCTCGGGCGAGCGCCGCGGCCGTCAGCGCGGTGGCCGTCCCGGCGGCCGCGGCGGCCGGTCCGACCCCCGCCGCCAGCACGTCGAACGCCACCGGCCCGCCGTCCGCCCGGAACAGCTCGTATCCACCCGGCAGCACGGCCGGCGCGCCGCACTCCGCCGCGGCGCACACCGCGTCGCGCTCGGCGGCCACCGCGGTGACGGCCAGCACCCGCAGCGGCCGCCCGGCGTCGCTCGGCGCGCTCAGCGGGCTCAGCGGGCTCAGTCCTTCTGCTTCAGCGTGAAGTGCCACATCGTCGTGGGGCCGTCGCCCTCGTGGAGCTCGGCGACCTGCAGGGTGACGTCCTTGGTGTACGTCGTCTGACCGGTCTGCGGGTTCTGCTGCATGAACAGCGCGTCCGCGTCGAAGCTGCGGTACGTCTGCTTGCTCGGCTCGCGCATCACGGGCCCGGCGCCGATGACGATCCAGCCGGACTTGGCGACGTCCGGGTCCACGCCCACGCGCACCTTCTCACCAGGGTGAACGGTGATCGTCTTGCCGCCCTTCTTGGTGATGCAGGCGGTCACGGCCTTCCTGGACAGTTCCTTGCCGTTGCCGTCGCAGCCGGGGGTGGCCTCGGCCGTCACCGTCGACGAACCGACGGTCACGGTCGCGAGCGCGGTCGGCTTCTCGCAGGCGGAGAGGGTCACCAGACCCAGGGACACGGCACCGATGGCGGCAGCGGCGCGGCGGCCCTTGCCCCAGGAGATCAACGCAGCGGTCATACGGGCAGGCTATCTGGCGCCCCGGCCCACGCCACCCCCGGGTGCGGCGTGCCGCGCGGCACGCCCCCAGGGGGTGCCCCCCGAGCACACCGGCCCGATCGGGGCGGCGCCCACTCCCGGTCCGTCCCGCCCGCGCTCAGGCCACCCGCGGCGCCGGCGTACCGCCCCGTCGCGTCGCCTGCAGCAGCCCCCGTACCGACAGCGCCGCACCCACCGTCACCAGGCCCGCGGCCACCGCCATGCCCACCACCCCGACCAGCGGCAGCGCGATCCCGAGCGCGCCGCCCACCACCCACGCCAGCTGCAGCGCCGTCTCCGACCGGGCGAACGCCGAGGTACGCACCTCCTCCGGCACATCGCGCTGGATCATCGCGTCCAGCGACAGCTTCCCCAGCGCCTGGCACAGCCCCGCGGTCGCCGCCGCGGCGGTGACCACGACCACCGCCAGCACCGGGTAGAACACCGCGGCCAGCACCGTCGCGCACAGCGCGAGCCCCAGCATCGCCGCGACGATCGGCTCCGGCCCGCGCGCCCTCAGCCACGCCCCGATCGCCGTGCCCAGCGCATTGCCGGTCCCGGCCGCCACCGCCACCAGCCCCAGCGACGCCGCCGCGCCCAGCCCGCCCAGCGGATGCTCGCGCAGCAGGAAGGCCAGGAAGAACGTCAGGAATCCGGAGAGCGCCCGCAGCGCGGCGTTCGCCTGCAGACCGTGCAGCACGGACGGCCCGACCGTCCGCAGCCCCGGCTTCGGCACCCGCCCCGCCGCCCCCGCCACCAGGCCGTTCCGGGACGCCAGCCGGGCCCGCCCCTCACCCTTCGCCGAGTCGACCTTGTGCGGCAGCGAGAACGACAGCACCGTGCCCACCGCGAACACCACGAACGCCCCGTACAGCGGACACGGCGGCCCGAGCAGATGCAGTCCCGCACCCGCCGGCGCGGCCAGCCCGGTCGCCAGCAGCCCCGCCAGCGTCACCCGCGAGTTGGCCTTCACCAGCGAGATCCGCGGCGGCAACAGCCGCGGCACCACCGCACTGCGCACCACGCCGTACGCCTTCGACGACACCAGGACGCCCAGCGCCGCCGGATACAGCTCCAGACCGCCGGTCGCCACCGCCCCCGACATCGTCACCGCCAGCAGCGCCCGGGCCAGCATCGACCCGGCCATCGCCGCCCGCCGGCCGTGCGGCACCCGGTCCAGCAGCGGCCCGATCACCGGCGCCAGCACCGCGAACGGCGCCATCGTCACCGCCAGATACAGCGCCACCCGGCCGCGCGCCTCCTGGGTCGGCACCGAGAAGAACACCGTCGACGCCAGCGCGACGGTGATCATCATGTCGCCCGCGGAGTTCACCGCGTGCAGCTCGATCAGCTTGCCCAGCCCCGACTCGCCCGCGCCGTGCGCATGCGTGGCCCGCCGTACGCCCTGGGCCGCACCGGTGAACGGCCGGTGCAGCGCCCGCCCGACCGCCCGCGCGGCCCGCCGCCCCCGGCTGCCGCCGAACCCGCCGCGCGTCGGTGCGCGCGGCTTCCGTACCTTCGACGCCCTCGCGGCAGCCACCTCGCCATAGTGCCCCAACTCGCCCAGGAGGGGGCGGTTCCTCCCACTTGCCGCGCGGGGCGCACCGGCCCGCCGTCGCCACCTGCTGCCAATTGCCGCTCCCTCCGAGGAGTCGTACACCGTTGAAGGGGTAGCGTGTCTAGCGCGCCACCGGCGGTCGGTTTTGGCCGCGTGTCTCATTGCGATCCGCGATCCCGCAGAATGGGTTGTAAGAGGTGCGCTCGACCGAACCGATCGGGCGCGGACGTCGACGCGGTCCCCAGGTCCGCTCCGCCCGCCCCGGCCCTCCGGACGGAACAAGGACAGCTCCGGCTGGCGCACTCGTGAGACGGCGTGGAAGAGAGAATCGATTCTTGTGAGTGCTGCGATGCGAAGCCGTACCCCTGACCGCCTGTGCGCCGAGGCGGTCGACCTCGCCCGGGCGGCGGCGGAGGAGACCGCACTCCCCGGCATGGTCGGCGAGCACATCGAGGCCGTGGCCGACGGCGACCGCGTCGTCACCCATCTCTTCGCCTGCAACGAACCCGGATACCGCGGCTGGCGCTGGGCCGTGACGGTCGCCCGCGCCTCCCGCGCCAAGGTCGTCACCCTCGACGAGACGGTCCTGCTGCCCGGCCCCGACGCCCTGCTCGCCCCCGAGTGGGTCCCCTGGAGCGAACGCCTCCGCCCCGGCGACATGGGCCCCGGCGACCTGCTCCCCACCGAGGCCGACGACCTCCGCCTGGAGCCCGGCTTCACCGGCGAGGACATCCCGCCGCCGAACTCCCCGGTCGCCGAGGGCATGGCCGCCGACGTCGCCGACTCCGAGGAGGCCGACGTCGTCCCCGGCTCGCCGGCCGTCCAGCCCGCGCCCGCCCGCGGCGGCATCGCCGACGTCGCCGGGGAACTCGGCATGGCCCGCGCCCGGGTCCTGTCCCGCTACGGCCTGCACGCCGCCGCCGACCGCTGGGAAGAGGCCTTCGGCGCCAAGACCCCCATGGCCCAGGCGGCCCCCGCGACCTGTATGACCTGCGGATTCCTCACCCCGCTCACGGGCTCGCTGCGCCAGGCGTTCGGCGTCTGCGCCAACGAGTTCGCCCCCGCGGACGGCCGCGTGGTCTCCCTCTCGTACGGCTGCGGCGCCCACTCCGAGGCCGCCGTCATGCCCAAGCCGCCGCGACCGGCGCCGCCGGTGGTCGACGAAACGATCGTCGAACCGCTGGCCCTGCGGCCGGAGCGCGACGGAGGATCCGTGGAGGAAGCGGGCCCCGCGGAGGAACTGGGCCACAGCTGAGACCGCACGGGCCGGGGTCCGGCCGCGCCGGGAGCGCGGCCGGACCCCGGCCCTTGTCCTCCCCCTCCCGCCGTGGGCGGCCGCGCCGCCGCGGCCGCCGACGTGGGGCGATACCGTCAGGGCAACCGACGGACACAGAGGAGACGAAGACGTGGCAGCTACGTCGTGGGTGCGAGGCGCAGCCGGCGACCCGTTCGGGACGGCCCGTCTGCGGCGCGGTGTGCTGGACGCCTGGGCCGCCTCGCCGGCCCGCTTCCGGGAGGACGCCAACGCGGAGGAGGACCTCGCGCTCGGCGGCTACCGCGACCGCCTCGCCGTGGAACTGGCGCAGAACGCCGCGGACGCGGCCGCCCGGGCCGGCGTCCCCGGCCGGCTCCGGCTGACCCTGCACCCGGCCGACGGCGACGCCCCCGCCGTCCTCGTCGCCTCCAACACCGGCGCCCCGGTCGACGCCACCGGCGTCGAATCGCTCTCCACGCTGCGTGCCTCCGCCAAGCGGGAGGCCGGCGTGGCGGCCGGCGCGGTCGGCCGCTTCGGCGTCGGCTTCGCCGCCGTGCTGTCCGTCAGCGACGAACCGGCCCTGGTCGGCCGCACCGGCGGCGTCCGCTGGTCGCTGGCCGAGGCCCGCGCGATGACCGAGGAGGTGGCCGCGCACAGCCCCGGCCTCGGCGGTGAGCTGCGCCGCCGCGAGGGCCACGTACCGCTGCTCCGGCTCCCGCTGCCCGCCGAGGGCACCGCACCCGAGGGCTACGACACCGCCGTCGTCCTGCCGCTGCGCGACGGCGCCGCCCAGGACCTCGCCGAGCGGCTGCTCGCCGGCATCGACGACGCGCTGCTGCTCACCCTGCCCGGCCTGGCCGAGGTCATCGTCGAAACCCCCGAAGGTGTACGGGAGTTGCGGCAGACCCGGCAGGGGCCGTACCTCGTGGTCGAGGACAGTGAGCGCGGCACCACCCGCTGGCGGGTGACGTCCGACGCCGGCCGCCTGGACCCCGCACTCCTCGCCGACCGGCCCGTCGAGGAGCGGCTGCGCCCGTTCTGGTCGGTGACCTGGGCGGTACCGGTGGACGGCGACGGCGCCCCGGCGCGCCCGCGGACCGCACCGGTCGTGCACGCCCCGACGCCCACCGACGAGCCGCTGGGCCTGCCCGCCCTGCTCATCGCCTCCTTCCCGCTGGAGCCGACCCGCCGCCACGTCGCGCCCGGCCCGCTCGCGGACTTCCTGGTCGGACGGGCCGCCGCGGCGTACGCGGAACTGCTCGCCGGCTGGCAGCCGGTGACCGTCGGCACCCTCGACCTGGTACCCGGCCCGCTGGGCAAGGGCGGCCTCGACGGCGAGCTGCGCCACCAGGTGCTCGACCTGCTGCCGCGGGTCCGCTTCCTGCCCAGCGCCGCCGCGCCCGGCGACACCGCCTCCGGCGACACCGCGTCCGCCGCCGACGAGCAGCCCGGGCCCGCGCGCGACGCCGAGTGGGACGACCCCGAGGGCGCCGACGACACCCCGCGCTACGTCCTGCGGCCCACCGAGGCCGAACTGCTGGAGGGCGCGGGCGCCGCGACCGTCGCCGTCCTCGCCGAACTCTTCCCCAGCCTGCTCCCCGCCGGCCTCGAACGCCGCCCGGAGCTACGGTCGTTGGGCGTGACCCGGGTGCCGCTCGGGGAGATGGTCGACCGGCTCGCCGGCGTCGAGCGCCCCCCGGGCTGGTGGTGGCGGCTCTACGACGCGCTGGCCGGCACCGACCCCGACCGCCTCACCGGCCTGCCGGTGCCGCTGGCCGGCACCGCGACGCCCGGCCCCGCCGGGACGCACGGCGCGGTACGCACCACCATCGGCCCCCGCCAGGTCCTGCTGCCGCTGCCCGACGGCGACCCGCACGAGGACGGCGGGCCCGCCGCCCGGCACCGCACCCTCGCCCGGCTCGGCCTGAAGGTCGCCCACCCCGAGGCCGTCCACCCGCTCCTGGAGAAGCTCGGCGCCACCCCCGCCGCGCCCCGCGCCGTGCTGACCACGCCGCAGGTGCGCGCCGCCGTGGCGAACTCCCTCGACGCCGACGAGGACGCCTACGACCTCTTCCCCGACGACGACCTCGGCGGCGCCGGCCCGGGCGGCCCGCTCGGCTCCGAGGAACTCGCCGAGACCGTCCTCGGCCTGGTCCGCGACGCCAACCTCACCCCCGGCGACGAGCCCTGGCTGGGCGCCCTCGCCCTCCCCGACGAGGACGGCGAACTGACCCCGGCCGGCGAACTCGTCCTCCCCGGCAGCGACTTCGAAGGGGTCATCCGCGAGGGCGAACTGCCCGCCTGCGACGCCGAGCTGGCGGCCCGCTGGGGCGAGCAGCCGCTGACCGCGGTCGGCGTGCTGGCCGGCTTCGCCCTCGTCCGCGCTACCGATGTCGTCCTCGACCCGGACGAGATGGAGCCGCGGGACACGGACTTCGCCGAGCCCGACGACGTCGGCCTGCTCGACGCCGTCGACGTCTGGTGCGAGGACGTCCTCGACACCCTCCCCGAGACCCCGGTCCCCCCGGTCGTCACCGAACTGGTCGCCGTCCGCGACCTCGACCTGGTCGACGACGACGCCTGGCCCGAGGTCCTGGCCATGCTCTCCCGGCCGCCGCTCCGCGACGCGCTGACCGCCCCGGTGCGGGTCCTCCTCCCCGACGGCACCACCGAATCCGTCCGCCCCTACACGGCCTGGTGGCTGCGCGGCCACCCGGTCCTGGACGGCCGCCGCCCCGCCGGGCTGCGCTCGGCCGGCGGCGACCCGCTGCTGGCCGGCCTGTACGAGTCAGCGGACGCCGGTGACGTGGACGCCCAGGTGCTGCGCGCCCTCGGCGTCCGCACCTCCGCCGCCGCCCTCCTCGACGAACCGGGCGGCGCCGCGGAACTCCTCGCCCGGCTCGCCGACCCCGACCACCCCGTCGGCGCCGCCCAACTCCACGCCCTCTACGGCCTGCTGGCGACCCTCGACCCCGACCAGGTCACCCTCCCCGACTACTTGCGCGCCGTCGTGGACACCGAGGTCCGGGTGGTGGACGCCGCGGACGCGGTCGTCGCCGACGCCCCCGACCTGATGCCGCTCGCGACCGGGCTCCCGCTGCTCCCGGTCGGCCCGTCCCGCGCCGCCGACCTGGCGGAACTCCTCCAGGTGCGCCGCCTGAGCGAGGCGGTCACCGCCGAGGTCCGCTCCGAGGGCGTCCGCCACGAGGTCCCCCCGGCGGTCCGCACCCTCCTCGGCCCCACCACCCCGCCCACCTACGACGAACACGACGAACTCCTCGTCACCGCCGCCCCGGACACCGCCGGCGGCCCGGCCGCCACCACCGAACTCGACTGGCGCTGGACCCCCGACGGCACCCTCCACGCCGCCACCCTGGAAGGCGTGGCCGCCGGCCTCGCCTGGGCCACCGCCCAGTGGCCCCGCCGCTTCGAGGTCGCCGCCCTCCTGGAGGACCCCGACCGGGGAGACGAACTGGAACGCGCGCGCTGGTTCGACTGACGGCACGGCCGGACGGCACAGTAGCGGAGTGAATCAACCCCACACGGACATTCTGGCCCGGTCTCAGGTGGCCACCAGGCTCCCCGCCCAGGACCTGGACCGGGCCCGCCGCTTCTACGCCGAAAAACTCGGCCTCACCCCCGTCGACGAACGCCCCGGCGGCCTGCTCTACCGCTGCGGGGGCGCCGAGTTCGTCCTCTTCCGGTCGACCGGCGCCGCCCCCGGCACCTTCACCCAGATGGCCTGGGTCGTCGACGACATCGAAGCGACCGTCGCGCAGCTCGGCGCGCGCGGCGTGGAGTTCGAGGAGGTCGACGCCCCCGGCTTCCACACGGAACACGGCATCGCCCACATCGCCGGCAACTACCCCAGCAAGCACGCCCACGCCGAACGCGGCGCCTGGTTCCACGACAGCGAGGGCAACCTCCTGGGCATCGGCCAGCCGATCGCCTGAGGGGCGTCCGGCCGGTGCCGTAAGCGCCCGTCGGGACCCCTCAGACGGCGCCGTTCCCCAGCCCCTCTGCCAGTACCTCCGCCAGGTGCCGCCCCCGTCGGTCGCCGAGCTGCTGGAGCTGGGTGCGGCAGGAGAAGCCGTCCGCGAGGATCTCCGTGCCGGGCGTGGCCGCGCGTACGGCAGGCAGCAGCTGGTCCTCGGCGCAGGCGACCGACACGTCGTAGTGGCCGCGTTCGTAGCCGAAGTTGCCGGCGAGGCCGCAGCAGCCGCCGGAGAGGGTGCCGGTGAGGCCGGCGCGGGCGCGGAGGCGGCGGTCCGCGGCGTCGCCGAGGACCGCGTGCTGGTGGCAGTGCGTCTGGCCGGCGACCGGGCGGTCGAGGCGTGGCGGCTGCCAGGTGGGGGCGTACTGCTCCAGGGTCTCGGCGAAGGTGCGGACGGCGGAGGCGAGACGGGCGGCGCGGGGGTCGTCGGGGAGGAGTTCGGGGAGGTCGGTGCGGAGGGCCGCGGCGCAGCTCGGTTCGAGGACGACGAGCGGGCGGCCGGGCCGGAGGAGCGGGGACAGGACGTCGACGGTGCGGCGCATGACCCGGCGGGCCCGGTCGAGCTGGCCGGTGGAGACGTAGGTCAGGCCGCAGCACAGGGGGCGGTGGCGGCGGAGGCGGAGGCCGGGGCGGAGGGGGGCCGTCGGGGGGAGCATCGGGCGCAGGCCGGCGGCTTCCAGGACTTGGACGGCGGCGCGGCCGACCTGGGGTGCGAGGTGGTTGGTGAAGGTGTCGGGCCAGAGGATGACGGAGTGGCCGGCGGTGCCGCCCCCGGCACCTGTTGTACCCATGGCACCTCCGGCAACCGCGGCACCCCCGGCACCCGGGGAACCTTCCGCCCCCGCCGCACCCTCGGCCTCCGCGGTCCGCCGCCTGTCCCACCACCACCGGGTGAACGTCTCCGTGGCCAGTGCCGGCAGCGGCCGTTCCGGGGTGAGTCCGGCCAGGCGGGTGGCCAGGGTGGCGGCGAGGGGGGCGCGGGCCAGGGCGTTGACGGCGGGGGCGACGGGCGCCGCGAGGTGCAGCCACTCGGGCAGGCGGCCGAGCGCGTAGTGGGCGGCGGGGCGCAGCCGGCCCGCGTAGTGGTGGTGGAGGAATTCCGCCTTGTACGTGGCCATGTCCACGCCGACCGGGCAGTCGCTGCGGCAGCCCTTGCAGGAGAGGCAGAGGTCGAGGGCGTCGCGCACCTCGGGCGACCGCCAGCCGTCGGTGATCACCTCGCCGGCCAGCATCTCGTGCAGGAGGCGGGCCCGGCCGCGGGTGGAGTGCTGTTCCTCGCCGGTGGCGCGGAAGGACGGGCACATGACGTCCGGGGAGCCGGGGGCGCTGGCGGCGTTGCGGCATTTGGCGACACCCACGCAGCGGCGGACGGCCGCGGTGAAGTCGCCGCCGTCGTGCGGGTAGCCGAAGGCGACCGGCACCGGGTTCCTGGGGAGCGGGGCGAAGCGGAGGTTGTCGTCGAGCCGGGCCGGGCGGACGAGCATGCCGGGGTTGAGGCCGGTGGCCGGGTCCCAGAGGGCCTTGAAGTCCTCGAAGAGGCTCACCAGTTCGGGCCCGTACATCTTCGGCAGGAGCTCGGCGCGGGCCTGCCCGTCGCCGTGTTCGCCGGAGAGCGAGCCGCCGTGCGCGACGACCAGTTCGGCCAGGTCGTGGGAGAAGGCGCGGAAGCGGCGGATGCCGGGCGGGGTCAGCAGGTCGAAGTCGATGCGGATGTGGATGCAGCCGTCGCCGAAGTGGCCGTAGGGGGTGCCGCGCAGACCGTGCTGCGCCAGGAGGGCACGGAAGTCGCGCAGATAGGGGCCGAGCCGGGCGGGCGGGACGGCGCAGTCCTCCCAGCCGGGCCACGCCTCCGCGCCGTCCGGCATACGGGTCGCGGTGCCGGAGGCGTCCTCGCGGATCCGCCACAGTGTCCGCTGCCCGGCCGGGTCGGTGACGATCGTGTGGTCGGTGCTGCCGTCCGCGGCCGCCGCCCGGCCGAGCGCCTCGGCGCGGGCGGCCGCCTCCGCGGGGCTCGCACCGCCCGTTTCCACGAACAGCCAGGCGCCGCCCCGGGGCAGCCCTTCCGCGTCGCCCACCAGATCGGCGGCCATCCCCTCGACCGTCAACGGCCGGTGGACCAGCAGGGTGTGGGCGGCCTCGGCGGCGGCGCTCTCGTCGGGGTAGCCGAGGACGGCGAGCGCCCGGGCCGCCGGGGTCTCCACGAGCCGTACGGTCGCCTCGGTCAGCACGCCGAGGGTGCCCTCGCTGCCGGTGAGGGCGCGGGCCAGGTCGGTGCCCCGTTCCGGCAGCAGCGCGTCGAGGGCGTAACCGGAGATGCGGCGGGGGAGGTCGGGGTAGCCGGTGCGCAGGAGCGCCAGTTCGCGGTCGACGAGGGCCTTCACGCCGCCTTGGAGGCGCGGCGGAAGACCGGTAGGGGCGCCGGTGGCGTCGGTGCCGCGGCCGGCCCGTACGCCCTCGCCGCCGTAGGTGAGCAGGGCCAGTTCGCGGACGTTGTCGGCCGTGGTGCCCCAGGCGACCGAGTGCGAGCCGCAGGCGTTGTTGCCGATCATGCCGCCGAGGGTGCAGCGGCTGTGCGTGGACGGGTCGGGACCGAAGGTCAGCCCGTGGGCGCCGGCCGCCGCCCGCAGGTCGTCCAGGACCACACCGGGCTGGACGACGGCGGTGCGCGCCCCGGGATCCAGCGAAACGATCCGCCGCATGTGGCGGGTGAAGTCCAGGACCACGCCGACGCCGGTGGCCTGCCCCGCGATGCTGGTCCCGCCGCCCCGCGGCACCACGGGTACGCCGTGCTCCCGGCACACCCGTAGTGCCGAGGCGACGTCGTCGGCGTCCCTGGGGGCCACCACCGCCTGCGGCACCCGGCGGTAGTTGGACGCGTCCATCGTCATCAGCGCCCGGTCGGCCGCGGTGAACGAGACCTCCCCCCGCACCGCCGCCGACATCTCCCGCGCCAGGTCCCGCTGCTCCGTCTGCGTGCGCTCAGCCATGTCTCCAGCCTGCCCACTGGGGCGGGGTCATGCGACGGCCGGCGTGCGCTCGCGCGTGGCGGCCGCGGCCGGGTGGAAACGGAAGAGGTCGCGCGGATCGAGGCGGGACTTGAGGGCGGCGAGCCGGCGGCGCGCGTCGGCGTCGTGGACGCTGCGGGCGACCTCCGCGGCGTCCGGCCGCTCCCCGTGGCGGCCGAAGAGGAAGTTCACGCTCCGGCCGAGCCGCCAGGGCTCGACGGCGGCCAGCGCCTCGGCGTGCAGGGCCCGTACGGTCCCCAGGTCGTCGCCCTGGAGCGGCGAGAGGACACGCAGCGCGTAACGGGCGGCGCGGTGGCCGACCGTACCGGCGCCGGACCGGGCGGCCAGGGCACCGCCGAGGTGGTTGAGCTGGACCACGCACATCGCCGGCGCGGCCGGCCCGGTGAGCCGTGCCACCCGGCGCAGCGCGGCCGCGTCCAGGTCGCTGAGCAGCGCGTTGTCGCCGTCGTAGGCGTGCGGGTCGCTGGGATCGCGGTGGATGGTGTGCGACTCCTCGTACGGCATCTCGCGCAGGTCGTCGCTGACCCGCGGGCCCACCGCCCGCAGCGGTGCGACCAGTTGCTCGCCCCGCTCCGCGCTGCCCGTGTACGCGATGCGGACGTGCGCGAGGTGCCGGCCGCGCAGCCGCTCCGGCAGCTGCGGCAGGTCGGGGTAGGCGATCAGGGCGACGGAGGAGGTCAGTTCGTCGGGGACGGTCCCGGTCCAGCGCAGGTACGCGGCCAGTACGTCGTCGAGGTGCTCGGCGCCGAACACCAGCTGGCCGCCGTAGAGCCGGGCCACCGGCATCAGCGCGAACTCCATCGCGGTGACCACGCCGAGCCCGTGGCCGCCGCCGAGCAGCGCCCCGAACAGCTCGGGGTCCCCCTCGGCGGTGAGGTGGCGCAGCCGGCCGTCGGCGGTGACCAGGTCGACGGCGCGGACGTGGTCGGCGGCATAGCCGTAGGTGCGGGCCAGCACGCCCACCCCGCCTCCGAGGGTGTACGAGATGACGCCGACGCCCGGGGACGAGCCGTTGAGCGGCGCGAGCCCGTGCGGGGTGGCCGCCTCGACGACCTGGCCCCACACCGCGCCGGCCTCCGCCCGCGCGGTGCGGCCCACCGGATCGACCGTGACCCGGGCCATCCGCCTGGTGGTGATCAGCAGCCCGCCGTCGGTGCCGGCGGCCAGGCCGTGCCCGGTGGCCTGCACGGCGACCGGCAGGCCGTGCGCGCCGGCGAACCGCACCGCGGCGACCACGTCGTCGGCGCCCGCCGCCCCGACGACGACGGCCGGCCGGTGCGGGTTGGCCAGCTGGAAGCCGGTGCGCTCGGCGTCGTAGCCGTCGTAGCCGTCGTCGCCGGGGAGCAGGACGGGGCCGCGGACGGCCCGGGCGAGGGCCGCGGTGTCGAGCGCGGGGCCGTCGAGCGCGGCGGTGCCGAACGTGGTGGGGGCCGGGGCGGCGGGCTGCGGGGCGAGGTCGTTGATCTCCATGCCCCGCACTCTCGTGGCATAAGTTGACACCAGCCGTCATATATAAATCGGGTGTGAAGTCGGACCGTCTGCTGTCGATCCTGCTGCTGCTCCAGACCCGCGGCCGGGTCCCGGCCCGGGAGCTCGCCGAGCGGCTGGAGGTCTCCCCCCGCACCGTCTACCGCGACGTCGAGGCGCTGTCGGCGGCCGGCGTGCCGGTCTACGCCGAGCGCGGCCGGCACGGCGGCATCGCGCTGCTGCCCGGCTTCCGCACCGACGTCACCGGGATGACCACCGACGAGGCGCGCGCCCTGTTCGTCCTGGCCGCGCAGGGCGCCCACACCGCCCTCGGACTGGACGAAGCGCTCGGTTCGGCGCTGCGCAAGGTGATGGCGGCACTGCCCGCCCCGCACCGGCCGGCCGCGGAACTGACCGGCCGCCGCATCCTCGTCGACCCGGACCGCTGGCTCGGCGGCCCCCGCCCGGCGGCCGACCTGGACGCGCTGCAGACCGCCGTCTTCAGCGACCTGCGGCTGCGCATCCGGTACCGCCACAGCGGCGGGACCCGCCTGCGGACGTACACCGTCGACCCCTACGGGCTGGTCGCGAAGGCCGGCACCTGGTACCTCGTCGCGGACCGGCGCGGCCGGCCGCAGCTGTTCCGGGCCGACCGGGTGGCGTCCGCGGCCGTCACCGACGCCCCGGTGCGGCGCCGGCCGGGCGTGGAACTGGCCGAGGTCTGGCAGCAACTGCGCCGCCAGGTCGAGGACCGGCCCGCGGACGTCCGGGTGACCGCCCGGATCCGCCGCGACCGGCTGGACCTCGCGGTACGGATCCTGGGCGGCGCACTGACCGGACCGCCCCGTACGGGTGACCCGGACGGACCCGGGAACGGGCACGGCGACGGGGACGAGGAGTGGGCCGTCATCGAGGTGGCCTTCCCCGTGCTGCCCGCCGTGCGGCAGCTGCTGCAGTTCGGCGACGCGCTGGAGGTGCTCGATCCGCCCGAGGCCCGCCGGGTGCTGGCCGAGGCCGCGGCCGGCATCGGCGCCCTCTACGCCGCCGACCCACCGCCCCCGTAGCCGTAGCCCAAAGCCCACCACCGCCCCGGTGGCCCACCGCGGCCCGCGTGGCCCCCGGCCGCCCGCACCGCCCGGCCTCCGCACCGTCCGGCCTTCCCGCCGCGCCGTGGCGGCCCGTCCACGGACGACGCGCCGCCATCTCACCGTCTGGACGTGCCGCCGGAGTGCGCACGGTGACGGATTAGGCTTCCTCCGTGGCTGATATCCAGATTCCCGCTGACATCAAGCCCGCCGACGGACGCTTCGGCGCGGGCCCCTCCAAGGTGCGGACGGAGGCGCTGGCCGCCCTGGCCGCCACCGGCAGTTCCCTCCTCGGCACGTCCCACCGCCAGGCACCGGTCAAGAACCTGGTCGGCAAGGTGCGCGACGGCGTACGCGACCTCTTCCAGCTCCCCGAGGGCTACGAGGTCGTCCTCGGCAACGGCGGCTCGACCGCGTTCTGGGACGTCGCGACGCACGGCCTGATCGAGCGCAAGTCCCAGCACCTCTCCTTCGGTGAGTTCTCCTCCAAGTTCGCCAAGGCCGCCAAGCTGGCGCCGTGGCTGGACGAGCCCACCGTCATCTCCGCCGACCCGGGCAGCCACCCGGAGCCGTCGGCCGAGCAGGGCGTGGACGTCTACGGCTTCACCCACAACGAGACCTCGACCGGTGTCGCCGCCCCCATCAAGCGGGTGGCGGGCGCCGACGAGGGCGCCCTGGTCCTGGTCGACGCCACCTCCGGTGCCGGCGGCCTCCCGGTGGACATCGCCGAGACCGACGTCTACTACTTCGCCCCGCAGAAGTCCTTCGCCTCCGACGGCGGCCTGTGGATCGGCGTGTTCTCCCCGGCCGCCATCGAGCGCGCCGAGCGGATCCACGCCTCCGGCCGCCACGTCCCGGAGTTCTTCTCGCTCCCCACGGCGATCGACAACTCCCGCAAGAACCAGACGTACAACACCCCGGCGCTGTCCACCCTCTTCCTGCTCAACGAGCAGCTGGAGTGGATCAACGGCCAGGGCGGCCTGGACTGGGCGGTGCGCCGCACCGCCACCTCCTCGCGCACCCTCTACGGCTGGGCCGAGGACGCCAAGTACGCCACCCCGTTCGTCACCGACCCGGCCAAGCGCTCGCAGGTCATCGGCACCATCGACTTCACCGACGAGGTCGACGCCGCCGCCGTCGCCAAGGTCCTGCGCGCCAACGGCATCGTCGACACCGAGCCCTACCGCAAGCTCGGCCGCAACCAGCTCCGGATCGCGATGTTCCCGGCGATCGAGCCGTCGGACGTCGAGGCCCTGACGGCCTGCATCGACTACGTCATCGGCCAGCTGTAACGGCAGGTTCCGAGCCGCACCTTGCGACAGGCTCCGGCGGGCGACCGCCGGGGCCTGTCGCATGCCCGGTGCCGGCCCGGCGCCGTCCGGCCACGACCGCCCGAACGGGCCGCCGGAGCACCACCCGTACGGCGGCATCGCGGAGTGACGAAACCACCCCGGATATGCCTGTATGGGGGCATGACGACTCCCCCCAGCCCCGGCCTCGCCCCCTTCGAGCGGCAAGGGGCGGTCCTGCTGACCACCTACAAGCGGGACGGCACCGGCGTCGGCACCCCGGTCAACCTCGCCGTCGACGGGGACCACGCCTACTTCCGCACGTACGGCAGCGCCGGCAAGGCCAAGCGGATGCGGAACTTCCCGGACGTGGAGATCTGCGCCTGCACCTGGCGCGGCCGACCCACCGGCCCCACCCTCAACGCCCGGGTGCGGCTGCTGGACCCGCAGACCCGCGAATACCGCCGGGCCGAGCGCTCCCTGACCCGGAAATACCCGCTCATCCACGGCCTGTTGGTGCCCCTGCTGCACCGGCTGAAGCGGGAGCGCACCCTGCACTACGAACTGCGGCCGGCGCCGGAGGGCTCCTCCTAGGGCGCCCCGCCTACGAACGCCGCCGCAGCAGCCTGCGCACCACCACGACCAAAGCCGTCGCCACCGCCAGGACGAGCGCCCCCTTGGCGTAACTCGGCCCGAGCTCCTTGCCGCCCGAACTCCCCTTGCCTGAAGGGGAGTTGCCCGAGCCGCCCGACTTCCCGCCGTCCTCCCCGTCACCCGCCCGGGCCGAGTCCGGCAGCTGGCCGCCGCTCAGGCCGACCGGCGTGACGTCACTGTCCCGGCCCTCCGAGCCGTACATCAGCGTCCGGCCGTCGGGGGTGAAGGTGACCGATTCGCCCTGCTGCTGGATCGGCACGCCCACACTGCCGAGGTCCTCGGGGCGGCCGTGCGCCCAGCGGAAGATCCGCGCGCCGAAGTAGCCACGCAGCACCAGCCGGGTGCCGTCGGGGGAGAACGCGCCGTCCGTCACCCACAGCTCGGCCGGCGCGACCTTGCGGAAGGTGTTGGTGCCGGAGGAGGTGAGGTGCCGCGGGCCCTCGTAGAGCGCGCCGGTGCCGTCCTGCTTCTTGCTGGCGAGGTAGACCCGGCCGGTCCGGGGATGCACCATCAGCGCCTCGGCGTCCCGCGGGCCGTCGGCGTACTTCACGGTGTACTGGGTCGCGGTCACCGTCGCGTCGCGCAGCCGCTTCGGCTCCGGGAAGCGGTAGATCCACACGTGGTTCCAGCTGCCGCCGAGGTTGTCGCCGATGTCGCCGAGGTAGAGGTCGCCGTCCGGGCCGAGCGAGATCGCCTCGACGTCACGCGGCGCCCCGATGCCGCGCAGGGTGATCCGGGCGACGGTCCGGCCCGTCCGGCCGTCCACGGCGTAGACGTAGGGGCCGTCGTCGCTGTCGTTGTGGGTCCAGTAGATGCCGGGGTGCGCGCGGCTGGCGGCCAGGCCGCTGGACTCGGTGATCCTCGGATCGCCGATCGTGAAGCCGTCCGGCTCATCGGCGGCGGCCGGCACCACCGCCACCGCCCCCACCCACAAGGCCCCCGCGGCACCGGCCGCGCACAGAAGCGAACGCATGGGCACAGACTGCCATCCGCGGGGCCGGGCGCGGACCCGGGAGGCCACGTCGGCGGCCCGGGCGCACCGGGCGTGGCCAGCGTCACGTACCCCGCAGTAGGGGTTCTCGGACATCATTGCCGGATGAGGATCATGTTCGTCGGCGACTCGATGACGATCGGGAGCGCCGGCGATTTCACCTGGCGATACCGGATGTGGCAGCACCTGAACGCCTGCTTCGGCGGCCCGTACCGCATCGTCGGGCCGCGCCGGACGCTCCACGAACCGGCCGAGGACGCCGCCACCTCGCACGCCTACCGCGACCCGGACTTCCCCGAATCCGCCCGCGCGCACCTCGCCGGGTGGGGCGAGGGCTGGCTGCACATGGCGCCGGTGATCGGCGAGACGGTACGCCGGCACCGGGCCGACACCCTGCTGGTCTCGCTCGGCCTGATAGACCTCGGCTTCTACACCAACGCCGCCCAGACGGCACAGAACGTCCGCGAGTTCGTGGCGGGCGCACGAGCCGCGGCGCCGCACATACGGGCGGTGCTGATGCCGGTCATCCCCAACGTACGGGCCGCGGCGGACCCGGCGTTCGGCGCGGAGTGCGCACACTTCAACGAACTGCTGGCCAAGGCCGTCGCCGATCTCTCCACCCCCACCTCACCGCTGCTACTGGCCTCCGAGCCGGCAGGCTGGCACATCGACCTGGCCACGTACGACGGCACGCACCCCTCCGAACGGGGCGAACACCTCCTCGCGGCATCCTTCGCCGACGCGATGCACCAGGGCTGGGGCCTGGGCCGCCCCTACGAGGCCCTCCGGGGGTGATCCCCACGTACTTGGCTGTCCCGCCGCGGGGCGCGCTGCGCTTTGCGGTGCCGCGTACGTTGTCGGCTGTCCCGCCGCGGGGCGCTGCGCTTTGCGGCGCCGCGTACGTACCTGGCCGTCCCGCCGCGGGGCTTGTTCGCCGTTGCGCCTGGCGGCGGGCGTGGTGTTTTTGGGTGCGGTGCCGGCCCTCCAGACTTCGTCCTCCGGTCCAGCCCCTCCCGTGAGTGGTGGGTGGGAGGCCGGTGGGGGCGGGCGTCGTCGTTCCGGGTGCGCCTCGTGGGGTGGGGTGGGGTGGGGGTACGGGAATACCTTTCCCTGCTGGTCGAGTTGAGGCCCTGCAGGGGGCCCTCGCGACCCTTACGGGATCTGTTCGACCTTCCCCTAGTACTGCAACCGCATGTGGTGTGACCGTGTGGGCTGGGGCTCGTTGGTGTGACTGTGTGAGAAGTCGCTGACGGTTGAGCAGATCGATTC
>NZ_JOIX01000083.1 GCF_000720175.1 Streptomyces sp. NRRL S-337
TTGTTCGTGGACGTAAAGCGACAGCAGTCCACGAACAAGGCCCCGGAGGCCCGTCACCGCACCCACCACAAACCCAGCCCGCCGCAGGCGCAACGGCGAACAACACCCGCGGCGGGACGGCGAGCTACGTGCGGGGCGCCGCAAAGCGCAACGGCGAGCAACCCCGACGGCGGGACAGCCAGGTACGTGGGGAAATCAGGCAGCGGCAGCGGCAGCGGCCTTCGCCGCGTCCACCTTGCGGCCGAAGTGGACCGAGGCCCACCACAGGGCGGCGAAGACGGCGCCGAGGAAGAACATCGTGGGGATGACGAAGCCGCTGGCGATGAGGGCGATCTGGAGGGCCCAGCCGAGCTGGACGCCGCCGGGGCGGGTCAGCATGCCGCACAGCAGGAGGCTGAGCAGCATCGCGATGCCGCTGACCGTCCAGATCGTGGCCGTCGGGATGTCCGTCAGCTGCATCGCGACCAGGCCGGCGAAGCCGATCACGAAGAATTCGCCTATCAGAGTGCCCGCGCAGAGCGTGCGCATGGTCAGTTCCTTCCCAGCAGCAGTCGGGCCTCGCCGACCGTGATCACCGAGCCCACCACCAGCACGCCCGCACCGGAGAACTCGCCCTCTTCCTCCGCGAGGGTGATCGCCGCCTCCAGGGCGTCGTCGAGCCGCGGTTCGACCTGGACCCGCTCGGCGCCGAAGACCTCCACCGCGACGGCCGCAAGCTCGTCCGGATCCATCGCACGATGGCTGGAATTACGCGTCACCACGACCTCGGCGAAGATCGGCTCGAACGCCTCCAGGACTCCGCGGACGTCCTTGTCGTCGCTGGTGCCGACGACGCCGATCAGCCGGCTGAAGCCGAACGCCTCGGTGACCGCCTCGGCCGCGGCCCGGGCGCCGGCGGGGTTGTGCGCGGCGTCCAGCACGACCGTCGGGCTGCGGCGGACGACCTCCATCCGGCCCGGCGAGGCGACCGCGGCGAACGCGGAGCGGATGGTGTCGATGTCGAGCGTGCGGGCGTGGTCCGAGCCCACACCGAAGAACGCCTCGACCGCGGCGAGCGCCACCGCGGCGTTGTGCGCCTGGTGGGCGCCGTACAGCGGGAGGAAGATCTCCGGGTACTCGCCGCCCAGGCCGCGCAGCGTCAGCATCTGCCCGCCGACCGCGACCTCACGGGAGAGCACCCCGAACTCCATGCCCTCACGGGCGACCGTGGCGTCCACCTCGACCGCGCGCTTGAGCATCACCGACGCCGCGTCGACCGGCTGCTGGGCCAGCACGACCGTGGCGTCCTTCTTGATGATCCCGGACTTCTCGCCGGCGATCTGCTCGGGCGTCTCGCCGAGGCGGTCGGTGTGGTCGAGGGAGATGGGGGTGATCACGGCGACGTCGCCGTCGATCACGTTCGTCGCGTCCCAGGTGCCGCCCATGCCGACCTCGACGACCGCGACGTCCACCGGGGCGTCCGCGAAGGCGGCGAAGGCCATGGCCGTCAGCACCTCGAAGAACGACAGGCGGTACTCCTGCTGGCCGTCGATCATCTCCAGGTAGGGCGCGAGGTCCCGGTACGTCTCGATGAAGCGCTCGGCGGAGATCGGGCTGCCGTCCAGGCTGATCCGCTCGGTGATCGACTGGACGTGCGGGCTGGTGTACCGGCCGGTGCGCAGGTCGAAGGCGCCCAGCAGCGCCTCGATCATGCGGGCGGTGCTGGTCTTGCCGTTCGTGCCGGTGATGTGGATGGACGGGTACGCCCGCTGGGGCGAGCCCAGGACGTCCAGCAACGCCACGATCCGCTTCACCGACGGGTCGAGCTTGGTCTCGCCCCAGCGGCCCGCCAGCTCCTCCTCGACGGCCCGCAGCGCGCGGTCGACCTCGGGATCGGCCGGCCGGGCGGGGATCGGGTCCCCCTGCGGCGGTCCCGCCTGGGCGCGCAAGGTCCGGCTGCCGGCCTCGATCACCGCCAGGTCGGGGTCTCTGTCGGTCTCCGCCTCGACCAGGCCGTCGAAGGCGTCGGTCGGGTCGGGGTCGTCGTTTCGGGGGCGCTCACTCACGACGACAAGTCTACGAGGCACCTGTGACAGCGCCGCGCTGCGTCGCCCCCGCCCGCCGCGCGCCGCGCCGGCCCGCCGGGAAGTCCCCGCTAGCCCAGTGCCGCCTTCATCATCGCCCGCGCCACGGGGGCCGCCAGTCCGTTTCCGGAGACCTCGTTGCGGGCGGCGTGGCCGTCCTCGACCATCACGGCCACCGCCACCTGGTGCCCGTTGCCGTCCTCCGCGTACGAGACGAACCACGCGTAGGGCGTACCGCTGTTGTCGACGCCGTGCTGGGCGGTGCCGGTCTTGCCGCCGACGGTCAGTCCGCCGATCTTCGCGTTCGAGCCGGTGCCCTGGTCCACCACCGTCTGCATCGCGGACCGCAGCTGGGCGGCAGTACGGCCCGACATGGTCCGGCCGCCGCGGTACGCCGCCGGCTCGTTCTGCTGGACGGTGTTGCCGCCGCCGTCGGTCAGCCGGTCGACCAGCTGCGGGCTCTTCAGCTCGCCCCCGTTGGCGATGGCCGAGGCGACCATCGCCATCTGGAGCGGGGTCGCCTGGTCGTTGAACTGGCCGATCCCCGAGAGCGCGGTCTGCGCCTGGTCCATGTCGTCCGGGTAGACGCTCTTGGCGGCGCGCACCGGGGTGTCCACCTTGCCGTCGTTGAAGCCGAACTTCTCGGCCTGCGCCTTGACCTTGTCCTTGCCCAGGTCGACGGCCATCTTCGCGAACACGGTGTTGCAGGAGTACCGCAGAGCGGTGCGGATGGTCGCGTTCTTGCAGGGCGCGGCGGTGTTCTCGTTCTTCAGCGTGGTGCGGGTGTGCGGGAGGGTGTACGGGTCGGGGCTGTCGGTGTGCTCGTCGACCGAGGAGTACAGGCCGTTCTCCAGCGCGGCCGCGGCGACCACCAGCTTGAAGGTGGAGCCGGGCGGCAGCGGCTGCCGCAGCGCCCGGTTGACCTCGGGGTGATCCCCGTCGCCGGACATGCGCTGCCACGCCTTCTGGTCGGCGGCGGAGGACCCGGCGAACTTCCCCGGGTCGTACGACGGGGTGCTGACCATGCCGAGGATCCGCCCGGTGGCCGGGTCGAGGGCGACGGCCGCGCCCTTCTTGCCGTCCAGCGCCTGATAGCCGGCCTTCTGCACCTTGGCGTCGATGGTGGTGGCCACGTCGCCGCCCTTGGCCCGGGTGCGGGTCAGCGCGTCGGCGGGGCTCTGCAGGCGGCTGTCGGAGCCGTCGAGGAGGTCGCCGTAGAGGCTCTCCAGCTGGTTGCTGCCGAAGATCTGCGAGGTGAAGCCGGTCACCGGGGCGTAGAGCGGGCCGTCCTTGTAGGTGCGCTTGTACTTGAGGGTGGAGGAGGTGGCGGCGGAGCCGGTGACCGGCTCGCCGCCGACGAGGATGTTGCCCAGCGGCGCCGCGTACTTGCCGATGGTCACCCGCGGATTGTGCGAGTCCTCCTTGTAGTCACTGGCCTTCGCGCCCTGGATCCAGGTGGCCCAGCCCATCAGTGCGAGTATCAGGGCGAGGCAGAACACCGAGACCCGGCGCAGTGGCTTGTTCATGGGGCGCGGCTCCTGGGACGGGGCGGGCGGTTTCCGCCGGACTCCGACAATCCGGCGCTCCGGCATCCGGCATCCGGCATTCCGGTCCACCGTGCCTCGCCTTCATGAGAACGCGATGAGAACGGTCTTAACGGGCCGAATCGGCCGGACCTGCCCGGCCGGGACAACTTTCCGCCCCGCTTCGCCCTCTTCCACGGCGGGCTGTCCGGCTCCCCCGCACCCCAAAGGCGCCAGCACGGCCCACGGGAGCGCGCGACAGGACGACGGCGAACGGGAAAGCAGGAGCTGAACAGGCGTGCCGGCAATCAGTCAGCGGATGCATTTGGTGCTGCTCACCGCCTGGACCGCCCTGTGGTTCGCGGTCGTCGAACCGCACGGCGGCTTCTCCTGGCACTACCTGCGCACCGGCGGCGAGCTGATCTACCAGGGCACCGCGGGCGACGGCACCGGCGGACTCAACCTCTACGCGCACCACCCCGAGCTCCAGATGGGCCCGATCAGCTTCCTGACCGCCGGGCTGTTCAACCCGTTTCCCGAGGCCACCGGCCAGTTCCTCGCCGCGGCCCTGATGTCGCTGCTCGGCCTGGTCATAGTGGTCCTGGCCGGGCGCAGCGCGGCCCACCACTTCCTGGGCACCGGCACCAACCACCAGCGGCTGCGGCAGCGCGTCCTGATCGCCGGGCTGGCCTTCATCCCGATGTGGATCGAGGTCGCGGTCCGCTTCGGGCACCTCGACGACGTCCTCGCCCTGTTCTTTACCGCCCTCGCGGTACGCGCCGTCACCCGCGGCGACGCCGCCCTCACCGGCGCCTGCCTGGCCCTGGCGATGGATTCCAAGCCCACCGCCCTGGCCTTCGTCCCGCTGCTGCTCGCGCTGCCGCGGGAGAAGTGGCTGCGGGCCGGCCTGTGGTGCGCGGGCCTGGTGGCCGTCGCCTGGCTGCCGTTCTTCCTCGGCGACCCGCAGTCGTTCGCCGCGGCGAAGTTCGCCATCCCCAACCATCCGGCGTCCGCGCTGCGCTGGCTGGGCGTCGGCGACCCGGAGACCCCCGGCTGGGACCGCCCGGCACAGGCCGCCCTCGGGCTGACGCTGGGCGCGATCGCCGTCTGGCGGGGCCGCTGGGCGGCCGTGGTCCTGCTCGGCGCCAACGCCCGGATCGTCCTCGACCCCAGCGTCTACACGTACTACACGGCGTCGGTGCTGCTCGGCACCCTGCTGTGGGACGTGATCGGCCAGCGCCGCCTGGTCCCCTGGTGGAGCTGGCTCGCGCTGCTGATCCTCTACGGCAGCGTCTTCGCGATCCCCGACGACTCGGCCCGCGGGCTGATCCGCCTGGGCTTCGTGGCGGTCTCCACGGCGTATGTGCTGCTCTGGCCGGTCCGCGAACGGGGGCAGCGGGGACGGGGGCGGGGACGCCGCAGGCCCCCCGCCCGTACGGACGAGGGGCCTGCGGCGGGGAACGGTGCTACACCTGGGGCAGAGCCGCCAGCTGCGCGGTGATCCGCTCGATGTCGGCCTCCGCGGTGCCCAGCCGGCCGCGGATCTTGTCCACGACCTTCTCGGGCGCCTTGGCGAGGAAGGCTTCGTTGCCGAGCTTGGCGGTGGCCTGCGCCCTCTCCTTCTCGGCGGCGGCCAGGTCCTTCGTCAGCCGCTTGCGCTCCGCCTCGACGTCGATGGCGCCGGACAGGTCGAGCGCGACCGTGGCGCCCGCGACCGGCAGCGAGGCGGTGGCGTGGAAGCCGTCACCTGCCGGCTGCAGCCGCAGCAGCGCCCGCATCGCGGCCTCGTGCGGCGCCAGTGCCGTACCGGACAGCTCCAGCCGGGCCGGGACCTTCTGGCCGGGCTGCAGCCCCTGGTCGGAGCGGAACCGGCGGACCTCGGTGACGACCTGCTGAACGGTCTCGATCTCCTGCTCCGCGGCCGCGTCGCGGAAGCCCGAGTCCGAAGGCCACTCGGCGATGACGAGCGACTCACCGCCGGTCAGCGTCGTCCACAGCGTCTCGGTGACGAACGGGACGACCGGGTGCAGCAGCCGCAGCGTGACGTCCAGGACCTCGCCCAGGACCCGGCGCGACGCCTCGGCGGCCGGCCCGCCGGCCATGAAGGTGGTCTTGGACAGCTCGACGTACCAGTCGAAGACCTCGTCCCAGGCGAAGTGGAAGAGGGTGTCCGACAGCTTCGCGAACTGGTAGTCGTCGTAGTACGCGTCGACCTCGGCGACGACCGAGTTCAGCCGGGAGAGGATCCACCGGTCGGTCGCCGACAGCGCTTCCGCGGGCGGGAGTTCGCCCTCCACGGTCGCGCCGTTCATGAGCGCGAAGCGGGTGGCGTTCCAGATCTTGTTGGCGAAGTTGCGGGAGCCCTGGACCCAGTCCTCGCCGATCGGCACGTCGACACCCGGGTTGGCACCGCGGGCGAGGGTGAACCGGACGGCGTCCGATCCGTAGGCGTCCATCCAGTCCAGCGGGTTGACCGCGTTCCCGAACGACTTGGACATCTTCTTGCCGAACTGGTCACGGACCATGCCGTGCAAGGCGATGGTGTGGAACGGCGGGGTGCCGTCCATCGCGTACAGCCCGAACATCATCATCCGGGCGACCCAGAAGAACAGGATGTCGTAGCCGGTGACCAGGACGGAGTTCGGGTAGAACTTCTCGACGCTCGGGGTCCGTTCGGGCCAGCCGAGCGTGGAGAACGGCCACAGGCCCGACGAGAACCAGGTGTCCAGGACGTCGGTGTCCTGGTGCCAGCCCGCACCGCTCGGCGGCTCCTCGTCCGGTCCGACGCAGACGACCTCGCCGTTCGGCCCGTACCAGACCGGAATGCGGTGACCCCACCACAACTGTCGGGAAATGCACCAGTCGTGGAGGTTGTCCACCCAGCCGAAGTACCGCGACTCCATCTCCTTGGGGTGGATCGCGACCTTGCCGTCCCGGACCGCGTCCCCGGCCGCCTTCGCCAGCGGGCCGACCTTGACCCACCACTGCATCGACAGCCGCGGCTCGATGGTCGTCTTACAGCGCGAGCAGTGCCCGACGGAGTGGGTGTACGGGCGCTTCTCGGCGACGATCCGGCCGTCCGCGCGCAGCGCGCCGACGATCGCGGAGCGGGCCTCGAAGCGGTCCAGGCCCTGGAACGGGCCGTGCGCCGTGATGACGCCCCGCTCGTCGAGGACGGCCAGGTTGGCGAGGTCGTGCCGCCGTCCGATCTCGAAGTCGTTCGGGTCGTGCGCCGGGGTGACCTTGACGGCGCCGGTGCCGAACTCCGGGTCGACGTGCTCGTCCGCGACGACCGGGATGCGACGACCGGTCAGCGGCAACTCGATCTCGGTGCCGACGAGATGGGCGTACCGCTCGTCGTCGGGGTGGACGGCGACCGCGGTGTCACCGAGCATCGTCTCGGCGCGGGTGGTGGCGACGACGATCGACGCGTCACCCTCCCCGTACCGGATCGACACCAGCTCGCCGTCGTCGTCCTGGTACTCCACCTCGATGTCCGAGATGGCGGTCAGACAGCGCGGGCACCAGTTGATGATGCGCTCGGCGCGGTAGATCAGCTCGTCGTCGTAGAGCCGCTTGAAGATCGTCTGAACGGCCTTGGACAGCCCTTCGTCCATCGTGAACCGCTCGCGCGACCAGGCGACGCCGTCACCGAGCCGCCGCATCTGCCCCGAGATCTGGCCGCCGGACTCGTTCTTCCACTGCCAGACGCGCTCGACGAACGCCTCCCGGCCGAGGTCGTGCCGCGAGACGCCTTCCTTGGCGAGCTCGCGCTCGACGACGTTCTGGGTGGCGATACCGGCGTGGTCCATGCCCGGCTGCCACAGCGTCTCGTAGCCCTGCATCCGCTTGCGGCGGGTGAGGGCGTCGATCAGCGTGTGCTCGAAGGCGTGGCCCAGGTGGAGGCTGCCGGTGACGTTCGGCGGCGGGATGACGATCGTGTACGGCGGCTTGTCGCTCTTCTCGTCGGCCTCGAAGTAACCCCGCTCTACCCAGCGCTCGTACAGCGGCCCCTCTACATCGGCCGGCGTGTACTGAGTCGGCAGTTCGGGGGCGCTGTGGTTGCTCTGCTGAGTGTTCTCGGTCACGACGGACAGTGTACGGGCGCCCATGTAGCAGCTTCGAATCGGTTTCGCCCCCGGGGCACCGGCTGTCGGCGGCGTCGTACAGGATGTCGGCAGCGCATAAACACCGCAGAACTTCACACGCAGAATTTCAACTGTCTTCAGTTGTCACGAGGGGAACCGCTCCATGAGCTTCAACCAGCCGCCTCCCGGCCCGTACGGGCAGCCCCAGCAGCCCGGCCCGTACGGCCAGCCGCAGCAGCCGCCGGCCCCCCAGCCCGGTTACGGCTATCCGCAGCAGGGCGGCCAGGTGCCTCCGCAGCAGGGCTACGGCTATCCGCAGCAGGCCCCTCAGCAGGGCTACGGCTACCCCCAGCAGCCCGCCCAGCCCGCCTACGGCCAGCAGCCCCCGTACGGCGGCCAGCAGACCCCCTACGGCGTCATCCCCCAGGGCCCCGAGGAGTCCGGCGGCAGCGGCAAGAAGATCGGCCTGATCATCGGCGCCGTCGCCGTCGTCGCCGCCATCGGCGTCGGCGCGTACTTCGTCTTCGGCTCGGGCGGGGACGTGAAGCCTTACACGATCTCGATGCCGGAGAAGCTGCTGAACGGGCAGTTCTCGAAGGCGGAGACCCCTGGTGCCGGGGGCACCGAGGACCTCGCCAACGACAAGGAAGCCAAGGCGATGGGCATCACCAACGCCAAGGGGGTCGGGGGCAGCTACAAGGCCGACGGCGGGCTGACCATGAGCCTGCACGGCGTCTACGGCGAGATCGCCGACCCCGAGGGCACGGTGAGCCAGATGTTCGCCAAGGTCGACGAGAACCAGAAGAAGACCATGGGGAACGCCAAGGTCGAGGACGTAACTTCAACGACCGAGTACTCCCCCGATGACTTCGACGGTGCCGTGATGAAGTGCCGGACGCAGAAGTTCACCGTGTCGCAGAGCGGCATGTCCGTGCCCGTCACCGTCTCCACCTGCATCTGGGGCGACAACAGCGCCATCGGCGCCGTCACGATGGCCGCCGCCCCCTCCGCCTCCGGCGGCACCACCGCCACCACCCCCGGCGCCGAGGAACTCTCCGAGAAGACCGCCAAGATCCGCAACGAGGTCCGCAAGGAGAAGTAGCCGCCCCGTACGCCGTCTGTGGGGGACGGCGGCACGGACCCGTTACACAGGAGAGCCGCCCGGCAGCGAGCAAGCTGCCGGGCGGCTCTCGTACGTCTGGTGGGCGCGGGCTACGCGCTCTTCTCCTGGGGCTCGCCCGAGTCGCCGCGGGTGCGGGGGACGAGGGTCGGGTTCACGTTGGAGTGGACGACGTCCTCGGTGATGACGACGCGGGCGACGTCCTTGCGGGACGGGATCTCGTACATCACCGCCTGGAGGACCTCCTCCATGATGGCGCGCAGGCCGCGGGCGCCGGTGCCGCGGAGGATGGCCTGGTCGGCGATGGCCTCCAGGGCCGGGCGGTCGAAGTCGAGCTCCACACCGTCGAGTTCGAAGAGGCGCTTGTACTGCTTGACGAGCGCGTTGCGCGGCTCGACGAGGATCTGCAGGAGCGCTTCACGGTCGAGGTTGTGGACCGAGGTGAGGACCGGGAGCCGGCCGATGAACTCGGGGATCATGCCGAACTTGACCAGGTCCTCCGGCATGACGTCCTGGAGCTGGTCCTTGGACTCGATCTCCCGCTTGGAGCGGATCGTCGCGCCGAAGCCGATGCCCTTGGCGCCGGACCGGGCCTCGATGATCTTCTCCAGGCCGGCGAAGGCACCGCCCACGATGAACAGCACGTTCGTCGTGTCGATCTGGATGAATTCCTGGTGCGGGTGCTTACGGCCGCCCTGGGGCGGGACCGAGGCGGTGGTGCCCTCCAGGATCTTCAGCAGCGCCTGCTGGACGCCCTCGCCGGAGACGTCACGGGTGATCGACGGGTTTTCGCTCTTCCGGGCGACCTTGTCGATCTCGTCGATGTAGATGATGCCGGTCTCGGCCTTCTTGATGTCGAAGTCCGCGGCCTGGATCAGCTTGAGGAGGATGTTCTCGACGTCCTCGCCGACATAACCGGCCTCCGTCAGCGCCGTGGCGTCGGCGAACGCGAAGGGGACGTTCAGCATCCGGGCGAGGGTCTGCGCGAGCAGGGTCTTGCCGGAGCCGGTGGGGCCGAGCAGCAGGATGTTGGACTTGGCGAGCTCGATGCCCTCATCGCCGCGGCCGGGGCCGTTCTCGCCCGCCTGGACCCGCTTGTAGTGGTTGTAGACGGCGACCGAGAGCGCCTTCTTCGCGGGATCCTGGCCGACGACGTAGCCGTTCAGGAACTCGTAGATCTCCCGGGGCTTGGGAAGCTCTTCCCAACGCACCTCGGAGGTCTCGGCGAGCTCCTCCTCGATGATCTCGTTGCAGAGATCGATGCACTCGTCGCAGATGTACACACCAGGTCCCGCGATGAGCTTCTTCACCTGCTTCTGGCTCTTTCCGCAGAATGAGCACTTGAGCAGGTCGCCGCCGTCACCGATGCGTGCCACGAGGTGCTTCCCCTTCGCCTGGGATCCGCATTGCTCCAACGGACCCGGGTGCTTGCCTATCGACGGTACCTTGCCGGGCCCCCCGTACGGGCCCCCCTTGGACCGACTCGGTTCACTCGATCCCGAACCGGTCCAAGGAGGCAACGCTCCGGCGCGTTGTGCGCGAAACCGCTAGCCGATCGAGACGGACGACTTGCGCGTCGAGACGATCTGGTCGACCAGACCGTACGCCAGGGACTCCTCGGCGGTCAGAATCTTGTCACGCTCGATGTCATCGCGGATCTTCTCGATGGGCGTCGAGGAGTGCTTGGCCAGCAGGTCCTCCAGCTGGGTGCGCATCCGCAGGATCTCGTTGGCGGCGATCTCCAGGTCGGAGACCTGACCGCGGCCGGTCTCGCTGTACGGCTGGTGGATCAGCACCCGGGCGTTCGGCAGCGCCATCCGCTTGCCGGGCGTGCCGGCCGCGAGCAGCACGGCCGCGGCGGAGGCCGCCTGGCCCATGCAGACCGTCTGGATGTCCGGCTTCACGAACTGCATCGTGTCGTAGATGGCCGTGAGCGCCGTGAACGAGCCGCCGGGGCTGTTGATGTAGATCGAGATGTCGCGGTCCGGGTCCATCGACTCCAGGCACAGCAGCTGCGCCATGACGTCGTTGGCCGAGGCGTCGTCGATCTGCACGCCGAGGAAGATCACTCGCTCCTCGAACAGCTTCGCGTAAGGGTCGTACTCGCGCACACCCTGGGACGTGCGCTCGACGAAGCGCGGGACGATGTATCGGGACTCCGCGCGCGCGCCGGAAAACTCGGACTCCGGGCGCTGGTAGAAGTCGCTGCCGGGGAAGTTGTTCATCGTGGTGTTCACCGTCCTGGTGGCGATCAAGTGGGCTGGGGTGGCTGAGGGGCGAGTGGTACGGGGCTCAGGCCCCGGTGCCGCCCCCGCCCGGAACGCCGGCGGCGGAGGTCATCACCTCGTCGATGAGGCCGTACTCCTTGGCCTCATCGGCGGAGAACCAGCGGTCGCGGTCGGAGTCCTGGGTGATCCGCTCGACCGTCTGACCGGTGTGGAAGGCCGTCAGCTCCGCCATCCGCTTCTTGGTGTGCAGCAGCCGCTCGGCGTGGATCTTGATGTCCGACGCGGAGCCGGCCAGGCCCGCGGAGGGCTGGTGGATGAGGATCTCGGCGTTCGGCAGTGCGAAGCGCTTGCCCGGCGTGCCGGCGCTCAGCAGGAACTGGCCCATGGAGGCCGCGAGGCCCATCGCGATCGTCACCACGTCGTTCTTGATGTACTGCATGGTGTCGTAGATCGCCAAGCCGGCCGAGATCGAGCCGCCCGGGGAGTTGATGTAGAGGAAGATGTCCTTGTCCGGGTCCGCGGCGAGGAGAAGCAGCTGCGCGGTGATCTTGTTGGCGATGTCGTCGTCGACCGGCTGGCCGAGGAAGATGATCCGCTCGCCGAGCAGCCGGTTGTAGACCTGGTCGCCGAGGCCACCGAAGGTCGGCTCAGCGGCGGCGGAAGGCATCGGGATCGTCACGTGTCCACCTGCTCGTTGTCGGACGGCTCGGGGCCGTCACAGCGTCGTCTTCTGGGGCGCGGGGATTCGGGCGCCGTATGTCGCCCCGGCGCGGTTTCAGGGACTCCCCTGCCCTCGTATCTACGGACCCTAACGCGCAGGTCGGACAACGCCATCCCGCATTGTCAACTGTTCGCTGTGAGCGCAGGCTCACGGGCCGGTACGACGGACGGGCCCGAACACGCGGACGTGCGTGTTCGGGCCCGTTGATCAGTCGTTCTGCGCGGGTCGCGGGAGGGCCGGGGCTTACGCCTCGGGCTTCTCGTCCGCAGCCTCGGTGCCGGCACCCTCGGCCTCGACGGTCTCGGCCGTCTCGTCCTCGTCGTCGAGGTCGACGACCTCGCCGTTGCTGTCCTTGACCGTGGCGGCCTCGACGACGACCGCGAGGGCCTTGCCGCGGGCGACCTCACCGACGAGCATCGGCACCTGGCCGCCCTCGACGACGGCCTGGGCGAACTGGTCGGGGGACATGCCGGAGGACTGGGCGCGGCGCATGAGGTGCTCGGTGAGCTCCTCCTGGCTGACGTTCAGCTTCTCCTTGTTGACCAGCTCGTCCAGGATGAACTGGGTCTTGATGCCCTTCTCCGCCTGCTCCTTGGTCTCGGCGTCGAACTCTTCCTCGGTCTTGCCCTGGATCTCCAGGTACTTCGCGAGGTCGAGACCCATCTGGCCGAGCTGGTGGTGCTCCAGGTTGTGCTTGCGGGTCTGGATCTCGTCCGCGAGCAGCTTCTCCGGCATCGGCACCTCGACGAGCTTCAGCAGCTCGTCCAGGACCTTCTCCTGGGCCTGGGTGGCCTGGTCGTACTTCTTCATCTGCGCGAGGCGCTTGCGGCTGTCCGCCTTGAGGTCCTCAAGGGTGTCGAACTCGCTGGCCAGCTGCGCGAAGTCGTCGTCCAGCTCGGGGAGTTCGCGGGCCTTGACCTCGGTGACCTCGACGGTGACCTCGGCCTCCTTGCCCTGGGCGGAGCCGCCCTTGAGCTCGGAGGTGAAGGTGGCGCTGCCACCGGCCTCCAGGCCCTTGACCGCGTCGTCGATGCCGTCGAGCAGCTCGCCGGAGCCGACGGTGTACGTGACGCCCTCGGCGACGCCGTCCTCCAGGACCTCGCCGTCGACCTTGGCCTCGAGGTTGACGGTCAGCACGTCGCCGTCCTGCGCGGCGCGCTCGACCGGGCTGGTCGTCGCGAAGCGCTCACGCAGCTGCTCGACCGACTTGTCGACGTCCTCGTCCGACACCTCGACGGCGTCGACCTCGACCTCGATGCCGGAGTAGTCCGGGATCTCCAGGGTGGGGCGGATGTCGACCTCAGCGGTGAAGTTCAGCGTCTCGCCGTCCTTCAGCTCGGTGATGTCGACCTCGGGCTGGCCGAGGACGTTCAGCTCGGCCTCGTTGACCGCTTCGGTGTAGAACTTCGGGAGCGCGTCGTTGACGGCCTCCTCCAGCACCGCGCCGCGGCCGAACCGCTGGTCGATGACGCGCGCCGGGATCTTGCCCTGGCGGAAGCCCTTCACCGTGACCTGCTGGTTGATCTTCTTGTACGCCGCGTCGAGGCTGGGCTTGAGCTCCTCGAAGGGCACCTCGACAGTGAGCCGAACCCGAGTCGGGTTCAGGGTCTCCACGGCGCTCTTCACGGTTCGGTCTCCTTGGGGCTGACTTCTGGGGTTCTGCTTGAGATCCGCCGGCACCCGGCTGACACCGGGCCCTGCCGATCCGCCCGGTACACAGACACACGGGCACGCAGTTTGCATAGTAACCGCAAGGAGGATGACGCCGATAACGGGATCTTGAACGCCCGGCGGTCCGGGCGGGCCCCAGAGGGGGCCGGGCTCCACCGGACGGGCCCGGTCGGACAGAGGTCCTGCTGGTCGGGGTGGCCGGATTCGAACCGACGACCTTCCGCTCCCAAAGCGGACGCGCTACCAAGCTGCGCCACACCCCGTCGGTGCGACACGTAGGGTACATGGCCGGACGCGGTAAGGCTGCCAGTTATTGCGAGGCCGCGGCAGCAGCGAGGGGGACGGCCGGCGGGCGGGGCGCGGAACCTTGCGCCGGCGTACGCGGCGCGGGGCGCCGTCCGCGGGAAGGGGTGTGCGGGAGACCGCCGCGACCCGCTAGGATGCACTGCGTGCCGAGGTCCGACGACCTGTGGCGCCTGCGGGCGTAGCTCAATGGTAGAGCCCTAGTCTTCCAAACTAGCTACGCGGGTTCGATTCCCGTCGCCCGCTCTTCGAGGAAAAGCCCCGGCCCGGTCGGCCCGGGGCTTTTCGCTTTCCGCATTCCGGAACGGCCGGGGCTTTACGCGACCGGCGCGGCGGCTTCAATAAAGTGGCCGGATGGAGATCTGGCTCAATCCCGCATGTTCCAAGTGCCGCTCCGCGGTCGACATCCTGAACGAGGAAGGCGCGCGGTACACGGTCCGCCGGTACCTCGACGATCCGCCGAGCGCGGAGGAACTGCGCGCGGTCCTGGCCCGGCTGGGGCTGGAACCGTGGGACATCACCCGCACCCAGGAGGCCGAGGCGAAGGAGCTGGGGCTCGGGGGGTGGGAGCGCACCGAGGCCGCGCGCGAGCGGTGGATCGCGGCGCTGGCCGGTCATCCCCGGCTGATCCAGCGGCCGATCATCACCGCGGACGACGGTTCGGCGGTGGTGGGCCGCAGCGAGGAGGCCGTACGCGAGGCGGTGGCGCGGACCGGGGGCGAACAGGACCTCTGAACGTCGTGAACCGTCAGGGGCCTTGTGGGCCTTGAGGTGCCTGGTGGGCGCGAGGGGCGTCCGGACGGCCGGCCAGCCGGGCGGCCGGATGACGTTCGGGTGTCCGGACGCCTAGAAGGTGATGTGGTTGATGGTGTCCGCCAGGGAGTTGAGGAACCTGTTGATGGACGGCGCCATGCCGGTGGAGGCGAGGAAGAAGCCGAACAGTATGGCGACGAGCGCCGGGCCCGCCTTGATCGACTTTCCTCTGATCAGCACGATCAGGATGATCCCCAACAGCAGCACAACTGACAGCGACAGAGCCACACTGATCACACCCTTGGTCGGAACGCCTCACCGGCCCGGGAGCATGCCGCGCACACCCCCCGGCACCCATCGTGCCACCAACTCCATGCCCACTGCAGGCCGGTGACGAATCATCGGCCAACGCTTTGCCCGATTCCGGCCGCCGGTGCCGCACGGGCCGGGCCGCGTACCGGCGTCCGGCCGCCTGCCGCCTTCCCCTCCCCCGCCGCTCGTCCCCCGCAATTTCCGCGCTGCGGGATTCCTCGATCATTCGCGATCACTCTGCGCACCCTCCGGCAATTGTTTATCCGTGAGTTCCGCCACTGTTTTACGGGCGTGGCGGAGAGCATCACTACGGGGGACCGGGCGGCGCCGCACAGCACCATGAAAGTGGACATTTCCTCGGCGTCGTCCTCAGGGGATATGACCAGATTTGAGGGTATCAAGTGCGGCAAAAGGGGCGATGGAGTGGTGGCGGCGTCCCGTCAACGGCTCGCCCCTTGCGGTGTTTATCCAGGTCATATCGGTGGGCCCGTCGGATGAAATAGCGAAGGGCGTGGCGACGGTTTTACGCATTCGCCGGGCACCGCTATCGTGCCTGGAATGTTTCCCGCTGCCCCCACACCGCGACGCGTGCTCCCGCCTGCCCGGGAGGCGGCGGGTACGGACCGGTCCGGCCGTACGGAGTCCGCCGAGCAGCCGGCGGGGGCACCGGCGCCCCCGTCGAAGAGCGGGGGGCGGAACCCCTTCTTCGACAACGCGAAGTACCTGGCCATCGTGCTGGTGGCGATGGGGCACGCCTGGGAGCCGCTGACCGACGGCAGCCGCGCCGCCGAGGCGCTCTACATGACCGTCTACACCTTCCACATGCCGGCCTTCATCATCATCTCCGGCTACTTCTCCCGCAGCTTCGACATGCGCCGGGACCGACTGCAGCGCCTGGTCACCGGGGTCGCCGTTCCGTATGTGCTCTTCGAGACCGCCTACGCGTTCTTCAAGCGCTGGGCGGACGACGATCCGGGGCATCCGATCAGCCTGCTCGACCCCTGGTTCCTGACCTGGTTCCTGATCGCCCTGTTCATCTGGCGGCTGACCACACCGCTGTGGAAGGTCGTGCGCTGGCCGATTCCGCTCGCGGTGGTCATCGCCGTCCTCGCGTCGATCTCGCCGGACATCGGTGACGACCTGGACCTCCAGCGGGTGCTGCAGTTCCTGCCGTTCTTCGTGCTGGGGCTGTCACTGCGGCCGGAGCACTTCCGGCTCGTCCAGCGGCGGGCGGTCCGGATCGCGTCGGTGCCGATCTTCGCGGCGGCGCTGGTGATGGCCTACTGGGCGGCGCCGCGGATGAGCTCGGCGTGGTTCTACCACCGCGACAGCGCCCAGGAGCTGGGCACCACCTGGTGGGTCGGCATCGTGATGACGCTGGCGCTCTTCGGCTGCTCGATGGTGCTCGTGGCCTGCTTCTTCTCCTGGGTGCCGACGCGGCGGACCTGGTTCACGGTGCTGGGCGCCGGGACGCTGTACGGCTATCTGCTGCACGGCTTCCTGGCGAAGGGCTCGCGGTTCTGGGGCTGGTTCGACGACTACGCCTGGCTGCACTCGCCGCTCGGCGAGGTCACGGTCACGCTGCTCGCGGGCGGCGTCGTGACGGCGCTGTGCACGCCGCCGGTCCGCAAGGTCTTCCGGTTCGCGATGGAACCGACCATGGACTGGGCGTTCCGCAAGCCGGCCGACGGGCCGGCGCCCGCGGTGCCCCGGCAGCAGCAGCCTCAGTCCCCTGCCTGAGGCGTCCCGGGGAGCAGGCGGTCGGTGACCGTGCCCCCCGTGAGGACCAGGATCTGGTCGGCGCGGGCGGCGGCCACCGGGTCGTGGGTGACCATGACGACCGTGGTGCCGAGGGTGTCGACGGCGTGCCGGAGCAGGCCGAGCACCTCGGCGGCGGTGGCGGTGTCCAGGGCGCCGGTGGGCTCGTCGGCGAAGAGCACGTCGGGTGCGGTGACCAGGGCGCGGGCGAGCGCGACGCGCTGCTGCTGACCCCCGGAGAGCCGGCCCGGGCGGCGGTGGGCGTGGTCGGCCAGGCCGACGCGGGCGAGGACGTCGGCCGCCCGGCGGCGGTCCGGGCGCTGTCCGGCCAGGCGCATCGGCAGCAGGACGTTGTCCTCGACGGTGAGGGCCGGCAGCAGGTTGTACCCCTGGAAGACGAAGCCCAGCCGGCCGCGGCGCAGGGCGGTGAGGCGGCGCTCACTCATTCGGCTGATTTCCGTGCCGGCGAGTCGTACGGACCCGGAGGTGGGGCGGTCCAGGCCGGCCGCGCACTGCAGGAGGGTCGATTTGCCGGATCCCGAGGGGCCCGTGACGGCGGTGAACGAGCCGCGCGGCAGCGTCAGGTCGATACCGCGCAGGGCGTGGACGGCGGCCGGGCCGCGGCCGTACCGGCGCTGTACGCCGCGCAGTTCGACGGCGGGTGCGGAGGTGGACGGGGGTGCGGTCGGGGGCATGGTGGGGCGCTCCGTGGGGTCCGGTGGGTGCTCGGCCCGGGCCGTCGTGGCGGCCGGTGGCGTCGGTTTCACGGTAGGGAGCCGGGGCCCTGCCGGGCCATGGGGAGGGCCGCAGGGCCGGGCTGGGGCAAACCCCACCGAAGAGGCCCGGCCGGCCCTCGTGGGCGTCAGGCGTCGCGGCAGATCAGGAGCAGGGCGCGGTCGTCGTTGACGTCCTTGGCGACGGCCTCGATCAGGTGCCAGGCGGCGCCGGCGAAGCCGCTGGCGACGTAGCGGTCCGCCTCGCCGGTGAGGCGGTCGATGCCCTCGGCGATGTCGCGGTCGGCGGCCTCGACCAGGCCGTCGGTGAAGAGCATCAGGACGTCGCCGGGCCGCAGGGTGCCCTTGACCGGGTCGAACTGGGCGCCGTCGTAGACGCCGAGCAGCGGCCCGTCCCCCGCCTTCTCCTCCCAGCGGCCGCTGCCGGCGCTGAGCTGGAGGGCCGGCAGGTGGCCCGCGGAGAGGAGTTCGTAGTCGCCGGATTCGAGGTCGAGGACGAGGTGGATGGAGGTGGCGAAGCCCTCCTCCCAGTCCTGGCGGAGGAGATAGCCGTTGGCCGCCGGGAGGAAGCCGTGCGGCGGGAGGGAGCCGAGCAGGCCGCCGAAGGCGCCGGAGAGCAGCAGGGCGCGGGAGGCGGCGTCCATGCCCTTGCCGGAGACGTCGGTGAGGACGACTTCGAGGATGTTGCCGCCGTGTGTGCGGGAGGCCACGACGAAGTCGCCGGAGAAGGACTGGCCGCCGGCCGGGCGCAGCGCCATCTCGTGGTGCCAGCCCTTGGGGAGCCGGGGCAGTTTGCTCTGTACCCGGATGCGTTCGCGCAGGTCGAAGAGCATGGTGCCGCCGCGCCGCCAGGGCACGCCGACGCGGCTGCGGAACTGGGCGATGAGCAGGCCGAAGAGCCCGACGGCGGCGACGACCAGGACGGTGCCCGGGGTGATCCGGTCGGGGCCTTCCTCGTACGGGCCGAAGAGCGCGGCCTCGACGACGAGGGCGGCGGCGGAGGCGCCGTAGAGGACGAGGAGGTTGGCGGGACGGAGGAGCAGGCCGCCGGCGATGACGGGGAGGACCAGGGCGGTGGGGGCGATCCATTCGGGGCGCCAGAGGGTGCCGGCGGCGATGGCGGGGATGGCGAACAGCAGGGCGGCCAGCGCGAAGTGGTCGGAGCCCTCGCCGCGGAAGTAGTCGACCCCGGCCTTGCGCACGCCGACGCGGGCCCGGTGCAGGCCTTTGTGCACCCGGGCCGTCAGGGTTTCGGTTCCCGGGCCACTCGTCATCGCTCTGGGACCTTATCCACCCGTTCGGCGGCGCGTCGATTCGCCGCACGTCGCCCCGGCCAATTGCGCGGAAACCCTGTTCGAAATGCGGTCGCGCGGCCGGGGAACGTCCGATGAGCCGTGGTGGGAGGGGGTGTGGCGCGGCGCGATCGCGGGTATTACGCGGCGCCGCCGGCCGGTTGGCAGCCCGGGCACCAGAAGAGGTTGCGGGCGGCGAGGCCGGCGGTGCGGATCTCGGTGCCGCAGATGTGGCAGTCCTGCAGGGCGCGGCGGTAGACGTAGACCTCGCCGCCGTGGTCGTCGACACGGGGCGGGCGGCCCATGGCCTCGGGGGTGTGCTCGGGGCGGACGGTGTCGATGCGGTTGTGGCGGACGCCTTCGCGCATGAGGGCGACCAGGTCGGACCAGATGGCGTCCCACTGTGTGCGGGTGAGATCGCGGCCGGCGCGGTACGGGTCGATGCCGTGGCGGAAGAGGACCTCCGCGCGGTAGACGTTGCCGACCCCGGCGATGATCTTCTGGTCGAGGAGCAGCGCCGCGATGGTCGTCCGGCTGCGGGAGATCCGCTGCCAGGCGCGGCCGCCGTCGTCCTCGGGGCGCAGCGGGTCGGGGCCGAGCCGGTCGTGTATGGCGTCCTTCTCGGCCTCGGTGATCAGTGCGCAGGTGGTGGGGCCGCGCAGGTCGGCGTAGGCGTCGGCGTTCGCCAGGCGCAGCCGGACGGTGTCGGTGGGCGGCGGGGCCGGAGCGGTGCCGAAGCCGAGCTTGCCGAAGAGGCCGAGGTGGATGTGGATCCAGCGATGGGGGTACCCCCTGGACCGGAGCTCGTCGGAGGTCCTTGGGGGAGAGCCGAAGCCGAGGAAGAGGTGTTTGCCGTGTGCCTCGGTGGTTTCGAGCACCTGGTGGTCGACGAGGGCCGCGCCGTCGGAGAACTTGCCCTGGGGGCTGGTCGCCCGGACCTTCTGCCCCAGGAAGCGCTCGGCGTAGTCCGCGGCGAGGCGGTGGATGGTGTGGCCCTCGGGCACGGCGGGTCCTCCGGTGGGCGCGCCCGCCCGCCCCGGGGCGGCGGGGTGGGCGGGCGGCGGCGTCGAACGGGCGGGGGTCAGCCCTGCGGGTGGTGTGCGGGGATGGCCGGGAGGTCGCCGGTGGTCTCGTACGCGGAGAGCATCTCGATGCGGCGGGTGTGCCGCTCGTCGCCGGAGTAGGGGGTGTTCAGGAAGACCTCGATGAACCTGGTCGCCTCGTCCTGGGTGTGCATCCGGCCGCCGACGGAGATGACGTTGGCGTTGTTGTGCTCGCGACCGAGCTTGGCGGTCTCCTCGCTCCAGGCCAGTGCGGCCCGTACGCCCTTGACCTTGTTGGCGGCGATCTGCTCGCCGTTGCCGGAGCCGCCGATCACGATGCCGAGGCTGTCCGGGTCGGCGGCGGTCTTCTCCGCGGCGCGGAGGCAGAACGGCGGGTAGTCGTCCTGGGCGTCGTAGATGTGGGGACCGCAGTCGACGGGCTCGTGGCCGTGGGCCTTGAGCCACTCGACGAGGTGGTTCTTGAGTTCAAAGCCGGCATGGTCGGAACCGAGGTACACGCGCATGCGATGAGTGTGACATGCACCGCCCGGGGTAGGCGCCGCCGGGTCCGCCGGTGGCTGTGGCTCCGGATCCGCCCGCGCGACCCGTGGGCACCTTCCGTCCGCATGTGAGAGACGTCACTGTCCAGTGATTCGAGCAACAAACCCGGATTGGACCTTCCAATCATTGGGCGACGGAGATCTCATGGGGGAGTTCCTTCCCCGAACCACAAAGGACGGTGCACATGGGTGCGCACCCGCCGGACGGGCTGCAGGCAGGTCTGAAGAACCGCCATTTGTCGATGATCGCCATCGGCGGGGTGATCGGCGCCGGGCTGTTCGTCGGCTCCGGGGCCGGTATCGCGGCCGCCGGGCCGGGCATCCTGCTCTCCTACGCGCTGACCGGTCTGCTGGTCGTGCTGGTGATGCGGATGCTGGGCGAGATGGCCGCGGCCTCGCCGGCGTCCGGGTCGTTCTCGGCGTACGCGGACCGGGCGCTGGGCCGCTGGGCGGGGTTCACGATCGGCTGGCTGTACTGGTTCTTCTGGTCGGTGGTGCTGGCCGTCGAGGCGACCGCGGCCGGCGCGATCCTCACCGGGTGGGTCCCGGCCGTCCCGCAGTGGGCCTGGGCGCTGCTGGTGATGATCGTGCTGACCGGCACCAATCTGATCTCGGTGGGCTCGTTCGGCGAGTTCGAGTTCTGGTTCGCCGGGATCAAGGTCGTGGCGATCGTGGTGTTCATCGTGGTCGGCGCCCTGGCGATCTTCGGGCTGCCGCCGGGGAACGGCGCGGTGGGGATGTCGAACCTGACCGGCCACGGCGGGTTCCTGCCGCACGGCCCGGGCGCGATCCTCTCCGGCATGCTGCTGGTGGTCTTCTCCTTCATGGGCAGCGAGATCGTCACGCTGGCGGCGGGCGAGTCGCCCGACCCGGTGCAGGCCGTGCGCAAGGCCGTCAACAGCGTCATCTGGCGGATCGCGCTGTTCTACCTGGGCTCGATCGCGGTGATCGTGACGCTGCTGCCGTGGAACGACCCGGCGGTGGTCAAGAGCCCGTACGTGGCGGTGCTGACGTCGCTGGACATCCCGTACGCGGGCACCGTGATGGACGTCGTGGTGCTGACCGCGGTGCTGTCCTGTCTGAACTCCGGGCTGTACACCGCCTCGCGGATGGCGTTCTCGCTCGGGGAGCGCGGGGACGCGCCGAAGTCGTTCGCGACCGTCAACAAGGGCGGGGTGCCGGCGGTGGCGACCTGGGCGTCGGTCGCCTTCGGCTTCATCGCGACGATCTTCAGCTACACCTCGAAGGACACCGTCTTCCAGTTCCTCCTGAACTCCTCGGGCGCGGTGGCGCTGTTCGTGTGGCTCGTCATCTGCTTCTCGCAGCTGCGGATGCGCCGGACGCTGGAGCGGGAGACGCCGGAGCTGCTGACCGTGCGGATGTGGCTGTACCCGTGGCTGACGTACGCGACGATCGCGCTGATCGTGTTCGTCGTGGGCTACATGTTCTACGACCCGGACGGCCGGGAGCAGATGGTGCTGTCGGTGGTCGCGGCGGTGGTGGTGCTGGCGGTCGGGCTGCTGCTGGAGCGGCGGCGGGGGCGGGAGAAGCAGGCGGTGGCGCCCGCCGAGGCCGTCGAGGCCGCCGACCGCGCCTGACGGCGGGAGTACGAAAGGGCGGGGCCCGCACCGGGATCGGTGCGGGCCCCGCCCTTTCGTCGTCGTGGCCGGCGGTCAGTCGCGGCGGCCGGCGAGCTTCCACGCGGTCGGCAGCGCGCCCATGGCCAGCGCGGCCTTGAGGGCGTCGCCGAGCAGGAAGGGGACGAGGCCGACGGCGACGGCCTTGTCGAGCGACATGCCGGTGCTCAGCGCGAGGTAGGGCACGCCGAGGGCGTAGATCACGGCGGTGCCGGCGGCCATCGTGGCGGCGGTGCGCAGCGCCCCGCGGTCGCCGCCGCGCCGGGCCAGCGCACCGACCAGGCCGGAGGCGAGCAGCATGCCGACGATGTAGCCGAAGGTGGGGCTGGCGAAGCCGGAGGCGCCGCCGGCGAACCAGGGCATGCCGGCCATGCCCGCCAGGGCGTACAGGGCCAGGGAGAGCAGACCGCGGCGGGCACCGAGCGCGGTGCCGACCAGCAGGGCGGCGAAGGTCTGGCCGGTGACCGGGACCGGGGAGCCCGGGATCGGGACGGCGATCTGCGCTGCGAGGCCGGTGAGCACGGCGCCGCCGGCGACCAGCGCGGCGTCGCGGACGCGGGCGCGGGAGGCGGTGGTGGCCGGCAGCAGGTCGGCCAGGACGGTACCGGTACGGGTGAGGGCGGCGGTGCTCATCAGGACTCCGCAGGTGTGTGAGGGATCGGGACGGGTCGGGACGGTGTGACGTTAGTCCAGCGGGCGGCCACTGATCATCGTGTGGCGGCGACAAAGCCGCGGTGGCCCGCTTGGAGACTTCCGAATAACGGCCAGATTGCCCGGCCCTGTTGGTGCGCGCGGCGTCTTTGCAGGTCACGTGATGCTCGTCACGGCTCGGGCGGCTTCCGGTCGCCGGTTTTGTGGTAGCGCGCGGGGTGCGGCGACACTGGTTCCGCCCCGCGGTGACCTGTGGAGTTCCCCCAAACCCGCCGGTGGCCCTGGGCATGTGCCCGGCCGCCTTCGCCCCTGTGAGAGTTACGCACCCATGCACGAGACACCGACCACCGCCGGGCCGACCGCGTCCGGCGCGGGAGCCGGCGAGCAGGAGCCCCTGTCCGGCGGGCTCAAGCAGCGCCATCTGACGATGCTGGGGCTGGGCGGGGTGATCGGCGCGGGCCTGTTCGTGGGGTCCGGTGCGGGGATCGCGGTGGCCGGGCCGGGGATCGTGCTGTCGTACCTGATCGCGGGCGCGCTGGCGATGCTGATCATGCGGATGCTCGGCGAGATGTCGGCGGCGATGCCGGCGTCGGGGGCGTTCTCGGTGCACGCGGAGCGGGCTCTGGGGCGCTGGGCCGGCTTCAGCGTGGGCTGGCTGTACTGGTTCCTGCTGGTGGTGGTGCTCGCCGTGGAGGCGACCGGTGCGGCGCAGATCGCGCACGGCTGGGTGCCGGCGGTGCCGCAGTGGGCCTGGGTGCTGCTCTTCATGATCGTCTTCACCGGGGCCAACCTCGCCGCGGTGAAGAACTTCGGCGAGTTCGAGTTCTGGTTCGCGGCCCTGAAGGTCTTCGCGATCGTGCTGTTCCTGGGCCTGAGCCTGCTGGCAGTCTTCGGCGTGCTGCCCGGTACCGCGCCGGTGGGCACGGCGAACCTCACCGGGCAGGGCGGGTTCCTGCCGCACGGCTGGGCCGGGGTGGTCTCCGGGGTGCTGGCCGTGGTGTTCGCCTTCGGCGGGCTGGAGGTCGTCACCATCGCCGCGGCCGAGTCGGACGACCCGGCGCGGGCGGTGGGCCGGGCGGTGCGCAGCGCGGTGTGGCGGATCCTGTTCTTCTACGTGGGCTCGATGCTGGTGATCGTGGCGCTGCTGCCGTGGTCGTCGATGCGGCCGGGGCAGAGCCCGTACGTGGCGGTGCTGGACCACATCGGGGTACCGGGCGCCGGGCAGATCATGAACGTGGTGGTGTTCGTGGCGCTGCTGTCGGCGCTGAACGCCAACCTCTACGGCTCGTCGCGGATGGTGTTCTCGCTGGCCGAGCGGGGCGAGGCGCCACGCGGGCTGCTGGCGGTGTCGGGCGGAGGGGTGCCGCGCCGGGCCGTGCTGGTGTCGGTGGCGTTCGGGTTCGTCTCGGTGCTGCTGAACCTGAAGTGGCCGGATTCGGTCTTCCTGTACATGCTCAACGCGGTCGGTGCGGTGCTGCTGTTCGTGTGGGGGCTGATCGCCGTCTCCCAGCTGCGGCTGCGCCGGCGGCTGGAGCGCGAGGCACCGCAGAAACTGGCCCTGCGGATGTGGGCGTTCCCGTACCTGACGTGGGTGGCGCTGCTGGCCATGGGCGGGGTCGTGGTGCTGATGCTGACCGATGACACGGCCCGGCCGCAGCTGCTGTGGTCGGCCGGGGCGACCGCGGCGGTGCTGCTGGTGGCCGGCGGGCGGGAGCTGCGGGACCGGCGCCGGCGGGCCCGTGAAGCAGCCGGTCCGGTTTCACCGGCCGTCGCAATCGACGCCGATTCAGGCACGCACGGTGACGATCGCGTCTGAATACCGAACATTCGCTGCACGACTGTTGCCCTGAGCGGACACCGGCACCCAAACTGAGCCAGCTTTGCCGAGGACCCCGGAGTTGAGCCGTCGGCGGCCCCTGCGCGACCGCCTGCCCCGGCAGGGGCCCGCCCGGGGCCCGGCAGCACGTCGCGCCGGTCGCGGCACCGGGAGAACGCAGTAACGCTCTTGCTCCGCTCTCATCTACTGGGACAGGTACGACATGAATCGGACACCCTCGTCCGCCGCACCCGCGCGCGAGCAGACCGACCTGGCGGCGGGCGCCGACGGCGGCCCCTCGCTGTCCAACGGCCTCAAGCAGCGCCACCTCTCGATGATCGCCCTGGGCGGCGTCATCGGCGCCGGTCTCTTCGTCGGCTCCCGCGAGGGCATCGCGGCGGCCGGCCCCTCGATCGTGCTGGCCTACGCCGTCTCCGGCGCCCTGGTCATGCTGGTCATGCGGATGCTCGGCGAGATGGCCGCGGCCAACCCGGCCTCCGGCTCCTTCTCCGTGCACGCCGAGCGGTCGATCGGCTCGTGGGCCGGCTTCACGGTGGGCTGGATGTTCACCGCGCTGCTGTGCGTGGCGGTGGCCGCCGAGGCGCTGGGCGCCGCGGACGTGATGCACCAGTGGTTCCCGTCCACCGAGCCGTGGATGTGGGTCCTGCTGTTCATGGTGATCTTCACCGGGACGAACCTGGCCGCGGTCTCCAACTTCGGTGAGTTCGAGTTCTGGTTCGCCGCCCTGAAGGTCGCCGCGATCGGCATCTTCCTGGTCCTGGGCGTGCTCGCGATCCTCGGCGTGCTGCCCGGCACCCAGGCGCCCGGCGCCTCGCACCTCACCGGTGACGGCGGCTTCCTGCCCAAGGGTGTGGACGGCCTGATGGTCGGTCTGCTGGCGTCGGTGTTCGCGTACGGCGGTCTGGAGACGGTGACCATCGCGGCCGCCGAGTCCAAGGACCCGGTGCGTGGGGTGGCTCGCGCGGTGCGCACCGCGATGTGGCGGATCGCCCTGTTCTACGTCGGCTCGATGGCCGTCATCGTCACCGTCATCCCGTGGAGCGCCCCGTCGATCGCCAAGTCCGGCCCGTACGTGGCGGTCCTGGACTACCTGAAGATCCCGGCGGCCGGCCAGATCATGAACGTGGTCATCCTGGTGGCGCTGCTGTCCGCGGTGAACGCCAACATCTACGGCTCCTCGCGGATGGCGTACTCGCTGATCTCCCGCGGGCAGGGCCCGGCCGTGCTGGGCAAGGTCAGCAGCGGGGTGCCGCGCCGCGCGGTGCTGCTGTGCTCGACGTTCGGCTTCCTCGCGGTGCTGCTCAGCTTCCTGTGGCCGACCACGGTCTTCCAGTGGCTGCTGAACATGGTCGGCGCCGCCGTCCTGGTGGTGTGGGGCTTCATCGCCGTCGCCCAGCTGCGGATGCGCCGGCAGCTGGAGCGCGAGGCGCCGGAGAAGCTCGTGGTGAAGATGTGGGCCTTCCCGGTGCTGACGTGGGTGGCGCTGGCGGGCATCGTCGCGGTGCTGCTGCTGATGCTGCGGGACGACAACCAGCGCATCCAGCTGCTGTTCACCGGCGGCTTCGGGGTCGTGCTGACCCTGGTCGGGCTGCTGCGGCAGCAGTCGCTCGGCAGCAAGCAGAGCGAGCCGGCCGACTTCTAGCCGGCGGCGGCCGGCCCGAGGGCCGCGCACCGGCGCTCATCCCGGCATCCCGTCAAGGCGGGGCGGCCCCCCCTCCCGGGCCCCCCCCCCGCCTTACGTCTTGGGGACCAGGTCGGCGCCCGCGCCCCGCCGAAGATCACTCCTGCTGGTAGCGTGCTCTTGCACATCGATTGCAATTACTGCATTGACGCAGCTTGGAGGCGGGATCGGCATGGCCACCTACACACTTCCTGAACTTCCGTACGACTACGCGGCGCTGGCACCGGTCATCAGCCCCGAGATCATCGAGCTGCACCACGACAAGCACCACGCGGCCTACGTCAAGGGCGCGAACGACACCCTGGAGCAGCTCGCCGAGGCCCGCGACAAGGACCAGTGGGGCAGTATCAACGGCCTGGAGAAGAACCTCGCGTTCCACCTCTCCGGCCACATCCTGCACAGCATCTACTGGCACAACATGACCGGTGACGGCGGCGGTGAGCCGCTGGAGAAGGACGGTGTGGGCGAGCTCGCCGACGCGATCGCCGAGTCCTTCGGCTCGTTCGCCAAGTTCAAGACGCAGCTGTCGAAGGCCGCGGCGACCACCCAGGGCTCCGGCTGGGGCGTGCTGGCCTACGAGCCGGTCACCGGCCGGCTGATCGTCGAGCAGGTCTACGACCACCAGGGCAACGTCGGCCAGGGCTCGGTGCCGATCCTGGTCTTCGACGCCTGGGAGCACGCCTTCTACCTGCAGTACAAGAACCAGAAGGTGGACTTCATCGAGGCCATGTGGCGGGTCGTGAACTGGCAGGACGTGGCCAAGCGGTACGCGTCGGCCAAGGAGCGCGCCCACAACCTACTGCTCGCGCCGTAACACCCCGCAGGCGTCCTGCCTCGTGATCGTCTTCTCACCCTTCACCCGGCAGGCGGAAGAACGGAGCGCCCCCGCACGTCCGATACGTGCGGGGGCGCTCCCATGGGTGCGGGCGACCGCGCTCAGTCGAAGATGGGGCCCTGGGTGCGGGTCCGCTTGATCTCGTAGAAGCCGGGGATGGACGCCACCATCAGCGTGCCGTCCCAGAGCTTCGCGGCGTCCTCGCCCTTGGGGGCGGGGGTGACGACCGGGCCGAAGAAGGCGATCTGCTCGCCGTCGGAGCCGGGCACGGCGATGACCGGGGTGCCGACCTCCTGGCCGACCAGGTCGATGCCCGCCTTGTGGGAGGCGCGCAGCTCCTTGTCGTAGGTGTCCTTGTCGGCGTACTCGATCAGCTCGGCGGGCAGGCCCGCGTCGTCGAGGGCGGCGGCGATGCTCTCGCGGGTCACCCCGAGGCCCTCGTTGTGGAAGCGGGTGCCGAGCGCGGTGTAGAGCCGGCCGACGGCCTCGTCGCCGTGCAGCTGCTGCGCGGCGATCACCACACGGACCGGGCCCCACGCCTTGCCTCCGGGGCGCATGTTCTCGGCGTACTCCTCGGGCAGCGTGTCGAGCTTGTCCTCGTTGAGCACCGCCAGGCTCATCACGTGCCAGCGCACCTCCACCGGGCGGACCTTCTCCACCTCCAGCATCCAGCGGGAGGTCATCCAGGCCCAGGGGCACAGCGGGTCGAACCAGAAGTCTGCCGGGGTCTTCGGGGTGTCGGACACGTCGTCGTCTCCTCATGAGAGCGGTGGGTATCTGTGGTGTTCTGCCGCGGACGGTTCAACCGCGGGTGGGCGTGCCATGATTCCCCGTGTTCGATATTCGAGACGAGGACGAGGGAGTCACGTCGTGCCAGGTGAGAATCTGTCCCGGGACGAGGCACGTCAGCGGGGCCGGCTGCTGAGCGTCGACGCCTACGACGTGGCGCTGGACGTCCGCTCAGCGGTCGCCGAGCCGGACGCCGCGGCCACGTTCCGGTCGCGCACGACGATCCGCTTCCGCTGCGCCGAGCCGGGCGCCGCCACCTTCGCCGACCTGCTGGCGCCGGAGGTCACCTCGGTCACCCTCAACGGCCGGGAGCTGGACCCCTCCGAGGTCTTCGACGGCAGCCGGATCGCCCTGGACGGCCTGGCCGCCGAGAACACCCTCGTCGTCGACGCGCAGTGCGCCTACAGCCGGACCGGCGAGGGCCTGCACCGCTTCATGGACCCCGAGGACGGCGAGGTCTACCTCTACACCCAGTACGAACCGGCCGACGCCCGCCGGGTCTTCGCCAATTTCGAACAGCCGGACCTGAAGGCGCCGTTCACCTTCGAGGTGACCGCCCCCGAGGGATGGGTGGTCCTGAGCAACGGCGCGCAGGAGGGAGCGGCCGAGGGAGGGGTGCACCGGTTCGCGGTGACCCAGCCGATCTCCACCTACATCACGGCCGTGGTCGCCGGGCCGTACCACTACGTCTCCGACAGCTACCACCGCACCTTCGACGACGGCACCGAGCTGGAGATCCCGCTGGGCGCGCTCTGCCGCAAGGGCCTGGCCAAGCACTTCGACGCGGACGACGTCTTCACCGTCACCAAGCAGGGCCTGGACTTCTTCCACGACCACTTCGACTTCCCGTACCCCTTCGGGAAGTACGACACCGCGTTCGTGCCCGAGTACAACCTCGGCGCGATGGAGAACCCGGGCTGCGTCACCTTCCGCGAGGAGTTCATCTTCCGCGGCAAGGTCACCGAGGCGTCCTACGAGCGGCGCGCCAACGTCATCCTGCACGAGATGGCGCACATGTGGTTCGGCGACCTGGTGACCATGCAGTGGTGGGACGACCTGTGGCTCAAGGAGTCCTACGCGGACTTCATGGGCGCCTTCGCGCTGGTGGGGGCCACCCGGTTCGCGAACGGCTGGATCACCTTCGCCAACCGCCGCAAGGCCTGGGCGTACCGCGCCGACCAGTTGCCGTCCACCCACCCGGTCACCGCCGACATCCGTGACCTGGAGGACGCCAAGCTCAACTTCGACGGCATCACCTACGCCAAGGGCGCCGCGGTGCTCAAGCAACTGGTGGCGTACGTGGGGCAGGAGGCGTTCCTGGAGGGCGCCCGGCGCTACTTCAAGCGCCACGCGTACGGCAACACCCGGCTCGCGGACCTCCTGGCCGTACTGGAGGAGACCTCGGGCCGCGACATGGCGGCCTGGTCGCGGGCCTGGCTGGAGACCGCGGGCGTCAACTCCCTCACCCCGGAGGTGCTTTACGACGCCGAGGGGCGGATCGCGGAGCTGGCCGTCCACCAGGAGGCGGCGCCCGAGCAGCCGGAACTGCGGCCGCACCGGGTCGCGGTGGGCCTCTACCGCCGGCAGGACGCCTCGTCCGGCAGCGGCCACCCGGCGCTGGTGCGGTACGCCCGGGCCGAGGTGGACGTCGCCGGGCCGCGGACGGCCGTACCGGAACTGGCCGGCGCCGAGCGGCCCGAGCTGGTCCTGGTCAACGACGACGACCTGACGTACTGCAAGGTCCGCTTCGACGCGGACTCGCTGGCGACGCTGCGGGGCCGGCTCGGCGAGCTGACCGACCCGATGGCGCGGGCGCTGTGCTGGGCCGCGCTGTGGGGGCTGACCCGCGACGGGCTGCTGCCGGCCCGGGACTACCTGGGCCTGGTGCGGCGGTTCGCCGGCCGGGAGACCGACATCGGCGTACTGCAGTCGCTGCACGGGCAGGCCCAGGCGGCGCTGGAGCAGTACACCGCGCCGGACCACAAGGAGGCCGCCGGGCGCGAGCTGGCCGAGGGCGCGCTGGTGGAGCTGCGGCGGGCCGAACCGGGCAGCGGCCACCAGCTGTCCTGGGTGCGGCACTTCGCCGCGGTGGCCTCCGCGCCCGCGGACCTCGCGCTGCTCCAGGGGCTGCTCGACGGCACCGAGACCCTCGACGGGCTGGAGGTGGACCAGGAGCTCCGCTGGGCGCTGCTGGCGCCGCTGGCCGCGCACGGGGTGGCGGACGAGGCGGTGATCGCCGCGGAGCTGGCGCGCGACGACACCGCGTCGGGCAAGCGCCACCAGGTCCGGTGCCTGGCGGCCCGTCCGTCGGCGGAGGTCAAGGAGCAGGCGTGGGCGGACGTGGTGGAGTCCGACGCGCTGTCCAACGCCCTGGTGGAGGCGACCATCGCCGGGTTCGCACAGCCGGACCAGCGGGAGCTGCTGGCGCCGTTCGCCCCGCGCTACTTCGCCGCGATCGAGCGGGTGTGGCGCGAGCGGTCCATCGAGATCGCGATGGACGTGGTGCGCGGGCTGTTCCCGGCCTGGCTGGTGGAGCACGCCACCCTGGAGGCGGCGGACGGCTGGCTGGACGGGCATCCGCAGGCCGCGCCCGCGCTGCGCCGGATCGTGCTGGAGGAGCGGGACGACCTGGCCCGGGCGCTGCGCGCACAGGCTTGTGACGAGGCGGCCGGGGCGAGGCCGTAACCTCCCGGCCGACCAGCCCTTCTCGGCAGTCGAACGCCCGTACTTTAGCCCAGGATTGTCCGGTTCCTGGCACGGGCGTGTAACAGCGGTTAGGGGGCGGAGCGGGCGCGGGAATCGCCACGGCATGAACCACGACACCCCGCTCTCCCCCCTTCCCCTCCGTCACCTCGCCGATGTCCGCTGCAAGGTACTGACCACCCGTCAGCTCCGGCAGCACGGCGTGACAGCGGCCGAGACGACCGAGCGCTGCCGCCCCGGCGGCTGCTGGCAACAGGTGCTCCCCGGCATCTATCTGCTCCATCCCGGGCCGCCCACCAGCGAGGAACGGCTGCACGCGGTGCTGCTGTACGCCAGCCACCGGGGGCCGACGGTGCCCCGGCAGGGCTCGGCCGACGCCCCCGCCGAGGCGATGATCACCGGCCTGGCGGCGCTCGCCCTGCACGGCTTCACGGAGACGCCGCCGCTGCTCTCCCTGGACCGCATCGAGGTGCTGGTCGCCCGCACCCGGCGGCTGCGCTCGACCGGCTTCGCGCAGATCGTCCGGTCCGCGGAGCTGCCGGTGCCGCAGCAGGTCACCGGCGTGCCGACCGCACCGGTCGCGCGCGCCCTGGCCGACGCGGTCGCCGGGCTCACCGACGCCTCGGCGGTGCGCCGGCTGCTGACCGAGGCGGTGCGCGGCGGGCACTGCGAGACGCCGGTGGTGGTGCGCGAGCTGAGCCGGGCCCGGCTGCTGACCCGGCCGCACGTGGTGGACGCGGTCGACACCTTGCTCGCCGAGGGCCGGGCGCAGGCCGAACAGTGGCTGTACGCGATGGTGCGCGACCACGACCTGCCGGACCCGCTGTGGAACGTCGACCTGCGGCTGCCGGGCGGGCCGCTCCTGGGCGGGGTGGACGCCTTCTGGCCCGAGCACGGGGTGGCCCTGGAGATCGACACCCGCGCGCCACGCCCCGAGGAGGACCCGCTGCACTCGGCCTTCGACCAGAAGCGCGAACACCTGGAGCGCCTCGGCATCACCATCGTCCGCTGCCTCCCCCGCACCCTCCGCGAGGCCCCCGCCCAGCAGGCCACCGTCGTCCGCACCGCCCTCATGGCCTCCCCGGACCGCGAACCGGTCGCGTACGTGGTGGCCCTGCCCCGCTGAGGGCCCGCTCCGGCCGCACATCTCCTACGGCCCATACAGCTCATACAGCTCATACATCCGATAAGGCTCATACGGCCGAACTCACGGCCCCCCGACCGCGCTTCCGGTACGGCCGCGGGCAGGTACGGCCGCGGGCCAGGTCCCTCCCCGGCCCAGGTCCCTCCCCGGCTCAGGTCCCTCCCGGGCCAGGTCCCTCCCCGGCCCAGGTCCGTCCCCGGGCCAGGTCCGTCCCCAGCCGCGGAATGCCCGCCCCGGCCTGCCTCGTTGCGTCGCCGACCGCGGAATGCGCGCCTCGCCCTGCCCCTACTCGTTTACGTCCCGCTCCCCGGAATACCGCTCCACCCCGCCTCGTTGTGGCCCCGCAGGGGGTGCTCGCGACCCTTAGCGGATCCGTTCGACCAGCCCCTAGTACTGCAACCGCATGTGGTGTGACCGTGTGGGCTGGGGCTCGTTGGTGTGACTGTGTGAGAAGTCGCTGACGGTTGAGCAGATCGATTCGTG
>NZ_JOIX01000084.1 GCF_000720175.1 Streptomyces sp. NRRL S-337
ACACTATCCTCTTCGTCGGCAGCGTCAGATGTGTATAAGAGACAGTCCCCCCACCCCGCAATTCCCCAATGACCCGCTACCACTCAAGGGCGGCAAACCACCCCGCGAGCGAGAACGCCCACCTAGCCGCCCACCTGGCCGCCCAGTCACCCGACGACCCACTGCCCGACGACCCACTGCCCGACGACTCGACCGCCCACCCACGCCGTCCCCAACCAGCAAGAGCCAGCCACCCCGTCGCCCCGCCCGCGTTGCTCGCCGAATCGCCGAATCGCCGAATCGCCGAATCGCTCACTCGCTGACCCGCTCACTCGCGGGTGGGCGTGCCGTCACCACCCGTAGTCCTCGGTCTGCGAACTCCCGGCGGGTGGCTTCCTTGGCGCTCGCGTCCGTGATGAAGGTGTCAAAGACGTCCGTGTCACCGACCCGGGCGAAGCACCGTTCGCCGATCTTCGATGAGTCCGCGACGACCACCGCACGCCGTGCGCGCTCCGCCATGAGGCGGTTGACCCGGGCCTCGGCCTCATCGTGAACGGTGGCCCCCATCACCGGGTCCATGCCGTTCGCCCCGATGAAGGCGATATCGATCGAGATCTGCTGGAGGACCAACTCGCTGAAGGGGCCGACCAGTTCGAACGACCGCGAGTGCGCCACCCCGCCAGTGAGCACAATCTTGATCTGCGGCCGCACGGCCAGCTCATTGGCGATGTTCAGCGAATTGGTGACGATCGTCAGATGCGGCTGCGGGCCCGCCTCCGCGAAGTCCGGACGTGTGGCGAGCGCCCGGGCGATCGCCGTGGTCGTGGTGCCACCGCTCAGCCCAACGACGTCACCGCGATCGACCAGCTTCGCCGCAGCCTGTGCCACCGCCTCCTTCTCCGCCGACCGGTGCGCATGCTTGTAGCGGATCGGCAGGTCGTACGCCACCGAGCTGAGCACCGCTCCGCCCCGGGTGCGGGTCAGCAACTGCTGCTCGGCGAGAGCATCCATGTCGCGCCGCATCGTGGCGGCCGAGACCTCCAGTGCGGTCGCTGCCTCCTCGACATCCACCCGACCCCGCTCCCCGAGCAGCTCGAGCAGTGCGTTCATCCGTTCATGGCGCTTCATAGCGCGAGCCTAATTCGTCTCAATCGACCACGATGACGCCCGGTCGGCACCTCTCGCTCGTCACCTCTCTTGCCTCCTTCTCCTCGGTTTCCTCCCTGCCTGGGCCCGCCTCCTTGCATGTCTGGTCCGTGCTCCGGCATACACCCGTGCTCAGCCAGAGGCGCGTGGTCGGCCCTCGGCCCGTGCTCAGTCGTGGGCTCGCGCTCAGCCCGCGGCCCGTGCTCAGCCATGGGCTCGAGTTCAGCCACGGGCCCGTGCTCAGCCGCGCGCCGGAGCCTGGGCCACGTACTGCTCCGGGACCGTCGCCGGAGTGGCCAGCACGCCCAGCAGTCGTGCGGCCTCTTCGGCCACGGCCTCCCGGGCCGGCTTGACGTATTTCCGGGAGTCGATCAGCGACGGGTTCGCATCCAGCGTCCCGCGGATCGACTGGCTGAAGACGGAGACCAGATGAGTGGAGATGTTGATCTTCGTCATTCCGGCTGCGATGGCTCGGCGCAGCTCGTCGTCCGGCACGCCGGAGGACCCGTGCAGGACCAGCGGCACCGGCAGCGCGGCACGGAGCGTCGCGATGAGCTCCTTGTCCAGGACGGCCGTGCGCTCGTGCATCGCATGGGACGAGCCCACGGCCACGGCGAGGGCATCCACGCCGGTCGCGCTGACGAATGCCAAGGCCTCGTCCGGGTCCGTTCGCACGCCCGGTGCGTGTACGCCGTCCTTGCCGCCCACCTCACCGAGCTCCGCCTCGACATAGGCACCACGGTCGTGGCACCAAGAGGTGAGTTCGGCGGTGGTGGCGACGTTCTCCTCGTAGGGCAGCGCGGAAGCGTCCACCATGATCGAACCGACCCCTGCGGTGATGCCCTCGCGGACCAGCTCGGCATCGGTGATGTGGTCGAGATGGACCGCGATCCGGGCGCTGGAGCCTTCGGCAAGGGCCAGCGTGGCGCGGGTGATGGGGAGCAGGCTGCCGTGATAGCGGATGCAGTTTTCGCTGATCTGCAGGATCAGCGGTATGCCGGTGCGTTCGGCCGCGGTGACGAGTGCCTCGGCGGTTTCCAAGTGGATGACGTTGAAGGCCGCTGCGCCGACGTGCGCCTCACGTGCGGCGTCGATGAGGGATGAGGTGGGGACCAGGGGCATGGGATGTGAACTCCCTTGCAGAGCAGGCGTGTTGGAGGGATGGGTGAGCAGGGCGGAGGAGCGGCGGGCTATGAGGCGGCCGGGGCCTCGAGCATCACCGAACGTGTCAGGCTGCGCGGGTTGTCCGGGTCCAGGTCGCGGGCCCGGGCACGCTCCAGTGCGACTCGCTGGACCAGGACCAGCTCGGCCAGCGGATCGCGTGCATGGCACACGAAACGCGCACCTGTCCGCACCACGTCGGCCTCCAGCCCCTCGGGGGCCTCACCGAACAGCCAGGTCACCCGACCGGGCGCGGCTATCGAGATGGGGCCGTGGCGGTACTCCATCGCGGGGTAGGACTCCGTCCAGCTCTGCGAGGCCTCCCGCATCTTGAGGGCGGCTTCGTTGGCGAGACCGAACGTCCAGCCCGTGCCGAGGAAGGAGAACTGCTCGGCGTCCACCCACTCCTTCTCGATCGTTGCGGCCAGGGCCTCTTCCGCGTCGGTCACGGCCCGGGAGACGTCCTCGCCCAGATGTGCGCGCAGCAGAGTCAGTGCTGTGGTGGCGAAGCGGGTCTGCACCACCGACTTCTCGTCGGCGAACGGAAGCTCGACCGTTTCGTCGGAAAGGGCGACCGCCGGGGTCTCGGGGTCACCGAGGATCGTCACTGTCGGAATGCGTCCCTTGACCGCGTCGAGGACCCGCAGCACCTCGGTCGTGGTGCCCGAGCGGGTAATCGCCACCACCGCGTCATAGCCGCGATCGCCGCCGAGGAAGGCTTCGGAAGCGGCGAACGGGTCCGTCACGCCCAAGCCGGCGCTCTCGCGCAACGCTGCGTACGACTGCGCCATGAACCAGGAGGTGCCGCAGCCGATGACGGCCACTCGTTGGCCCGCCTTCGGCAGCGAGCCGGCGCCCGCTCCGATCCGTGCGGCCTGCCACCAGGTCTCCGGCTGGCTGTGCAGCTCCTGCTCCATGTACGAGGTCTCGCTCATGGCCCACCCTCCCGTGATGCGTGAAGCGGTCTTGCTCCGTTGCGGCCGGTTCCTTCCGGCCTCGGCTGAATACGCTGCGTTCGTAATGCTCGAAACTGCAACTTCTTCGTCTGTTGCAATCGACTGTACGCATCATCTTGCCCACGTTCTATCCCTCGAAAGGGTGGATGCGGCAGGGTGAGTGTAAGGCGCGACTACGCCGCCTGCGGCTTCTAGAGCATGACAGGGGTGTTGACAGTTGCGTGAAGTGCGCCAAATACTCGCATGATCAGTCACTCCCGTGACCGGACGCCTCCGTGATCAGTGACTGCCAAGGTCGCGATCACTGACGCAGTCGCTGACATCAGTCACTGACCACTCGCTCGCCACGACTCCCTGGACACGACTCCCCAGCCACGACTCATTGGCCGCCGCTCACTGGTCACCACCCACGCAGCAAGCCCGCCCCGCCGCACAAAGGACTTCCCATGTCCACTGCCACGATCTCCGCGACGCCTCCGCCGCCGTCCGCCAGGACTTCCGGTCGCACCGGCAGGCTTTTCGCGCTCACCGGCGCCATCGTTGGCGTCATCTACGGCTACGACACCGGCAGCATCTCCGGTGCCCTGGTGTTCCTGAGCAAGGACTTCCACCTCACCGAGACCGAAAAAGGGCTGGTCAACAGCGTCTTGGTGTTCGGATCCATTGTGGGGGCACTGATGGGCGGCAAGCTCGCCGACGCGTTGGGGCGGAAGGCGGCGATGCTCATCGTCGCCGGCTCGTACGCGGTGTTCGTCGCGCTCTCCGCCGCCGCGCCCAATGTCGTCGTGCTGGACGTCGTCCGGTTCCTGCTCGGCGTCGCCATCGGTATTTCGATCGTCGCCGCGCCGCTCTACGTCGCCGAATCCACCCCGGCCCGTATCCGAGGCGCCTCCGTCGCCGCTTATCAAGTGGCCACGGTCGCCGGGATCGTCCTCACATACTTCGTCAACTGGGGCCTGTCCGGTGGCGGGCACTGGCGCTGGATGCTCGGTCTCTCCGCGATCCCTGCCGCGCTGGTACTGATTCCGCTGCTCCGGTTGCCGGACACCCCGCGGTGGTACGTCCTCAAGGGGCGCACGGAACGGGCCGTCGAAGTGATGGCCGTGACCGACCCGGACGTCGATCCTCGCGCGGAGGTCGCGGCCGTCAATGCCGCGCTCACCGAGGAGAGCGGCGGATCGGCGCGTTCCCTCCTGCGCAAGCCCTACGCCCGCGCGACGCTCTTCGTCATCGGGCTGGGGTTCTTCTGCCAGATCACCGGCATCAACGCCGTGACCTACTACAGCCCGCAGATCTTTGAGGAGATGGGCTTCACCGGCAACGGGCAGAACTTCCTGCTGCCGTCCTTCGTGCAGCTCGCCTCATTGGCCGCCACCGTGTTCGCCATCCTCGTCATCGACCGGCTCGGCCGCCGGGTGGTGCTGCTCTGCGGCATCGGCACCATGGTGGTGATGCTGGGCGTGCTGACCGCGGTCTTCGGGTCGGGAGAGCTGCACGGCACCATGACATGGGTCGGTTTCGGGGCGATCCTGCTGTTCACCGCGGCCTTCAACTTCGGTTTCGGGTCGCTGATCTGGGTCTACGCGAGTGAGGCGTTCCCGGCGCAGTTGCGGTCCACCGGGGCTTCGGTGATGCTCACCGCGGATCTGGTCGCCAACCTGCTGATCGCCCAGTTCTTCCCCTCACTGATGGCCTGGGCAGGAGCGGCGCGGACCTTCGCGGCGCTCGGTGTGCTCGCCCTCGCCGCGCTGGTCTTCGCGACCGTCACCGCGCCGGAGACCAAGGGGCGCCAGCTGGAGGAGATCCAGGAGTACTGGCGCAACGGCGGCCGGTGGCCCCTGGCCGGCCGGCCCGAAACGGTGCGCGCCGCCCCGCTCGGCGAGCCCGCGGTGCCGCCCACCACGTCTTCCTAGTATTCCCACCTGGTTGGCGGCGCCCGGCCCTGTGTGTCACCGGGTGCCCGCCACGCCAGTAAGGCCTCAGGTCGGCAGCTGCTCCCGGTACGCCTCCAGGGCCGGGGCGGTCGTCGTCGCCACGAATTCCGTGATCCGGTACGTGCACACACCGGCGAGGATGAACGGGTCCTGGGCCACGATCTTCTCCACGGCCGTCCGGTCCACGCCGGCGGCGAGGATCACGCCGCCGTCCCGCGGGACCTTGCGCCCGGCGGCGATGAAGTGCCCGGCCGCGTACTCCTGCTGCAGCCAGGCCACATGCTCCTCGAGGACGGCTTCGACGCGATCGAGGGGCTTGGTGTAAGTCAGTTCCAGTACGAACATGGTGGCAATATTTGCACTGGCGGCTTCCTCGCTCTCAGGTGGTGGGCAGGTCCGGACGCCGTCGCCCGTGGCGGGTCGCGGCCTCGTAGGCATGGCCGGCCTGCAATACGGCGAGATCGGCCCTCGGCGCACCGATGAACTGCAGGCCCACGGGCAGGCCACCGGGCGTGAAGCCCGCCGGAACCGACATGGCGGGCACCCCGAGAAGCGAGATCAGGTAGGCCGACCGCATCCAGTCCAGATAGGTCTCCGTGGGGCGGCCGGCGACCTCCGTCGGGTACTCCAGTTCCGCATCGAACGGCGCGACCTGACTGACCGGGGCGAGCAGCAGGTCGTATCGGGAGAAGAAGTCCACCGCGGCAAGGTGGAGCCGGCCGCGGACCGTGGTGGCGGTGATGAGATCGGCCGGGGTGAGCCGGCGGCCCTGTTCGATGTTCCAGACCAGGCTGGGCTTGAGGGACTCCCGATCGGCGTCGAGCAGCGCGCCCAGCGCCAGGTCGAAGCTGTGCGCCCGCAGCGTCCGGAACGCCTCGTCGGCCCCTGCCAGGTCCGGGCACGCCGGCTCCACCTGCCAGCCGAGCGCCGCCAGGACACTCAACTGCGGCTCCAGTACGGCGAGGACGTCCGGGTCGGCCGGTGCGTGTCCGCCGAGGTCCGGCGACCAGGCGACGCGCAGGCCGCGCAGCTCGCGGCCGAGCGGGACCCGGAACGCCGCGCCGGGGGTCTCCAGGCTGATGGGGCAGCGCGGATCCGGACCGGCCATCGCGGACAGCAGCAACGCGGTGTCGGCGACGGTCCGCCCCATGGGGCCCGGGACCGCAAGGGTGTCCCAGAGGTTGCCGCCCGGGTGCGGAGGCACCCGCCCAGGGGTGGGCCGCAGCCCGACCACATTGCAGAAGGACGCCGGATTGCGCAGCGAGCCACCCATGTCACTGCCGTCGGCGAGGGGTTGCAGCCCCGCCGCCAGGGCCGCCGCGGCACCGCCGCTGCTCCCGCCCGCCGACCGGCTGGTGTCGTACGGATTGCGGGTGGTGCCGAAGACCGGGTTGAAGGTGTGCGAACCGGCGGCGAACTCGGGGACGTTGGTCTTGCCGAGGCGGATGGCGCCGGCCCGCTGGAGGCGGTCGACCACCAGGTCGTCCTCGGCGGGCACATGGTCGGCGAAGAGCGGCGAGCCGAACGTGGTGCGCATACCGCGGGTGAGGTGGGTGTCCTTGAAGGCGATCGGCAGCCCGTGCAGAGGCGGCACCTCGGCGCCCCGGGCCAGGCGCTCGTCGGCCCGGGCGGCGGCGGCCAGGGCGCCCTCGGGATCGAGCGTGACGAGGGCGTTGACGGCCGGATTGACCTGTTCGATCCGGTCCAGATGAGCCTGCACGACCTCTCGGGCGGACAGCTCGCGGCTGCGTATCCGGGCGGCGAGGTCGGTGGCGTCGAGCTCATGGAGTGCGTCGGACATGGCGGGCCTCTGCTGGGGTCAGGGACGTGTGTCGAGGGCGGAGGAGGGACGGCGGCGTGCGGGCCGGGACCACTCTCCTCACCGTACCGAGGGGCACTGACAGTCCGTCCGGTCGCCGTTCCGCCCGGCGAACGGGCCGGTCAATCGTTCGGTAGCGTGGCGGTCATCATGGACACTCCCGGAACGATCTCCTGCGACGAGGAACTGCGGCGCTGGCCGGCCGACGAGGACCAGGCCCGCACCGTCCAGGACCGGCTGCGGCGCTACGTACGGCTCGACGAACCCGGCCCGGAACCGGGGTTCGAGGGCACGGTCGTGGGCGTGGACGTCGCCTACGACGACGCGCGCGATGTCGTCGCCGCGGCCGCCGTGGCGCTGGACGCCCGTACCCGCGCCGTCGTGGACGAGGCCACCGCCGTCGGCCAGGTCTCCTTCCCGTACGTGCCGGGCCTTCTGGCCTTCCGGGAGATCCCCACCGTGCTCGCCGCGCTCGACCGTCTTGCCCGCACTCCCGGCCTGGTGATCTGTGACGGCTACGGGGTGGCGCACCCGCGCCGCTTCGGGCTCGCCAGCCACCTGGGGGTGCTCACCGGCCTCCCCACCATCGGTGTCGCCAAGAACCCCTTCACTTTCCGGTACGACCCTCCCGGCCCGGAGCGGGGCGCCACTTCTCCGCTCCTGGACGGCGACGAGGAGGTGGGACGAGCGTTGCGGACCCGGACGGGCGTCAAACCGGTCTTCGTCTCCGTGGGGCACCGGGTCAGCCTGGACCGGGCCTGCGCCCACACGCTGTACCTGGCGCCGGACTACCGGATTCCGGAGACCACCCGGGCCGCCGACGCGCTGTGCCGCCGCGCCCTGGCCGAAATCTGACCCCCAAACCCTGGTTGTTGTGGGGGGCGGCCGGCTACGCCTCCCGGACGACCCGGAAGGTGATGCCCGCCTTCTGGAGCCGCGTCGTCAGCGCGTCCCCCATGGCCACCGCGGGCGTCACCTGGCCGGCGGTCCGCGGCAGCTCGTCGAAGGCCAGGCTGAGCGCCGACTCGGCGAGCATCTTCGCCGTCTCGTCGTAGCCGGGGTCACCGCCCGCGACCTCGGTGATCAGGCGTTTGCCGCCGCCGGAGGCGACGAACCGCACCTTGAACCAGCTCCGGGCACGCCGCTCGGCGCTCGGCCCCTGGCCGGGCTCCAGACGGCCCGACAACCACCGACGGGCGGGCGGTACCTGCGCGGCCGCGCACAGCGCCCCGGCCCCAAGGGCCCCGCCCACGGCGATCGGCAGCCGCCGGACGCCGGCGTAGTGGCGGTAGCGGAAGTCGGGGCCGTAGCGGTCCAGGGCGGCGGCGGAGCGGGCGATGATCTGCGGGTCGAGGGTCGGCAGTGGCACTCCCCAGGTGCCGGTCTCCGCGCTCCTGAGGGGCGGGCCGAACGGGGCCCGGATCCGGCGCCCGGCGGGCCGGAGCTCGGCCCGCTGCCGCTCGCGGGCCGCCCGTGCCATGGCGACCGGCCGCGAGGCGACGGTCAGCGCGGAGGCCAGCGTGCCGCCGGAGAATGTCGCGTTGGTGCGGACGAAGCCGTCGATGCGCAGCGGGACGCCCTCGGGGAGCAGGCCCACGGTGTAGTGGACGCCGAGATCGTGGGGGACGGAGTCGAAGCCGGCGGCGTGGATCAGGCGCGCGCCCGAGGTGCGGGCCGTCGCGTCGTGCCGCAAGAACATGCGGTCGATGAATTCCGGCTCGCCGGTGAGGTCGACGTAGTCCGTACCGGCCGCGGCGCACGCGGCGACCAACGGCTCACCGTGCAGCAGATAGGGCCCCACCGTGGTCGCCAGCACCCGGGTGTCGGCGGCGAGGGCGTGCAGGGCGTCCCGGTCGTCGCTCTCGGCCCGCAGCAGCGGCAGATCGCCGCAGGCCGGGTTGATTTCGGCCAGGCGGTACCGCAGGCGCTCCAGTTTGGAGAGGTTGCGGCCGGCCAGCGCCCAGCGGCAGTCGCGGGGGGCGTGCTCGGCCAGATAGGCGGCGGTGAGGGCGCCGGCGAAGCCGGTCGCCCCGTAGAGGACGAGGTCGTGGGCCCGTCTCTCGGTGTTCTGCCGTTGCATGCTGCGCGTCCTCTCGCCCGCCCTGGTGAGCTGGTGTTCGGACCCTAGGCAGTCGCCGTCGTCCCGTCAACGCGGGCCTGACGCATCCCGGTTGGGGCCGGGGTGACGGGAGGCGCCCTGAGGGAGGCGGGGTGGAACGTGCACCCTTGACAGGGCGGGGTGACCGGGACACATTCACCGTGAGCGCGATGACGTAGGACGTCCCATGTCTTTGCCCTACCGTCGTTGCCGACTCCAGAAGGAGGCCGGTTTGCCGTGACGACGCGCCCCTTGGACGACCACCAGGACGACCGCCGACCCGGACCCGGCCCTCAGGGAACACGGCGCTGGTACCACGAGGTCACACCACGGCAGTGGAAGGCGATGTTCGCCGCCTGGATCGGCTATCTCCTCGACGGCTTCGACTTCGTGCTCATCACCCTGGTGCTGACCGAAATCGCCGACGAGTTCCACCTGAGCACCGCCACCGCCGCCTCGCTGATCTCCGGTGCATTCATCACCCGGTGGCTGGGCGGCGCGCTCCTCGGCGCGCTGGGCGACCGCTACGGCCGCAAGACCGCCATGGTCGCCAGCATCCTGCTCTACTCGCTCGGTACCTTCGCCTGCGGCTTCGCCTGGGGATACAGCAGCCTGTTCGCCGCCCGTCTGGTGATCGGGCTGGGCATGGCGGGGGAGTACAGCGCCAGCGCGACCTACGTGCTGGAAACCTGGCCCGCCCGGTGGCGCAACCGGGCGTCCGGGTTCCTGATCTCCGGGTACGCGGGCGGCACCGTCGTTGCCGCCGAGCTCTACAAGTGGGTGGTGCCCCACTGGGGCTGGCGCTGGATGTTCTGGATCGGAGTACTGCCCGTCCTCGTCGCCCTCCGGATGCGCAGATCGCTACCGGAGGCCGGGGACTGGCACCGGGAGATCGGCGGGTCCGGTACCGGGCCCGAAGGGGAACGTCCGCATCCGTTCCGGCCGTTGCTCACCGGGCGCCGTCGCTGGCCCAACGCCGTCCTGGCCGCGACCGCCTCGGCCGCCCTGTACCGCGTCTTCACACCCGTAGGAGCGGGTTACGTCCCCTGGCTGTCCGGGGTCGCGGCCCTGTGTCTGGTCGCCTTCGCCGTGCAACTCGGTGGCCGCCGCGGATGGCTGCTGTACGTCTCCCTGATGGCCACCGTGTTCTGCGCCTTCCTCTATAGCTGGCCCGTCCAGGCCCTGCTGCCGACCTACCTCAAGTCCGACCTCGGCTACGCGCCCGGACAGGTCACCGACGTGATGTTCTACGCGGGCTTCGGCACCATGGCCGGGTGCTGGCTCGCGGGATACACCGGCGACCGGCTCGGGACCCGGCGCGCCTACGCCTGCACCCTGCTGGCCTCGCTCGCCTTCGTCTTCCCGGTCTTCGCGGTCCGCGACAACCTGCCCCTCCTCGGCGTGCTGGTCTTCGGACTGCTCGCGCTCGGCCAGGGCATCTCCGGCATCCTGCCGAAATACCTCGCCGGTCACTTCCCGACCGCGACCCGCGCCGCCTCCTTGGGCTTCGTCTACAACGTCGGCGCCCTGGGCGGCGCGGTGGCGCCCGTCCTCGGAGCCCACCTGGCCGAAGGCATGCCCCTGGGGCGCGCGCTCGCCGTGCTCACCTTCGGGCTGACGCTGCTCGTCATCCTCCTGGTGGGCGGCAATGTGCCGCAGCGTCTGGGGAGACTGCTCGACCGTCAGGCGCCCGACGACCACCTCGTACCGGAGCCCGATGCCGGTGCAGGCGTGCCCGGGGGCGCATCGCCGCGTCCGGCCGCCGGGGAGACGCGGGGCTGAACCGTGCTGAACCGGGCTCGCGCCGTACTGGACCCCCGCGGCCTGTTCACTCCCTATGGCCGTCCTGTCACTCCGTACGGTCGTCCTGCCGTCCCAGCGTCACCCCGCGCACCCCCTCCAACTCGGACAGCGCCTCCACCAGAGGATGGGCCGCGGCGGCGCCCTCCAGACGGAGCAGCACCTCGGCCGCAAGCCGCTGCTCGTCCACCCCGGTCTCCACCTGGACGTCCGTCACCCGGAACCCGCGGCCCGTGCACATCTCCAACATCCGCCCCAGCAGTCCGTGTTGCGTGCGGTAGGCGATGCGCAGATCGACCCGGGTGAGGGAGGGCTCCTTCGCGATCCGGTCGGAGATCCTCGTGAAGCCGCGGACGACGAGGAAGTGCACCGCGGTCGCGCCGATCGCCAGCCACGGCAGCCCACCGCCGCACGCCATGCCGATGGCGCAGGTCAGCCAGATGGTGGCGGCCGTCGTCAGGCCGCGGACGGCATCCTTCCGGACGAAGATCAGGCCACCGCCGATGAACCCGATGCCCGAAACGACCTGGGCGGCGACGCGCGACGGGTCGAGCGCCACGCCGTCGGCGCCCAGCAGCGCCCCGAAGCCATGGATCGACACCTCCATGAACAGCGCGCTCCCCACGCCGACCAGCGTGTGGGTGCGCAGTCCGGCGCTTTTTTGCCGGGCCTCCCGTTCGAGGCCGATCAGCGAGGACAGCAGCAGCGCCAGGGCCAGTTCGGTGAACTGGCGCAGTCCCTGACCGGCGTGGAAGTCGAACAGTGCGGCGGCGAGTTGCGGATCAGACATGGCGGCAATTGTCCCCCTGTCGGCCGGGCGACCGGCGCTGCGCGGGCCGTTGTCAGTGCCCGCGGTTAGCGTGGGATGCGTCGGCCGGCCCGTGCGCGAGACACACGGCGCCGGGGCGGTGCCGCAAGTGGTGCCGGGCGGGGGAACGGACGTGGAGGAGCTCATGACGAAGGCGGCGGGTCCGGTGGCGGTCCGGGAGCGGGTACGGGCGTTCGCGCTCGGCCTGCCCGGGGCGGTGGAGGAGTTCCCGTGGGGCGAGAGCGTCATCAAGGTGAACAAGAAGGTCTTCGTCTTCCTCGGCGTCGAAGACGGCAGCCATTCGCCGGGCGTCACGGTCAAGCTGACGGACCCGGAGGCGCATGGCCACGCCCTGAGCACGCCCGGCGCCGAGCCGGCGGGCTACGGCCTGGGCAAGGCCGGCTGGGTGCGGATCCCGCTCGACGGGCAGGGGACGCCGCCGGCCGAGCTGCTCTGCGACTGGGCGGAGGAGTCGTACCGCGTCATAGCCCCCAAGAAGCTCATCGCCGAGCTCGACGGGGGATAGCGGCGCAGCGGCAGCAGGCGCGCAAAGGCCCGTGGCGGCGAGGGCAGTTGAGCCTCGTCGGCACGGGCCTTTCCGCGTGGTCGCCACTTGGTACAGGGGGGCTTGTGGAAAGTGGAACACGTTCTTAACATCACGAGTGTTACATCAGAAGTGTCACAGTGCGGAAGGGCATGGGGCGCGATGACGGAGTCAGACAACGGCCCGCTGCACGGCGTACGGGTCGTCGAGCTCGCGGGCATCGGCCCGGGGCCGTTCGCGGCCATGCTGCTGGCCGACCTCGGCGCCGACGTCGTCCGCGTCGACCGCCCCGGCGGAGCCGGACTGGCCATCGACCCGGCCTACGACATCACCAACCGCAACAAACGCTCCGTGCTGGTGGACCTGAAGACTCCCCGGGGCGTCGCCCAGGTCCTCGACCTGGCCGAACGCGCCGACGTACTGCTGGAGGGCTACCGCCCCGGCGTGGCCGAGCGGCTCGGCGTCGGCCCCGAGGACTGCCTGGCGCGCAACCCCAAGCTGGTCTACGGCCGGATGACCGGCTGGGGCCAGCAGGGCCCGCTCGCCGACACCGCCGGACACGACATCGGCTACATCGCCATCACCGGCGCCCTGGGAATGATCGGCCCGCCCGACGGCCCGCCCGCCCTCCCCGCCAACCTCCTCGGCGACTACGCCGGCGGCTCCCTCTACCTCGTCATCGGCGTCCTCGCCGCACTCCAGCACGCCCGCACCGAAGGCGGCCGGGGCCAGGTCGTGGACGCCGCCATCGTCGACGGCACCGCCCACCTGACGGCCATGATCCACGGCATGCTGGCGGCCGGCGGCTGGCAGGACCGGCGCGGCGCCAACCTGCTGGACGGCGGGACACCGTTCTACGGCACCTACGAGACCGCCGACGGCGCGTACATGGCCGTCGGCGCCCTGGAAAAGCGCTTCTACGGCGAATTCATCCGGCTGCTGGGCATCGAGGACGAGGCCCCGGCACGGGACGACCTCGCCGCCTGGGACGCACTGCGCACCGCGATCGCGGCCCGCTTCAAGACCCGCACCAGGGACGAATGGACCACGGTCTTCCAGGACTCCGACGCCTGTGTCGCGCCGGTGCTCTCCCTGCGCGAGGCGCCGCACCACCCGCACCTCGCCGCCCGCGGCACCTTCGTCGACCACAGCGGCATCACCCAGCCGGCCCCCGCACCCCGCTTCTCGCACACCCCGGGCGCGATCCGCACACCACCCGCCCGGCCCGGCGCGGACACCGAGGACATCGCCCACGACTGGCAGGCCCCCAGCCTCCTCCCCCCGCCCTCCGAAGGCCCCACCGGCACCCCGGACCGCACCGAGCAGAAGGACGCGGCCCACTGATGGAACTCACCACCCCGCTCCACCACCCGGCCGACCCGCCCCGGGCCGCCGAGGCCACCGTCGCCCCTGAACCGGCCCACCCGGCCGCCACCCGGGCCGCCGAACCCGTCAAGACCGTCAAGAACCGGCTCTGAGGAGGGCCCGCCGAGATGACCGCCCAGCTGCCGCGCCAGATCTTCGCCGAGGACCACGAGGCCTTCCGGGAAACCGTCCGCACCTTCCTCGCCAAGGAGGTGACGCCCCACTACGAACAATGGGAGAAGGACGGCATCGTCAGCCGCGACGCCTGGCGCGCGGCCGGCAGACAGGGCCTGCTGGGAATGGCGGTGCCCGAGGAGTACGGCGGCGGAGGCAACCCCGACTTCCGCTACAGCGCCGTCCTCGCCGAGGAGTTCACCCGCGCCGGCGCCCCCGGACTCGCCCTGGGCCTGCACAACGACATCATCGGCCCCTACCTGACCTCCCTCGCCACCGACGAACAGAAGCAGCGCTGGCTCCCCGGATTCTGCACCGGCGAGATCATCACCGCCATCGCCATGACCGAACCGGGCGCCGGCTCCGACCTCCAGGGCATCCGCACCACCGCCGAGGACAAGGGCGACCACTGGCTGCTGAACGGCTCCAAGACGTTCATCTCCAACGGCATCCTCGCCGACCTCGTCATCGTCGTCGCCAAGACCACACCCGAGGGCGGCGCACACGGCCTGTCCCTGCTCGTCGTCGAACGCGGGACGGCAGGCTTCGAACGCGGCCGCAACCTCGACAAGATCGGACAGAAATCCCAGGACACCGCCGAACTGTTCTTCCGCGACGTACGCGTCCCCAAGGAGAACCTCCTCGGCGAGCTCAACGGCGCCTTCGTCCACCTCATGACCAACCTCGCACAGGAACGCATGGGCATAGCCGTCGCCGGCATCGCCGCCGCCGAGCACCTCCTGGAGATCACCACCCAATACGTCAAGGAACGCGAGGCATTCGGACGGCCGCTCTCCAAGCTCCAGCACATCCGCTTCGAGATCGCCGAAATGGCCACCGAATGCGCCGTCACCCGCACCTTCCTCGACCGCTGCATCGCCGACCACTCCGACGGCACCCTCGACGCCGTACACGCCTCCATGGCCAAGTGGTGGGCCACCGAACTCCAGAAGCGCGTCGCCGACCGCTGCCTCCAACTCCACGGCGGCTACGGCTACATGACCGAATACCGCGTCGCCAAGGCCTTCACCGACGGCCGCATCCAGACCATCTACGGCGGGACGACCGAGATCATGAAGGAGATCATCGGCCGCTCCCTGCTCGGCTAACCCTCCCCGGAAAGGCTTACCAGTGAGTTCCGAAGCGTACGTATACGACGCGATCCGCACCCCGCGCGGCCGCGGCAAGGCCAACGGCGCGCTGCACGGCACCAAGCCGATCGACCTGGTCGTCGGCCTGATCCACGAAGTACGCCGCCGCTTCCCCGGCCTCGACCCGGCCGCGATCGACGACATCGTCCTCGGCGTCGTCGGCCCCGTCGGCGACCAGGGCTCCGACATCGCCCGGATCGCCGCGATCGCCGCCGGCCTGCCCGACACCGTCGCCGGCGTCCAGGAGAACCGCTTCTGTGCCTCCGGCCTCGAAGCCGTCAACATGGCCGCCGCCAAGGTCCGTTCCGGCTGGGAAGACCTGGTCCTCGCGGGCGGCGTCGAATCCATGTCGCGCGTTCCGATGGCATCCGACGGCGGCGCCTGGTTCGCCGACCCGATGACCAACTTCGACACCGGCTTCGTCCCCCAGGGCATCGGCGCCGACCTCATCGCCACCATCGAGGGCTACAGCCGGCGCGACGTCGACGAGTTCGCCGCACTGTCCCAAGAACGGGCCGCCGCGGCATGGAAGGACGGCCGCTTCGACCGGTCCGTCGTCCCCGTGCGCGACCGCAACGGCCTCACCGTCCTCGACCACGACGAGCACATGCGCCCCGGCACCACCGCCGACTCCCTCGCCGCCCTCAAACCCTCCTTCGCCACCATCGGGGACGCCGGCGGATTCGACGCGGTCGCCCTGCAGAAATACCACTGGGTCGAGAAGATCGACCACGTCCACCACGCCGGCAACTCCTCCGGCATCGTCGACGGCGCCGCCCTCGTCGCCATCGGCAACAAGGAGGTCGGCGAGCGCTACGGCCTCACCCCCAGGGCCCGGATCCTCTCCGCCGCGGTCTCCGGCTCCGAACCGACGATCATGCTCACCGGCCCCGCCCCCGCCAGCCGCAAGGCGCTCGCCAAGGCCGGCCTGACCATCGACGACATCGACCTGGTCGAGATCAACGAAGCCTTCGCCGCCGTCGTCCTCCGCTTCGTCAAGGACATGGGCCTGAGCCTCGACAAGGTCAACGTCAACGGCGGCGCCATCGCCCTGGGCCACCCCCTCGGCGCGACCGGCGCCATGATCCTCGGCACCCTCGTCGACGAACTCGAACGACAGGACAAGCGCTACGGCCTGGCCACCCTCTGCGTCGGCGGCGGCATGGGCATCGCCACCGTCATCGAGCGCCTCTGACCCCCTCGTCCCACCCACCACGGAGTACGCACCATGAGTGAACCCGCAGCTTTGTCGACCATCCGCTGGGAAAAGGACGAGACCGGCGTCGTCACCCTGGTCCTGGACGACCCCGACCAGTCCGCCAACACCATGAACAACGCCTTCAAGACCTCCCTCACCACGGTCGTCGACCGCCTGGAGGCCGAGAAGGACAGCATCCGCGGCATCATCATCACCTCCGCCAAGAAGACCTTCTTCGCCGGCGGCGACCTCCGCGACCTGATCGCCGTCACCCCCGCCCAGGCCCAGCAGGCCTTCGAGTCCGGCCTGGGCATCAAGCGCGACCTGCGCCGCCTGGAGACGCTCGGCAAGCCCGTCGTCGCCGCCATCAACGGCGCCGCACTGGGCGGCGGTTACGAGATCGCGCTGGCCTGCCACCACCGCATCGCCCTCGACACCCCCGCCACCAAGATCGGCCTGCCCGAGGTCACCCTCGGCCTGCTGCCCGCCGCCGGCGGCGTCACCCGCACCGTACGACTGCTCGGCATCGCCGACGCCCTGCTGAAGGTGCTCCTCCAGGGCACCCAGTACAACGCCACCCGCGCCAAGGACGCCGGACTGATCCACCACGTCGCGGCCACCCCCGACGAACTCCTCACCAAGGCCCGCGCCTTCATCGACGAACACCCCGAGTCCCAGCAGCCCTGGGACGCCAAGGGCTACCGCATCCCCGGCGGCACCCCCGCCCAGCCGAAGTTCGCGGCCAACCTCCCGGCGTTCCCCGCCAACCTCAAGAAGCAGCTCAACGGCGCGCCGTACCCGGCCCCGCGCAACATCCTCGCCGCGGCCGTCGAAGGCTCCCAGGTCGACTTCGAGACCGCGCAGACCATCGAGGCGCGGTACTTCGTCGAGCTGGTCACCGGCCAGATCTCCAAGAACATGATCCAGGCCTTCTTCTTCGACCTCCAGGCCGTCAACTCCGGCGCCAACCGCCCCAAGGGCATCGAACCTCGCACGGTCGAGAAGGTCGCCGTGCTCGGCGCCGGCATGATGGGCGCCGGAATCGCCTACGCCTGCGCCAAGGCGGGCATCCAGGTCGTCCTCAAGGACGTCACCCTGGAGGCGGCGCAGAAGGGCAAGGCGTACTCGGAGGGGCTGCTCGACAAGGCGCTCTCCCGAGGCCGTACCACCGAGCAGAAGCGCGACGAACTGCTCGCCCGGATCACGCCCACCGCCGAGCCCGGCGACCTCGCGGGCTGCGGCGCCGTCATCGAGGCGGTCTTCGAGGACGTCGCCCTCAAGCACAAGGTGTTCAAGGAGATCCAGCACATCGTCGCGCCCGACGCCCTGCTGTGCTCCAACACCTCCACCCTCCCCATCACGCTGCTGGCCGAAGGCGTCGAGCGGGACCAGGACTTCATCGGGCTGCACTTCTTCTCACCGGTCGACAAGATGCCGCTGGTCGAGATCATCAAGGGCGAGCGGACCGGCGACGAGGCGCTGGCCCGCGCCTTCGACCTGGTCCGCCAGATCAAGAAGACACCGATCGTGGTCAACGACTCGCGGGGCTTCTTCACCTCCCGCGTCATCGGCCAGTTCATCAACGAGGGCGTGGCGATGATCGGCGAGGGCCTGGAACCGGCCTCCGTCGAACAGGCCGCCGCCCAGGCCGGCTACCCCGCCAAGGTGCTGTCCCTGATGGACGAGCTGACCCTGACGCTGCCGCGCAAGATCCGCGAAGAGACCCGACGGGCCGCCGAGGAGGCCGGCGCCACCTGGCAGCCGCACCCGGCGGACGAGGTCATCGACCGGATGGTCGACGAGTTCGGCCGCCCCGGCCGGAGCGGGGGTGCCGGTTTCTACGAGTACGGCGAGGACGGCCGCCGCGCCGGTCTGTGGCCGGGCCTGCGCGAGCACTTCGCCCGCGAAGGCGCCGAGATCCCCTTCATCGACATGCAGGAACGCATGCTCTTCTCCGAGGCGCTGGACACCGTCCGCTGCTTCGAGGAGGGCGTCCTCACCTCGGTCGCCGACGCCAACATCGGCTCCATCTTCGGCATCGGCTTCCCGGGATGGACCGGCGGCGTGATCCAGTACATCAACGGCTACCAGGGCGGCCCGGGCCGCGAGGACCTCGTCGGCCTCCCCGGCTTCGTGACCCGCGCCCGGGAGCTCCAGACGGCCTACGGCGACCGCTTCGCGCCCCCCGCATTGCTGGTGGAAAAGGCCGAAAGGGGCGAGAAGCTCAGCGACTGAGGGGCCGGGGGCAGGGCCGGGGCCGGAGGTGAGCCAGGAGCCGGGTGCGGGGACGGGTCGGGGGCGAGCCAGGGGACGGGGCGGGCGCGACTGATGACCGCCCTCGCCCCGGGCCCTTCCCGCCTCCTCGCCTGCCCCCGCTCCACTGCTTGGGCTTCGACTACAGTCAGTAGCGATCGGGGAACTAATCACTCTCCGTAATCGTTGCCGTAATACGAAGGGTCGGCACACAAGGCACCGGAGGGACGACGTCCAGGGCATAGGGCGGGCGAGCCCAGCGCACGCCCAACCGCTGGCTTCCCGCGGGGCCACCGCCCCCTCGCTCCTGCGGGCCTCTGGCTCCCGCGAGCGCTCCTGGCTCCCGCGGGCTCCGTCCCTCTCAGCGGATCAACCCTCCCGAGCGCCGTCCGCCCGGTCCGGAGCGCCTTCCGTGTCGAACCACTCCCGCAGCTCCTGCTTCATCGAGCGCTGGAAGGCGGTGACCAGTGCCTGCACCACCATGGGCTGCATATGGGCCGAGAGCGACTTCATCCGCGCCATCTCCTCCGCGTCCGGTCCACCCTCCCGGTGCGGCCCCCATACCTCGTCCTTGAACAGCCGGCTCAGCTCGCGGGCCGCCGAGCGGGTGTGCTCGATGACGACGGTGCGCGCCGCGAGGATGGTCTCCAGCGCGATCGGTACGTCCAGCAGGCGGGTACCCAGGTGTAGCAGCCCGGGGTCGACGCGGAAGACCTGCGGGTCGTCGGTTCGTACGAGCACGCTCATGGCTGCCAGCCGGTCCAGGTCTTCCTCGGTCAGGTCGCGGCCGATCCGCCGCTGCAGCTGGTCACGGGTGGCGTCCTCGGCCTTGTCCGGGACCCAGCTCGCCACCAGCGCACGGTGGATGGCCAGGTCCTGGGCGCTCAGGTCGGGCGGCAACTGGTCCAGGTAGCGCTCGATGGCCGACAGGGTGAGGCCCTGGTGCTGGAGTTCCTCGATGAGGGCAAGCCGCGAGAGGTGGTCCGGGCCGTAGCGGCCGACCCGGCGGGGGCCGATCTCCGGCGGTGGCAGCAGACCGCGGGTGCTGTAGAAGCGGATCGTGCGGACGGTGACGCCGGCGCGGGCGGCCAGTTCGTCGACCGTCAGATCGGTGGCGGACTCCATGTTCAACAGTATTGCTGTCTCACCATTGTTGTGAAACCTTGAGGAACCTTCTGAAGCCTGGGGGAATGAACCCTGGTGGAGGCTTCTTCTGGAGCTGCCGGATCTTGCGGCGCATCCTTGCTCTTCCTCTGCTGCCTCCCTTTCGCACATGTTGCGGAGCGGATGTCGGGGGTGTGCCTGCCGGTGTGGCGGGCCGGCCGCGTCTGGGCAGCGGCCTTCGCGCCGGACAAGGCGGAGGCGCTGGAGCCGCTGCTGGCGGCGGCCGGTTTCGAGCGGCTGGTGTGGGTGGCGGTGCTTTCGCGCCGGTACCGCCGGACGTGGCGCGGGTCTGAGCCCCTCTCGGGGTCGTGAGCATGGGTGCCGGTGCCTGGGGGCGCCTGGGGGCTCACCGAGATGGCAGCGCCTGCTGACCCAGCAGGCGGGCTGGAGCACGGTGACGGTCGGTCGTACCTGGTGGCGTCGTAACCGGTCGCGATGCTGGTCCTGCCCCCGGAGCCGGAGCCGGAGCCGGTACCCGCGTGGGCCGCGCCGGGGCGGGATTGCGGGCAGGGTCACGAGATCGAGGGCGCGCTGTCGGAGCCGGCCGGGCTGTCCCGAGGGGCGGGTGGAGGTCGAGCCGGGTGTCGCGGCGGCGAATATGTGCCTGAACCGAATGGAAACCGACTGGAAGCCGACTGAAAACCGAATGGAACAGGTCAAGAAGTGTGCGTTGCTGGGCGAGGAGGGGGCCGGAAACGGGTGAACTCGCCCGGACTTTCAAAATGTGCCGCCGGATATTTCGTGCCAAAAACGGACAAATCTTGGATGGCCTATACACGCTGTGATCTTGCCCACAGACGGAGGGGCGCTCTTCGGGGAAGGTGTGCCGTCGGCCGTCCGCGCGATCCGCGGGATCCGGCCACCGCGCAAGCGCCTGCCCGAAAGCGAGATACACCAGCAGTGAGCACAGAAACCGTCACCGAGACAGCCCACAGGTCACCTGACGGGGGGAGCGGCGCGCAGCAGGACGCGGGCGACGCGGGGTACAGCAAGGGCCTCAAGGGCCGGCACATCAACATGATCGCCATCGGCGGCGCGATCGGCACCGGCCTGTTCCTGGGCGCCGGCGGCCGGCTGCACTCCGCCGGTCCCGCGCTGGCCGTCGCGTACGCGGTCTGCGGCCTCTTCGCCTTCTTCGTCGTGCGCGCCCTCGGCGAGCTGGTGCTGCACCGCCCGTCGTCCGGGTCGTTCGTCTCCTACGCCCGGGAGTTCCTGGGGGAGAAGGGCGCCTACGTCGCCGGCTGGATGTACGTCGTGAACTGGTCGACGACCGGTATCGCCGACATCACCGCGATCGCGCTCTACACGCACTACTGGAGCCTGTTCACCGACATCCCGCAGTGGGTGATGGCGCTGATCGCGCTGGCGGTCGTGCTGACGGTGAACCTGATCTCCGTGAAGATCTTCGGTGAGCTGGAGTTCTGGTTCGCGATCATCAAGGTCGCCGCGCTGGTCGTCTTCATGTTCATCGGCATCTTCCTGCTGGCCACCCACCACCCGGTGGCCGGTCACGCGCCGGGCCTGAACCTGATCACCGACCACGGCGGTATCTTCCCGACCGGTCTGCTGCCCGTGGTGATCGTGCTCCAGGGCGTGGTCTTCGCCTACTCCGCGGTCGAGCTGGTCGGCGTCACCGCCGGTGAGACCGGTGAGCCGCAGAAGGTCGTGCCGAAGGCCGTCAACTCCATCATGTGGCGGGTGGGCGTCTTCTACGTCGGCTCGGTGATCCTGCTGGCGATGCTGCTGCCGTGGAACAAGTACACCGCCGGCCAGAGCCCGTTCGTCACGGTGCTCTCCAACGTCGGTGTCCCGGCGGCCGGCGACGTGATGAACCTCGTCGTGCTGACCGCGGCCATGTCCAGCCTGAACTCCGGTCTGTACTCGACCGGCCGGATCCTGCGCTCCATGTCGATGGCCGGCTCCGCGCCCAAGTTCGCCGGCCGGATGAACCGCAACCAGGTTCCGTACGGCGGCATCATGCTCACCTCCGCGGTGTGCGTGCTCGGTGTCGGGCTGAACTACTGGCTCCCGGGTGAGGCGTTCGAGATCGTGCTGAACATCGCGGCGCTGGGCATCATCAGCACCTGGTGCACGATCATGATCTGCCACATGGTCTTCGTGCGCCGCTCGAAGGAGGGGGTGCTGGAGCGACCGAAGTTCCGGCTGCCGGGCACCCCGGTCACGGACATCGCCACCATCGTCTTCCTGCTCGGCGTCATCGTGCTGATGTGGTTCGACGACGGTGTCGGCCGCAAGACCGTGCTGCTGATCCCGGTCATCGCCGCCGCGCTGGTCGCCGGCTGGTTCGGGGTCCGCGGCCGGGTGGCCCGGATCGCCAAGGAACGCGAGGAGCTCCAAGCGGCCGAGTAGTCGCGCACCCAGCGGAGCCTGAGTACGACAGGGCGGTCGCGGCGGGCCGGAAGGCCTCCGCGGCCGCCCTCGTGCGTGCGCGGGCGGCCGGGCCCGCTCCCGCCCGGCCTTTGCGCGGTCCCGGTCGATTGTCAGTGGTCGGCTCTACTGTGAACACATGACCGAAAACACGGGGATTTCCTACGTCGAGGGGGACGCCACCGCACCGCAGGGCAAGGGCGTCAAGATCATCACGCATGTCTGCAACGACCTGGGCGGCTGGGGCAAGGGCTTCGTCCTCGCGCTCTCCCGCCGCTGGCCGGAGCCCGAGGCGGCTTACCGCAGATGGCACCGCGAGCGCGCGGGCAACGACTTCGGGCTGGGCGCCGCCCAGTTCGTCCAGGTCGCCGACCGGCTGTGGGTGGCCAACGTCGTCGGCCAGCGGGGCATCAGAACGGGCAGTAAGGGCGTCCCGGTCCGGTACGAGGCCATCGACGCCGGGCTCGGCCGGGTGGCGGACCGGGCCGCGGAGCTCGGGGCGTCGGTCCACATGCCGCGGATCGGCTGCGGGCTGGCGGGCGGGAAGTGGTCCCGGGTGGAGCCGCTGATAGCCGAGCGGCTCACCCGGCGCGGCATACCGGTCACGGTCTACGACCACTGACGGTCTACGACGACTGACGGTCTGCGGCCACTGACTCCTCGCCCGCCGGCCGCGGGAGGGGCCCGGGCTCAGCCGCCGATCAGCGGGTAGTGATCGCTGAGGTTGGTGTAGGTGTAGTCCTTGCCCCAGCTGGAGACGGTCCAGGGCGCCGACTCCTCCTTGACCACTTCGTTCTGCCAGTCGGCGGGCCGGGCATGGCCGTTGCGGTGCAGCACGTAGTCCAGGTCCTCGCGGGGGTCGTCGGGGTAGCGGTATTTCGCGATGGAGTTCTCCTGGGTGTCGAAGGAGTACGGGTGCCCGGTGCGGCTGTCGGCCGGGGCCAGATCGCCGTTGCTGAGCAGGGCGTTGTACTCCGCGCTGTGGGAGTCGATGTTGAGGTCGCCGGCGACCATGACCTCCTCGTCCGCCGGGATGTTCTTGGCGTCCAGGAAGGCGTCGATCTCCTTGAGCTGCTTGGCGCGGTCCGCGGCCGCCTGGCCCGCTTTGCAGCCCGAGTCGGTGGACTGGGTGTGGGTGCCGACGACGTGCACCTTGGTGCCGCCCACGTCCAGCACCGCATAGACGAAGCCCTTGTTGGAGAAGGAGTCCGAACCGCAGGCGTCCTTGTAGATGTACTGCTCCTTGCGCAGGATCGGCCACTTGCTCAGCAAGGTCACCCCGCCGTCCTCCGGGGTGACGGCCGAGTAGGCGCCGCCGGTGGCGTCCCAGCCGCTCCGGCTACGGCCCACCACCGGAGTCTGGTGCGGATACTGTCCGGCGGCCCGGGACTTCAGCGCATCGGAGGAGGAATTGTCGAACGCCTCCTGGAGCACGACGACGTCATTGCCCTGGAAGAAGTCCGCGGCCGCGATCGCCTCGGCACGGTGGTCCTGGCCCCAGTTGGGATAGAGGTTCTTGCTCATCAGGAAGGTGTTGTAGCTCAGCACCTTCAGATGGGGAGCGGTGGCGGCCGAGGCGGTGGGGGACGCGGCGGTCACGGTCGCGGCGGCGAGGACCGCGGCGAGAGCGGCGGTGCGAAGGCCCGCTGCGGACGGCGTGCGCGGCGCTGGGTTCGACACTGAATCTCCCTATGGGGGTGGGGATTTGGTCCGGCGGCGCCATCCAACCAGTTGACATTACTTCTAGGTAACCGTCTGGGAGGTATGAGATGTACACACAGGGCCGGGGCCGCACGGCACGGGCAGGGATTCCGCTGCCCACACGCCGCCGGTCGGCGCCGTATCATGAGAAATGCTATGAATACGGAGAAAAACCAGCCAAAACCCCCGCCGGTCGGTGGTGTCCTCTGGTCGTTGGCCGGAGACATCCGCATGCTGCTCACCCTGCCGCCGGCGCTGACCATGCAGGTCGCGCACCCCGCGGTGGGTGCCGGGGTGGACCACCACTCCGCCTTCCGGACCGACCCGTGGGGGCGTGGCGAGCGGTCGCTGGTCTCGCTGCAGCTGTGGGTCTACGGGGGCGACGGCGCGGCCGAGGAGGGGCGCCGGCTGCGCCGGCTGCACCGGACCATCGAGGGTACCGACGCGCACGGCCGCCCGTACCACGCCCTGACCCCCGCGAACTACGCCTGGGTGCACGCCACCGGGTACCCCGTCTTCCGGCACGCCCAGCGTTACCTCGGCCGCCCCTTCACCGAGGCGCAGGAGCGGCAGCTGTACGCGGAATGGCTCCAGGTCGGGCGGGTCTTGGGCATCCAGGACCGCGATATGCCGCCGACCGTCGAGGAGTTCTGGCCGTACTACCGCCGGGTCCTCGACACCGAGATCGAAGCGACCGCGGTGGTACGGGAGTTGATCGACCCCGACCCGCCGCTACCGGTGCCCGACCGCGGTCCGCGCTGGCTGCGGCTGCTGCTCCGGCTGGTCTGGCCCTGGCTGCGCCCGCGCTTCGCCCGCTTCCGACGGTTCGTCACGATCGGCCTGATGCCGCCGGACGCCCGGCGCGCCATCGGCCTGGAGTGGACCGAGGCGCAGGAGCGCCGGCTGCGCCGCTTCGGACGCGTGGTACGCGTGGTGGTCCCGGTCCTTCCGGAGCGGCTGCGCTTCATGCCGATCGCCCGCCGCGCCCGGCGTGCGGCGCGGCAGGCGGCGGTCCGGTAGGCGGCGGTCCGGTAGGGGCGTCCGGCGGACGAGCGAGGGCGGAGCCGGGGGACGACGGCCCCGGCTCCGCCCCGTTCAGCGCTCGGCGGACGGCGTGCGGCCGGGCATCAGTGCCCGTGCACGTCGTGCGTGGCCGCGATCTGCTTCCAGGATTTCGGCTGCGCCACCGGGCCGCGGGGTGCGCCAAGGGCCCGCTTGGCCGCGCCGCTCGCGGGCTTGGACGGCTGGAACAGCCAGGTGTCGAAGAACCCGGCCAGCTGCTTGCCGGACTTCTTCTCGGCGAACGCCACGAAGTCGGCCACCGAGGCGTTGCCGTACTTGTGCTCGGTCGGCCAGGACTTGAGGAGGCCGAAGAAGACCTTGTCGCCGACCTTGTTGCGGAGCGCCTGCAGGGCGAGCGCGCCACGGTCGTAGACGGCACCGTCGAACTGGTTCTCCGCACCCGGGTTGCCCGGCTTGACCTTCCAGAACGGGTCGTCGGCCGGGTGCTGGGCGTAGACGTAGTCCGCGAGTTCCTGCGCGGTGCCCTCGCCCTCCTTCTCCGACCACAGCCACTGGCTGTAGGCGGCGAAGCCCTCGTTGATCCAGATGTCCTTCCAGTCCTTGAGGGAAACGCTGTCGCCGTACCACTGGTGCGCCAGCTCGTGCACCACGACCGAGACGTTGGTGCCCCGGTCGAAGGCCTTCTTGCCGTAGAACGGACGGGTCTGGGTCTCCAGGGCGTACCGGGCCGGCACGTTGGGGACGTAGCCGCCGACCGCGTTGAACGGGTACGGACCGAAGACGCTTTCCAGCCACTCGGTGATCTCGGTGGTGCGCTCGATGCTCGCCCGCGCCGACCCCTCGTTCGCGCCGAGGTCCTTGCTGACGGCGTTGATCACCGGCAGGCCGTTCGCGGTGGTGTCGGTGGTGATGTCGAACTTGCCGACCGCCAGCGTCGTCAGATACGTCGCCTGCGGCTTGTCCGAGCGCCAGTTGTAGCGGGTCCAGCCGAGCTTGGAGGTCTGCGAGGCCAGCACGCCGTTGCTGAGCGCCTGGGTGCCGTCCGGGACCGCGACCGAGATGTCGTAGGTCGCCTTGTCGGTGGGGTGGTCATTGCTCGGGAACCACCACACGGCGGAGTCCGGCTCCTGGGCGATCACCGCCCCGTCGGGCGTACGGGCCCAGGCGGTGAAGTCGTCGATCTTCAGCTCGGAGGGCTTGCCCGCATAGCGCACGACGACGCTGATCTGCCTGCCCTTCTCCAGCGGCGCGGCCGGGGTGACCTCCAGCTCGTGCTTGCCGGACGTGGCGAACGTGGCCTTCTTGCCGTTGACCCTTATCTCGCTGACCTTGAGGCCGAAGTCCAGGTTGAAGCGGGAGAGGTCCTGGGTGGTCGTGGCGAGCAGCGTCGCCGTGCCCTCCAGCAGGTCCGTCTTCGGCTGGTACTTGAGTCGCAGGTCGTAGTGGGAAACGTCGTATCCGCCGTTTCCGCTCTCGGGGTAGTAGGTGTCGCCCACGCCCGGAGCGCCCGGGGAGAAGTCGGCCGCGGACGCCGGGATCGCCAGCAGCAGACTGAGCGCGGCCGCGCCCGGGACGAGGAGTCTGTGACGCACGAGTCCTCCAACTCGTAGGGGGATGGCTCTGGTTCAGACCCTAGACAGCCCACCGGGGCAGCGTCATGGACATGGCCGGATCTGACACATGACCGACATGAACCACCAACTGGCCCGGGTGGCGCCGTACGCCCTGCCGGCGCCGTACGTCTGCCGACGCCGTACGCCCCGCCGGACCCGAGGCCTCCGCCGGCTTCGCTGGACCTGATGCCTCCGCATGCTTCGCTGGACCCGACCCGCCCGCTGGCCCCGACGCGCCCCCCTGGCCCCGACGTCCCCGTCGGGCCCGACTCCCCGGCAGGTCCCGTACGACCCGGGGGCGCCGGCCGTCACCGGCCGCACAGCCGTCGCCATCCGCACCCTTACGCGCGGGAGTTGAGCCGCGCTACGGTCCGCCCGTGACGAACCCTGCGCGGTTTCCCCGCATCCCCTTCACAGCGCTCGTGCTGGCGGCCGTCGCCTCCCTGCTGTCCGCACTGATCGGGCCGGCCGCCGCGCAGGCGGCGCCCGGCGAGAGCAGACCCGTGTACTCCTACGACCACGCGATACGCGAATCGGTCTGGGTCGACACCCGGCTCGACGGCGATGCGGACGGACGGACCGACCGCGTCGCCGTCGACATCGTGCGGCCGTCCGAACCGGCCCGGCAGGGCCGCCGGATACCGGTGATCATGGATGCCAGCCCGTACTACTCCTGCTGCGGACGCGGCAACGAGAGCCAGAAGAAGACCTACGACGCCCACGGCCGGCCGGTCCAGTTCCCGCTCTTCTACGACAACTACTTCGTGCCGCGCGGCTATGCGACCGTCCTCGTCGACCTGGCCGGCACCAATCGCTCGGACGGCTGTGTCGACGTCGGCGGCCGCTCCGACATCCAGTCGGCCAGGGCCGTCGTCGACTGGCTGGGCGGCCGGGGCCGCGCCTACACCGCCCGCACCGGAGGCAGTCCCGTCACCGCCGGCTGGTCCAACGGCAGCACCGGCATGATCGGCAAGAGCTGGGACGCCACCATCGCCAACGGCGTCGCAGCCACCGGGGTCAAGGGGCTGAAAACCATCGTCCCGATCGCCGGCATCTCCTCCTGGTACGACTACTACTTCGCCAAGGGCGCCCCGCTCTACGACTCCGGCCCGGACGCGCTCGCCCACGCGGTCGACAGCCCGGACGCGCAGAAACGATGCGCCGCCGTACAGAAGAAGCTCGCCGACGGGGCCCCGCGCAGCGGTGACTGGACCGCGCTGTGGACCGAACGGGACTACGTCCGCAACGCCGGCAAGGTCCGGGCCAGCGTCTTCCTGGTACACGGCATGCAGGACCTCAACGTCCGTACCCGGCACGCCGGTCAGTGGTGGGACGCGCTCGCCCGGCACGGCGTCGCGCGCAAGATCTGGCTCTCGCAGACCGGGCACGTCGACCCCTTCGACTACCGGCGCACCGACTGGGTCAAGACCCTGCACCACTGGTTCGACCACTATTTGCTGGGCTACGACAACGGCATCGACCGCGCTCCGATGGCCGATATCGAGCGTTCCCCCGGCGTCTGGTCCACCGACCCGCAGTGGCCCGCGCCCGGCACCTCGGCCACCACACTGCGCCCGCGCCCGGGCCAGGAGCCCGGCGTCGGCGTCCTCGGCACCCGGAAGGCACCCCGGGGCGCCACCGAGACCTTCACCGACGACCCCGGGCTCGGCGAAGCCGACTGGGCGGCCCACATCGACCGGCCGACGCCCGCCAAGGCCGGGTTCAGCACCGGGCCGCTGCGCGCGCCCCTGCGGCTGTCCGGCTCGGGATCGGTGACCGTCACCGTGACCCCGAGCACCTCCACCGCCCACCTCTCCGCCGTCCTGGTGGACCTCGGCCCCGACACCATCCGCAACTACGGAGCCGATGGCGAGGGCATCACCACCCTCGACAGGCGCACCTGCTGGGGCGCCGGCAACACGGGGGACACCGGCTGTTTCAAGGAGACCGCCGCCGACACCGAGAAGGTCGCGTACACCGTCCTCAGCCGCGGCTGGGCCGACCTCGGCAACTACGCCGACCCCCACAAGGGCCGCCCGCTCACCCCGGGCAAGCCCTACAACCTCACCCTCGATCTGGCCGCCACCGACCACATCGTGCCCGCCGGGCACCGCCTCGCGCTGATCGTGGCCGGGACCGACGCCGGGCTGATCGACCCGCCCTCGTCCCGGCCCACCCTCACCCTCGACCTGTCCCGCACGTCCGCACGCCTGCCGCTGACCGGCGGCCCCGCGGCCCTCGCGCGGGCCACCGCGCACGTGTCCGCCCCCGCCCCCGCCCACCGGACGGCACCGCTGGACGGGATCGCCCCGCCCCGCTCGATCAGCCGGATGCCCGGCGCGCAATGACCGCCCTGGGGTGCCTCCCCGGTCCAGGCCCGGTCGTCCCGGTCAGGCCTGGTCGCCCCGGTAGGGCCGGTCTGGCCGGCCTCCCCGGCCTCCCCGGTCTCCTGGCCACACCGGCCACACCGGCCTCCCGGCCAGGACGGCCTCCCCGGTCCCGCCGGACCGGGGAGGCACCCCTACGGCCAGGGGCCGCCCACCGCGGGCGCCCCGGCAACGCCCCCACCCCGGGCCAGCCCCGCACCCCGCACCTCGGCCCCCGGCACCCC
>NZ_JOIX01000085.1 GCF_000720175.1 Streptomyces sp. NRRL S-337
CCCGTAAGGGTCGCGAGGGCCCCCTGTGGGGCCACAACCGGACACGCGGGCGGAGCTATTCCCGCTGACCAGGGCCGCCGGGTGCGTGCTCGACGACGCACGCCCCCACACACCCGCACACTCCCTCAACGGGAGGTGACGGTCCTCCGGGGCCTTGTTCGTGGACGTAAAGCGACAGCAGTCCACGAACAAGGCCCCGGAGGACCGTCACCGCACCCAACACAAACCCAGCCCGCCGCAGGCGCAAGCTACGTGCGGGGGCGCCGCAAAGCGCACAACAGCGAGCCCCGCGGCGGGACAGCCAAGTACGTGGGCCTCACCGCAAACCCCGTTTGCACAGCTTGCCGCTGGCGTTGCGGGGCAGTTCCGTCACGAACGTGACCTCTCGTGGCACCTTGTAGTTGGCCATTTCGCGGCGGGACCAGGCGATCAGGTCGTCCGCGGTGAGGGCCGCGCCGGGGCGGCGGACCGCGTAGGCCTTGCCGACCTCGCCGAGGCGCGGGTCGGGGATGCCGATGACGGCGACGTCGAGGATGTCCGGGTGGCGGCCGAGGAGTTGCTCTATTTCGGCGGGGTAGGCGTTGAAGCCGCCGACGATGAACATGTCCTTGATGCGGTCGGTGATCCGGAGGTTGCCCGCCGGGTCGAGGACGCCGACGTCGCCGGTGTGCAGCCAGCCGTCGGCGTCCACGGCCTTCGCGGTCTCCTCCGGGTCCTCGAAGTAGCCGCGCATGACCTGGTGGCCGCGCACCAGCACCTCGCCAGGCTCGCCCGGTCCGGCGAGGACCCGTACCTCCGTGTCGGGGATCGCGCGGCCCGAGGTCGCGGCGATGACCGCCGGGTCGTCGTCGCGGCGGCACATCGTGACCAGGCCGCTCGCCTCGGAGAGCCCGTACGCGGTCAGGACCGTGCGAACGCCCAGTTCGGCGCGCAGCCGCTCGACGAGTTGCAGCGGGACCACGGCCGCACCGGTCACCACCAGGCGCAGCGCGGTCAGGTCGTGCGTGCCGCGGGCCGGGTGGTCGAGGAGGGACTGGTGCAGGGTGGGCGGGCCGGGCAGCACCGAGATCCGTTCGGCGGCGAGGTTGGCCAGCGTGGTGTCCACGCTGGACACCGGCTGCGGCACCATCACCGCGCCCCGGAGCAGGCAGGCGATGATGCCCGCCTTGTAGCCGAAGGTGTGGAAGAACGGGTTGACGATCAGATAGCGGTCGCCCGTGCGCAGGCCCGCCAGTTCGCTCCAGACGCCGTAGCAGCGCAGGGTCTGCTCGTGGGTGATGACGGCGCCCTTGGGGCGGCCGGTGGTGCCCGAGGTGAAGATGATGTCGGAGGGGGTGTCGGGCCGCACCGCGTCGGCGCGGCGCCGGACCTCTTCGTTCGTGATCCGGTCGCCGGCCGTGAGGAACTGCTTCCAGGTGCGGTAGCCCTCGGGGGCGCTGTCCGAGAGCACCACCACCTGTTCCAGGTGCGGGAGTCCGCCGGTGGTCTCCGCGGTCGCGCGGCGCAGGGCGGCCACGTAGGAGGTGCCGAGGAAGGTGCCGGTGACGAAGAGCAGCCGGGCGCGGGTGCGATGCAGGAGGTCGGCGGCCTCGGTGCCCTTGAAGCGGGTGTTGACCGGGACGAGGACGGCGCCGGCGGTGACCGCGCCGAGGGCCGAGACGATCCAGTCGAGGGTGTTGGGCGCCCAGACGGCGACCCGGTCGCCGGGCGTGATTCCGGAGGCGATGCAGGCGGCGGCCGCCCGCTCGACGCGCGCGCCGAGTTCCGCGTAGGTCACCCGGGTGCGGCCCTCGACCACCGCCTCCCGGGGGCCGTACCGCCGGGCGGCGGCGCGCACCAGGCGGGGGATGGTGCCGTGCTCCAGGTCCGCCCGCACCGCCGCGTCGTCGCCCATCGCGCTGCCTCCCGCGGAAGAAGTTCCGGCCGCCGACCGGAGACCGGTGGCTGCCCAGTAGCTGACTACCCGTCAGATTAGCGGTAGCCTCCTCGGCTGTCAGTACGGACGACGGACCCCGGAGGTGGCGATGGGGGCGACCCTCAAGGACGCGACGGCGATAGCCGGCATCGGACAGACCCCGTTCGCCAAACGGCTCCAGGATTCGGAGAAGACGCTGGCCTGCCGGGCGATCGTCGCCGCACTCGACGACGCCGGGATCGCCGCCTCGGAGGTGGACGCCTTCGCCTCGTACACCATGGAGGAGACCGACGAGGTCGAGACGGCCAAGGCGATCGGCGCCGGGGACGTCACCTTCTTCTCCAAGGTCGGCTACGGCGGCGGGGGTTCCTGCGCGACGGTCGCCCATCTGGCCGCCGCCATCGCCACCGGACAGGCGCACGTCGGCGTCGCCTGGCGCTCCCGCAAGCGCGGCTCGGGACCGCGGCCCTGGAAGAACACCCAGGTGCAGCTGCCGACCCCCGGACAGTGGACCCGGCCCTTCGGACTGCTGCGCCCGGCCGACGAGATCGGCATGCTGGCCCGCCGCTACATGCACGAGTACGGCGCCACCCGCGACCACCTCTTCAACGTCGCGCTCGCCTGCCGCAACCGGGCCAACCAGAACCCGGCCGCGATGATGTACGACCGCCCGCTGACCCGCGAGATGTACATGACCGCCCGCTGGATCAGCGAACCGCTCTGCCTCTTCGACAACTGCCTGGAGACGGACGGGGCGTTGGCGTGCGTCCTGGTCTCCGCCGAGCGGGCCCGCGACTGCCGCCACCGGCCCGTGTACGTCCACTCCGCCGCCCAGGGCCTGCCCGCCCAGCACCACGGGATGGTCAACTACTGGAACGACGACCCGCTGACCGGGCCGGCCTGGACCGCCGCCCGGCAACTGTGGAAGCAGGCCGACTTCGGGCCGCAGGACGTGCACGTCGCGCAGATCTACGACGCCTTCACCCCGCTCATCCCGCTCTCCTTGGAGGGCTACGGCTTCTGCGGGCGCGGCGAGGGCGCGGCCTTCACGGAAGGCGGCGCCCTGGAGATCGGCGGCCGGCTGCCGCTCAACACCGGCGGCGGCGGCCTCTCCGAGGCGTACGTACACGGCTTCAACCTGATCACCGAGGGCGTCAAGCAGCTGCGCGGCACCAGCACCGCACAGGTGCCGGGCGCCGCGACCTGCCTGGTCACCGCGGGCGAGGGCGTGCCCACCTCCGCGCTTCTGCTGAGGAGTTGAGATGCTGCTGACACCGGTCGTCGACGACGACGGCGCCCCCTTCTGGGAGTACGCCGCGCGGGGTGAACTCCGCGTCCAGTCCTGTGCCGACTGCGACGAGCTCCGCTTCCCGCCCCGGCCGTGCTGCCCGCACTGCCAGTCCTTCGCCACCCACTGGCAAAAGATGAGCGGCCGCGGCCGCATCTGGTCCTACGTCGTCCCGCACCCGCCGCTGCTGCCCGCGTACGCGGACCTGCCCGGCTACAACGCGATCGTCGTGGAACTGGCCGACGCCCCCCGCATCCGCCTCGTCGGCAACCTCGTCACCGCCGCGGACGCCCCGCTCAACTCCGTCGCCCCGGACCGGCTGCGGATCGGCGCCCCGGTGAAGGCTGTCTTCCACACGCCGCCCGGAGGCCTGACCGTGCCGCGCTGGGTCCTGGAGCGGCCATGACCCTGCGCATCGAGATCAAGGACGGCGTCGCGCTGGTCACCCTGGACCGGCCGGCGCGGCACAATGCGATCGACCTGGCCACCGCCGGTGAACTCGCCCTGACCTGGCGGCAGTTCCGGTTCGACGACTCCGTACGGGCCGCGGTCGTCACCGGCGCCGGCGGCCGCGCCTTCTGCACCGGCATCGACCGCGACGTAGACGTCCCCCAGCCGTCCTCGCCCTACTCCCTCGACGATCCGCTGCTCACCATCGGCCCGAAGGCCAACGACCTGTGGAAACCGGTCATCGCCGCGGTCGACGGCATGGCCTGCGGCGGCGCCTTCTACCTGCTGGGCGAGGCCGAGTTCATCGTCGCCTCCGAGAACTCCACCTTCTTCGACCCGCACACCACCTACGGGATGGTCAGCGCCTACGAGTCGCTCACCATGGCGCAGCGGATGCCCTACGGGGAGGCCGCGCGGCTGGCCCTGATGGGCACCGCCGAGCGGCTGGGGGCCCCGCGCGCGTACGCGATCGGCCTGGTCTCCGAGCTGACCGCGCCCGGCGCCGCGGCCGAGGTCGCGCTGCGCCGGGCCGCCGTCCTCGCCGCCCAGCCGACCGAAGCGGTCCAGGGCACCGTACGGGCCCTGTGGGCGGCCCACGAGGCGGGCCGGGGGCAGGCGCGGGCGCAGGCCCCGGCGCTGATCGCGCTGGGCAATCTGCCGCCGGACCGCCAGGCGGAACTGTTCGCCGCCCGGAAGGAGCGGACGCCCCCGCTCGTCAGATGACCCCGCGTCCCGGCCGCGGCCGGGACGTCCGGCCCTACATCTTGGTCTTGTGCGCCCGGGTGATCTGGCAGGTGAACCAGAACTGCCCGATGGAGGACTGGTTGACCGTGTACTTGGCGGTGTAGGTCTCGGTGGCACCGGGGCCCACGACGATCGACCGCTCGTGCAGCCCGTACGCCTTGCCGTCGGCCGGCTTGGCCTTCATCCAGTTCACGGCCATGTCGTAGGAGTACGAGGAGGTCGTCGACGGGTTGGTGATGGACACCGTGTAGGTGAACTGGCGCAGCGAGTTGGAGAAGTCGCAGTTGCTGCCGGTGGCGTCCGCCCGCCCGTCCGGGTCGTAGGTCTCCTCGGTCGGCGAGGGCGAGTACGACGGCGAGTAGCTGTCCGTCGGGTAGCCCGTGGGGGTCGAGTCGTACCCGGTGGCGCTGGGGCTCGCGAGGGCGGTCGGCATCGCCACCCGCGGGCGGCTGAAGGCGCACCCCCCGACCGTGGCGACCGTGGCCAGTGCCAGTCCGCCGGCCACCGCCACCCTGGTCGCCCTGCGGGCACCGTCGCCGGCCGTGCCCGTGCGTGTGCGCTGCTTCATGATCGCCTATCCCCCGTGGAAACTTCGAGCCCGCCGGACTGCGGTTTGACGCGTGCACGGCACCCTAGCAAGAGCCCGGGACGGCCCGTACGGGCCCCGGCACGCGTCCGGCCCAACGTGTCTAGCGGGTGCCGAGGGGCAGGCGTAGCGTCGGTCACGGAGGATGACCGAACGATCCGAAGCGAGGCGACGCCCGTGGTGCGCAACGTTCTCGGGTCGCTGATCGCCCTCATCGGAGCGACGGCCGCCGTATGGAGCCCCTTCCGTCCCTGGTACGACGGCCGTCACGGCAGCGACATCCGGATCGAGGACCTCTTCAACGGCATCACCCCCAACAGCGCCGCGCTGTTCGGCTCCGTCGTGCTGCCCATGGCCTTCGCGGCGCTGCTGGCGCTGATCGGAGTCGCGCTGCGCTCCCGGGCGCTGGTCGCGGTGGCCGGCGTGGTGGTGCTCGGCTTCACGATCCTGTGGATGGTGCGCCAGGGCCAGGCCGCGAGCGAACTGACCGCCGGCGCCCGCGGGCTGGGCGTGGGCGTGGCCAACGCGCTCGGCGGCGGCGCCCTGCTGCTGCTCGGCGCGCTCGTCATGCGGGGCCGCGACCGGCGGGTGTACGACCGCGGGTACGACCGGCGCCACGACGACCGCGACTACGACGACCGCCGCTACGACGACGGGTACGGCCCCTACCCGCCCGACGACCGCTACGACGCGCCCTCCGGCTACCCCCCGGAAGCCCGTCCGCCGGCCGCCTACCCGCCCGCGGCCTATCCGCCCGGTCCGCCCGAGCCGTGGGACGCCGGCCGCCCCGGCGCCGAGGAGTGGGACCCGGAGCCGTACACCGGCGGACCGGCGGGCACCGGTGCGCCGCCGCCCCCGCCGCCGGGCCGCTCCGGCGGTCCGCCCCGCGCCGACGACGACACCCCCACCACGCCGCTGCCGCCGGTCCCCCCGCCACCACCGGCCCGGCAGCAGCCACCGGCGCCCCAGCAGCCGCCTACGCCCCAGCAGCCCCGTACGCCGCAGCAGGAGCCGTACGGACACGAGCCGCCGCCGACCATGCCGGCCCGCCGCCCGCCGCCGACCCCTCCCGTGGAGTGGGGCAGAGAGCAGCGGCAGCCCCGCCCTCCGGAGGACGAGGAGTAGGGCGGGGAGTGAGGGCCGGGGTGGCCGGGCGGGGAGTGAGGGCCGGGGTGGCCGGGCGGGGTGCTCGGGCCGGCCGGGCGCCCGGCGCTCAGCGCCGCCGGGCCGGCCCGTCGGTCAGGACCGCCGGGCCTGTCCCGTGCCCTTCGCCGCGTCCAGCGCGTACACGCAGCGGTCCTTGCTGCAGGCGTAGACCACACCGCCGACCGCCACCGGCGAACCGGTGATCTCCCCGCCGGTCGCCAGCTTCCAGCGCAGCTGGCCGCCCATCGCGTCGAGGGTGTACAGGCAGTGGTCGGCCGACCCGAAGTGCACCCGGCCCTCCGCGACGACCGGGGAACCGACGACCTCCGCGCCCGCCTGGAAGCGCCAGCGCGGCGTGCCGGTCACCGCGTCCAGGGTGTAGAGCGCCTTGCCGCTGCCCAGGTGGACCGCGCCGTGCGCGACCAGCACCGGTTCGGTGGACTGCCGGGCCTCGGTGGCGATCCGCCAGCGGTCGCGGCCGTCCGCCGGGTCCAGCGCGTAGACCGTCCCGAGGTAGTCCGCCAGATAGACCCCACCGCCGGTGACCGCCGGTCCGGGGGCGAAGGCGGGCGGGCTGAGGAACACCGCGGGCGCCTCGAAGTGCCAGCGCACGTCGCCGCGGGCGATGTCGAGCGCCAGCACCCGGGTGCCGGCCACGACGTAGACCGTCCCGTCCGGCGCCGGCAGCAGCCGCATCGGCACCCCGCCGCAGGCTGCCGCGTCACCGACCGGGTACGACCAACGCTCCGCGCCGGTACGCGCCTCCAGCGCCTTCAGCCGGGCGTCGGCCCAGACGAACACCGTGCCGTCGTGGATCACCGGACCGGCCTCGGCGGTCTCGAAGTCGGTCTGGACGCCGGTCGTCTCCCACAGCAGTTCGCCGGTGGCGGCCTCCCACGCCTGGACGCCGCCGCCGCGGGTGCTGGTGACCACGGTCCCGCGGTCGACCTTGAGGGCGTAGACCCAGCCGTCGGTGTTCAGCCGCCAGCGGTCGGTGCCGTCGATGGCGTCCAGCGCGTACAGGCTCGGGCCGTCCGAGGCGTGGATCCGGCCGTCCGCGACCGCCATCGCCCAGGCGACGTCGCGGGTCTTGAACCTGCGCCGCCCACTGGCCACGTCGAGCGCGTGCACCTCGAAGGAGGTGACGTAGAGCAGTTCGCCGTCCACGGCGGGGGTGCCCCAGACGTCGTTGGACATCCGGAACCGCCAGGGGCGCCAGCGGCCCGGGTCGGCGGGCGGTGCCTCGGCCGGAGCCGCGGCGCCGCCCTCGGGCGCCGGCGCACCGCCGGGCGCGCCCTGCTGCGGCAGGCCGGTGACCGGCCCGCCACCGGGCGGCCGGACCCAGTTCGTCGCGGCACCGGCCTGCCCGCGGGGCTGCGGCTCCCGGGTGTCGGCGCGCGGCCCCGGCCCTATCGGGGCGGCCGAGCCGCCGAGGTGGACGGGCCCGGCGGCGCCCTCCGCGGGCGCCGCGGAGAGCGCGGCGGCCGGGGACGGTGCGGCGGGCGGTGCCGCGGAGACCGGGGTGACCCGGGCCGTCGAGACGTCCGGGCCGAGCGCGGCCGGCTGCGGCTGCGGCATCGGGCCGGGGTGGGCGCCGCGCGGATCGCCACTGCGGTGGGCGCCGGGCCCGGCGCCGATCCGGCCGGGCCAGCCGTCCGCGGGCGCGTTCTCCGGCCGCGGCGGTGCCTGGGCGGGCTGTGGCAGGGCCGCCACGGGCGCCTGGGGCGGCGACGGCGGGAGGGGCGGTGCGGCGGGCGCGGGACGGCCCGGGCCGCGCCCGGAGGCCGCCTGCCGGCTCTCCTGCGGTACGGCGGAGCGGCCGCCGCGCCGGCTCTCGATGAGCGCCACCGCACCGGGCGGCAGCCAGGCCGACGCGGTACCGCTGTCGTCGCTGCCGGAGCCGAAGAGGTGCGGGGCGAGCTGAGACTGCAGGTCGGCGGGGGACGGCCGGTGGGCCGCCTCCATCTGCATACAGGACTCCATGAGCGGACGCAGTTCGTCCGGCAGCCCGGTCAGATCGGGGCCCTCGCGCAGCAGCATGAAGACCGTCTCGACCGGGTTGGCGCCGTGGAAGGGCGCGTGCCCGGTGGCGGCGAAGACCAGCGTGGAGCCGAGGGAGAAGACGTCGCTGGCGCCCGTGACGCTGCGCGAGTCCCGGGCCTGCTCGGGCGACATGTAGGCAGGGGTGCCCACGGCCACGTTGGTCATCGTCAGCCGGGTGTTGGACACCCCGGAGGCGATACCGAAGTCGATCACCCTGGGGCCGTCCTCGACGACCAGCACGTTCGACGGCTTCAGGTCGCGATGGACCAGGCCGGCGCCGTGGATGGACTGCAGTGCCTCGGCGATCCCGGCCGCCAGCCAGCGCACCGCCTGGGCCGGCAGCGGACCGCACTCATTGACTATTTCCTCCAGGGAGGGTGCGGGGACGTAGGCCGTCGCCAGCCACGGCACCGCCGCGCGCGGATCGGCGTCCACCACCGCCGCGGTGTAGAAGCCGCTGACCGCGCGGGCCGCCTCGACCTCGCGTGTGAAGCGGACCCGGAACAGCTGGTCCTCGGCGAGCTCGGTACGTACCGTCTTGATCGCCACGCGCCGGCCGGACGCCGAACGGGCCAGGTACACCAGTCCCATGCCGCCGGCCCCGAGTCGGCCGAGCACCTCGAACGGCCCGATCCGCCGGGGATCGTGCTGCGTCAGCTGCTTCAGCTGCTCCACCACTTGTCTGCCACCTCCCCGTGGGGCGTAAAAAAGAGACTCTCAAAAGCCACGAGCCGCCGAGAGCCACTGCCCCGTGCAGCGTGTCCGCGCCTGCGGCGAGGACCATCGAAACGGCCGTACGCGTGCTGATTCTTCCTGGCCGCGCCGATGGTTGCGAACCCGGGGCCCGTCCGTCGTGTCCTGGCGTGCCCCCCGCATCCCGCCCCGGACCCGTTACCCGGCGTCACCCCACCCGGCCTGACGTGCGCCGACAGGTGCACCAGCGGGTGACGGGACCGTCGGTTACCGGCGAGTTGGCGCCCCTGTGCGCGGCAGCCGGGACGGCCGGCCAATTCTGCGCCGGCGCGGGCCACTTCGGGACCACACCGATCCTCCACGACGAACGGCGGTCCGGAAACAAAGCGTCCGTCCATTCTCCGCACGGCTTTCCCCCCGGGCCGTCGTTGCGGGCCACCGCAGCAGCTATATGTCCACGCTAGTACCGGTTCGTGCGTGCCGGGCGAAGGGAATTCAGAATTCCGGTCGACATCCGGCATTTTCTGCACGGAGCGTGACCGCTTATCCACCGAAGTTGTCCACAGGCTGTTGATAAGAGCATTCACCGGTTCGGACCAAGCCGCGCCCCGCGCGCCAGGACCACGAGCGGGTTCGCCACCGGTGCGGTAACAGGGGCCGCGGAGGCCGAACTCCCGCATCCCCATTTGCAGGCAGCCAAATCGCGCTCCGATCACCCCTCGGTAAGCTGACGGCATGACAGGACAAGTACGAACCGTCGACGGCAGAGTGGCCGGCCGCCGCGGACAGGCGACGCGGCAAAAGCTTCTCGACTGCCTCAGTGAAATGCTCAGTTCGTCCCCCTACCGGGACGTCAAGGTCATCGATGTGGCCCGAAAAGCGGGGACTTCGCCCGCTACGTTCTATCAGTACTTCCCGGACGTCGAAGGTGCCGTCCTTGAAATCGCCGAGGAGATGGCCAAAGAAGGCGCCACTCTGACCGATCTTGTCGCCGAACGCTCCTGGGTGGGCAAGTCCGGCTGGCAGGCGGCGGAGGAGCTGGTCGACGGCTTCCTCTCCTTCTGGCGCAAGAACGATGCGATTCTGCGCGTCGTCGACCTGGGTGCCGCCGAGGGCGACAAGCGGTTCTACAAGATCCGCATGAAGATCCTCAACGCCGTCACCAACTCGCTCACCGACTCCATCCAGGAGCTCCAGAGCAAGAACAAGGTCGACAAGGACGTCAGCCCGGCAGCCATGGCCGGCTCGATCGTCGCGATGCTCGCGGCGGTCGCCAGTCACCAGAAGGGCTTCCAGAGCTGGGGCGTGAAGCAGGCCGAGCTCAAGCCCAACCTGGCGCTGCTGGTGCACTTCGGCATCACCGGCAAGAAGCCGACCAGGTAAGCAGAGCAAGCCGTCCGCACCAAGAGGCCCAGCCAGTAACCCGAACGAGGCCATCCGAGCCGGAAGACCGGGCACCCGGCAACCGGCAGCCCTTCGAGGAAGCGGCCCGAGAAGCGCCGCGCCTCCAAGACCCGTTGCATCCGGGCCCGTTCCGCCGTCGGTCCTGATATCCGTCCTGCCATAGCTGTACCGCACACACAGCGGGTGCCGGCCGCCCCTCCCAGGGGCGCCGAGGCACCCGCTGTGCGCATGTGGACGCGGAACGCACACCCTCCGGCCCGGGGGCACGCACCCGGACCGGTCAGCGCCGCTCCAGCCGGAACAGCCGGATCTCCCGCTCCACCCGCTCCTGATAGGCGGCGTACGGCGGCCAGAACACCAGCGCCGCCCGCCACGCCCGCGCCCGCTCCGCACCGCGCAGCAGCCGGGCCCGTACGGCGATCTCCTCACCGCGCCAACTGACCGTCGCCTCCGGGCACTTGAGGAGGTTTCCGGTCCAGGCGGGGTGGCCCGGACGCCCGAAGTTGCTGCCGATCAGCAGCCAGCTGCCACCCTCCTCCGGCAGGCAGGCCAGCGGGGTCCGCCGCGGCTGTCCGCTCCGGGCGCCGGTCGCCGTCAGGACCAGTCCGGGCAGCATCCGGGCGCTGAGCAGCACCCTGCCCCCGGTCAGCCGGTGCACGAGACCGTCCAGGGCCGGGACAACGTGCGGGGCGATCCGGGCGAACGTCCGGGTCGCGGAGACCTTCTGCACCAGCCGCCGCATCAGCCGCTCCTCCCCCGCCGTCGACGGTTCGAGGCTTCTCCCCGGCATCAGGCGTCCACCCCCGCCGGCAGACCCGCCGTACGGCCCGCGCCGCGCCCCGCCCCCGCGAACAGTCCCGCCTCCTCGGCCGCCCGGGCCCGCAGCCGGTGCACCGGGCCCAGCAGCAGCTCGTCGCCGGCCGCGCGCTTGAAGTACAGATGCGCCGCGTGCTCCCAGGTGGAGCCGGTCCCGCCGGGCAGCTGCACCGCCTCGGCCGCCACCGCGCGCAGCGCCTCCAGCGCCTGTGCCAGCGCCAGCGCCGCGACCGCCCGCTCACCGGCCCGGCCGGTGACTCCGGGCCCGCTGCCGTACGCACCCAAGGACCCGTCCGCCCCGAGGGACCCGCGGCCCGCCGTCCAGGCCGCGTGGTACGCCGCCGAGCGGGCCGCCTGCAGCGTCACGTAGAGGTCGGCGAGCCGGTGCCGCACGGCCTGGAAGGGCCCGGCCGGCCGGCCGAACCGCTCCCGCTCCCTGACGTGCGCGACGGTACCGGCCAGCGCCGCGGCGGCCGCCCCGACCGCCTCGACGGCCAGCGCCGCGGCCGCCGCCACACCGGTCGCGGCCAGTGCCGGGCCGACCGCGGACGCCGCCTCGCCGCCCTCCTCGCCCAGCAACGCGGCCGGTACGTCCCGCAGTTCGAGCCGGGCCTGCGGCCGGGTCTCGTCCACCACGGTCTGCCGGGTCCGCCGCAGCCCGGCCGCACCGGCCACCCGGACCAGGAAGAGCCGGGTGCCGCTGCGCGCGAACCCGCCGGTGTGCGCGGCCACCACCAGCACCTCGGCGGTGTGCCCGTTCAGCACCTGCCCGGCCTCCCCGTACAGCCGCCAGCCGGTACCGCCCTCCTCCTTGTGCGCCTGGATCCCGCCGGCCCGGCCGCCGCCCGCCCAGTCGCCGTCGTTCGGCCCGGCCAGTGCCAGCGCGGTGGGGAGCCGGCCACCCGGTACGGCCAGCGTGCCGGTCAGCTCACCGGAGGCGAGGGCCGGCAGCACTCCGGCGCGCTGCCGCTCGCTGCCCAGCGCGAGGATCAACGGGGCGGCCAGCGCGGCGGTGGCGATCAGCGGCGAGGGCAGGACGGTGCGGCCGGTCTCCTCGCAGGCCAGGGCGAGTTCGGTGGGCCCCCGTCCGGCCCCGCCGTACACGGTGGGCAGGGCCGGACCGGGCAGGTGGAGCCGGCCGGCGAGCTCCCGCCACAGCTCCTCGTCGTAACCGGGTGGGGTACGCACCGCCGCCTTGACCTCGTCCGGGCCGCAGCGTTTGTCCAGCAGTGCGCGCAGCGTGCGGCGGATTGCGTGCTGCTCCTCGGTGAACGCGGCATCCATCGGCGGGCTCCTCCCGGCCGTGCGACCACGCCCGCCGGGGCCGGCGGGCGTGCGCCAACGCGATCTGACGGCCCGTCATAGTAGGGAGCGGGGACGCAGTTTCCCAGAGACGGGCGGCACGATTTCCGAGGCGGGCGGGGCGATCGCACCCGGTCGGGAGCCCGTCGGACGACCCCTGCCGCAACCGTCTACATCTGATGTACCGTCAGATTCATGCCTTCACCAGCTTCCGGCCCTCGCTCCGGGAACCGCAAGGTGGCCGTCGCCGGGGTCGCCCTGTCCGACTGCGGCCGGGTGGACGAGGCCACCCCGTACGCGCTGCACGCCCAGGCCGCCCGCCGGGCGCTCGCCGACAGCGGACTGGACCGGTCGGTGATCGACGGCTTCGCCTCGGCCGGGCTGGGCACCCTCGCGCCCGTCGAGGTCGCCGAGTACCTGGGACTGCGCCCCACCTGGGTGGACTCGACCTCGGTGGGCGGCGCCACCTGGGAGGTGATGGCCGCGCACGCCGCCGACGCGATCGCCGCGGGCCACGCCGACGCCGTCCTCCTCGTCTACGGCTCCACCGCCCGCGCCGACCTCAAGGCCCGGCGCCGCACCGCCAACCTCTCGTTCGGCGCCCGGGGCCCGCTCCAGTTCGAGGTCCCCTACGGCCACACCCTGATCGCCAAGTACGCCATGGCCGCGCGCCGCCACATGCACCAGTACGGCACGACGGCGGAACAGCTGGCCCAGGTAGCCGTGCAGGCGCGGGCCAACGCGGCGGCCAACCCGGACGCCCTGTACCGCGACCCGATCACCGTCGACGACGTGCTGGCCGGCCCGATGATCGCCGACCCGTTCACCAAACTGCACTGCTGCATCCGCTCCGACGGCGGCTGCGCGGTCCTGCTGGTCGCCGAGGACCACGTCCCCGACCTGGCCAAACCCCCGGTGTGGGTGCTCGGTTCCGGCACCGCGGTCTCGCACACCACGATGTCCGACTGGGACGACTTCACGGTCTCGCCGGCGGCGGTCTCGGGGCGGCTGGCCTTCGAGCGGGCGGGCGTCCGGCCGTGCGAGATCGATCTCGCGCAGATCTATGACGCCTTCACCTACATGACCCTGGTGACGCTGGAGGACCTGGGCTTCTGCGCCAAGGGGGAGGGCGGCGCGTTCGTCGAGAAGGGGCGGCTGCTGCGGGACGGCGCGCTGCCGGTGAACACCGACGGCGGTGGCCTGGCCGCCTGCCACCCCGGGATGCGCGGGCTGTTCCTGCTGGTCGAGGCGGTACGCCAGCTTCGCGGCGAGGCCGGCCCGGACCGCCAGGTCCACCGCCCCGACGGCACCCTCCCGCAGCTCGCGGTCGCCTCCGGCACCGGCGGCTGGTTCTGCTCGTCGGGGACGGTGGTGCTGGGGCGGGACTAGCGCGGGACAGCGGCCGAGGGGTGGTGGGGCCAGAGCCGGATAGCGGCCGAGGGGGACGGTGGTGCCAGAGCGGCGGTAGCGGCCGAGGGGGGCGGTGGTGCGGAAGCGGGGGCAGCCGCCCAGGCCGCCCCCGCCCCGCCGCGTCAGACCGCCAGCCGCTCCTCGATCAGGTCGGCGGCCCGGCGTGCGCCGCCCTCCGCACGGGACTCCGCCCGCAGCGCGGCCGAGCGGGCCGCCACCCGCGGATCGGTGGTCAGCTCCCGCAGGGCCGTACGCAGCGCCTCCGGGGTGGCGTCCGCGGTGTCGATCCGGCGGGCCACACCCAGTTCGACCAGCCGGTCGGCGTTGAGGAACTGCTCGGCGCCCTGCGGCACCGCGATCATCGGCACACCGGCGTACAGCCCCTCGCTGCTGCCGCCCATCCCGGCGTGCGTCACGAACGCGTCCGCCTGCTCCAGGATCGCCAACTGCGGTACCCAGGACCGCACTTCGACGTTCGCCGGCACATCCGGGCCCAGCTCGGCCGGATCGACGTACTTGCCGATCTGCAGCACCACGTGCCACCCCGGCAGATCCCCGAAGGCCGCCACACAGCGGCGGTAGAACTCCGGCTGCCGGGTGAACGCCGAGCCCAGCGACACCAGCAGCACCTTCTCCGCACCGGCCGGCCGGACCCAGCCGCCCTGCTCCGCACGGGAGCCCAGGCACGGCCCGACGAAGGTCACCGCGGCGTCGTCCACCCGGTCCGCGTGCGGTTGCATCGCTCGCGGGATCGTCGCCAGCGCCCGGCGCGGCCGGCCGGAGAACTCGGCGAAGTCCGTGGTGACCGCCCCGCACCGCGCCAGCCAGGCGGTGAACCGGGCCTGGTACGCCTCGGCCCCCGGCAGCCCGTCGAACGCCGCCCCGATCTCCTCCTGGGCACCCTCCCAGCCCACGAAGGTCGGTGACAGCTGGACGACGTCGCGGCCCTGCGCCTCGGCCAGCGCACGGCCGGCGTACGCCCCGACGTCGTAGAGGTACAGGTCGGCGGGGTCGTCGTCGTAAACGGCGCGCAACTGCGGCAGTACGGCGATCGCGTCGTCGAGGAAGAGCGAGGCCGCGGCGACCGGGTCCGTCGGCCAGGCGTTGTCGGCGACCGGCAGGGTGGAGGTGTAGCGGACGAGCGTGGCGCCGGTGGGGGCGATCAGCTCGGCGGGGTGGTCGGTGTTGGCGTACGTGACGCGATGACCACGGGACACCAGCTCACGGATGATCTCCAGGCTGGGCAGGACATGACTGACCATGGGCGTGCCGACCATGGCGATATGGGCAGTGCGGGGCATACCGGGACTTCCTTCTTCGCAGAGCTACGGCGAGAGGGCCGCAAGAGGGCAGGGAGAAGCCGTGGGGCGGGTGGACCGCCCGACGACGTGTCAGCCGTAGATCTGAAGGAAGCGCATGCCGGGAGCGTAACGACCCCCGTCGCGCCGGTCGAAGCATTTTCCCGAGCGACGGAAGCCGGACCGGAAGCCGGACAGGAAGCCGACCCGAAGCCCGATCTATACATCCGTCATAGACAAGCGTTTAAGACGCTCGTATAGTCGAGGCATCGGGTCCTCACCGGCCCAACCACCCGCCAGCGCACCGTTTCTGAAGGGAATCCCGTCATGCCCAGGACCGTCCTGATCTCCGGCGCGAGCATCGCCGGCCCGGCGCTCGCCCTCTGGCTGCACCGCTACGGCTTCTCCGTGACCGTCGTCGAGCGCGCGCCCGCACTGCGGACCGGCGGCTACAAGGTCGACATCCGCGGCGCGTCGGTCGAGGTCGCCGACCGCATGGGGATCCTGGAGGACATCCAGCGCGCCAGTACGGACATGCAGAACGGCGCCTACGTGAAGGCCGACGGCACGCGCGTCGCCACCCTCCCCGCCGCGATCTTCGGCGCCCGGACCGGCCGGGACGACGAGATCATGCGCGGCGACCTGGCCCGCATCCTGTACGAACGCACCCGCGCGGACGTCGAGTACGTCTTCGGCGACTCGATCGCCTCCCTCACCCCGACCGCCGACGGCAACGGCGTCGAGGTGACCTTCGAGCGGGGCGCGCCCCGCCGCTTCGATCTCGTCGTCGGTGCCGACGGGCTGCACTCGACCGTCCGCCGGCTGGCCTTCGGCCCGGAGGAGACGTTCCTGCGGCACCTCGGCGTGTACCTCTCGGCGTTCTCCATGCCGAACGAACTCCGCCTGGACCGCGAGGAGTTGTACTACGCCGAGCCCGGCCGCCTGGTCTGCGCGTACAGCTCGGCCAAGGACCCGGCGGCCAAGGGCCTTCTCGCCTTCCGCTCGCCCCGGCTGAGCTACGACCACCGGGACCGGGCACAGCAACTGGCCCTGCTGGAAAACGGGTTCGCCGGGGCCGGCTGGCGGACCTCGCGGATGCTGGAAGCGGCCCGCTCGGCCCCGGACCTCTACTTCGACGGGCTGCACCTGGTCGAGATGGACCGCTGGTCCCGCGGACGGGTGGTGCTCCTCGGCGACGCCGCGCACTGCCCCTCACCGGCGTCGGGGCAGGGCACGGGGATGGCGCTGGTCGGCGCGTACGTCCTGGCCGGCGAGCTCGCGGCGGCGGGCGGCGCGCCGGAGGTGGCGTTCGCCCGTTACGAGGAGGAGATGCGCGGCTATGTCGCGGTCAACCATGAGCTCGCGCGCAAGTTCGCGCGGGAGATGACCATGGACAGCCGGTGGGGGATCCGGCTCCGGTACCTGATGCTGCGGATGCTGCCGCACATGCCCTGGAAGGACGCCGTGGTGAAGAAGATCGCGGAGGACGTCCAGCGGGGCGCCCGGGCGATCACGCTCAAGGACTACGGCGCTCCGAGGGCGGCAACGGCAGCGGCGACCCCGTACGCCGCCTGAGTACGCTGCCCGGCATGAGCGATCACTCGGCCGGTTCCCCGCACCATGACACCGCCGCCCCCGGCGCCGACGGGGGCGGGGACGCCGCCCACACTGTGGACGCCGCGGGCCGGGCGTTCCGGCAGTTGCTGCGCGGACTGCGGGTCTGGGACGTCGAGCTGCCGTCGTTCGATCCGGAGGCGGCGCCGGCCGAACCGCTGCCGCTGTTCCGGCAGTGGCTGCGGGAGGCCGCCGAGGCCGGCCAGCCGGAGCCGCACACCATGGCGCTGGCCACGGCGGACGCGGCCGGCAACCCCTCCGTACGGACCGTGATGCTGCACGACGCCGACGAGCGGGGCTGGCACTTCGGCTCGCACCGCGGCAGCCGCAAGGGCCGCGAACTGGCCGCGCGGCCCCGGGCGGCCCTCGATTTCTACTGGCCGGCGGTGGGCCGCCAGGTACGGGTCGGCGGGGCGGTGACCGAGGCGGGACCGAAGGAGAGCGCGGCCGATCTGCACCGCCGTTCGACGGGGGCGCTGGCCGCGGCGCTGGTCGGCCGGCAGAGCGAGGTACTGGGTTCGGTCGAGGAGCTGGCACGCGCCTCCGAGGCCGCGTGGGAGCGCGCCCGGCGCGAGCCGGAGGCTCCGGTGCCCAGCTGGACGCTGTACGTCCTGGAGCCCGACGAGGTCGAGTTCTTCCAGGGAGACGCCCGGCGCCGTCACGTACGCCTCAACTACCGGCGCAGCGGGCGAGCGGGCACCGGAGGCTGGGAGCGGGAGCTGCTCTGGCCGTAGTCGGTCCGGCCCATGGCGTGGCGCAACGTGACGTGGCCCGGCGGCGCGGCGGGACGTGACGCGGGCCGGCTAGAACTGCTGGTACATGATGTGCAGCCCCACGTACCCCTTGGTGGGGTGGTGGAAGCCCTCCGGCAGCGTCGTCATGATCGTGAAGCCCAAGGACTGCCAGAGGGCGACGGCACGGGTGTTGGTCTCCACCACGGCGTTGAACTGCATGGCGCGGTAGCCCTCGGCGCGGGCCCAGGCCAGGACGTGTTCGCCCAGGGCCCGCCCGACGCCGCGGCCGGCGCACCGCGGGTCGACCATGAAGCTGGCACTGGCGATGTGCGAGGCGCCACCCATGTGGTTGGGGTTCATCTTCGCGCTGCCGAGCACCGTCCCGGCGTCGTCCACGGCGACGACCGTACGGCCGGGCGGCGCCGGCAGCCACATCTCGCGCCCGGTCTCCTCGTCGAGGTCGCGCGGATAGGTGTACGTCTCACCGGCGGCGACGATGGTGTGGAAGAACGGCCAGATGGCGGGCCAGTCGGCCGTGGTCGCCTCGCGGATCAGCATCCGTTCAGCATGGCAACCGGCCGTCTCACCCCGCCACCGAATTCCCCGCGGGCCGGAACACGGGCACGACGAACCCCGAGGCGTCCGCGTCCCCGTCGGCCGGCTGGGGCGTCGATCCGGTGGCCCCCCGGCGGAAGTCCACGACCAGCGGCATGCCGATCCGCAGGTCCGCGTCCGGGCAACCGACGATCTCGGTCATCATCCGGGGCCCCTCGGTGAGATCGACCACCGCCGCCACGTACGGCACCCGGTCCCCGAACGGCGGGAGGTCGTTGCGGTGCACGACGGACCAGGTGTAGAGCGTGCCACGGCCGGCGGCCGGCTCCCAGCCGACGTCCTCGCTCCAGCAGTACGGGCAGAACTCGCGCGGGTAGTGATGCGCCCGCCCGCACCCCTCGGCCCGGCAACGCCGCAGCAGCAACCGCCCCTCGGCCGCCGCCTCCCAGTACGGCCGGGTGAAGGCATCCACCTCCGGCAGATCCGCCCGCGCGGCACTCCTTGCTGCGCCGCGCACCCCCTCCTTCCCTCCCTCCGCCGCCTCCCTGCCCGCCGCCGCCCCTCGCCCCGCCGCTCTTCCGTCATTCACCGGACCACCACCCCCATCAGCTCCACCAGCTCCACCAGCTCCGTACGGCGGGCCTTCTCCCGACCCGCGCACCGCCCCGTTTGCACTTTTCTGACGGTACGTCAGTTCAACTCAGCGCGACGGGCGACGCAAGAGGGCACGGTCCATCACGGAACCCCGACCCCACCTCACTCCACCTCGCCCCGCCTCACCCCTGCCACGGATGGAACGCCCCTCACCCACTTCTCACATCCGCCCCATTCCTGACACGACGTCAGTTCAGTAATCTGACTAAGCGTCAGTTAACGCAGCCAATGAGAGCCGTCACACAGGAGCGGGCGACTGCGATGCTTGGATCGACTCACGGCACCCTCACCACTCACTCCCGGCCGGCCCGCGTCGTGGCCTGTGGGGAGCAACCACCACACACCGTTCACGGCACGAGCGAACCGCACCCCGGCAGCGGCGGACCGAGCGGCCGGGGCGGCCGGGGCGGCCGGGGCTCCGGCGAGGCGGTCGAGCGGGACGTCAGCGGCCGACCGCTGTACGCCCCGGTGCCCGACCTCGACCGGTTCTTCCGGCCGGAGTCGGTGGCCGTGATCGGCGCCTCGGACAGCGAGGGCCGCCCCAACACCGGCATCACCCGCCAGCTCATCGCCTGGGCCGAGCGCGTCGGCGCCCGGCTGCACCCCGTGAATCCCGGACGCACCCGGGTCTTCGGGCTGCCCTGTCACGCCACCGTCGCCGACCTCCCCGAGACCGTCGATCTCGCCGTACTGCTCGTCAGCGACCCCCTTCCGCTCATCGAGGAACTCGCCACGGCAAAGGTGAAGTTCGCGGTGGCGTTCGCCTCGGGATTCGCCGAGACCGGGGAGGAGGGCGCGGCCGCCCAGGCCCGGCTGGCCGAGGCCGTGGCACGCTCCGGGCTGCGGCTGCTCGGCCCCAACACCAACCTCAACGCCTTCGAGAAGTTCCGTGACGATCTCGACGGCCCGGCCATCGCCCTGATCACGCAGTCAGGCCACCAGGGCCGTCCCGTCTTCGCCCTCCAGGAACTGGGCATCCGCCTTTCCCACTGGGCCCCCACCGGCAACGAGGCCGATCTTGAGACCGCCGACTTCCTCTCCTACTTCGCCACCCGCCCCGAGGTCGGGGCCATCGCGGCATATGTGGAAGGGCTCAAGGACGGCCGCAGCTTTCTGCTCGCGGCCGATCGCGCGGCCCGCCACCAGGTCCCCGTCGTCGCCGTCAAGGTGGGACGCACCGAGACCGGCGCCCGCACGGCCGCCTCGCACACCGGCAAGCTCACCGGCGCGGACGAGGTCGTGGACGCCGCGATGCGCCAGTTCGGGGTGATCCGGGTGGACGGGCTCGACGAACTGCAGGACACCGCGGCGCTGTTGGCCCGCGCCAGGAAGCCCACCGCCGAGGGCGTCGCGGTCTATTCGATCTCCGGGGGCACCGGCGCCCACTTCGCCGATCTGGCGACCGCCGCCGGGCTGCGGCTGCCCACCCTGGACACCGCCAAGCAGGCCGAACTGCACCGGTGGATACCGGACTACCTCTCCGTCGCCAACCCGATCGACAACGGCGGGCACCCCGTCGGCGACTGGCGCGGCCGCAAGATCATCGACGCGATCCTCGCCGACCCCGCCGTCGGCGTGCTGATCTGCCCGATCACCGGCCCCTTCCCGCCGATGAGCGACAAACTCGCCCAGGACCTGGTGGACGCGGCGGAGCAGACCGACAAGCTGGTGTGCGTGGTGTGGGGCTCGCCGGTCGGTACGGAGGACGCCTACCGCAGCACGCTGCTCGGATCCTCGCGCGTGGCGACCTTCCGCACCTTCGGCAACTGCATCACCGCCGTACGCGCCTATCTCGACCACCACCGCTTCACGGCCGACTACCGCTCGCCCTTCGACGACGCCCCGCGGGTGCCGTCCCCGTCCGCCCGCAAGGCGCAGGCACTGCTGCGCCCGGGCCAGCAGCTCAGCGAGCACGCGGCGAAGCAACTGCTGCGCGCCTACGGCATCCGGGTACCCCGCGAACAGCTGGTGACCAGCGCGGCGGCGGCCGTACGGGCGGCGAGCCTGGTCGGCTATCCCGTGGTCATGAAGGCGTCCGGGGCCCAGCTCGCGCACAAGACCGAGCTCGGACTGGTCAAGGTCGGGCTGACCTCGGCCAGCCAGGTCAGGGACGCCTACCGCGAGCTCACCGACATCGCCCGCTACGAGGACGTCCCGCTGGACGGCGTGCTCGTCTGCCAGATGATCGAGCGGGGTGTCGAGATGGTCGTCGGGGTCACCCCCGACCGTCTCTTCGGGCCGACCGTGACCGTGGGGCTGGGCGGGGTGCTCGTCGAGGTCCTGCGGGACGTCGCGGTGGGCGTACCGCCCTTCGGCGAGGACCAGGCGCGCGCGATGCTCGCCGAACTCCGCGGCCGCGCCCTCCTGGAGGGCGTACGCGGCGGGCCGCCCGCGGACGTCGACGCGCTGGTCGAGGTCGTCCTCCGGGTCCAGCGGATGGCCCTGGAACTGGACGGCGCACTCGCCGAACTGGACATCAACCCGCTGGTGGTCCTGGAGCGCGGGCAGGGCGCGGTGGCCCTCGACGCGCTCGCCGTCTGCCACTGACCCCGACCGCCCCCTCCGCGGCCGGCCCCATCGCCACAACCGCCGCCGTGATCCCAGGCACAGCCACACCCGCGACCGCACCCCCTGGAGCCGTTCCCCCATGACAACCTCCGAGCCTTCCCCGTTCTCCCCGCCGTCCTCGCCCGGCCGTTCCGCCGATTCCGCCGCCTCCGACCAACCCGTCGAGGCGCTTGATTCATTGGTACTGCACGCCACTGACAACGGCGTCTCGTGGATCACCCTCAACCGCCCGGACGCGCTGAACGCCGTCACCTGGGACCAGCGCGAACGCCTCATCGGCCTGCTCGCGGACGCGTCGGCCGACCCGGACGTACGGGCCGTGGTCATCACCGCGACCGGCAAGGGCTTCTGCGCCGGCGCCGACCTGCGCGGCGGCACGGGCTCCGGTGAACGCGCCGGAGAGGAACGGACTTCCGGCGATGTGGCGCGGATGATCCGGCGCGGTGCCCAGCGGTTCATCGCCGCGGTCCTGGACTGCGAGAAGCCGGTCATCGCCGCGGTCAACGGCACCGCGGCCGGGCTCGGCGCCCATCTCGCGTTCGCCTGCGATCTCGTACTGGCCGCCGAATCGGCCCGCTTCATCGAGGTGTTCGCCCGCCGCGGCCTCGTACCGGACGGTGGCGGCGCCTACCTCCTGCCCCGGCTGATCGGCCCGCAGCGGGCGAAGGAGCTGATGTTCTTCGGCGACGCGGTGCCGGCCCCGGAGGCCGAGCGGCTCGGGCTGGTCAACCGGGTCGTCCCCGACGGCGAACTGGCGAAGACCGCCCGGAAGTGGGCCGAGCGGCTGGCGGCCGGCCCGACCCGCGCCCTGGCGCTGACCAAGCAGATGGTGAACGCGTCGTTCGAGACCGACCGGGCCGCCGCCTTCGCCGCCGAGGCCACCGCCCAGGAGATCACCATGTCGACGGTGGACGCCCGGGAAGGCGTCGCCGCCTTCGTGGAGCGCCGCAGCCCGACGTACCGGGGCCGCTGACCACACCCCGCCGGCGGGCCGCCCGTTACGTCGGTCCGCTACTTCACGTCCGCCGGGCACACCGGCACCTCATGGGTGTTCCGCGTCCGCACCCCCGGCAGCCATCCGCGCGCGCCCTGCCCGTTCGTCACCAGGTACCAGCGGGTGGAGGTGATGCCCGCCTCGTCGCGGACCATCCGCCCGTCGGTGACGACGCAGCGCGCGGCCAGCCCGTCGCCGTGCCAGACCCGGCCCGCGGAGTTGTCGCGCGCGGCGTACGCGGCGTACGGGTCCTTGGCGAGCCGCAGCGCGCACTCCAGGGAGCGGCCCGTACGGCAGGCGCGCTCGCTGTTGTAGACCGTGATCTTCACCGTCGGGGGCGGCCCCGCCGGCCGCAGCGTGACGGGCCCGGGCCGCACCAGCCACCACACCCCCAGCGCCACCGCGGCGACCGCCGCCGCCACCGCGCAGGCGATCGCGTACGGCCGCCTCGGGGGCAGCGCGGAGGCGTACGGCCACCTGCGCGGTGAACCCGCCTTCGGTGCCTGTTCGTCGACCGGCCGGCGGACGCGCTCCCACAGGCCGGGCGGTGTCTCGATCTGCTCGTCCGCGCGCCGCAGCCGGGCGCGCAGCAGCGCCTCGATGTCGCCGCCGGAACCGCCCGAGCCGCCGGAGCCGCCGGAGTCGTCGCCCCGGCCCCCGCCGCCGAACGGCCGGCCGCCGCCGCCCGCACCACCGGTGCCGCCGACATCGCCGACCTCGCCGTCGCGGCGTCGCCCCACGCCCACCGTGCCGCTCACCTCCCGGCCTGCCCGTGCTCCGAGTCAACGAGGTACGCGCGCAGCCTGTCCAGCGCGCGGGCCCGATGGCGGGCGGCCGTACCGCGATGCACCTTCATGATCTTGGCGGCCTGATCGAGGGTGTAGCCGTCGAGGTCGACGAGGATGACGATGCCGGCCTGCCGGTGCGACAGCCTCCCCAGCAGGCGCACCGCTTCGAGCTCGGCGTGCCGCCGCTCCACCCCGCCGTCCCAGCCGCCCGGTTCGGTGCCGGGGCCCGCTCCCGCGCCGCCGCCCGCACCGGCCTCCTCGACGCCCTCCAGGCCGTCCACGAGGACCTGGCGGCGGTCCTTGCGGTAGGCGTCGCGTGCGACGTTGAGGACCGCGGTGAAGGCGTAGGCATACGGCTCCGGGTGCGCGAGGAAACGCTGCGGACGGGCGGCGAGCTTGAGGTACGCCTCGTGCACCACATCCTCCGCGGACTGTCTCGAACCGGCCAGCATCACCGCCCTGCGGTAGAGGCGGGGCAGCAGACCGCAGAAGACCTCGTCGAAGGTGGGTGACGCGGCGGACGGCGGTGCTGACGGTGACGACGGTGGTGGTGGTGACGGTGTTGCCTCGGCCATGTACCGGAACTCTCCCCCGTGTTCGGCTACGGACGCGGCCGACGTGGACGCTACCCGCGCGGGCGGCACACAATCAGGAATCCCTCCCCCAATCTCCCCCCATTCCGCCGGAGATCGCCACGTACGCCGCCAAACCACACGTGTGGGTGGCCACCGGCCCGCATGGCTTCACATCTGACGGGGCATCAGATTCAATGGGCGGCCAGACGGAAACACCCAGGCAGAAGGCGGCCAGGCCGAAGGCCGGCCGGTCGGAAGACACGACAGGACGGACGCCATGACGGGACTGACGGGGCTGACAGGGCTGACAGGGCCAAGGGGACTGATGGGGCCGAAGCGATGATGGGGCATGCCGGGATGGCGGCCACGGCCGTGCGGTACCTCCGGTCGGTCGGCGCGCCGACCACAGCCGCCGCGCCCGCCACTCCTGCCGCACCGCTCCCGCGGCCCGCCCTGCGCGCCGTACGGGAGGGCGAGCGCGCCCCCCTCGACCCGGCCGCCTTCCGTTCCGTCCTGGGCCACTTCGCCAGCGGCGTCACCGTCGTCACGGCACCGGGCGAACCGGGCCCGGCCGGTTTTGCCTGCCAGTCCTTCGCGTCGCTCTCCCTCGACCCGCCGCTGGTGACGTTCATGGTGGCGCGTACGTCGACGACCTGGCCGCGGATCGCGCGGGCCGGGGTGTTCTGCGTCAACGTCCTCGGGGCGGCGCAGGGCGAGCTGTGCCGGGGGTTCGCGGTCCGTGGTGGCGACAAGTTCGCCGGCGTCTCCTACGGGCCCGCGCCGGCGACCGGCTCACCGAGGCTGGCCGACGTGCCCGCCTGGATCGACTGCACCCTCCAGGCCGTGCACACCGGAGGCGACCACCTCATCGTCGTCGGCCGCGTCGAGGCCCTCGGCACGGATCCGGCGGCCGCCGAAGCCGGCCCCCTCCTGTTCCACCGGGGCACCTTCGGTCACTTCAGCCCCTGAGCCCGGCCGGTGCGGTCGAGCGGCATACCGCGGGCCGGCGCCGCCGCTTCAGCACCGCCGCCGGGTCAGGACCGCCGCTTCAGGACCGGCCGCCCTGCCGGGTCAGGACATGCCGGTGCCACTCGTCCGGGTCGCCCAGGAAGTAGTAGAGGGTGGGGCGCTCCTGGGTACCGCCCATGAACCACTGCCCCCGGCAGTCGCCGTCCACCTCCACCTCCAACCGCGCGTCCGCCGTGAAGCGGTCCAGTTCCCACCTGCCGACGCCGCCGCAGTGGTCGCCCGGCTTGCTCAGCCCCCTCGCCGACGCCGTTCCGTCGGCGCGCAGCTCAAGGGTGCCGCCGCTGCCGTCCCGCCAGACCCCGACGAGTCCGGCGCGTGACAGCTTCGGGGGCTCGTACGCCGGCAACAGTCCGCTTGCCAGGGCGGCGACGCCGAGCACACCCACCGCGAGGGCGATCAGGAATCCGCTGCTCGCGACCGTGACCGTCAGCCGCACGGTGCGCCGGGTCCCGGTGCCCCGGGCGGCGACCGCGGCCAGCAGGGCGGCCGGTACGGCGGCCGCGGTGAGCGCCGGCCAGCACACCAGGTAAGCCAGGGGCGGCCCCACAGTGCCGGTGAGGAGCGCGCAGCACGCCCCGTAGGCGAGCGTCGCGCCGGCTGCCGAGAAGGGGGCGGCGGCCGCCGTGCACCACCACCTCGCCCGTCCCTGCCACCCTCCCCAACGGGCCGCCAGGCGCCCCAGCGTCAGCGTGGGCAGCACCAGGGTGACCGTCACCACCAGGCCGGGGAGCGCGCCGAGCACCAGCGCAACCGGGAGCACGAAGGCGGCCAGGAACACATTGCCGACCGTCCCCTCCTGGGTGAAGCCGTACAGCACGACCCCGACCGTCGCGCACATCGCCTCTGCCAGCAGCGCCGCCATCGACACCAGAACGGCCCGCCCGCTCCAGACGTCGCGGAGCTGCCCGGCGGCCGCCCCGGCCCCGGCCTCCACCGTCATGCCCGTTCCCCCGTCGCTCGTCCCGCGGGGATCATGCACCGGCCGGCCGGGCGCCCCGCCACCGGGGGCGGCTCACACGGCGGCCGGCTGCCCCGGGGCCGCCCCCGTACGCCGCTCGCGGATGACCAGGGCCATCAGGGCCGCCAGTGCGCACAGCGCGCCCGAGGCGTACCAGACCGGGTTGTACGTGCCGAAGGCGTCGCGGGCCAGGCCGCCCAGGAAGGCGATCAGGGCAGCGCCCACCTGGTGGGCGGCCAGGACCCAGCCGAAGACGATGGCGCCGTCCTCGCCGTAGTGCTCACGGCACAGCGCGATGGTCGGCGGGACCGTCGCCACCCAGTCCAGGCCGTAGAAGACGATGAAGAAGACCATCGGCGGATGGACGGTGTCGGAGAGCAGCAGCGGCAGGAACATCAGCGACAGACCGCGCAGACCGTAGTAGACGGCCAGCAGGCGGCGGATGTTGAAGCGGTCGGTGAACCAGCCGGAGGCGATCGTTCCGGCGATGTCGAAGACGCCGATCACCGCAAGCAGTGAGGCGGCCGCCGTCATCGGCATGCCGTGGTCGTGCGCCGCGGGCACGAAGTGCGTCTTGACCAGGCCGTTGGTCGTGGCACCGCAGATCGCGAAGGTGCCGGCCAGCAGCCAGAACGGTCCCGTCCGGGCCGCCGAGACCAGCGCCCGCACCGCGCGCCGGGCCGCACCCCGCTGCGGCGGCGGCTTGGGCACGAACGCGTCCGCCCCGTAGGGCGCCACACCGACGTCCGCCGGGTGGTCACGCAGCAGCAGCCACACCAGCGGGACCACGGCGAGCGCGGCCAGCGCGACGGTCACCGCGGCCGGCCGCCAGTCGTGCCGGTCGACGATCCAGGACAGTACGGGGAGGAAGACCAGCTGGCCGGAGGCGCCGGCCGCGGTGAGGATGCCGGTGACCAGCCCGCGCCGCGCGGTGAACCAGCGGTTGGTGACCGTGGCCGCGAAGGCCAGCGCCATCGAGCCGCTGCCCAGCCCCACCAACACGCCCCAGAGGAGCACCAGTTGCCAGGCGGCCGTCATGAAGACGGTCAGCCCGGCGCCGACCGCGATGACCGTCAGGGCGACCGCGACCACCCGCCGGATACCGAACCGGTCCATCAGGGCGGCGGCGAACGGCGCGGTCAGCCCGTACAGCGCGAGGTTCACCGAGACCGCGAAGCCGATGGTGCCGCGGGACCAGTGGAACTCGGCGTGCAGCGGGTCGATGAGCAGACCGGGGAGGGACGCGAAACCGGCCGCGCCGATGATCGTGAGGAAGGTGACGGCGGCGACCGACCAGGCGCGGTGCGGGCGCCGCCTCGGCACGGCCTCGGCGGCGACGGGAGCGGGAGCGGCGGTACGGTCCTCCGCCGCGGGCGGGCGGAGTTCGGGGGTCTGGGGCGTCTGGGGCACCCCAGAAGCTTCGCCCCCGCCTCGTTACCGAACGAGTGGCCGGAGGGCCAGGGTTCATCAGGATCGGGCCACCACCCGTGCCGGCCGAAGGACACCACCGAAACCGGAACGGCAACCCACCACCCGGACCGCGCCCCTCGCCTCCGCCTCCGCCTCCGCCTCCGCCTCCGCCTCCTACCCGAACGTCAGCACCGCCCGCGCCACCCGCCCGTGATGCGCGTCGTCCGCCGCCTTCGCGAAGTCCTCCACCGGGTACGTCCGGGTCACCAACTCGTCCAGCAGCAGCCGCCCTTCGCGGTACAGCCGGGCGTACAGCGCGATGTCCCGCTGTGGACGGGACGATCCGTAGCGGCAGCCGAGGATCGACTTGTCCAGGTACATCGACGAGACCGGGAACGCCGCCTCCGCACCGGCCGGCGGCACCCCGAGCAGCACCGCCTGGCCGTGCCGGTCCAGCAGGTCGATCGCCTGCCGGATCAGCCGCGTACTGCCCACGCACTCGAAGGCGTGGTCGGCGCCGGTCGGCAGGATCTCCTTCACCGCCTTGACGGCGTCCGCGGCGGCCGAGGCGTCGACGAAGTGGGTGGCGCCGAACTGCCGTGCCACGGTCTCCTTCGCCGGATTGGCGTCCACCGCCACGATCACCGACGCACCCGCGAGCCGCGCCCCCTGGAGCACGTTGAGCCCGATCCCGCCCGCCCCGATCACCACGACCGAGTCCCCGCGGTCGACCTTCGCGCGGTTGAGCACCGCGCCCACCCCGGTCAGCACCCCGCACCCGATCAGCGCGGCCGACGGCAGCGGAATGTCCGCGTCGATCTTCACCGCCTGCACCGCCTTGACGACCGTACGCTCCGCGAACGCCGAGTTCGACGCGAACTGGAACAGCTCCGCCCCGCCCCGCCGAAACGGCCTCCCGGGCATCCCGATGGCCTTGCGGCACATCGTCGGCCGCCCCCGGTCGCACTCCGCGCACACCCCGCAGTTGGCCAGCGTCGACAGCGCCACGTGGTCACCGGGCGCCACATGGCCGACGCCCGCACCCACCGCCTCCACCACGCCCGCGCCCTCGTGCCCCAGCACGACCGGCACCGGAAACGGAATCGTGCCGTCGACCACCGACAGATCGCTGTGGCACAACCCCGCCGCCCGGATCCCCACCAACACCTCCCCCGGCCCCGGCTCCCGCACCACCAGATCGTCCACGACCCGCGGCTGCTCCCCGTCGTATATGACCCCTCGCATCGCTTCACTCCATCCCACGTAGTCGGTCGTCCCGCCGTTCCGCTGCGCTTTGCGGCGCCCCCACGTACTTGGCCGTCCCACCGCGGGGGTTGCTCGCCGTTGCGCGCTTTGCGGCGCCTCCCACGTACCTGTCTTTCCCGCCGCGGGTCTTCTCGCCGTTGCGCCTGGCGGCGGGCGTGGTGTTTTTGGGTGCGGTGACAGCCCTACAGACTTCGTCCTCCGGTCTGTCCCCTCCCGTGAGTGGGGGGTGGGAAGGCCGGTGGGGGTGGGTGTCGTCGTCCTGGTTGTACGTCGCGTCATGGGGTCGTGGGTGGCGGGAATACCGCCCCTGCCCGTCGAGTTGAGGCCCTGCAAGGGGCGCCCGCATCCCCTACGGGATCTGTTCGACCATCCCCTACGGGTCCCAAGGGCCCCTGGTTCCCTCAACGCCCACCCCCACCCACCTCTTCCCACTCCCCCAACGGGAGGGGACGGGCCGGAGGGGCCGGTGTTTGGGACGTAAAGCGACAGCAGTCCCAAACA
>NZ_JOIX01000086.1 GCF_000720175.1 Streptomyces sp. NRRL S-337
TTCAGCGCCGATGGTACTGCAGGGGGGACCCTGTGGGAGAGTAGGACGCCGCCGAACAATCTTTGTGGGAAAGCCCCGCACCGTATGGTGCGGGGCTTTTCTGCGTTCCGGGTCGGTGAGGGGATAGGTACTCGGTGGCGCATCACTCGGACCCCCGTACCGTCGCAACATCATGGGCGCCGGCGGTGCAGGCCATGGGCGGAGTTTGTTGTGCGCGTGGAAGCCACCGCAGTCCCTCACTATCCCTCGCCAGCTGCGGCTCAGCGGCTGACAGGGATCTGAGCACTGGCCGAGCGATGCCCGCTTCCCAACGTACGAGCGAGGGGTGATCCCCCTTGGTGGTGGAGGGGGACGGCGGGGGATTCGGGTGACCGGCTGTACGCAAGGCGCCTGCGAGTACGCGAGAGGCGTCTCTACAGCCGGCCGGTGGACTTCAGGGTGAGGTAGGCGTCGGCCAGGTCGGGGGCCAGGTGGTTCGGGGTGGCGTCGATGACGGTGATGCCCTGGCGGCGGAGGCGGTCTGCGGTGTGGCGGCGGGCGGCAATGGCCTGCTCTGCAGCTGCTGCGGCGTAGACGGCCTGGGGCGAGTGGCGGCCGGCGGCCATTTCCTCGATGCGGGGATCGGCTACGGCGGCGACGATGACTTCGTTGCGCTGGGTGAGGCTGGGCAGGACGGGCAGGAGGGCCTCTTCGACGGGGGCCGCGTCCAGACCGGTGAACAGGACGATCAAGGAACGGCGCGAGATGCGGCGGTGAATTTCGGCGGCCAGGCCGCGGGCGTCCGCCTCGACGAGTTCGGCTTCGAGGGGCGCAAGGGCGTCGGTCAGTGCCGGGAGAAGATCGCGGGCGGTGCGGCCCTGTACGGAGGCGCGGATGCGACGGTCGTAGGCGAGTAGATCGACGTGGTCGCCGGCACGTGCGGCTAGCGTGCCGAGCAGCAGGGCCGCGTCCATGGAGGCGTCGAGGCGGGGGATGTCGCCGATACGGGTGGCCGAGGTGCGGCCGGTCTCGAGGACGAGCAGGATGCGGCGGTCGCGTTCGGGGCGCCAGGTGCGGACGGCGAGGTCCTGTCGGCGGGCGGAGGCGCGCCAGTCGATGGAACGGGTGTCGTCGCCGGGGGTGTAGTCACGGAGGCTGTCGAACTCGGTTCCCTCACCACGTGTCAGGAGGCTGGTGCGGCCGTCGAGTTCGCGGAGCCGGGCGAGCTTGGCGGGGAGGTGCTTGCGGCTGGTGAAGGGCGGCAGGACGCGCAGGGTCCACGGGACGTGGTGACTACCCTGTCGCGCTGCCAGGCCGAGGGGGCCGTAGGAGCGGACGGTGACGCGTACGGCGTGGTGGTCGCCGCGACGGGTGGGGTGGAGGGTGGTGGTCAGTCGCCGGCGCTCGGCTGCGGGGATGCGGACATTGTGCCGGGAGGCGGCGATTTCCGAACCAGGGTGGAAGGAGCTCGGAGGCCAGGCATCGCGGACGTGTGCGCGCAGCGGACGGCGGCTCAGGTTGGTGAGGGTGAGGTGTGTGTGGGCTTCGCCTGTTAGTCGAACGGTTGTTTCACCGGTTCGGGTGAAACGGAGCGTTCGCACTGGCGCGGCGAGCGCTAGGTCGCACAAAATTGCTATCAGCAAGGCGAGTTGGACGATCGCGATGCCGAGCCAGCTGGGCAGCATGAAGCCGACGAACAGGGCTCCGAGTGCGGAGACGAGGGCGGTGCGTCCGGTGAGGGTCACGGTGTCGCCTCAGCGGGGGACGGGGAGATGTGCGAGTACGGCGTTGATCACGGAGTCTGCGGTGACTCCTTCCATCTCCGCTTCGGGGCGGAGCTGGATGCGGTGGCGCAGCGTGGGGAGAGCAAGGGCCTTCACGTCGTCAGGGGTGACATAGTCGCGGCCCGTGAGCCACGCCCAGGCCCGTGACGTGGAAAGCAGGGCGGTGGCGCCTCGAGGGGAGACGCCGAGGGAGAGCGAGGGGGATTCGCGAGTGGCACGGCAGATATCGACGATATAGCCGGTGACTTCGGGGGAGACCGAGGTCTTGGCGACGGCGGCTCGGGCCGCGTCGAGGTCGGCGACAGAAGCGACGGGGCGAAGTCCGGCGGCGTTCAGATCGCGGGGGCTGAAGCCGGCCGCGTGACGGGTGAGGATGTCTATCTCGTCCTGCCGGTCGGGGAGCGGGACCGTCAGCTTCAGGAGAAAGCGGTCGAGTTGGGCCTCGGGCAGCGGATAGGTGCCCTCGTACTCCACGGGGTTCTGCGTGGCGGCGACGAGGAACGGCTCGGGGAGGGGACGGGCTGTTCCGTCGACGGTGACCTGACGCTCTTCCATCGCCTCCAGCAGTGATGCCTGGGTCTTGGGTGGCGTCCGGTTGATCTCGTCGGCCAGCAGCAGATTGGTGAAGACGGGGCCCGGCTGGAAGGAGAACTCCGCGCTGCGGGCGTCGTAGACCAGTGAGCCCGTCACATCACTCGGCATCAGGTCCGGGGTGAACTGCACTCGCTTGGTGTCGAGTTCGAGGGAAGTCGACAGGGCGCGTACGAGAAGCGTCTTGGCGACGCCGGGTGCGCCTTCCAGGAGCACGTGACCGCGGCAGAGGAGGGCGACGACCAGCCCGGTGACGGCCGGGTCCTGGCCTACGACGGCCTTGGCTATCTCGGTGCGCAGGGCCTCGAGGGAGGTTCGGGCACTGTCAGCGGTCGGGGTGCTCACGGGGGGCGTGCCTCTCTTGGGAAACGATCGAGGATTCGAGTGCGTCGAGCTGGTCGGCCAGCTGCACCAGGGCCCGGTCGTCCGCGGGAACCGGGCCGAAGAGCAGGGGGTGCAGATCTTTCGCGGCGCCGGCGGCGGGGGTCAAGTGGGTGTGGAGAGCCGGGAGAAGGCGGTCAGGAGTGTGGGCGTGCGCGGGTGGTACGCCGAGGAGGGGGGCGAGCCGGGTGCGGGTTGCGGAGCGTAGGACGGTTGCGGCCCGGTCGCGGGCGTGGGCCTGTTCGTAGAGGCGCGCGTGGCCCTCGGTGGTCTCGGCGGCGGGGACGGATACGGGGAGGTTTTCGGGGACGAGAGGGCCGAGTCGGCGGGCGCGCCAGACGGCGGCGAGGCCGGCGGCGATGGTGAGTTGGAGCAGGGCCCAGCTCCAGCCGGAGGGAATGAGATCGAGGAAGCTGCGCTGGTCATGAGCCGATGACGGGTCGCTCACGGAGGGGAGGTACCAGATCAGATGGTGGTGGGCACCGAGGAGTTGAAGGGCGAGCGAGGCGTTGCCGTGCTCGGCGAGGTGTTGGTTGTAGAGGAAGTCGGCGGAGCCGAGGAGGACGGTGTCGCGGCCGTTGCCGGCGGCCGGCAGGTGCAGCAGGGTGGGCCGGCCGCTGACGGGGTAGCAGCGATCGGTGCGCTCGTCGGACGTGGTGTAGCGAAGGCCGCCGAGGAGCACGCTGCCGGCACGGTGTGCGTCGCGCAGGGAACAGGAGGGATTGCGCGGGGAGTTGCTGGTTGCGGGCTGGGCCTGGACGCCGGGGGCGAAGGACCAGAGGGAAGCAGAGCCGGGGGCGAGCAGGACGGTGCGCCCGGGGGTGCGAGCAGTTGCAGTGTGCAGGCCCGTCAGCTGTTCCTGCGTCAGGACGTCGGGGTCCGTGATGAGCAGGGTGGTGTCGGGGCCGGACGCGGCGGCGGCTTCCCCGGAGGTGGTCACGACCTGGAGGGAGACGCCCTGGCCGGCCAGGAGCCTGGCCAGCGCACGGCTGCCGGAGCGGTCCGCCGAGCGGGGGTCGAGCCGGCCGTGTTGTTCGCCGGACTGCAGGGCGGCGAGGATCACTCCGCTCATGACGAGCAGGAGCAGCGCGAGCAGGGGCCCTCGGGAGCGGGTCCACAGTCGGCGCGCGGTGAGGGAGGCCGCGGCGGTCTCCGGGGCGGCCGTGGTCATCCGCGGCTCCTGGTCGGGGTGGTGGCCAGGTCGGGCTTGGCCTGCTGGAGCTCGGTGTCGAGGGTGGCAAGGAAGGCGTATGCCTGTCCTGTGCCGGTGCGACCGCCGTATGTGACGTCGTCGAAGGTGCGGGCGGCGGCGCGGAGTTGGTCGGCGTACCGGGGAAGTGCCCGGCCGGCCTCGGTGGCGGCCTCGTCGGCGGTGCGGCCGGCGGCGGGGGTGAGCAGGGTGCGTTCCTCAAGGGAGAGGACGAGGGCGCGCATGCGGTCCTGGACGGCCTGGCTCCAGTGGCTCGCGGCGGCGTGCCGTTCGGAGGCCGCGCGGTGTTCGGCGGCGGTCCGGGGAGTGTCGGAGAAGAGCGCGCCGCTGGTGGTCGGGGTGCGGCGTACTGCGCCGAGGCGCAGCCGGAGGGCGACGGCCAGCAGCAGGACGAAGGCGGCGATGGCGAGGAGGCCGATCCAGCCGCCCGGTGTGGCGCCGGCGGCCGCGCCGAAGAGGTCGTCGACGCGGTCCCAGAGCCAGTCGAGGGCACGCTGGATCGGGTTGGGGTCGTGCTGGTGGTACCGGGGGTCGGACAGTTCGCGCTCGGCCGCCTCGCGGGCGGGGAGGCGCGGTGTCCGCACCGGTATGTCGTCGTCGGAGCGCGCTATGAGTGATCCGAGCGCGACCATGTTCCCCCCTGTTGTCACCGCATCAGCTTCCCGGTGCGGCGTCGGGACCGGCGTCGTCCGCAGTGCTGGCAGGGGCGGTCGGAGCGTGTGCGTTCGGTGCGTCGGCGTTCGGTGCGTCTGTCACCGGGGCGTCTGTGGCCGGTGCGTCGGTGGGGGCGTCGGCGCCGTATCCGGGGAGGCCGGCGGCGCGGGCCAGTTCGAGGTCGAGGGCCTCGCGGCGGATGCGCTGGTCCACGTAGAGGAGCGCGGTGACGCCGGCGCTGATCGGGAGGGTGATGGTGGAGCTGATCACGGCGCCGATGCCCAGCACGACCAGGAAGGACCAGCCGGTGTTGTCGCTGGTGCCGTTCGCCCAGTCCAGGATGCTCTCCCCGCCGATGACGAAGGCGACGATGGTGGCCGGGATCTGGATGATGAACTCGACGATGGCGACCAGGAGGTAGGCCAGCAGCTGGACGCCCAGCACCCGCCACCAGGAGCCGCGTACGAGCTTGGCCGAGCGCCGCATGGAGGCGATGATGCCCTGCTTCTCCAGCATCAGTGCGGGGGAGGCGAGGCTGTAGCGGACCCCCAGCCAGATGCCGACGGCGGCGGCGGCGAGGCCGCCGAACACGGTGAGAAGCAGGCCCAGGTCCAGCGTGGCGAAGGCGGTGACGAGGAGACCGGGTGTCAGGCCGACCGCGAAGACGGCCGTGATGAGGAGGGGCAGCAGCACCAGCAGGCCGAGGAGGCGCGGGAGCTGGCCGCGGGCGTCGCGCCAGGCTTCGCCGGCCGTCACGGAGCGGCCGAGGACGGCGCGGCTCACGATCATGGTGAGCAGTCCGGTGGCGATGATGGTGGCGAGGAGGCCGATCACCGAGGTAATGGCGGATCCGGCGAGCGAGTTCCCGGCCTGGCGCATCGTTTCGCGGACCGGCGGGGCGTTGTTGCTGGAGATCGTGGGTGCGCTGCCGGTGTTCCGGAACCACAGGCCGGTGACGATGGTGACGGCGGTTTGCGAGACGACGGCGACGATCAGCGATATGCCGAGCACGGTGCGCCAGTGGGCCCGCATGGTGGCGACCGCTCCGTCGAGTATCTCTCCGACGCCGAGCGGGCGGAGCGGGATGACGCCGGGCTTGGCCGCCGGAGGCACCGGGGACCAGCCCCACTGCGCCTGCGGGCCGGGGGCCGGGTGGCCGCCCCAGCCGGGCTGGCCGGTGCCGGACGAGGCGCGGACGCGGTCGCCGGCGCTGGACCGGCCGGGGTGGTCCCTGTGGCCGCTCTGGCCGGGGATGCCGGCGGGGGCCGACCACTGGCCGGCGGGCGGCTGTTGCTTGGACCAGTTCGGCGGGGTCGGCTGCTCGGCGGCGCCGGACTCGTCTTCCGTTCCGGGGGTCTGGAGGGGCTGCTCCGGTGTGCCGCGGCCCGGCTCGTCGGAGGGGGTGGATCCGGGCGAGGCCCAGCCCGGAGAGTTGTTCATCGTCGCTCCTTCTTGCTGCCGGCCCGCCGTGGCGGCCGGGGTCCGGGGTCCGCGGTGGCAGTCATCGTGTCATGGCGCCGCGCGTTGTGTACCCGGGCCCTGAGAGTGAGAGGACCTTCTGTTCGAGGGGCGGTCGGCGGCAGACTGAAGGGATGGCCGATCAGTACGAGGTATCCGAGGTGGGCGCTGGGACGCTCACGATCCCGTCGCTGCGCTGGGAGGAGTTGCCGGAGGGGCCCGTCCTGGTCCTCCTTGATCAGACCCGGCTGCCGGTGGAGGAGGTGGAGCTGGTCTGTACGGACGTGCCGGCACTGGTCGAGGCGATCCGGTCGCTGGCCGTGCGGGGGGCGCCGTTGCTGGGTATCGCGGGCGCCTATGGCGTGGCGCTGGCTGCGGTGCGGGGCTTCGACGTGGAAGAAGCGGTCGAAGTGCTGGCGCAGGCCCGGCCGACCGCGGTCAACCTGGGCTATGGCGTGCGGCGGGCGGCGAATGCGTACCGGGCGGCGGTGGCAGACGGCGCCGGAGTGCCGGAGGCCGCGGCTGCCGCGCTGGCCGAGGCGCGGGCCGTGCACGCGGAGGACATCGCGGCCAGTGCGCGGATGGCGGAGCACGGTCTGGCGTTGCTGGGCGAGCTGCTGCCGGGCGGCGGTCACCGGATTCTCACGCACTGCAACACGGGCGCGCTGGTGTCCGGGGGCGAGGGCACCGCCCTGGCGGTGGCGCTGGCGGCGCACCGGGCCGGTGAGCTGCGCCGGCTGTGGGTGGACGAAACGCGGCCGCTGTTGCAGGGGGCGCGGCTGACCGCCTACGAGGCGGCGCGGGCCGGGATGGCGTACACGGTGTTGTCGGACGGGGCCGCCGGGTCGCTGTTCGCCGGTGGTGAGGTGGATGCGGTGCTGATAGGCGCCGACCGGATCGCGGCGGACGGCTCGGTCGCCAACAAGGTGGGCAGCTATCCACTGGCGGTGCTGGCGCAGTACCACCGCGTTCCGTTCGTGGTGGTGGCGCCGACGAGCACGGTGGATCTGGAGACCGAGGAGGGCGCGGACATCGAGGTGGAGCAGCGGCCGGGGCAGGAAGTGACGGAGTTCTCGTTGCCCTCCGCGCAGGGTGCCGGGGCGGTCCCGGGGGCCGGTGTGCCGGTGGCGCCGTTGGGCGCACAGGCCTACAACCCGGCCTTCGACGTGACTCCGCCGGCGCTCGTGACGGCGATCGTGACGGAGGCCGGGGTGATCTCCCCGGTCACCCGGGACAGGCTGGCGGAGGTGTGTTCCACGTCACGATGGAGTAAGTCACGATCAGGTAATGGGATGATGGCCGAATGAAGGGACGCGTCCTGGTCGTCGACGACGACACCGCACTGGCAGAGATGCTCGGCATCGTGCTGCGTGGCGAAGGCTTTGAACCGTCGTTCGTGTCGGACGGTGACAAGGCCCTTGCCGCCTTCCGTGAGACCAAGCCGGATCTCGTCCTGCTCGACCTGATGCTGCCCGGACGGGACGGCATCGAGGTGTGCCGGCTGATCCGCGCGGAGTCCGGGGTGCCGATCGTCATGCTGACCGCCAAGAGCGACACGGTCGATGTGGTGGTCGGGCTCGAGTCGGGCGCGGACGACTACATCGTCAAGCCGTTCAAGCCCAAGGAGCTGGTGGCCCGGATCCGGGCGCGGCTGCGGCGTTCGGAGGAGCCGGCGCCCGAGCAGCTGGCGATCGGTGACCTGGTCATCGATGTGGCGGGCCACTCGGTGAAGCGCGACGGGCAGTCGATCGCACTGACCCCGCTGGAGTTCGATCTGCTGGTGGCGCTGGCGCGCAAGCCGTGGCAGGTGTTCACGCGTGAGGTGCTGCTGGAGCAGGTCTGGGGCTATCGGCACGCCGCGGACACCCGGCTGGTCAATGTCCATGTGCAGCGGTTGCGCTCGAAGGTCGAGCGGGATCCGGAGCGTCCGGAGATCGTGGTGACCGTGCGCGGGGTCGGCTACAAGGCTGGGCCCAGCTGAGATGGTCCGGGACGGTTCGGCCCCGGAGGGAAAGCGGGGGCGCACCGTCGGCGTGACGGGTGATATGTCCTTTTCGGGAAGATTGGTTGCTCGGTTGCTGCGCGGTGGCCAGCTGCTGCCCGACGGCGCGGTGAGCGGCCCGGTCCACCCGTTGCTGCGGCTCTTCAGTCGCTGGGTGCGGCGGCCGCTGCTGCCCGCCCTGCGACTGTGGCGGCGCAACATCCAGCTGCGCGTCGTGGCGACCACCCTGCTCATGTCCCTCGCCGTCGTGCTGCTGCTCGGCGTCGTGGTCGTCGGCCAGGTCCGTAACGGCCTGCTCACGGCCAAGGCGCAGGCGGCGCAGAGCCAGGCCGTGGGCGGCTTCAGCGTCGCCCAGAAGATGGCCGACGGCGCCGACGACACCCGTACCGACGACGCCGCCCGTACCGGCAATCGCGGCACCCAGGACTCCGCGACCTGGCTCACCGGCCTGGTGGAACAGCTCGCCAGCGGTGGCCAGGGCGTCTTCTCCGTGGTGGCGCTCAGCTCCGACTCCGACGAGCCGTTCGGCGACTCCAGCCCCGGCACCCGCGGGCCGCGCGCCTCCGGTGACGTCGATCCGGAGCGGAGCGTACCGGCCGAGCTGCGGCGGAAGCTGGACACCAAGGCCGGCACGTTCCGGCAGTACACCCAGATCAAGCGCATCGGGTCGGACGACGGCGTGCCGGCGCTGATCATCGGCAAGCGGCTCAATGACGTCAACAGCAACCAGTACCAGCTCTACTACCTCTTCCCGTTCAGCCAGGAAGAGGAGTCGCTCAAGCTGGTCACGGGCACGCTCGCGACGGCCGGCGTCTTCGTGGTGATCCTGCTCGGCGCGATCGCCTGGCTGGTGGTGCGGCAGGTCGTCACGCCCGTACGGATGGCCGCGGGCATCTCCGAGCGGCTGGCCGCCGGCCTCCTCCAGGAGCGGATGAAGGTCACCGGCGAGGACGACATCGCCCGGCTCGGCGAGTCCTTCAACAAGATGGCGCAGAACCTCCAGGTCAAGATCCAGCAGCTGGAGGAGCTGTCCCGGATGCAGCGCCGCTTCGTCTCCGACGTCTCGCACGAGCTGCGGACCCCGCTGACGACGGTGCGGATGGCGGCCGACGTCATCCACGACGCCCGCGACGAATTCGACCCCGCCACGGCACGCTCCGCCGAGCTGCTGTGGGGCCAGCTCGACCGCTTCGAGTCGCTGCTCGCCGAGCTGCTGGAGATCAGCCGGTTCGACGCCGGCGCGGCCGCCCTGGAGGCCGAGCCGATAGACCTGCGCGATGTGGTGCACCGCGTCATCGAGGGTGCCGAACCGCTCGCCGAGCGCAAGGGCTCCCGCATCGTGGTGCGCGGCGCCGAGCAGCCGGTGATCGCCGAGGCCGACCCCCGCCGGGTGGAGCGGGTGCTGCGCAATCTCGTCGTCAACGCCGTCGAACACGGCGAGGGCCGCGACGTCGTCGTACGGCTGGCGTCCGCGGGCAGCCGCAGTGGCGGCGCGGTGGCCGTCGCCGTGCGCGACTACGGCGTCGGCCTCAAGCCCGGCGAGGCCACCCGTGTCTTCAACCGCTTCTGGCGCGCCGACCCGGCCCGGGCCCGCACCACGGGCGGCACCGGGCTCGGCCTGTCCATCGCCGTCGAGGACGCCCGGCTGCACGGCGGCTGGCTCCAGGCATGGGGCGAGCCGGGCGGCGGTTCCCAGTTCCGGCTGACGCTGCCCCGTACGGCCGGTGAGCCGCTGCGCGGGTCACCGATCCCCCTGGAGCCGGAGGACTCCCGGCGCAACCTCGCCGGGCGGGCCGGCGCCGGACAGGCAGGTACCGGACAGACAGGTGCCGCGGCCGGCCAGAAGGCGTCCACGATCCCCGTCCAGGCGCGCGCCACGCAGCCGGGCGGCACGGCATCGTTCGCCCCCGCGTCGTCGGCGGCCCGGCCGACCGCCGACCCCACGGCGCTGCCCGGGGACGGGACCCGCGTGGTGCCGCAGAGCGGGGGCGCACGGAGCGAACGGGCGGCGCACGACGAGGACGCGCACATCGACGAAACGGTCCCCCGGGGCAGGGCCGAGCAGGACACCGGACGGGGTGGGGAACGGGAAGGCGGACGGCGTGGACACTGAGCGCGGAAACGAGCGCGGGGTGGGGCCCACGTCCCGGAAGCGCACCCGTCAGCAGCCGTCGAAGTCGAAGCCCACTCGTCCCAGGGCCCGTATGACAAGTGGGCCGGCGCGGAAGCTGGCACTGCTCGGGTGCGCGACGGTGCTGCTGGCCGGCTGTGCGTCCATGCCGGACAGCAGTGACGTCACGGCGGTCGACCAGTCGCCGCGCTCGGAGGGCGACTCGCAGGTCCGGGTCTACGGCGTGCCCCCACAGGACGGCGCCCAGCCCACCAACATCGTGCGCAGCTTCCTCGACGCGACGACCAGCGACGAGGCGGACTTCCGCACGGCCACCCAGTACCTGGCCAAGTCGGCGCGGCGTACCTGGCGGCCGTTCCAGGTCACCAAGGTGCTCCAGGAACGGCCGAAACCCGAACCGAAGGTGCAGCCCAACCGCGAGGACGCGAACGGCTACTCGGTCACGCTGTCGGGCAGCCAGGTGGCGACGGTGGACGACAACCACGCGTACACCCCCGAGGAGCGGCCGTACCGCCAGACGATCCACCTCATCAAGGAGGGGGGCCAGTGGCGGATCGACCGGCTGCCGGACGGAGTGGTGCTCGGGCTGTCCGACTTCCAGCGCATCTACCGCTCCGTCAACAAGTACTACTTCGCCTCCTACGAGTCGGAGTCGGAGGAGCCGAAGGCCAGCCGGGACGTGCTGGTCGCGGACCCGGTCTACCTGCGCCAGCGGATAAAGCCGATCACGGCCAGTGTGCAGGCGCTGCTGTCCGGACCCACCGACTGGCTGAACCAGGTGACGACCTCGGCGTTCCCGCCCGGCACCCGGCTCGCCGCGCATGACCTGGCGCTGGACGACTCCAACGGCCTGCGGGTCAAGCTCAGCAAGGAGGCGGTGAGCACCGACACCGCCCAGTGCAGGCGGATGGCGGCCCAGCTCTTCTTCACCGTCCAGGACATGACGCGCGCTTCGAAGATCAGCGAGGTCGAACTCCAGGACAACAACGGCAACTCGCTGTGCACGCTCTCCCAGGACCAGGCCGAACGCGACTTCGCGCCGACGCCGCTGACCGGGAGCTCCGCCAAGGAGTACTTCATCGACGCCGACCACAAGGTGGTCGCCATGTCGGACTCGGCGACCGAACCGACGCCGGTGCGCGGAGCGTTCGGCACCGGAAGGACCCCGCTGCGCTCGGTGGCCATCTCGCGCGGTGAGAACACCGCGGCGGGGGTGTCGAGCGACGGCCGGTACCTCTACGTGGCCGCCCTGGAGGACGGCATCGAACGTGGTGCGCCACTGATGACGAGCACCGGCTCGGCCAAGAACCCCGACGAGGGGCTGACCGCGCCGAGCTGGGACGGTCTGGGAGACCTGTGGGTCGCCGACCGCGATGCGCACGGCTCCCGGCTGCTGCGGATGCGAGAGGGCAAGGGCGACCCGGAGCGGGTGGCGGTGCCCGGCCTCGGCGGACGGCGGATCAAGGCGATCAAGGTGGCCGCGGACGGCATCCGGATCGCGATGCTCGTCGAGGACAAGGGACGCACCACGCTGCAGCTCGGCCGGGTCGAGCGCGGCGGCAGCTCGGCGCATCCCGTGCTGTCGGTGGAGGAACTGCGGCCGATCGCACCGCAGTTGGAGGACGTGGTGGCCGCCTCCTGGGCGGGCGGCAGCCGGCTGGTGGTCGTCGGCCGGGAGTCCGGCGGGGTGCAGCAGATGCAGTTCATGGAGACCGACGGTTCGGCCTCCGACGCGCAGACGCTTCCCGGGGTCAACGGCGTGAAGGCGGTGGCGGCCTCGGAGGACGAGGACCGACCGCTGATCGCCGACGCCACGGAGGGCATCGTGCGGCTGCCCACGGACGCGAACTGGAAGACCGTGGCGAAGGACGGGACGGCGCCGGTCTATCCCGGGTGACGGTGGCCCGGGCGCCTCATGCGTCCTCGGTGGCCGTCGGTGACCAGCGGCGTTCGTGCTGATCAGCTGCGGCCGGCGCCCCGCTCGTGGAGTTATCCACAGGGGTGGTGATCGCCGGTGGACCGCGGGACAGTGGATCCATGCAGGGGGTGTGGCGCGAACTGGCCGGCCTGGTGTTGCCGGTCGCCTGTGCGGGGTGTGGCCGACCACGTACGGAGCTGTGCGGCCGGTGCCGTCGGGCGCTGGGAAGGGACGGCCGAGGGGCACGGCGGGTGTGGCCGCGGCCGGTGCCGCCGGGGCTGCCCGGAGTGTGGGCGGGTGCGCCGTACGCCGATGAGGTCCGGGCGGTGCTGCTCGCGCACAAGGAGCGCGGGGCCCTGCGGCTGGCCGGGCCGCTGGGGTGGGTGCTGGCCGGGGCGGTGCGGGGGCTGTGGCACGGGGTCGAGCCGCTGCTGCTGGTGCCGGTGCCGTCGGCCCGCAGGTCCGTGGCGGGGCGAGGCCATGATCCGGTGCGCCGGATCGCCCTGGCGGCAGCCCGCGAAATGCGCCGGCCGGGGGCGGCGGCTGCTGCTGCGGCGGGGACGGGGGTGGGGGAGGGGGCGGGGGCCCCACCCGAGGAGCCGGGCGCCCGACCCGGAGTCCACGTCCTCCCCTCCCTCCGCCAGCTCCGCCCCGTGGCTGACCAGGCGGGGCTGAGTGGCCCGGAGCGGCGGTCGAATCTGGCCGGGGCCCTGGGGGTGCGGCGTGGGGCCGAGCGGCTGCTGAGCGGGCAGCCAGTGGTGCTGGTGGACGACCTGGTCACGACAGGGGCCACGCTGGCCGAGGCGGCCCGGGCGGTCACGGCGGCAGGTGGCCGGGTGATCGGCGCGGCGGTGGTGGCGGCGCCCACCAGCAGCTTCGGCACCGGCCGCAGGCCCCGTACCGACGGCCCCGGCACGGCCGGCGGCGGTCACGACACGGTCGGTGGCGGTTACGGCACGGTCCACGGGCGTTACGGCACCCCTGCCGGCCGTTCCGGCATCGCCGAGGCCCGGCCGGGTACGGCCGACCGCCGGACACGTTCAACTCGCAAGTAGGAACTTCAACCGGCAAGTAGTTGGGGAGAAAAAATCACTCAAACGGAGCCGAGGGCTGCGAGGGGGTGCCGACAACAGCCCAGGAGAGCTATGTTCGGTTGTGAGGACTTGGCGGACGTTTTGCCTCGGATGTCGCGATGGATGCGTTCAGGGGCGCTGGCGGCGACCCTGAAAAATGGGGGAGTGGAGATCGTGCCGTGTGGGGAGGAGGAGGTGAAAGTGCCAAGTCCGAGGCTTCGGCACCCACCGGAGCCTGGTGCAAGAAGGGATCGCCCCGCTTGCTGAGTGGTGCGATCCGGGAACGGAGTTCTGCGTGGACATCGTCGTCAAGGGCCGCAAGACCGAGGTGCCCGAGCGGTTCCGTAAGCACGTGGCCGAGAAGCTGAAGCTGGAGAAAGTCCAGAAGCTCGACGCCAAGGTGATCAGCCTGGACGTCGAGGTGTCCAAGGAGCACAACCCGCGGCAGGCCGACCGTTCCGACCGGGTGGAGATCACCCTTCGCTCCCGTGGCCCGGTGGTCCGGGCCGAGGCGGCCGCAGCCGATCCCTACGCCGCGCTGGACCTGGCGACCGCAAAGCTGGAGGCGCGCCTGCGCAAGCAGCACGACAAGCGCTTCTCACGCCGCGGCAACGGACGCATTCCGGCGAGTGAGGTCGCCGTCAGCGTCCCCGGCGTCGCGAGCCTCAACACCAACGGCGAACTCGCCACCGAAGCCGAAGAGTCGGTGCCGACCACGAGGATGGGACCGATCGACGTCCAGGGCGAAGGACCCCTGATCGTCCGCGAGAAGACCCACTCGGCCGCACCGATGTCGCTCGACCAGGCGCTCAACGAGATGGAATTGGTCGGACACGACTTCTATCTCTTCGTCGACGCCGACACCAAGCTGCCGAGTGTCGTCTACCGGCGGCACGCATACGACTATGGCGTCATCCACTTGAACCCCGATTCGTTCGGGGAGGAGGAGCCCGGCGGCGCAGGCGGCGCGCTGGGCGGCTGAACCCCACCCGCTCGGTGCCCCCGGCGTACGCCCGGGGGCACCATCGTGCCCGGAGATAGCAGGAGTTGAAGCCGTATAGTGTTTGTGCCAGCCAGGCAGTATGTGGGCACCAAACGGCGACATGCCGGGGAGACGGTCGTATGGCGTTGATCGGGCTGGCCGCAGGGGGCTGTTGTCAACCAGCCTTATTTCCAAGCTCTGGCCTTCCGGCCGAGTAGTTGACGGGGAGGATCCATGGGGGAAAGTTTCGGGCCCGTGCGCGGGGACGCGGACGACGACAGCGGAGTCGGGGGCGACGACGGCGCCGGCCGGCCCGTGAGCGTGCCGCGCAAGGAGCCGATCAGGGTCCTGGTGGTGGACGATCACGCGCTCTTCCGGCGGGGTCTGGAGATCGTGCTGGCCCAGGAAGAGGACATCCAGGTCGTCGGCGAGGCGGGGGACGGCGCGGAGGCGGTTGACAAGGCCGCCGATCTGCTGCCGGACATCGTGCTGATGGACGTACGGATGCCCAAACGCGGCGGTATCGAGGCGTGCACCTCCATCAAGGAGGTGGCCCCCAGCGCGAAGATCATCATGCTCACGATCAGTGACGAAGAGGCCGATCTCTACGACGCGATCAAGGCCGGCGCCACCGGCTACCTCCTCAAGGAGATCTCCACCGACGAGGTGGCGACCGCGATCCGCGCCGTCGCGGACGGCCAGTCGCAGATCAGCCCGTCGATGGCGTCGAAGCTCCTGACGGAGTTCAAGTCGATGATCCAGCGGACGGACGAGCGCCGGCTGGTGCCCGCGCCCCGGCTCACCGACCGTGAGCTGGAGGTCCTCAAGCTGGTCGCCACGGGCATGAACAACCGCGACATCGCCAAGGAACTCTTCATCTCCGAGAACACCGTGAAGAACCACGTCCGCAACATCCTGGAGAAGCTGCAGCTGCACTCCCGGATGGAGGCGGTGGTCTACGCGATGCGGGAGAAGATCCTCGAGATCCGTTGACCGGTCCGCCGACCGAGATCGGTTGACCGAGATCCGCTGACCGAGACCCGTGACCTAGAGCCGTCCGTCACCGGCCGGAGCCCTCGGTCGGTGACGGCCGACGGCGGTTCCGGTCGGCCTTCCGAGGGCGTCCGCTCCGGAGGGTCTCGGAAGGCGGAGAGACACGCTCTGCCAACACGCCCTGCCTTACTCCCCTGTGCTACTCCCCCCGCGCGTGAGCTCCGTGCGCAGGGCGGCGGCCAGCTGGGGGTCGTCGCAGCGGTCGACGCGTACGGCGTCGCAGCCGACCCAGGTCGCGGCCTCCTGCAGGGCCCGGGCCATGGGGGCGACGGCCTTGCGGTCGCGCATCGACACCTGGCGGGCGACGAGGGTGGTGCCCTCGCGGGCCGGGTCGACGCGGCCGACCAGCTGCCCGCCGGCCAGCAGGGGCATCGCGAAATAGCCGTGTATGCGCCGCGGGCGGGGGACGTACGCCTCCAGGCGGTGGGTGAAGCCGAAGATCCGCTCCGTGCGCGGCCGGTCCCAGATCAGGGAGTCGAACGGGGAGAGCAGGGTCGTACGGTGCCGGCCGCGCGGTGCGGTGGCGAGGGCGGCGGGATCGGCCCAGGCGGGCTTGGCCCAGCCTTCGACCTCGACCGGGACCAGCCCGGAGTCGGCGATCACCGCGTCGACCTGCTCGCCCTTCAGCCGGTGGTAGTCCGCCAGATCGGCGCGGGTGGCCACGCCCAGTGCCGCACCGGCCTGGGCGACCAGGCGGCGGAGGCATTCGGCGTCGTCGAGGTCGTCGTGCAGCAGCTCGGTGGGGACGGCGCGCTCGGCGAGGTCGTAGACGCGCTTCCAGGCGCGCCGCTCGGTGCAGACCACGTCGCCGGTGTCCAGCAGCCACTCGACGGCGATCTTGGTCTCGGACCAGTCCCACCACTCCCCGCCGTTGCGGCCGCCGCCCAGCTCGGACGTGGTCAGCGGGCCGTCGGCCGCGAGCCGGTCCAGGACGGCGGCGCAGGACCGCTCGGAGTCCTTCATGACGTGCCAGCGGTGGCCCTTGGCGCGCCGGGCGCGGCGACGGAAGGCGAAGTGCGGCCACTCCTCGATGGGCAGGATGCAGGCGGCGTGCGACCAGTATTCGAAGCTGTGGGGGCGGGCCGCGGGCGTGCCCCCGTCGGCGGTGCTCCAGTAGGCGGCCTCGACGGCGGGACGGCCGACGGCGCCGAGCCGGGCGTACGGCACGAGCTCGTGCGAGCGGGCCAGCACGGAGATCGTGTCGAGCTGCACCGCGCCCAGGTGGCGCAGCACACCGCGGACGCCCGCCCGGCGGTCAGGGGCGCCCAGGAGGCCCTGCGCCCGCAGCGCCAGGCGGCGGGCGTCGTCGTGGGAAAGGGCGGTCACGGGCTTCGGCCGGTGCGGTGGCTGTGTGGCGGCGGTCATGTTCGCACAGCGTAGGGGCGGGCACTGACAACGCCCGGGCGAAGCCTGTGACCTGCGGAGATACGGCGGGGCGCTCAGCGCGGGCAGGGCAGGTACGGCGTCGTGCCCGCCGCGGGACGGCCTCGCTCGCCGGTGTCCGCGGCTTCGGTCCCGTCGGCCGTGTCCGTTTCCCCGGCCAGGTCGTACGGGTGCCCGGTCAGGTCGTAGGGGAGCAGGGAGCCGATCCATACGTCCCGGCGGGTGCCCTCGTGCACCAGCTTGGCGCGGAGGGTGCCCTCCATGTGGAAGCCCAGTTTGCGGGCGACGGCGCGGGAGCCTTCGTTGCCGGCCTCCGCGAGCCACTCCATGCGCTCCACGCCCAGCTCGCCGAAGGCCCAGCGCAGCACCGCGCGGGCGGCCTCGACGGTGTAGCCGCGGCCGCGGTGTTCCTTGGCGGTCCAGTAGCCCAGTTCGGCCTGGCGTTCGGGAGCGCGCAACTGGGTGAGGCGGACCAGGCCCATCGAGCCGATCAGGGAGCCGTCGGCCCGGGAGACCACGGCGAAGGTGTAGGCGGTGTCGTCCCGCCAGCCCTCGGGGACGGCCGTCCCGACGAACTGCTCCGCGTCCCGGAGGCCGTAGGGTGAGGGCACGGCCGTCCAGCGCGGGATGTCGGGATCCTGGCAGGCGGCGTACACCGCGGGCGCGTCCGACGGCTCGAAGGGGCGCAGCACCAGACGCTCGGTCGTGAGGGTGACGGGCTTCATGATCTGAGTCTGCAAGTCCGCGCAAGGCGCCGCGAACGGTTTTCGCGTGATTCGCGGCACCTGCCCGGCACTTTCTCCGCGGCTCGTGCGTTCACGTGAGGAGGGGAAGGCGGGGTTCGCTGCGGCGGACCTCCCGGCCCGGCGGCGTCCTCCCTTACGATGGCCGTTGCGGCGGGGCCTGCCCCCTTGGAAAAATGCCGCGCCCGCGCACTCGACCGTGCAGGCCCGACCGGCAAGGAGACCAGCCCAAGTGTCCGTCTTGACGAAGATCATGCGTGCAGGCGAAGGAAAGATCCTGCGCAAACTGCACCGCATCGCGGGCCAGGTCAACTCCATCGAGGAGGACTTCGCGGCCCTCTCCGACGCCGAGCTGCGGGCGCTCACGGACGAGTACAAGGAGCGGTACGCCGACGGCGAGAGCCTCGACGACCTGCTCCCCGAGGCGTTCGCCACGGTCCGTGAGGCCGCCAAGCGCGTGCTCGGCCAGCGGCACTACGACGTCCAGCTGATGGGCGGCGCGGCCCTTCACCTGGGATACGTCGCCGAGATGAAGACCGGTGAGGGCAAGACCCTGGTCGGTACCCTCCCGGCGTATCTGAACGCGCTGTCCGGCAAGGGCGTCCACCTGATCACGGTCAACGACTACCTGGCCGAGCGTGACTCCGAGATGATGGGCCGGGTCCACAAGTTCCTGGGCCTGAGGGTCGGTTGCATCCTCGCCGACATGACGCCGGCCCAGCGCCGCGAGCAGTACAGCTGCGACATCACCTACGGCACGAACAACGAGTTCGGCTTCGACTACCTCCGCGACAACATGGCCTGGTCGCAGGACGAACTCGTCCAGCGCGGCCACAACTTCGCGATCGTCGACGAGGTCGACTCGATCCTCGTCGACGAGGCCCGTACCCCGCTGATCATCTCCGGCCCGGCGGACTCGGCCACCAAGTGGTACGGCGACTTCGCCAAGTTGGTGCAGCGCCTCAAGCGCGGCGAGGCGGCCAACCCGCAGCGCGGCGTCGAGGAGACCGGCGACTACGACGTCGACGAGAAGAAGCGGACCGTCGGCATCCACGAGTCCGGCGTCAGCAAGGTCGAGGACTGGCTGGGCATCGACAACCTCTACGAGTCGGTCAACACCCCGCTCGTCGGCTACCTCAACAACGCCATCAAGGCCAAGGAGCTCTTCAAGAACGACAAGGACTACGTCGTCATCGACGGCGAAGTCATGATCGTCGACGAGCACACCGGCCGTATCCTCGCCGGCCGCCGCTACAACGAGGGCATGCACCAGGCCATCGAGGCGAAGGAAGGCGTGGAGATCAAGGACGAGAACCAGACGCTCGCCACGATCACCCTGCAGAACTTCTTCCGCCTCTACGACAAGCTCTCCGGCATGACCGGTACGGCCATGACCGAGGCCGCCGAGTTCCACCAGATCTACAAGCTCGGCGTCGTCCCGATCCCGACCAACCGCCCGATGGTCCGCAAGGACCAGGCGGACCTGATCTACCGCACCGAGACCGCGAAGTTCGACGCGGTGGTCGAGGACATCGTCGAGAAGCACGGCAAGGGCCAGCCGATCCTGGTCGGCACGACGTCGGTGGAGAAGTCCGAGTACCTCTCCCAGCAGCTCAACAAGCGCGGTGTGCCGCACGAGGTCCTCAACGCCAAGCAGCACGACCGGGAGGCGTCGATCGTCGCCCAGGCCGGCCGCAAGGGCGCCGTCACGGTCGCCACGAACATGGCCGGCCGCGGTACGGACATCAAGCTCGGCGGCAACCCCGACACCCTCGCCGAGGCGGAGCTGCGCCAGATGGGGCTCGACCCGGTCGAGCACGTCGAGGAGTGGGCGGCCGCGCTGCCCGCCGCCCTGGAGCGCGCCGAGGCCGCGGTCAAGGCGGAGTTCGAGGAGGTCAAGGAGCTCGGCGGGCTGTACGTGCTCGGCACCGAGCGGCACGAGTCGCGCCGGATCGACAACCAGCTGCGCGGCCGCTCCGGCCGTCAGGGCGACCCGGGCGAGTCGCGGTTCTACCTCTCCCTCGGGGACGACCTGATGCGGCTGTTCAAGGCCCAGATGGTCGAGCGGGTCATGGCGATGGCCAACGTCCCCGACGACGTTCCGATCGAGAACAAGATGGTGACCCGGGCGATCGCCTCCGCCCAGTCGCAGGTCGAGCAGCAGAACTTCGAGACCCGCAAGAACGTCCTGAAGTACGACGAGGTGCTCAACCGCCAGCGCGAGGTCATCTACGGCGAGCGCCGCCGGGTCCTGGAGGGCGAGGACCTTCAGGACCAGATCAAGCACTTCATGGACGACACCATCGACGCCTACATCCAGGCGGAGACCGTCGAGGGCTTCGCGGAGGAGTGGGACCTGGACCGTCTGTGGGGCGCGTTCAAGCAGCTCTACCCGGTGAAGGTGACCGTCGAGGAGCTGGAGGAGGAGGCCGGCGACCGTGCGGGCCTGACCGCCGAGTTCATCGCCGACGCCGTCAAGGACGACATCCACGAGCAGTACGCCGCCCGCGAGGAGCAGCTCGGCTCGGACATCATGCGCGAGCTGGAGCGCCGGGTCGTGCTGTCGGTCCTGGACCGCAAGTGGCGTGAGCACCTCTACGAGATGGACTACCTCCAGGAGGGCATCGGCCTGCGGGCGATGGCCCAGAAGGACCCGCTGGTCGAGTACCAGCGCGAGGGCTTCGACATGTTCACCGCCATGATGGAGGGCATCAAGGAGGAGTCCGTCGGCTACCTGTTCAACCTGGAGGTCCAGGTCGAGCAGCAGGTCGAGGAGGTCCCGGTGGAGGAGGCCGCGGAGCTGCCCGCGCAGGAGGCGGTGCCCGCCGGTGCGGGGCGTCCCGAGATCCACGCCAAGGGGCTGGAGGCGCCGCAGCGCCCGGACCGGCTGCACTTCACCGCTCCCAAGGTGGACGGCGACGGCAGCGTCATCGAGGGCGACTTCATCAGCGACGAGGAGCCGGGCGCGCCGGCCCGTTCCGAGGCGGACGGGCTGACCCGCGCGGAGCGGCGCAAGGCTCAGAAGAGCGGCGGCCGACGCCGCAAGAAGTGAGTACGGGACGGTGACCGGGGCCGGGCGGAGCACGCCCGGCCCGGACCGTGCGGGGCGCCGGGTCATGACGCCGGGCCCGGGAGGGCGGGGGCGGGGCCGATGTCGAGGGCGGCGCAGCGCCAGCGGGAGTCGGCGCCCAGCTCCAGCCGGAAGGCCAGGGCGCGCAGCCGCTCGCCGGTGGTGATCCGGGCGAACGCCTCGATGACCCCGCGCCGCGGCCGGCACAGCCCGCACTCGCGGACCGTCGGCACGGGCCCGCGCCGCCCGGGCCCCAGGACGGGCCGCAGCGGCGCCTGTGGGGCGAGTTCCGCCAGCCGGTCGTAGGCGGCGGGCAGCGCATGCCCCAGCAGGGCGTGGACGGGCCGCTGCCCGCTGAGGGTGAGCACCAGCTGGTGGGCGAACCAGAGGTGCGGCCGGCTCTCCTGGGCCCGGCGCTGGGCCCCAACTGTGGGGAGCGGGACGGTCCGGGCCGGTCCGCGGCCGGCGGGGACGGGTCCGCGGCGCGTCGTGCCGGGGCGGTGCCCGCGCGACCCGGGGCCGCTGCCGGCCGGGCCGAGGGGCCCGCGGCCCGCGGGGTTCGACCGTCGGGGGCGGGGGACCGTCGGACCGGCCGGACCGGTCGGACCGCTGTCCCGTCCGCCGGCCGGCGCGGTGCCCGGTGGTGGCGGGGCCGCGTCTCCCGTCGCGCCGATTCCGCCGGTCCCGGAACCGCCCCCGGGCAGGACGTCGTCCCTGGCCCCCACGTCGTCTCCGGTCACGGTGTCGTCCCCGGTCACTGTGTTCCCCCTTCGTCCCCGGCCCGATTACTGGGCGGTAGCTTCTCGGTGGGGATCTTCGTATCGGCGGGGGCGGAGCGGCGGCAAGGCGCGGGAACCGGCCCGGTACGGGGGCGCGGGATTCACTCTTCCGTGGCGCGGGCCCGGCGCAGAGCCTTTGCGGGCCGCTCCCGGAGGGTGCCGGGCCGGGCCGGGGAGCGGCCGGCCGGGCGGCACGATGGGGGACTCCCGCCCGTATGCTGGCGGGACAGTCCCCCACACCGAGCGAAACGAGCGGAAGCGGCTGCCATGCGCGTCTATGTCCCCCTGACCCTCTCCGGTCTCGCAGAGGCGCACAAGAACGGTGAGCTGGGTACCGGCCCGCTGGCCGCGTTCGCCGTCACGCCGGCGCTGCGCGAGTGGTACGTCTCGGACGACCTGGAGGAGCTGGAGTACGCGGCGCTGAACCGCGCGGCCCAGGCGTCGCTGCGTCAGCTCGCCGGCGACCCGCAGGCCCCGCGGCGGCGGGTCGTGGTGGCCGTGGACGTGCCGGACGGCGCCGCGGTGCCGGACCCGGACCGCGGGCTCGACCCGTCGGCGCTCGGTGAGGTGCGGGTCCCCGGGCCGGTGCCGCTGTCGAAGGCCGCTGCCGTGCACGTCGACGCCACGGACGCCGAGGCGGACGTCGCGGCGGCCGCGGCGGCTCTGGGTGCGGCGGACATGGGCGACGACGACGCGCAGTTCACGGTGGACGGCGCCGAGGACCATGACCTGATGTGGTTCGGGGTGCAGGAGATCTCCCAGCTGATCGCCTGAGGCCGGAAGCGGCGGGGCGGGCGGGCCGGCCGGCACCGGCCGTCACGGGCGTCCGCGTCGCGTTGTCAGTGGGCCCGGGTACTTTTTCTTCAGGGGAGGTGCACGGACCGCACGAGAGGTCCGGCACAGGAAGCGACCTGGGGAAAGCATGGGGAAGTACGCGACGCACATCGTCTGGGACTGGAACGGCACGCTGTTCCACGACATCGACGCCGTCATCGGGGCGACCAACTCCGCCTTCGCCGAGATCGGCCTGGAGCCGATCACACTGGAGATGTACCGCGAGCTGTACTGCGTCCCCGTGCCGCGCTTCTACGAGCGGCTGATGGGACGGCTGCCGACGGAGACCGAGTGGCTGGTGATGGACGAGACGTTCCACCGGCACTACTCCGAGCACCGGCTGGCGTGCGGGCTCGCCGAGGGCGTGGACCTGCTGCTGGAGGCGTGGCAGACGGCCGGCGGCAGCCAGTCGATCCTCAGCATGTTCGGGCACGACGAGCTGATACCCCTGGTCCGGGGCTTCGGGATCGAGTCGCGGTTCGTGCTGGTCGAGGGCAGGACCGGGCCGTCCGGCGGCACGAAGGCGGCGCAGATGGTGCGCCACCTGGCGGCGCTGACGGAGGTGGACCCGGGCCGTACGGTCGTGATCGGTGACGCGGTGGACGATGCGGTGGCCGCGCGGGAGGCGGGCGCCTCGGCGGTGCTCTACACGGGCGGCTCGCACAGCCGCGCCAGCCTGGAGACCGCCGCGGTGCCGGGAGTCCCGGTGGTCGACACCCTCGCCGAGGCCGTGGAGCTTGCGGGCGCCATGGTGGCGTAGGGGGACCTCCCGGGGACTCCGGTGGTCGGTGGCCGGGGACTCCGGTGACGCCGGCTCTCCGGTCGCCCTGGCGCTCCGGTGGCCGGGGACCCCGTGGTCCGGCGGGAGAAACCGCCCGGGCACGTCGCTTTCCGGCCACGCATACGCCGGCCCGGCAGTACGTTGTCCAGAAGGGCCAAGTTCGGGCAGAGGTTTTGTACTCCCACGGCCCATGACGGCACCCGTACCGGGAGCGATAGCCTTGCACCGTGATCAGCGCGATAACCCGCGGGGGCATCGAGGCCCCTGCCGTGCGCCCGGGACACTTCCGTGACCGGGCGGTCGCTGGTCGTTGCGGCCGACACTTGCTGCCGACTTCGTCCGAGAATGTCGACAACGGCACGGCCCCCCCTCATCGCGGTACATCGCCGGCAGTGACAGGACACCCCGCGTCACGGCGTTGTGCGGCTTCCACACAGTTCTTCCACGACGTCACGCAACGGCGCGCGACAGGAGCCAGAGGACATGCAGACCAAGCTGGACGAAGCCAAAACCGAGCTGCTCGCCAGGGCCGCCCGGGTCGTTGAGAGCAGCCCGGCCGGGGGCAAGCACCCGGTACGGGGGATCGACCCGGACACCCTTGCGGGATACCTCCAGCGCTACTACCTGCACACCGCCCCCGAGGACCTGATCGACCGCGACCCGGTCGACGTCTTCGGCGCCGCGCTCTCGCACCACCGCCTTGCGCAGACGCGCCCCCAGGGCACCGCCAACGTCCGGGTGCACACCCCGACCGTCGAGGAGAACGGCTGGACCTGCAGCCACTCCGTCGTCGAGGTCGTCACCGACGACATGCCGTTCCTGGTCGACTCGGTCACCAACGAGCTCTCCCGGCAGGGCCGCGGCATCCACGTCGTCATCCACCCGCAGGTCACCGTCCGCCGCGACGTCGCCGGCCAGCTCATCGAGCTCCTCGACACCAACGGCGACGCCCGCGGCAACGGCAAGGCCAAGGCCGCCGAGCTGCCGCACGACGCGGTGACCGAGTCCTGGATCCACGTCGAGATCGACCGTGAGACCGACCGCGAGGACCTGACGCAGATCACCGCCGATCTGCTGCGGGTGCTGTCCGACGTCCGCGAGGCCGTCGAGGACTGGGAGAAGATGCGCGCCGGCGCGCTGCGCATCGCCGACCAGCTGCCCACCGAGCCGCTCGCCGACGACCTGCGCGAACTGGAGGTGGAGGAGGCCCAGGAGCTGCTGCGGTGGCTGTCCGACGACCACTTCACGTTCCTCGGCTACCGCGAGTACGAGCTGAGCTCCGCGCCCGGTGAGGGCGGCATCCAGGAGGACGTGCTGACTGCGGTCCCCGGTACCGGCCTGGGCATCCTGCGCGCCGACCCGCCGCACCGCGAGAGCGACGCCGGGCACCCGGTCTCGCCGTCCTTCAACCGGCTGCCCGCGGACGCCCGCGCCAAGGCCCGCGAGCACAAGCTGCTGATCCTGACCAAGGCCAACAGCCGCGCCACCGTCCACCGCCCGTCCTACCTCGACTACGTCGGCGTCAAGAAGTTCGACGAGCAGGGCAACGTCATCGGTGAGCGGCGCTTCCTGGGCCTGTTCTCCTCGGCCGCGTACACCGAATCGGTGCGCCGGGTGCCGGTCATCCGCCGCAAGGTCGCCGAGGTCCTGGAGGGCGCGGGCTTCGGCCCGGACAGCCACGACGGCCGCGACCTGCTGCAGATCCTGGAGACCTACCCCCGCGACGAGCTGTTCCAGACGCCCGTCGACGAGCTGCGGTCCATCGCCACCAGCGTGCTCTACCTCCAGGAGCGGCGCCGGCTGCGGCTCTTCCTGCGCCAGGACGAGTACGGCCGCTACTACTCCGCGCTGGTCTACCTCCCGCGCGACCGCTACACCACCGCCGTCCGGCTGCGCCTGATCGAGATCCTCAAGGAGGAACTGGGCGGCACCAGCGTCGACTTCACGGCCTGGAACACCGAATCCGTCCTGTCCCGCCTGCACTTCGTCATCCGGGTCCCGGCCGGGTCCACCCTCCCCGACCTCACCGACGCCGACGCGGACCGCATCGAGAACCGCCTGGTGGAGGCGGCCCGCTCCTGGTCCGACGGGTTCGGCGAGGCCCTGGTCGCCGAGGTCGGCGAGGAGCGCGCCGCCGAGCTGCAGCGCCGCTACAGCCACGCCTTCCCCGAGGGCTACAAGGCCGACAACAGCCCGCGCAGCGCGGTCGCCGACCTGACGCACCTGGAGAAGCTCACCGAGGAGCCCGGCAAGGACTTCTCCGTCAGCCTCTACGAGCCGGTCGGCGCCGGCCCCGGCGAGCGCCGCTTCAAGATCTACCGCAGGGGCGAGCAGGTCTCGCTGTCGCGGGTGCTGCCCGGTCTGAACCGCCTGGGCGTCGAGGTCGTCGACGAGCGCCCGCACGAGCTGCGACTGGCCGACGGCAGCCGCGCCTGGATCTACGACTTCGGGCTGCGGATGCCGGAGCACATCAAGGGCGACGACGCCCGCGAGCGCTTCCAGGACGCCTTCACCGCGGTGTGGACCGGCGCCGCCGAGAGCGACAACTTCAACCAGCTGGTGCTCCGGGCCGGCCTCAACTGGCGCCAGGCGATGGTGCTGCGGGCCTACGCCAAGTACCTGCGGCAGGCGGGCTCCACGTTCAGCCAGACGTACATGGAGGACACCCTCGCCAACAACGTCCACACCACCCGGCTGCTGGTCTCGCTGTTCGAGGCGCGGATGTCCCCGGAGCGGCAGAGCGCCGGCCGGGAGCTGACCGACGGGCTGCTGGAGGAGCTGGACGGCGCCCTGGACCAGGTCGCGTCCCTGGACGAGGACCGCATCCTGCGGGCCTTCCTGACCGTCATCAAGGCGACCCTGCGCACGAACCACTACCAGAAGAACCGTCAGGGCGAGCCGCACGGCTACCTGTCGATGAAGCTGGACCCGCAGGCCATCCCCGACCTGCCGGCGCCCCGCCCGGCGTACGAGATCTGGGTGTACTCCCCCCGCGTGGAGGGCGTCCATCTCCGCTTCGGCAAGGTCGCGCGCGGTGGTCTGCGCTGGTCGGACCGCCGGGAGGACTTCCGGACGGAGATCCTCGGCCTGGTCAAGGCGCAGATGGTCAAGAACACCGTCATCGTGCCGGTCGGCGCGAAGGGCGGCTTCGTCGGCAAGCAGCTGCCGGACCCGGCGCTGGACCGGGACGCCTGGCTGGCCGAGGGCATCGCCAGCTACCGGACCTTCATCTCGGGCCTGCTGGACATCACCGACAACCTGGTCGGCGGCGAGGTCGTCCACCCCAAGGACGTGGTCCGGCACGACGAGGACGACACGTACCTGGTCGTCGCCGCCGACAAGGGCACCGCGACGTTCTCCGACATCGCCAACGAGGTCGCCGAGTCCTACGGCTTCTGGCTCGGGGACGCCTTCGCCTCCGGCGGCAGCGCCGGCTACGACCACAAGGGCATGGGCATCACCGCCCGCGGTGCCTGGGAGTCGGTCAAGCGGCACTTCCGCGAGCTGGGCGTGAACACCCAGACCGAGGACTTCACCGTCGTCGGCGTCGGCGACATGTCCGGTGACGTCTTCGGCAACGGCATGCTGCTCAGCGAGCACATCCGGCTGGTCGCCGCCTTCGACCACCGGCACATCTTCCTCGACCCCAACCCGGACGCGGCCACCTCGTACGCCGAGCGCCGCCGGCTCTTCGAACTGCCCCGCTCGTCCTGGGCGGACTACAACACCGAGCTGCTCTCGCAGGGCGGCGGCATCCACCCGCGCTCGGCCAAGTCCATCCCGATCAACGCGCAGGTGCGGGCCGCCCTCGGCATCGAGTCCGGCGTGAAGAAGATGACCCCGGCCGATCTGATGCGGGCCATCCTCAAGGCGCCGGTCGACCTGCTGTGGAACGGCGGCATCGGCACGTACGTGAAGTCCTCGGTGGAGTCGCACGCCGACGTGGGCGACAAGTCCAACGACGCCATCCGCGTCAACGGCGAGGACCTGCGGGTCAAGGTCGTCGGCGAGGGCGGCAACCTGGGTCTGACGCAGCTGGGCCGGATCGAGTTCGCCACGGCCGGCGGGAAGATCAACACCGACGCGATCGACAACAGCGCCGGTGTGGACACCTCCGACCACGAGGTCAACATCAAGATCCTGCTCAACGCCGTGGTGACCGAGGGCGACATGACGGTCAAGCAGCGCAACAAGCTGCTGGCCGAGATGACCGACGAGGTCGGCGCGCTGGTGCTGCGCAACAACTACGCGCAGAACACCGCCCTGGCCCTGGCCCTCGCCCAGTCGTCGAGCATGCTCCACGCCCAGCAGCGGTTCATGCGCCGCCTGGTGCGGGACGGCCACCTCGACCGGGCGCTGGAGTTCCTGCCCACCGACCGGCAGATCCGTGAGCGGCTGACCGCCGGCCGCGGCCTGACCCAGCCCGAGACCGCGGTGCTGCTGGCCTACACCAAGATCACCGTCGCCGACGCGCTGATCAAGACCGGGATGCCGGACGACCCGTACCTCCAGCGGCTGCTGCACGCCTACTTCCCCTCGGCGCTGTACGAGCGGTTCCCCGAGCAGGTCGACGGGCACGCGCTGAGCCGCGAGATCGTCACGACGGTGCTGGTCAACGACACCGTCAACACCGGCGGTACGAGCTTCCTGCACCGGATGCGGGAGGAGACCGGCGCCTCCCTCGAAGAGGTCGTCCGGGCGCACACCGCGGCCCGCGCGATCTTCCGGCTCAACCAGGTCTGGGACGACGTCGAGGCGCTCGACAATGTCGTCGCGGCCGACGTCCAGACCCGGATCCGGCTGCACTCCCGCCGGCTGGTCGAGCGCGGCACCCGCTGGCTGCTCAACAACCGCCCGCAGCCGCTGGCGCTGTCGGAGACCATCGACTTCTTCTCCGAGCGGGTCGGGGAGGTCTGGGCGCAGCTGCCGAAGCTGCTCCAGGGCAGCGACCTGGAGTGGTTCGAGACGATCCTGGAGGAGCTGACCGGCGCGGGCGTGCCCGAGCAGCTGGCCGTCCAGGTGTCCGGCTTCTCGTCGGTCTTCCCGGCGCTGGACATCGTCGCGGTCGCCGACCGGATCGGCAAGGAGCCGCTGGAGGTCGCCGAGGTCTACTACGACCTGGGGGACCGGCTGCGGATCAACCAGCTCCTCGACCGGATCCTGGAGCTGCCGCGCAACGACCGCTGGCAGTCGATGGCCCGCGCCTCGATCCGCGAGGACCTCTTCGCGGCGCACGCGGCGCTGACCGCGGACGTGCTGTCGGTGGGCAACGGCTCCTCGACGCCGGAGCAGCGGTTCAAGGCGTGGGAGCAGGCCAACGCGGCGATCCTGAGCCGTGCCCGGGCGACGCTGGAGGAGATCCACGGCTCGGAGGGCTTCGACCTGGCGAACCTCTCCGTCGCCATGCGGACCATGCGCACCCTGCTTCGTACGCACAGCTGAGCCGCCCGGTAGGACGGTGAGGACGGCGACGGCCCCGGAGCACAAGGCTCCGGGGCCGTTCCCGTTGCGGCGCCGCGCGGGCTACTTGCCGGTCTCCTTCTCGTAGGCCTTGATGACCTCGTCGGTGGGGCCGTCCATCAGCAGTTCGCCGCGTTCCAGCCACAGCACGCGGTCGCAGGTGTCGCGGATGGACTTGTTGTTGTGG
>NZ_JOIX01000087.1 GCF_000720175.1 Streptomyces sp. NRRL S-337
GTGGCGGACGGCGATCCAGCGGCATGCCAGATCGTCGCCTTCGGGCGCGACGCCGGCGGCGGCCACGATGCGCTGGGCGATCTCGCCCCATTCGGCATCCGAGAGGTAGCGGTCCTCAGGTGCGGCGCGGACGGGGCAGTGCCAGACGTGATCGGTGATCTTCTTGCCGAACTCGCTGTTGCGCAGGCGGACGGGCTCGTCGAGGTGGCGGGCGAGTTGGGTGAGGGTGGCGTGCTCGTCGCGGCCGGGGTCGGGCATGCCGAGCATGGCGAAGCCGGCGACTATGTGCGGGTCGAGGTGTTCGTCGTGGCGGCCGGGTCCATAGAGGTAGGCAAGCAGACCGCGGGTCTTGGAACCTGGTCGCTTGATGGCGGCGATCATGCGGCAACGTCCTCCCCTGGGTCGGCAGGCTGGCGCAGGGCCTTGGCTATCAATTCCAGCAGGCGGTGGAGTTCGTCGAGGCGCTGGCCTATGTCGGGCGGGGTGAGGTCGCTGTTGAGGGCGCGGGCGATCTGGTTGACATTGACGCCGATGCGGTTGAGCTGGCGCAGCACCTGGGCACGGAAGATGTGGGTACGGCGGCGGGTCTTCCGACAGGGGCAGGTTGGCGGTGAACCGGCCGGTGAGGAAGGCCAGGACGATGTCGGCGGCGAAGCCGGATTCCCCTTTGTAGCCGTGCTCGTCGGCGGCCTCTTGCAGCTGGGTGTGCTCGTCGCCGGTGAACCGCAGCGGGCCGACGCGGACGGTGCGCTTGGTGCCGGTGAAACGGCGAATCGTGGGCTGCACGCTCTGCACGGTGGGCTCGCCAGCGGCGAGGACGTCAGCTGGCACGGGCCGCAGAATCTCGCGCTGGACAGCGTGGAGCGTGTCCGGGTCGGGGCTGCCCTCGGCCCCGGCCTCCAGGCCCTGCGCCCCCTGGCGCTGGGCCGTCTCCGCCACCCCCGGGGCGGAGATCCCCGAAGACCGGCCTTGAGTCGGACTCGGGGTACTACTGGCTCCGCCAGGGGCCGTCCTTCCGAACGCCCGCCGCAAACCGGCCATCAGCTTAGGGGACTTCGTCAGGGGCGAGGGCGCGTTGTCGGTGTGGTCAGGGTGGTGTGGGGGGTGCGGCATGGATGGTTCTCCGGTACGGGCCGGGAGGCGTTGAGTAGGGCAGGCGGACTGGTGGGGGCGGGCAGGCACTTCGGTTCGGTGTCGCTTGAGCGGTCCCAGCTCCGGTCCACGGGTGTGGACAGGCGCTCGGAAGGCGGGGACGGCCGTTGGTGGGGTGGTCGGAAGGGTTCCGGTCACCCTGCGGTCAGTCCCCGTTCGGGTCGGTCCCGAGTTCGGTCCGCAGGATGTTCATGACCTCGGTCAGTCGTTCGCCGCCGACCTTGAGGCCCTTGCCCCGTACGGCTTTCAGGACGACCGTGCGGGAGAGGCGCCCCTGCTCGCCAGCGGCAATGCGCCCGACCTCCACGAGCTTGTCCAGGGTGGCGTCGGCCGGACGGCCGCCTCGGCGCTTGGCCTCTTGAACTCCCGCGCCCTGAACCCGGGTGTCCTGAACCGCGGCGACCGGTTCCGACGGGCCATCGTCGGTGGCTTCGCGGGTGACGAGGATGTGGAGATGGACGGCTCCGGCCAGGGCGAGCGGGGCAATGGTGGACAAGAGGCCGATGGTGGCATCTCCCAAGTGCAGTTCGCCTGAGGCGCCCTGCTGATTGAGGCGGATGGCATGGAGGGCGTTGGCCCAGATGCTCGCGGCGGTGGCAGTACCGAAGAGTGTCCATACGTAGAGGCGGGCCCGGAAAGGGGCGGTGCGCAGGACGAGGAGGGCGCGGACGCCGTAGGCGATGAACCCGTCGATCACGAGCGGGAAGAGGTAGGTAAGCAGGCCGCGGATGTGAATGGCTACGGCCATCTGCTGGAGAGCGTCGTACGAGAGGGCGCACGCGGCGGCGCCGAGAGTGAGGATCGCGGCGTGGTCCCAGCTGGTGACGTGGTGGCTAGTGGTGCCGGCGGGTATGGCGAGCGTGGTCATGCGGGGGTGCTCCGGGTGCTTCTGGGGCGGTCGATCACGGTGTTCACGGAGGGGGCGTACACGCGAGCCCCCTTCTAAAGGGGGGCTCGCGCGTGAACGCTGGGGCGCGTGTACGGCGTGTACGGTCGCGTGAACCTTTGACCTGCGGATTTGCGGTCAGCGTGGGCGCGCGAGGCGTGGCGTGGAACCGGGGTGACGACAGTGGTGCGTGTACGCCCCCGTGTACGGTCCTGCTGGTCTCGGGGCGAGGCCAGGAGACGGCGCCGATGTGGCGGACGGAGGCGCAGTACCGGGCTTGCTGTCCGCCTCCGGTGCCGCCTGCGGAACCGTCTGCCTTGGCGGCGAGCCCGGCCTTGACGAGTCGGTCCAGGGTGCGCCTGGCCTTCTCAGTGGCGGCGCGGCCCGGGGCGGCGGTGCCGCTCTGAATGGCGGCGAGATCGCGGACAGTCAGTCCGTCGGGCCGGGCGCGCAGGATCGCGACGGGGTCGAGGGCGGGGTCGACCGTGGTGGTGCCGCGCTCGTGGTCGTGGATCACCTGGAGAGGGCCGACCTCGCCGTTCGGGGTCTTCAGGTGGTGAACGGTGACGGCGGGGTCGCCGGCCTTGCCGTTGACGAACAGGACGCTGCCCGCACCGGACGTGTACCAGGTGGAGCCGTAGACCTGGTCCATGGTGGGTTGCTGGGCGCGCGGGGACTCTGCGGTGGCCTTGCGGCAGTGGTGGGTCTCCATGATCTCCACGTCTTCGCGCAAGGTGCGCTGGCGGGCGTTGTGGAAGGCGACGGCGAGCGCGTCGTCGACCATCGTGCTGACCGCGTCCTTGAGGCTGTCGATCACGATCGTGTCGGCCTGGTGGGCGGCGGCGAGGTCGGCGAGGAGGTCGGGCTCCTTGTCGAGCGTGGCGGGCAGCGGGCCCTGCCAGACGACGAGCCCATGCCGTATCCGCTTCTCGTGCTCGGGCCGGATGCGGCGGAACATGGCCTTGGCGATCTGCTTGGGGCGGTCCATCGCCAGGTACAGCACGCGCTGGCTGGGCGCGACGGGCATGTCCAGGACGCTGCCTGCGAGGCCCAGGCGGGCGAGGACCACCTGGTGGGCGATCGTGGTCTTCCCGACACCGGGCGGTCCGACGATCATCAGGCTCTCGCCCGAGGACCATGCGGTCTGCTCGGGAGTCCCCCACAGAGGGGCGGTCGCCGCGCCGGTCTCGGTAAGGAACCGCCAGCCGTCGACGGCGAAGCGGGACAGGCGTCCCTGCCCGGAGGACAGGGCCCGTTCTCGCTCGGCGCGGACATCCGACTCGACATCACTGCGGATCAGGTCGGGATCGGCGCCCGGCTCCATGGTGCGCTGCACGGTGCGGAGGCCGGACGCGCGCAGTCGGCGCAGGTCGGCCATCTTGCGGACGATGCCGGCGTAGTGGGCCGCTCCGCTGACGGAGGGCGGGGCGTCTGCGAGCCGGTGCACGTAGACCCGGCCGCCCACGCGCTCCAAGTCGTCCTGCTCATGCAGCCGGTCGCATAAGACGATCGGGTCGGTGGGCTTCTCCTCGCTGCGCAGGGCAAGGACGGCGCGCCAGATCGTCTCGTGAGCCGGGCGGTAGAAGTCGGCGCCGTCGAGGAGGTTGCGTACGGCGTTGACCACTGCCGCGTCGTGCATGCAGGCGCCGAGGACCGCTGCCTCGGCGTCCATGTCGTGCGGTGGAACCGCGGTGATGTCGGCGGGCGGAGTGGCTCCTGCTGCCTGGCGGGATGGCGTCTGCCGCGGCTGGGCCGTAGGCTGTGCCAAGGAAACTCCTCACCCGGCGGGCCATATGGGGCGGCAACCCCGGCCGGGCCGGTAGGTCGTTCAGGGATGGGCGGTCGTGAGGTTTCTGATTCGGGCCCCCGGTGTCGTAGCACCGGGGGTTTTCGCATGTCTGACGCCGTTCGGCGGCGGACGCCCACAATGCGCTCCCGAACGAGTTGCGTTTGGCTCCGAAATGAGGTTACCTGTTCACCCCGGGCCACAGCGGTCCGGCCGAGGCATGCCCGCGAGGAGGTGTGAGGGTGAGCAGTGACGACGGTGCGTCCCGCGCCGGCCCCGAGCGGCCCCTGCCGGAGAACAACGTGGCCGAGCGCATCAAGCTCGAACGCGAGATCCGCGGCTGGAGCACGCAGAAGCTCGCCGAGAGGATGGCCGAGGTCGGCCACCCGGTAAACCAGTCCGCGATCTGGCGCATCGAGAGCGGCAAGCCACGCCGGAGGGTCAACCTCGACGAGGCACTCGGCTTCTGCAAGGTCTTCGACATCCCCCTCGACGACCTGACCAGCCCTCCGGGCCACGTCTCCAACGCCGAGGTGCGCAGGCTCATCGGCGAATACGTCGAGAGATGGAAGGACTGGCGGGCCGCGCGCAAGCCGATGGACCGCGCCAGGGACGACATCGACGAGTACATCAAGGCCCACCCCGACCAGGAAGACATGGTCAAGGCCCTGCTCACCTACGAGGTCTCCGGCGCCTCCGGCAACGACTTCAGGCGCCACCGCGACGTGCCCTACTCGCACAGAAGCCTCATCGGCGACGACGCCCCTGCCAAGCCCGACGCCGATTAGACGGACTACCTGTCGTCCGATGCTACGAACACCGGACACCAGGCCCCACCAACACCAACGCCCATCCCTGAACGACCAGTACGGCATGGCCGGGGTTGCCGCCCCATATGGCCTGCCGAGACGAGGATCCCCCTTGCCCCAGCACAACCTGCCCATACCCCAGATCGCCCACCTCCTCGGCGTACCGGAGGAGAACCTCCGCGCCCTGATGGTGGAGCGTGACGGCTCCCAAGGTGACCCCACCCTTGTCGGGCTTACCGTCGCCGAAGCCGCCCGCCGCATCGGCATCGGCCGCACCAAGATGTACGAGTACGTCAGCTCCGGCGAGATCCCTTCCGTCAAGATCGGAAGCCTTCGTCGCATCCCTGCCGAGGCGGTGAACGAGTTCCTCGCCAGGCGTCTGAGCGCCGGCGACTTCGTGGCTGCGGCCTGAAGGCGGCGGACATGGCAAAGAACCGTCAGCCCAATGGGGCGTCGTCCATCTACCTCGGCAAGGACGGCCGCTGGCACGGCCGCGTCACCGTCGGAGTCAAGGACGACGGCACCCCCGACCGCCGACACGTCTCCCGCAAGACCCGAGCTGAGGCCACCAAGGCCGTCCGCGAGCTGGAGCGGCAGCGCGACTCCACCGGAATCCGCAAGGCCGGCCAGACCTGGACCGTCACAACCTGGCTGACCCACTGGGTGGAGAACATCGCCGCACCCAACGTCGGCGAGAACACCATCGACGGCTACCGCGTGGCGGTCTACCACCACCTATACCCGGCCTGGGCGCCCACCGCCTGGAAAAGCTGGAGCCGGAGCACCTGGAGCGCTTCTACCAGAAGATGCGGGCCAACGGCAGCGCCGCCGGCACCGCCCACCAGGCGCACCGCACCGTCAACACGGCGCTCAACGAGGCCGTACGCCGCCGCCATCTCACCACCAACCCGGCCTCCATCGCCAAGTCTCCCAAGGTCGAAGAGGAGGAGGTCGAGCCGTACTCGCTGAAGGAGGTCCAGCGCCTCCTCGCCGAGGCCGCCAAGGTGCGCAACACCGCTCGCTGGGTCATCGCGCTCGCACTCGGCCTGCGTCAGGGCGAGGCGCTCGGCTTGAAGTGGGAGGACGTCGATTTCCAGGCGGGCGTGATCCTCGTCCGGCGCGGACGGCTGCGGCCCCGCTACAAGCACGGTTGCGGCAACCGCTGTGGGCGCAAGCCGGGTTACTGCCCACAGAAAATCAACACCCGGCGCGAGACGAAGGACACCAAGACTCGCGCCGGCAAGCGCCCGATCGGCGTGCCGGAGGAACTGCTCAAGCTGCTACGACGGCACAAGGAGCAGCAAGAACGCGAGCGGGCCCTCGCCCGTGACCTGTGGGTGGAGAAGGGGTACGTCTTCACCTCGCCGACCGGCGAACCGCTCAACCCCAACACCGACTTCCACAGGTGGAAGGACCTACTGAAGGCGGCGAAGGTTCGCGACGGCCGCCTGCACGCCGCCCGCCACACTGCCGCGACCGTCCTGCTGATCCTCGGCGTCCCCGACGCGGTCGTCGACCGCATCATGGGCTGGGAGCCCGGCAAGTCCGCCCGCATGCGCCGCCGCTACCAGCACCTCACTGGTCCCGTGCTTCAGCAGACGGCCGCGAAGATCGGCAGCTTGCTGTGGGGCACGAGGGCGCATGTGCTCGAACCGGTCCCAGGAGGTCCAGTGCCTGGCCTGAGTCAGGCATCTGTCCCGGCGGGGTCGACGGTGTACGTGGCTCTCCTCGGCGAGCGCCGTATCCCGTTCCTGCACCGCGAGCATGCGGACGGGGTGGCCTCGCAGTGGGGCGCCGACCATCCTGACCATGCTGCGGAGGTCGAGGAATGGGATCGAGAGAAGTGGGCGGACAAGGGTCCCGGCGGTATGCGGGCCATCCGCGACGGCGTGCCCGACCGCCGGATAGTCCACCACGCCCACGCCGTGTACCTGCCTGGCGGCGGGCGGCTCAACATCGGCCGTGATGATCAATGGTCTGTGGTGGCCTGGGAGTTCGAGAGCGGCCTCTACACGGACTTGCCGGTTCGCTGGCACACCATGCGTCGTCCCGGTCAGGAGGTCGAGGCCCGCGTCCGTGGCACGGACAAAGAGGCCGTGGCCGTCGCTTTCGCTGAGGCTTGCGCACAGGCTGTGGACCGCGCGCGGCATCCCGGCAAGTACGGCGACATGGGGGACTGATGTCTCTGTCGCCTCGCCTCTGCTGGTAATGGGCAGGGCGAGGCGACAGCCGGGCCGGAACAGCAATACGTACTCGGCATTTCGGGCTCTGCGTCTTGCCTTTACAATGGTGGCGCATGGCCGGAATCGCGGTAGGGAATTTCGTCGGGATGCAGACGGACCCTCGCCAGCCGCCAGGCCGCATCGCGTGAGAGCTGGTGGCGGTGTGCCCGTCGTAGGCGGGATGCGAGGATGCTGGTTCGTGGGGCCAGAAGCCAGCGCAACATGTTGAGTTTCACTGGCGTTCCTCGATGGCGGCCACTTCAGCGGCCAGTTGTTTGTGCCCGAGGGCTGTTATCGCGCTGCGCAGGATCTTCAACAGGTCGCGGGCGTTGTCCTCGGTGAGCCTTTCTACGAGCGTGTGCAGGACCTTGGCGATGAGGATCCATCGGGATTCTGGATGCCACTGGTGAATCTGCTGGACCAGTTCTTCGGGGGCGAGACTGGGCGGAGGCCCTCCCAGCCGCGGGGAGGGTTGCAGCAGGGTGTACAGGCGAGCGGACGAAGGGTTCGCGAGGAGTTCGTCACGCAGGAACTCCATACGAGCGCGGGCCTGACGGCGCTCCAGCTCATCCAGTTCGAGCTCGTGCCGAGAGCGTTCTCTCCGGCGAGCGGCGGCGCTGACTCCCTCCTCGACCTGCAGTGAGGCAGTGGCGGCTACTACCTCCACTCCGTCGCGGCATAAAGGCAGTTCGTCTCGCAGTGCGACGACAAGGTCCTGTGCCGCGGCCTGAGGTCGGAGCACTGATGCTCCGGACAGAGCCTCCTCGACGATCTTCCGGACAATGTGGCCCGCAATCTGAGGTGCGTCGCTGATAGCTGTCCCTGGTGGCGCGAGCCGCCAGGTGACGCGGATATCCACCTCGAACGGCAGTCCCTCGTCGCGGCTGTCAGGGCGGTCGGCGAAGACGCAGGACCATATCGGTGCTGGGGATTCAGGTTCCCTGGCGCGGTTACGGCGCCACCTCATACCGGGTGGTCCGTAACGTCGGGGTCCGCCATGCTCTGTTGGAAAGATTCAAGAAGGCCGTCATCGAGCATCTGTGTCACTTCGGTGTACACGGTGCTGTGGCTCGGGGCATGCGGGGGTACGTCAAATGCGGTGGTCAGCTCCTCGTCTTCGCCGGCTCGTGCCCATTCGCGGACGATCGCACGCAGCCGGTCCCGTGGGCTCTCTACGGGCCGAGTCGTGATGTCTGTCTGGCCGTCGTCCGTGGTGTCCTTGACTGCGGCGCTGAGGATCGTGAGGACGCTGTCCTTGAGGTCCGGGTAGTGACGCACAGCGTCCAGCCAGAGACGGACCGCCAGCGCGTCCTCCCCGTCGCGTTCGAAGGTGTCATTTCCGTGCAAGACCGCCCGCCAGCCAGTGGTGAGGTCGGTTGCAGACGGCTTGAAGCCGCTCTCGCCATCGCTGGCCAGCAGCACCGGTAGAGCAGGGGAGGCCGGATCCGTTGACACAGTCAGCGTCCTGAATGCCTTTTGCCCTGCTTCCAGGGTGTTCGCCTCCCCGCACCACGCCACGACGTACTCGAAGAGGGTGGGGCGGGCGGTGGGGTCGTGCCACAGCGTTTGCACGGCCCTTTGCAACGCCTGACGCACCTCGCGGTCCTCGGAGCCGGCCGCATGCCGCAGGCGTCGCAGGGCCTTTACGGTGTACTGGAGTCCGAATTCTCCAGCACACACCTCCACGGCGGCGAGGCGCTGTGCGGCGGTGCCCGTCTTGGCCCATTGCAGGAGCATCTCGTGCACGTAGGAGGCGCTCGCTGTATGAAGGCTGGCCGAAGTGAGCAGCTCGATGAGTGTGGGCCACAGTGGCTTGTCCTTCCAGCGCACCGCGAGGACACGCAGGGGATCCTGGCGGCGTTGGCGCACCGCCCAACGCACAGCGAAGCCGCCGATGCGCTGAGCCATGGCCTGCTGCTCCTGCGCGCTGAGGCTCTCCAGCGCTTCCCGCTTTTCCTTCAAAGGGGCCCCGGCCAGCCAGTCCAGGAACTTGGTTCGCGACAGCGGGCGGTCGATCCAGAAGTAGTCAAGTGCCGCGTCGTCCCAGTCAGGCCGGTTGAAGACGACCGTGTCATCCGGCTGCAGTTCGGCGTCGAGGGAGTCGACCATCTCGATGACTCCCGGCTCCCGCTGTCCTCTCAGCGATAGATCTCCGTCCCCAAGTGCCTCGGACAGGTCTGCCGCGCCGGCGTAGAGATGGGCGACCGGGGCCCCACGAAGGGCGGAGCAGGACATCAGGAAGTTCCGCTGGAAGCTGGTGCGTTCGGGAGCTTTGTGCCATTCCAGAAGTTGACTGCGCCAGTTGCTGCGAGCGGCAAGCACGCTGAGCACCTGCCGGTCAAAGGGGGTGTCGGTGCCCCTTTTAAGCTTGTGCGCCAGAGACTTCAAATTGGGCAGCTTGGTGTCGTTGGCTCGGTGGGCGTCCAGGATGTAACCGACGATCTCCAGGACTTCCACTGGCGGTTGCCCCTCCAGCAGGGTCAGGATGTCCTCATCCCTCAGCCAGCGATCGACCGGGAGCTCCGGCGCTTCCGCATGCAGCCACTTACGGGCGATCTCTATGGGCGGCGGTACGCCGAGCGAGGGCCGGATGCCTTCGGGAGCCCCGCTACCGATACGTCGCCACTGCTCGGGGGTGGTCAACACGACTAGGCGTGCCTTACGGCGTGCTAGTTCGGCTTGGAGAGACTCAAGTAATGCACCGAACGTGTCGGATACCTTGAAGTCCTCTTCATCGGGCGGGAGCTCCATCACGTAGGCCCAATTCTCGGGCCGGGGCAGGCGGTGCACCGGGAACTCGGGGAAACCACCGTAATTGAGCTGACCGGCCCTCACGCCTGGGTACTCGTGCCTCAGCTCAGCCAGCAGCGCGCGGCCCATAGTCGTGCGTCCCTTACCCGGACCTTCCGCGAGTACGGTGATAGACCCGGGATGTTTCCACGACTTATAGAGGTCGTCAAAGTCCACCCCGCCCGTGGGCCGGACGTACACCGCGCGAACGGCGGCCAGAAATGCGTCCGAGAACTCACCGTGGTCGAGCGGACTGTCGAAGCTGGCGTTGACCTTTACGGCGTTCATTTCGCCCAGGTTCAGCAATGCCAGCTGCCGTAATCGCGTTACCGCGTCGCTGTCCAGAATCGAACTCAGTCCCAGGGCGTCCAGTTCGTCTTTCCGGGGCTGGTCCGGGGGGCTCGGCACACCAGGGGCGACATCCGGTGGTGTAGGTGCATGCGGCGGTCCATAGAACCCGCGCTCCTGCTGATTCGCTGTGCCGCTGTACTCGCCGTCGGGCCGTGGGCCCGTGCCATATCCCTGCTGTTCCTCTTGCATCTTTATCCCCCCGATGAGCTGGGACGCTCCCTGCCTGGCCTGATGTGCTTATCCGAGCGTGCCGTCGACTTCCAGCCCCGTGACCTCTCCGCCCCGATGCACAGTCTTGGTGCGCTGGTCAATGTCGACCGATGCCTTGTCGGTAACGTTCTGGGCTCTGACTGCCCGTGCCACGGCGTCCTGTTCGATCTCGTCCATACGCTGGACGACCCGTACTCCGGCAGCGGGACGCTGCTCACCGACGAAAGTGAAGCGCTGTCCGTAGACGATTTCGAGGTCATCGCGTACCTGGCTCAGCGTCCGCACGAGGACGTCGTCCTCAAGTCGAATGAGGTCAGGATTGCGCCGATAGACGGCCATTTCCCGGGCGGCACCTTCCAGACGGCGGAGGCGCTCCTCGGTCAGCTCCTCTGGCCGCAGACGGAACGGTGTTGGAGCCGCGACAAGTGCCGGACAAGTGGGCTCCTGCTCCTGCGGCTGTGCGCGTCGATCAAGGGCAGCCCCCAGGCGGCCGAACAAGAATCCGAATATTTGTGGCAGCGCGGAAGTGGCCACCGTTGCCAACGACAAAGGATCTGTCATTCGTCCCCCGATCTGCAATGTAACGCTCGCGCCCAAGCGGGCTTGCGTATGGCCCCCTATCCGGGGGCTCTTGAAAGATCGCAGACCAGGCTAAGGCCGGGAGCGGTTCGTGGGTGAAGAGGGAATTCCGCCAGGCCCATAACCGCGATATCTCGCCAAGTGCGGTCAAGATCCCGAGCTGTTTCGGTTTGTGCCAATGGAAGATGCCTCTGGCGGATCCGTCTCGGCGGGTTTCCTGGGCCGTTGCGTGTGCCTCCGCGTCTGAGCTGCGGGTTCAGGGATACCAGCCGACCCGGAGATCGCCTGTGGTGAGCGTGGCGCAGGAGACACACTTGGATACCAAGGGGGCACAGAACGCGACGTTCGCTCTGGCTGATCCACTCAGTCTCTCTGGCCTAGTGGTGGCCGGATCCTGCTGAGCTGCCCGCTGGGCGACGGTGTCGGTGGGCGCGCCCCTGCAGCTGCGTAGGCCGCCTCATCAAGTGCTGCTGTCGTCTAGCCGCACAACTGAGACCAAAACTGAGACCACGCAACGACGAGGGCCCCGACCAAGATCTGGTCGGGGCCCTCGTCTGCCCTGCCGGGCGGAGAAGCGACGAAGGCCCTGACCAGCCGAAACTGGTCAGGGCCTTCGTCGTATTGCCCGGTGAAGGCAATGGCGGAGGATACGAGATTCGAACTCGTGAGGGGTTGCCCCCAACACGCTTTCCAAGTCTGGTGGTGCCGACAAGGGCCGTGTTCATCGGTGTCCAGCCCCGTTCACGCCCGGTCGGAGCGCCGGCGAAATCCGCAGGTCGCACGGTCTTGAACTCTGGCGTACGAAGGTGAATGAGACGAAAACTGAGACGGGCTCGGACCAGCGCCCCATGCCTCATCAGACGGGCATAGCAGCTCAGTTGAGGAGTTCGGCCCGCTCTCGAACCCGGTCGTCCAGCTTCCCTCTCTCCAGGTCGTCAAGCGCGGCTGCGTAACCCGCCATAGCTGCCTCCTGAACAAGATCGTGTAGGTCGACCGGAATCGTCTCGAAGACCCCGGAGCAGATGTTCGCGGCTACGTCGTACGAAGGTTGGTAGTGCCGATCGCTGATGTCGGCGCCCAAGGCGCTGACGAGATCGCGTAACTCTTTCCTCTGGGCATCACTCATGTCCGCCTCGATACCCTCCGGCCCTGGACGAGAACCGCTCTGCCTGCGCCTCGGCTTAGGGCCCTGATCTTGGGAGGCATCGTGCGTTTCGTGCCTTCTGCGGGGCTGTGCTGCGCGAACAGCGGCTGCTGGCGGATGAGCGTGATAGATGGCGAGAGGCGTGCTCAGGGCGACTACGTGGCGGGTACGGAAGGCTAGAGCCCACAAGTCTCCGGCGGGCCGGCAGACTTGTAGCAACCGGGTATGAACCTTGGGGCGTCCTCGGGGCATGACTGTTCCTGGCACTCCCGTACCTTCGCCGGTACCGCCCGATTGGCCGCATTGCGCGCTCGGCGCCGACTCCGCAGATCCGGTCGGTTGCCGCGGGCGCCGGGTGGAGCCCTACACGAGGTGTCTAGCTCACCTGGCCGGGCCCGATCGCACGGCCTACCTGGCGAGTCTGGCGCCCGGCAACGACCTGGACCACCGCGGCACCGTCCTGACACCTGAATTGCTCGATGGGCTCGTCAACAAGATTCGCGATCCCACGACGAATCGGCCACGCATGGGCGCCGTCGACTTCAGCGAGGCGACGTTCACCGGCGATGCTGGGTTCAAGAACGCGATTTTCACCAGCCGTGCTTGGTTTGACGGGGCTACGTTCGCCGGTGCCGCCTCGTTCAACAGGGTGACGTTCTCTGGCATCACTGGGTTCCGCAACGTGACATTCACCGGTCGAGCCGGGTTCGAGAACGTGATTTTTACCGATCGCGCATTGTTCGGCGGGGTGACGTTCTCTGGTGCCGCCTTGTTCAGCAGGGTGACGTTTTCCGGCGACGCGGAGTTCCGCATAGCGACCTTTGCCGGTCGAGCCGGGTTCGAGAACGTGATTTTCACCGAACGGACCTTCTTCGGCGGAGCGACGTTCGCTGGTGCCGCTCGGTTCTTCTCGGCGACGTTCGAGGCAGCACCGCAGCTGGGGCCGCTGGTCTGCAAAGAGGCGCTGGACCTCTCGGGGGCGGTGTTCAACGCTCCTGTGAGCATTGAGGCCGCCGCAGCGTACCTGGTCTGTCGGCGTACCCGGTGGGCCTCTACCGGGTCCCTACGTCTCCGCTATGCCACTGTGGACTTGAGCGATGCGGTTGTGGAGCATCCGCTGCGCGTCACCTCTCATTCGTCCGCTCCCATTGGTATTCGTGGGCGCGCCCTTGACGAGTCGCTGCTCACGGAACGGGACGCGGGTGTCCGGATCGTCTCGCTGAGCGGCATCGATGCGACTCATCTGGTCCTGACCGACATCGACCTTGCCGGCTGCCTGTTTACTGGCACCGTCCATCTCGACCAGCTCAATCTTGATGGCCGCTGCACCTTCGCTCGTGCCCCCGCCGGCTTTCACTGGCAAGGGCGCCGCCTGCTCCGCTGGACGCCACGTCGCACGCTTGCCGAGGAACACCACTGGCGTGCCGCCCGGGGAGCGGCCGGATGGATGGCTGAACCTGACGGTGCGGAATCCGCGGGTCCGGAGGTGCTAGCGACCGTGTACCGCCAGCTGCGCAAATCCCTTGAAGACGGCAAGAATGAGCCGGATGCGGCGGACTTTTACTACGGCGAGATGGAGATGCGCCGCCACGACCAGGATCGTCCCTGGGCTGAGCGGGCCCTGCTCGCGGTGTACTGGGCCGCCTCCGGCTACGGGCTGCGCGCCTCCCGCGCCATCGGGTGGCTACTGGCCGCGATGACTATCACGCTGCTGGCCCTGATGTTGTGGGGCCTACCGAAAGACGGCCCGAAGCCTGAGAGCACCGGGCAACTCACTGGCCAGCGCATCACGCTGACCACCGACACTCCCGACCTGGATAACCCCGACGGTCCGCTACCTGAGCGCATCACGAGCGAGCGGTTCGATAAGGCCCTTCGGATCGTTATCGACTCCGTGGTATTCCGCTCCTCTGGCCAGGGACTAACCAACGCCGGTGCCTACACCGAGATGGCTTCTCGCATTACCGAGCCGGTCCTGCTTGGCCTCGTCGTCCTCGCCGTCCGTGGCCGTGTCAAGCGATAAGCAGTGATGGCCCTTCCAGCGAAGTCGCCAACTAGGTATCTCAGAATTGCCAACCATGGCGCACAGTCAAATCAGTGATTGCAATTAATGCGGTTTAGGGACCATTCCCTGCCGTGTCTGACCCGCGCCGTAAGTGGATTAATCCCCTGCAGCAGGGGGATGCCTCCAGTCCCAAAGGTTTGGCGAGTGCACCTTCCATACAACTTAGGGGCGGATATGCAGTGGACAGCAGTTGTGGCGACGGCTGTGGGTACGGTCCTTGGCGTGGTCAGCACGCTTGTTGCCGACCGTGTCCGGTGGCGCCGAGAGAGATCGGAGAGGGACCGCGACGCGCTACGCACCTCATTCATGGAATACCTGGGCGCCCTCGCTCAAGCCCGTGACGCCTTCACTCGGGCTGAGCCTTCCCAGGTTCGTATCGGTAGGGGCCACATCGCGGTCAGCGAGTACGGCGTGTATACCGCGCAGCACCAACTGGAGTTGGTTGCGCCGCAGCTGGTCCTTGACAGGGCCCGCCAAGCCACCCTCGCGGTGCTCGACTTCCATGATGCCGTGGTTGCCGGTCACGACGCGGGCTCGGACGAGTATCTAATAGCGTGGCGAGCTGTAGGTGAGGCCCGCAGCAGGTTGGTTGAGGCTATGCAGACAGCTCTGAGGCGTTACTGAGGGAGCAATTTGGCCGTCTGCTGTTCCCATGCGAGCCCGTACGTCCCTGATTCGGTTTCGCGGGCGGGAGTCATATTCTCGCCTTAGTCGTCTGATCACTTGTCGTCGATCGGGATCTCGTAGACGATCTCGCACAGAGAGGCGGGGACAATGATGTCTGCCGTCTCCACGGGCCGACCCTGGTCGCTGTAGTAAGTCCGCCGAATGTGCGTGACCAGGCTGGCCTTCTGGATGCCGAGGAGCGACGCCTCCTCGGCGTTTGCTTGCCGCGGCTCCGGCTGCTCCACAGCGTGGCTGACCGTGATGCCGATCTCGGCCATGCGGTTCACCACCCCTACACCGGCGTGCGGCCCACCCTCCGGGAGGACGACGAGCGTGCCGCCCGTGAGGTCGTACGGTTCCCAGCTCGTCGACAACTGCACCGGCTTGCCGTCGGCGAGGAACTCGTACACGGTGCGGACGCACAGGCCGCCCTCGTCGATACCGAGGCGCGAGGCAATCTCAGCCGGTGCCGGCACCTTCGCCTCGGTCCGGCTTTCCCAATCTCCCTGCTTGCCCACGGCCTTCATGTCCGCGCGGAACGGGGAGCCGTCAGGCTGCTCGCGTGCCGACGAGCGGACCACGCGTACGCGCTGACGAGGAGCGGCGACGTACGTGCCGGAGCCGGCGCGACCTTCCAGCACTCCCTGGGAGATCAGCAGCTCCTGAGCCCGACGAACCACGTTCTCCCCGACGCCGCACTCCTGCCCGATCTGGGCTCGTGACGGGAGTCGGTCTCCCGGCGCCCACTCATGCTCCGCGATCCGTCGCCGTAGTTCGTCAGCGATGCGGAGGTACGGCGGCTGCTCAGGCATATGGAAAATCTAGTCCACTAGCTCTAATCTAGTTAACTAGCTTTACTCCAAGTGATCGCCCGACGACGGAGGCTGCTCTGTGCCTGCTGCGGAAGCAAGAGCCGAAGGCATCGCAGCCCGGTTGTCCGCCGTCGGACTCACCCCGCGCGTGGAACAGCACGCCCGACACACGTCGATCGAAGCGGAGGTACCGGAATCGCTCGCCGCCGAGTCGTGGCGGGAGCTCTTGGAAGCCGTGGCAGAGGCCGATCGATTCGGGCTTCTCGCCAACAGCTTGAACGGCCGCACCTTATGGGCGGCCGTACGCACAGCGGCCCCCGCGACGGGCGATGTCCGGGGGCCTGGCCATCAGCGATAGGAGCTGATCAGCGTGTTCAACCGTATCTGCCACACCGTCTCGCAGACCGATGAGAGGCCCGCCATGCTGGGCCGGCGCCACCATTCCCCGAGGCCCGTCCAGCCGGCGGCCGCCCCTCGTGATCGCCTTGCGCTCCACTGGCACGCGACGGCGGAGGCTCTCTGATGCCTCCTCGTAAGCGGCTCGGCGTGACCCACACGAAGGCCGTTACCTACCAGTCCAGTTCTTGCCGCATGGGTACGCACTGCGAGTGCGCGCATTCCTCTCCTGCGATTGCCCCGATCGGCATCCCCGTGGTCTATGAGGCGTGCAACTGCTCCTGCCACACAGCGGCCGCCCGCGCTGACCGAACGGATGGCCTTCAGTGAGGGGCCGGACACCAAATGGTGCGGCGGTCGCCGCCCCCATCGAGATCACATCTGCCAGCGTGCAGCGCGGCGACGTCATCCAGATCGGCGGTTGCCCGTGCCGCGTCACCGACTTGCTCCAGCTTCCCGGCGGAGCGAAGCGCCTGTGGTTCGAGTCGGGCGAACTTCTCACCATGCACTCCCGGACTCGGCTCGTAGCCCTACGAACGCTGAGAAGGTGGTGATGCGGTCCGTGCCCTCTCTCCGCCACACCATCGCCGATGACATCCGAAACAAGATCTCGACCGGCCGGTTCAAGGCCGGCGAACGTCTCCCCTCCGAGGCACAGCTAGCTTCCAACTACAAGGTCAGCACAGCGACGCTGCGAAGCGCCCTTGCGGTCCTCCACGGTGAGGGGCTCGTCGAGAAGATCCACGGCAAGGGCAACTTCATCCGCTATCCCCTCCGCCGAATCACCTACGTCGGGGGCGGTCTGACACCCAGGACGGAGCCCTCGGCTGAGTCGGCGTTATGCGTCAGCATCCGCGCCACCAACCTCCAGGCGCACGGTCAACTGATCGGCCTGCTAGGGGTGTCGGCAAGTAGCCCCCTGACCGAATTCCACTGCCTCAGTCACCAGGGGAACGCAGTGCACAGCCTCGCCCGCATCTACGTACCCCGCGACCTATCGCCGACTGACGTTCCCGCCGAATCGCACTCCTACGAGGGCGTTGAGGCAAAGCTGGCAAAACTCCGCCCACCACTGGCCGAGGTCCGGGAGCGAATCAGCGCTCGCCCTCCGACACAGGAGGAAACGACGACCCTTCGAATCAGCTCGGCCCTGGCAGTGCTCGCGATCACGCGAGTGGCGTCCGACCACACGGGACGCGTGGTCGAGGCCGCGCACCTGGTGCTCCCCGGCGACCGCGCCGACGCACTCTTCACCACCCACTACATGCCCCACCAGAGGACGAGCGGACAATGACGCCCCACAACGAGCTGCGACTCCTCCCGTGGTCAGGCCCCGACGGCAGGCCCTGCTTCTTGAGCACCGATGACCGCGGCGGCTTTCTCGCCCGCCTGGCTGACAACACCGAGGAGTTGCAGCTGGACATCGCAGCCGAGCTCGGAGAGCACGCGCTCGAAGTGCTCAGTGACAGGGAGGACTGGCCCAACGAGCTACGGCTGCTGGTGATGGACATGGCTGGTGCGTTGCGTGACGTACGTCGCGTAGCGATCAGCCGCGGTCACCGCCTCCCGCCCACAGTTCCTCCCGAGTGCGAGGCGGGCGACGAAGGCCCTCAGCTGCCGGCGGCATCCTTCGGCTAGCAGCGCCAAAGCGAACGGTAGGGGAGCCCCATACTGAATCTGGGGCTCCTCTACCGTTTGATTAGACCCGCCGGGGCTCACTCAGTTCAATCACCAGCTCCGCGCCATGGAGACACCTGGGACCTCCGACTGTAGTCCTGGGATTGCTCGAGGGCGGGACTCTATATTCCTGTTGATTTCAGGAAATCTTCCGCAGTCAGCAATTGTTGACCGCGTAAAAGTGGTCAACAATGCCGAGGTTACGACCGGCCCAGCTGCACGAAGACTCGCGCCGGGAGAGATCGGCAGCGTGTTGGGCGGCGCTTGGATGTGATTACTTCATCTTCTCCAGTATTCGATGTCGCATGTAGGCCACACTTGTGGGGTCCGCAAGAACGCTGCGATGCCGGTGTTTTTCGTTAAGATATCGATCCATTGAGGCAACGGCTGCCACTCCTTGTCCAACTGCTTGCCCGACGCGCCCCAATGCGGCGACGCGAACGTCCCCTGCCGCGAACACTCCCGGTAGATTAGTTTCAAAGGTATAAGGTTTCCGTCGCAATCGACGGATACCGCGAGGGTACCGTGTAAGCTGGGAGAGACGCTTCAATGGAGATGATACGGAGAGCATTCGAGGTAGATGGCCGTACTCCAAGTAAACATCTGTCTTGACACTTTCTTCCTCGCTCAATTCGACCTTCTCCTCACTCTCGCGAAGCCACTTTGTATTCGATTCGCCGCCAATCAAGATGTAGGCCGAGGATGCGGCAAGGGTTGTAGGTGCTTCAGCGCTCTCCCTGTCTCTAACCTTCACACCCGTTAGGTGCTCTACGCCCAGGAAACCTGATACCTCATGATGTGGAAGAACATTGACTTTATGCCTCACTTCCCGCGCCAGCGGTTTCGCCATAGTGAGCCCAAAGGGTGTAACGATGGTGACGGATGCGCTACCCCTCTTTGCGAGGAGAAGGGCGACCTGTCCCGCAGAATCTCCGCCTCCAACGATGACGACGTGATTGCCCGGATCGCGGTGGCAGATCTGAGCGCCGTAATAAATCCCTCGATTAAGTAGACCTGTCTCGATTCGGCGCTCCTCTGACGGAAGCGGCAAGCGCAGTTCTACCTTTCCACATGCCAGAAGAACCATACCTGCCGAAATGAATTCCTCGACAGTGTCACCCACCTGAATTCGATATCTACCACGATCCTCTTTCATGAGCTTTCGGGCCGTCATTGTGGGGCGCCAGTCGATATCGAGATCCCTCATTTGCTGTAGTGCCAGCTTGGCGAGATTGGTGCCACTAATTCCGCCAGGGAATCCGAGGTAGTTCTCGATTAGGTTAATCGATGTAGCAGCTGTTCCACCAGGTCGTTTACTTTCGATCACTAGTGGCCGAAGTCCGTAATTGACGCTCGCGCTCAGCGCTGCGGACAAGCCGGCCGGACCTCCCCCCACAATTACGAGGTCGTATGGATAGTCTAGCGGCCGCTGCGGTTCCGGGATCATTCCCAGTGCGGTGTAGATTTCTCCAGGGCTAGGCGGGAAGGGCCCCGGGAATAGGTGCCCTTGTATACGCACTTCAACTTCCGTGGAGTTTGATTCGCCATCCCATCTGTAAGGTATTCCGTTAAGATAGAGGAAGTGTCGAAATGCTCGCTCTTCGTGACCCTCTTTAGGGCCGTGAATCTCCAAAAGTGGATCGGTCGGATTCCAGGCGAAGAATAGCTCTTCGAGGGCCAATTCGAGCACTTCTGGGGCCTCGTTGAATTCAAATATATCCTTGTCGAGGGCATTGTTTTCCTTGCATGTCAAGATGGCCAATGCTGTACCAGGGGCGTTGGGTCTGAGCCCTAGGAGGAATTCCCTCACATTGAATTCGCATCCCTCGTGAGCTACTACGGCAGCCAAGCGCTCGCTAATATCCTTCTTACTGGTGATCCAGTCATAGGCTTCTCTGTCGTTAGCTGCAGGGAGTATCTCGAGGCTGCTGTCACACCAGACGTTCATATCGCTGGTGAGGTCTCGTCGAGTCTCGGCGTCGTGGTGAACGAGCAGGACGACTGGCCTACTAGTGTCGGAGTGAGTCATCAGGCACCTCGGTGGTCCAACGCGTTCGTGGTTGCTGCCACTCACTTCCTAATGCCATCGTTACTCCACTGGCACCCTTGCGCCACTGGGGAGGATGGCGGTAGCTACAAGGGAAGTTGACTTGGCGACTGACTGTGTGAGAAAGGCTGACGTAATCTGCGTGAGGTCGGCGGAGCGGCTTTGGGCTGGAGCTGCTTTGGGGCGAGTGATCATGGCCCCGTAAGCTGATGGCGCGTCGGGCAGTCTGTGGACCTGCCCGGTAAAGCACGACGTTGGGGCCATGATCTTAGAGGCTCGCCCCAAAGTGGCTGCCTAAAGCCGTGGAGCCGACCGCCCCAGCCACGACGTACCCCTTCTCTGACATCAGGCGGCTGATTGCTCGGTGCGCGGCACGGGCGCCGGCCGGGCTGGAGCGGGGCGGAGACAGGAGCGCAGGCCCGGCCGGGGGTCGTGCCGCGCGCGGCGAGCGTGAGCGAGCCGCCTTGATGAAGTAGGGAAAGTTCTATCGCACCGGCGTCAGGCGCTTGCCGTCATGGCTTCGTACGTGAGGGCCTGCTCCGTCCAGGGCGTCCAGGAATCGGATCGAGTAGACCTCGGACATGGACCCCGCCACCTCGTCTGGCGTGAGCCAGGTGACTGCCGTCGACTCGCTGGAGGTTCGTTCCTCGCCGCCGACCGGCTTGCAGCGGAAGACCAGGGCGACGATGCCTCGCGTCGTGTTCTTGTAGACCCCGGTGAGCTCGTCGACCTCGACGTGGATGCCCGTCTCTTCCCAGACCTCGCGCCGTACGCCGGCCTCCGGGGTTTCGTTGAGTTCGAGTACTCCGCCCGGGAGCTCCCAAGCGCCGTTGTCGGCCCGCCGGATCGTGAGGAGCTTGCCGTCCTCGCGGACCACGACCCCGGCCACGGACACGGAGTGCAGTGGCGTTGACTGGGCTTTCGCGGCGCTGTTACTCATGTACAGGAGCATAGGAGGATGGGAAGAGCTATGGGAACCGCGGTAGGAGGGGGTAAGGCCGTACCTCGGTACGTGCAGATCGCCGACGACATCGTGCAGCAGATCAGGGCCGGCGTTCTCAAGCCAGGCGACATGGTGCCGAGCGAGTCAGAGCTCGTCGAGCGGTACGGCGTCGCGGGCGGCACGATCCGGAAAGCGATGGTGGAGGTCCGCGCGAGTGGTCTGGTGGAGACCCGCCACGGCAAGGGCTCGATCGTGAAGGACCGACCGCCGGTACGGCACCGTTCCTCCGACCGCTTCCGCCGCTCGCACCGGCAGGGTGGCAAGGCCGCGTATCTGGCGGAGTCGGCGCAGTCGGGAGCCACGGCCAAGGTCAGCGTTCTGTACATCGGCCCCGTCGAGGCCCCGGAGGATGTGGCCGAGCGCCTCGGAGTCGAGCCCGGTGCTCAGGTCCTCGCTCGCCGGCGGCTCTACTTCCGCAATGGCACTCCGGTCGAGACGGCCAGCTCGTACCTGCCGTGGGACGTCGTGAAGGACATCCCTGAGCTCTTCGCCGAGAACCCCGGCGGTGGCGGCATCTACGCCCGACTCGAAGACAACGGGCACGAGTTCGCCGAATTCGTGGAGACCTTGCAGGCTCGGCCAGCATCGAAGGCGGAGGCGTCCGAGCTCGCTCTCAGTCCTGGTGCTCCCGTCGTACATCTCGTCCGCGAGGCGCTGACCACCGAGGGCCGCGTGGTGGAGGTCTGCGACACCCTCATGGCGGCTGACCAGTTCGTTTTCAGCTACCGCGTCCCTGCCACGGACTGACGCTCGCTCAACTCCCCTCAGCCCGCCCCGACTTCTTCGTCGAGGCGGGTTGACTCATGTACAGGAGTGGGGCACTCTTCTTCATGTCACTCATGTACATGAGTGGCGGAGTTCGTCATCTGTAGAGGAGTGATCCGTAGTGCGTCAGATCCCCGTCGACACCTCCGCCGCGACCGTGATGGTTGCGAAGCAGCCGCAGATCAAGGTCAAGGACCGCCGTACCGGTGAGGTCGCCCTCGACGTCGAGACCGGGGCGAAGCTGATGACCGTGGACGTGATGTTCGCGGCCAACGACGAGGTGGAGATCCTCTCCGTCACCGTCCCCGAGACCGGTATCTCCGGCGAGCTGGGCATGGGCGTGCCGGTGGCGCTCACCGGCCTGATCGCCCGGCCGTGGGAGAACGAGTTCAACGGGCAGAAGCGGCACGGCATCGCCTTCCGCGCCGTGGCCGTCACGTCCCTCGCCGCCGGTGGCCCCCAGGCTGAGGCGGCCTGATCATGGCCCGCCTTGCGGTCGTATTGCTGCTGGTCGTCGCCACCGCTCTCGTGCTGCGGTGGCGACGCCCCGCCTGGTACTGGATGACCTTCGGGGTCGCCCTCGCCGCGCTGCGGGTCTTAGTCCGGTACGCCTCGGTCATGGATGCCTGTGGACTGACGGTCCCGCCGTCGCGCTGGCGGCTCGCGCTCTCCCGCATGACCGATCGCCCGGCCCCCGAGCCGCGTGCCCCACGCATCCTGCGTCTCCGGCCGACCCGTACGGGGCTCGTCCTGCGGCTCAAACTCCGGCCCGGCCAGGACGCTTTCGACGTCTCTGCCGCCACCGACCGGCTGCGGCACTCCTTCGGGATGTACGGCGTCACCGCCCGGGAGATCCGCTCCGGCGTCGTCGAACTGCGAATGACGGGCTACGACGTGCTCAAGCGCGTGCAGATGCCCGCCAAGATCGACCGCGCTCCGATGCGGATACCCGTCGCACTGCGCGAGGACGGATCGGTCCACTACCGCGATTACCGGACCGTTCCGCACGGTCTCACGCTCGGGGCCACCGAGTCGGGCAAGTCCGTCTACCAGCGCAACCTGGTGGCCGGCCTCGCCGCTCAGGATGTCGCGCTCGTCGGCATCGACTGCAAGCAGGGAGTGGAGCTGTTCCCGCTCGCTCGCCGCTTCTCCGCCCTCGCTAGCGACCAGGACACCGCCCTCGAACTGCTCGAAGCCCTGGTGTCGCACATGGAGTCCGTCTACCAACTCGTGCGCGAACAGCAGCGCATCAGCGTGGACGTCCCCGATGCGGAGATAGCCGCCGACATCTGGGACCTGGCCGAGGACCTGCGGCCTCCTCCCGTGGTCGTCCTGGTGGACGAGGTGGCCGAACTCGCGCTCTTCGCTTCCAAGGAGGAGGAGAAGCGCAGGGACCGAATCATCACCGCGCTCGTCCGCCTGGCCCAGCTCGGCCGCGCCGCCGGCATCTACCTTGAGATCTGCGGCCAGCGCTTCGGCTCCGAGCTCGGTAAGGGCATCACGATGCTCCGGGCCCAACTCACCGGACGTACCGCGCACCGCGTCAACGACGAGACCAGCGCCAACATGGCCTTCGGTGACATCTCGCCGGACGCCGTACTGGCGGCCATCCAGATTCCCGCGGACGCTCCCGGCGTTGCGGTCGCCGGTGACTCGACCGGTGGCTGGTCACGCATCCGCGCCCCGCATACCTCGCTTCGCGCGGCGGTCAACCTCTGCAACAAGTACGCCGACCGCACGCCGTACGTACCCGCGCTCGCGCCCTTCCGGCCCGCCGTCGCCTCGTCGGCCTCCGGTGCTCTGACGCTGAACAAGGCGTCCACCGCGACTGCTTGACCCTCCCCGCCATAGGTCGGCGCTACCTCGACGCGCCAAGTCCCTACCCCCTCCATGCCAGATTCCGGAAGGACAACCGTCATGGGACGCATTCGCCCGGACCCCGTTCTCGTACAAGCCGTCATCGCCGGAGCGCTCTCCTTCGCCCACCTTCACGACCTAGCCGCCGCTGCCGGACAGGACGGCTGGAAGGCGTGGGCCTACCCGATCAGCGTCGACCTGCTGCTGGTCGTGGCCTGGCGGCGGCTCCGCGGCGGCGGACCGTCCCGGCTCGCCTGGTGCTGGTTCCTGATCGCCCTGGTGGCGTCGCTCGGCGCCAATGTCGCCACCGCCGGATTCCTCGATCTCCGGCACCCGCCCGCCTGGCTCCGCTTCGGCATCGCCGGATGGCCGGCACTCGCCTTCCTCGGCGGGACCTTGCTGGCCCATACGCGACACGCAGCTGAAGCCGCCGATCCCGTTTCGCTGGCCGACGGGACTCCGCCCCCGGCCCCCAAACCCGTATCGGTTCCGGGCGGGGAGCCTGCGGCCGGTCCGCCCGAATCGGAATCCGCCGATCGCCCCGCGGCTGCACTGCCCGCCGAAACGCCCCGGCCTGCACCCGCACCCGCACCGGCACCTGCGCCCGTCCCAGCCGCCCTCGTCGCCCACGCCCGGAAGGTCGCCGACGAGCACCGCGCCCGGACCGGAGACCGAATCGACACCGACACCCTGCGGGCCCGCCTCGGCGTCCCGCCTCAGCTCGCCGAATCCATCGCCGCCCAACTCACCTGATCAGGAAGGAAATCCACCATGCCCGCCCGCGACCACTTCCACTCCGTCATGCGGATCGGCCCCGTACAGATCGGCACCTACCGCGATCGCTACGGACACACCAAGCACGCTGCCGTCTGCACCGCCGACCGCTGCGGCTGGTCCGCCGACTTCAACAGCCGCTCGGCCGCCCAGCTCGCCGCCCGCACCCACCGCTGCACCGTCCGCTGACCGACTGAGGAAATCCCCATGAACGTCCCGCTCTGGCTCGCCCTGATCGCCGTCGGTTACCTCGGCATCAAGCTCATCCGCCCGCCCTGGTGGCTCGTGGCCGTGCTCCTGCTGGGCGGCTACCTGCTCGCTGACAGCCTTCTGGCCCCCGTCATCGACACCGCCGTCAAGTAACGCCCACGTCCGCGGAAGGAAGAGCCCTCATGTTCCGCCCCAAGGTCCCGACTAACCCGACGCCCACCGGGCTCGTCGTTACTCCCACCGCCGAACCGACCGCCATCGTGCGGCAGACCACGCCGTCGGCCCCCGTCGCTCAGTCCTCGCCCGGCCCCGCGGTCCAGCTCACACCCACCACCGCGCTCGCCCTCGTCGGCGGTGGCGCGGCCGTGGTCCTGGTCGTCGGCGCCGTCCTGGTCTCGATGCTCCTCGCGGTCGCCATCAGCGGGGCGTCCGTCGCCGTCTGCGCGGTCGTCCTCCGCTCGCTGCTCGCCTCCGGGCGTACGCACCGCTGACCGGCCCCCGGGCGGCCTCAACCGCCAAGTCTCCGCCGCCCGGGCGCCGTGCTCCTGTCCGAACCGCAGATCCGGAAGGAACCCCCATCATGACCGACCACACCCGCGTACGCGGGAGGTCGCCCGTGCCTGCCCCTCTCCTCGACCCGACCACCCTCGGCGACCTACTGAGGGTGGCCTCGGCCCCCGACTACGACCGCTGGGCCGACCAGATCCGCCGCACCGGCGGCTGCTCCGACCCGATCCACCTCGCCGGCTGGACCGTCACCAAGGACCGCACGTCCGGCGAGACCCTGCACCGCTACACCACCGCAGGCGAACCGGGCGGACGCCTCCGCCTCGCCTGCGGCAACCGTCGCGCCTCCCGCTGCCCCGCCTGCGCCTGGACCTACGCCGGGGACACCTACCACCTGATCCGCGCCGGCCTGGCCGGAGACGACCGCCGCGACATCCCCGCTACCGTCCGAGAACACCCCCGCGTCTTCACCACCCTCACCGCGCCCTCCTTCGGCCCCGTGCACAACCGGCCCGACCGAGGCGCCTGCCGCTGCGGCACACAACACCGCACGGACGACCCGGCGCTCGGCACCGCCCTGGACCCCGACACGTACGACTACGCCGCCGCCGTCCTGTTCAACAACCACGCGGGCGACCTCTGGCAACGCTTCACCACCCGACTCCGCCGCGAACTGGCCGCCCGCGCCGGCCTCACCCAACGCGACCTCAAGGAATCGGCCCGCGTCTCCTACGGCAAGGTCGCCGAGTTCCAGAGGCGCGGCGCCCTTCACTTCCACGCGGTGATCCGCATCGACGGACCGCACGGGCCCGGATCACCACCTCCGTCCTGGGCGAGCATCGACCTGCTGTCCGAGGCGATCCGAGCCGCCGTCACGCACCCCTACACCTCGGTCACGTCCCCGGCTTCCGGGGACCAGCCCACCCGGACCTTCCGCTGGGGCAAGCAGCTGGACGTGCGGCCGGTCAAAGCGTTCGGCGACGGCTCCGACATCACCGAACAGGCCGTGGCCTCCTACGTGGCGAAGTACGCGACCAAGGCCGCCGAGACCACCGGCACTCTGGACCGGCGCATCGGCGAACTCGCCGAGCTGGACCGCCACAGGCTCCCCGAACACACCCGCTGCCTGATCACCGCATGCAAGAACCTGGACCCGCTCTACCCGGACCGCCGCCTCTGGGCCTGGGCTCACATGCTCGGCTTCCGCGGCCACTTCTCCTCCAAGTCCCGCCGCTACTCGACCACCCTCGGCGAGCTCCGCGCGGCCCGCGCCGACTTCCGCGCGGCCCAGGAGCGTGAAGCCCTCGGGCTCGAAGCCCCGGAGCCGGACACCGTCCTCGTCCTGACCGACTGGCAGTACGTCGGCCACGGCCACACCCCCGGCGAGTCCGCCCTCGCCGCCACCATCGCCCGCGACATCCAACTCAACCGTGAGACCGCCCGAGAAGCCCTCCAGGAACTCCACGGCGAAAGGACAGACCAGTGAACGCACAGCACGACATCGGCCCCACGCTGGTTCTGCTGACCGTCGAGGAGGCCGCTCGACGCCTGCGCATCGGTCGTACGACGTGCTTCCGGCTCGTCGCGGACGGCGAGATCGAATCCGTGACCGTCGGACGACTTCGGCGTATCCCAGCCGACGCTGTGCCGGCGTACGTGGGCAAGCTCCGCGGCCTGGCCGTGGCCGCGTAAGGGGGCTGAGATGCCGGAGCACAACCGCACACGTCAGCCCAACGGTGCCTCCTCCATCTACCTCGGCAAGGACGGCAAATGGCACGGTCGGGTGACCGTCGGGACTCGCGATGACGGCAAGCCGGATCGCCGCCACATCGAGCGGAAGACCCGTGCCGAAGTCACCAAGGCCGTCCGCGAGATGGAGCGGGCGCGCGACGCCAAGAAGCTCAGGAAGCCGGGTCAGCGCTGGACCCTGCACAGCTGGCTTGAGCACTGGGTCGAGAACATCGCCAAGCCATACGTCTCCGAGAACACGTACGACGGGTACGAGGTCGATGTCCGCGTACACCTCGTCCCCGGCCTGGGCGCTCACAAGCTGGACCGCCTGGAGCCGGAACACCTTGAGCGCTTCTACCGGAAGATGCAGGACTCCGGGAGCTCGGCCGGTACTGCCCACCACGTCCACCGGACCATCCGCACCGCCCTCAGCGAGGCAGTACGACGCGGACATGTGGCCACGAACGTTGCCGAGATCGCCAAGGCTCCTCGCCTCGAAGAGGAGGACATCGAACCCTTCACGATCGAGGAGGTGCAGAGCCTGCTCGTCGAGGCTTCCAAGCTCCGCAACAGCGCGCGGTGGGTGGTCGCCCTGGCGCTTGGCCTGAGGCAGGGGGAAGCGCTCGGGCTGCACTGGGAAGACGTCGATCTTGAGGCGGGGTACGTCCGTATCCGGAAGAACCGCCTGCGGCCGAAGTACGAGCACGGGTGCGGTGGCACCTGCGAACGGAAGGCCGGCTACTGCCCGGATCGCCGGGAGGTCCGGAGAGAGTTCAAGAGCACCAAATCCCGTGCCGGCCGTCGCACCATCGGACTCCCCGACCCGATCATCAAGCTGCTGATCAAACACAGGGAAGAGCAGGAGCGGGAGCGGCAGGAGGCCGGGGAGCTGTGGCAGGGCACGGGGTACGTCTTCGCCTCGCCGATCGGCGCGCCCCTCATCCCGAACACCGACTACCACCAGTGGAAGCACCTACTTGCGGCGGCGGGCGTACGCGACGGGCGCTTGCATGATGCCCGTCACGCGGCTGCCCAGGTGCTGCTTCTGCTCGGGGTCCCCGACGTGATCGTGGACGCGATCATGGGGTGGGAGCCGGGCGGGGCGGCGCGCATGCGGGCCCGCTACATGCACGTCACCGGCCCGCTTCTGAAGAAGGTCGCCAAGCAGATCGCTGGCGCCCTATGGGGTGAGGCGGCACAGGAGGGGGAGGCGTAGACGCTGTGTCTCGGCGGTGGTCTCTCCCCTGAGGCCAGCGCCGAGACACGCGCAGCAGCCCGTCAGTACTTGTAGGTGTCCTCGTTCATCGACCAGATGAGGTCACCCCAGGTCGTGATCGGAGACCGCTTGGCGTTGTCGTTCGTGCCGCAGAGCTGGATCGTCTGGCCCTTGAAGCGAGTGACGAGGGACTTGGCCGGCTTCTTGGTCACTCCGATCTCACCGCGCTTGGTGGTGAGGATGTCGAATGCCGCGACGGTCTTCTGGTGATCGTCCATCTTGCTCAGGTAGTCGCCACAGGAGGTCTCGGCGTACGGCTTCGTCCACGTCTGCTCGTACTCATCGACGCTCTTGGTGGGCTTCGGACGCTGTGGCGGATCGTTGTGCGCCTCGCCGCCGCAGCCCCCGAGCGCGATGGTCGCGACAGCCACGCCAAGCACCCAAGCAGCTCTGTTGATGCCCATCCGTCCCCCTGCGTTACGCGCCGTGCGCCCACGGTAGGTTCCCGCGGTCTCGGACGGGGGCTTATCGGTCAACTGAGACGGAAAGTGAGACGGGAGAACGACGAAGGCCCCGACCGGCGAACCGGTCGGGGCCTTCCATCAGGCGGAGGATACGAGATTCGAACTCGTGAGGGGTTGCCCCCAACACGCTTTCCGAACATGATCCGGGGGCGGGGTCCGGGAGGGGGTGGAGGAGGGGCGGGGTGGGGCGCGGGTTCGTGGGTTGGGGGTGGGATCCGCTAGGGTGGGTCGCAGCCCCTCACGTGGCGCTATCTGACTGAACTCCCCCAGGGCCGGAAGGCAGCAAGGGTAGGTCGGCTCTGGCGGGTGCGTGAGGGGCGCTTGCGTTTGCGGGGTCCGGTCGATCGGGGCCGGTCGATTGTCGGTGGGGCCCGATATCGTCGTAAGCGTGTCGTCCCTTGCGCTGTACCGCCGCTACCGCCCCGAGACCTTCGCCGAGGTCATCGGGCAAGAGCACGTGACCGATCCGCTGCAGCAGGCGCTGCGGAACAACCGCGTCAACCACGCGTATCTGTTCAGTGGTCCGCGCGGCTGCGGCAAGACGACCAGTGCGCGGATCCTGGCCCGGTGCCTGAACTGTGAGGAAGGTCCCACTCCCACGCCCTGTGGGACGTGCCAGTCCTGCGTGGACCTGGCCAGGAACGGGCGGGGCTCGATCGATGTGATCGAGATCGACGCGGCGTCCCATGGTGGTGTCGACGACGCGCGTGAGCTGAGGGAGAAGGCGTTCTTCGGGCCGGCCAGCAGCCGGTACAAGATCTACATCATCGACGAGGCCCACATGGTCACGTCGGCGGGCTTCAACGCGCTGCTCAAGGTCGTCGAGGAGCCGCCGGAGCATCTGAAGTTCATCTTCGCCACGACCGAGCCCGAGAAGGTCATCGGGACGATCCGGTCGCGTACGCATCACTATCCCTTCCGGCTGGTGCCGCCGGGGACGCTGCGCGAGTACCTGGGACAGGTCTGCGGGCAGGAGGACATTCCGGTCGAGGACGGGGTGCTGCCGCTGGTCGTACGGGCCGGTGCCGGGTCCGTGCGTGACTCGATGTCGGTGATGGACCAGCTGCTCGCCGGGGCGGGCGCCGACGGTGTGACGTATGCCATGGCCACGGCCCTGCTCGGGTACACCGACGGTTCGCTGCTGGACTCCATCGTGGAGGCGTTCGCCGCGGGGGACGGGGCGGCGGCGTTCGAGGTCGTGGACCGCGTCATCGAGGGCGGGAACGATCCGCGCCGGTTCGTGGCGGACCTGCTGGAGCGGCTGCGGGACCTGGTGATCCTCGCGGCGGTGCCGGATGCGGGGGAGAAGGGGCTGATCGACGCCCCCGCGGACGTCGTGGAGCGGATGACGGCGCAGGCCTCGGTGTTCGGCGCGGCGGAGCTGAGCCGCGCCGCCGACCTGGTCAACACGGGGCTGACGGAGATGCGCGGCGCGACCTCGCCGCGGCTCCAGCTGGAGCTGATCTGTGCGCGGGTCCTGCTGCCCGCGGCGTACGACGACGAGCGGTCGGTGCAGGCGCGGCTGGACCGTCTGGAGCGCGGCGCGGGCGCGGCGCTGCTGGGCGGCGCGGGCGCGGGCGGCCTCGGTGGCGTGCCCGGCGGCCCCGGGGCGGGCCTCGGGGCCGAGCCGGTGCCCGTCGTGGCGTCCGGTGGCGGGCCCGCGGCCGGATACGTACCGGGTCCGGAGGCGCATCCGCCGATGCCGGCACCCGGCGGCCCGTCGGGACCGGCTGCCGCGCGGGCCGCGGTACGGGGCACGGGGGCGGGCGCCGCTCCCTCGGCTCCTCCCGCTGCTGCTCCCTCGGCGCCGGACGCCCCGGCTGCGGGGGGCGCGCAGGGCGGCGAGGGCGTGGCCCCGCAGGCCGGCGGGCCGGCCGATGGCCGCGAGGGTGGCCCGGCGCGGCCAGGTGCGTGGCCCGGAGGGGCGGGCCGGGGCGGTGCGGGCACGGGTGCAGGCGTGGGTGCCGGCGCCGGTCCTGGTGGCGCAGCTTCCGGTGGTGCCGCCTCCGGTGGTGCGGCTCCCAGCGGCGGTGGCGCGAGCAATGGCGGCGGAGCCGGTGGCGGTGGTGCGGCGCGGCAGCCCGGGGGCTGGCCCACGGCCGTGGCGCCGGGGCAGGGCGGCGGTCAGGTGCCGGCGCCGCAGGGCGGCAGGACGCCCGCCGGGCCGCCCGCCGCGAGCGGCCCGGCCGGTGGCGCGCCCGGTGGAGTGTCCGCGCCCGGTGGGGCGTCAGGACCCGCACCGCAGGCCGGGGGACCGGCTCCGGGGACGGCGCAGGGTGCCGCCCAGGTACGTCAGATGTGGCCGGACATCCTGGAGGCGGTGAAGGACCGCCGGCGCTTCACCTGGATCCTGCTGAGCCAGAACGCCCAGGTCTCCGGCTTCGACGGCACGACCCTGCAGATCGGCTTCCCCAATGCCGGAGCCCGCGACAGCTTCGCCAACGGCGGCAGCGAGGACGTACTGAAGGACGTCCTGGCCGAGCGGTTCCAGGTGCAGTGGCGGGTCGAGGCGATCGTCGACCCGTCGGGCGGCGCCAATCCGCCGGCCGGTGGCGCGCCCCGGAGCGGGGGCGGTGGCTTCGGCGGTGCGCCGGCGCAGCCGTCCGCACCCCAGGCACCGTCCTCGCAGGGCGGACCGGCGGCGCCGGCAGCGTCCGGCGGGGCGTACGGCGGCTCGTACGGCCAGGGCGGCGGGCCCGCCGGTGGCCCCGGCGGCGGTGCAGGTGGTGGCGCCGGCGGGGGCGGCCAGGGGGCCCGGATGGCGCGGGAGGCCGTGGCCCCGTCCGCGTCCGCGGGCGGCGCCCCGGGCGCACCCGCCGCGGAGCCCTCGTACACCCCCGAGCCCCCGCCGATGTCGATCGAGTACGACATGCCGGCCGAGGACGACCCCGACCTCGTCGACTCCGCGCTCAGCGGGCACGACCTCATCGTCCGCGAGCTGGGCGCGACGGTGATCGAGGAGTTCAACAACGAGTAGGACGGCGACGCGTGGGCCGGGAAACGGCGGGAGGGACAGCAGGACATACCGCAGGAGATACGGCAGAACTACGGCAGAACACAGGGCAGACGCACGGCACGGGGAGCGGTGCGTCAGGGGTCGTGACGGTGTGTGGCCGGAGAGGCGCATGTACACGGGACGTACACCTGTGCTCCTCCCTGCGGCGTAGGGCGCAGGGGCGTCGAAACACGTAGGCTCGGGCTACCGCACAATCGTTGTCGTATGGCAGGAGTCACGTCGTGATCCCCGGTGGTCAGCCCAATATGCAGCAGCTGCTCCAGCAGGCCCAGAAGATGCAGCAGGACCTTGCGGCCGCCCAGCAGGAGCTGGCGGAGACGCCCGTGGAGGGTTCCGCGGGCGGCGGCCTGGTCAAGGCGACGGTGACCGGCTCCGGTGAGCTCAAGGGCCTGGTCATCGACCCCAAGGCGGTCGACACCGACTCCGCGGAGGAGACGGCCGAGACGATCGCCGACCTCGTGCTCGCGGCGGTCCGGGACGCCAACGCCAAGGCCCAGCAGCTCCAGCAGCAGAAGCTCGGTCCGCTCGCCCAGGGTCTGGGCGGCGGCGGCATTCCCGGCCTCACTTTCTGAGGAATCCCCGGTCTCCCTTTCTGAGGAGTAGCCAACTAGCGTACGCAGCACGGCAGAAGAGAGAGAAGACGTTCCGTGTATGAAGGCGTGGTCCAGGACCTGATCGACGAGTTGGGCAGGCTGCCCGGCGTCGGTCCCAAGAGCGCGCAGCGGATCGCCTTCCACATCCTTCAGGCCGAGCCGACCGATGTCCGCCGGCTCGCGAACGCGCTGATGGAGGTCAAGGCGAAGGTCCGGTTCTGCAGCGTCTGCGGCAACGTGGCGCAGGAGGAGCAGTGCCGGGTCTGCCTGGACCCGCGGCGTGACCCGGCGGTCATCTGTGTCGTGGAGGAGCCCAAGGACGTCGTGGCGATCGAGCGGACCCGCGAGTTCCGCGGCCGCTACCACGTCCTCGGTGGGGCGATCAGCCCCATCGAGGGCGTCGGCCCCGACGACCTGCGGATACGGGAACTGCTGACCAGGCTCGCGGACGGCACCGTCACGGAGCTGATCCTGGCCACCGACCCGAATCTGGAGGGCGAGGCCACGGCCACGTATCTGGCCCGCATGATCAAACCCATGGGTTTGAGGGTGACACGACTGGCGAGCGGTCTGCCGGTCGGAGGCGATCTGGAGTATGCCGACGAGGTCACGCTCGGGCGGGCCTTCGAAGGGAGGAGACTTCTCGATGTCTGATGCCACGCTGCACAACGCGCGACAGAACCCGGATGACTTCGCCGTCTCGATCTCCGACTCGATCGAGAGCTTCATCGTCGCGGTCACGGAGGTCGCCAAGGGGGACGAGCCGGACAGCGCGGTGCCCTTCCTCCTCCTGGAGGTCTCCCAGCTGCTGCTCACCGGCGGCCGGCTGGGCGCGCACGAGGACATCGTCCCCGACGAGCGCTACGAGCCGGACACCGGGCCGGAGCCCGACGTGGACGACCTGCGGGAGCGTTTCGCCGCCCTGCTCGACCCGGTGGACGTGTACTCCGAGGTCTTCGACCCGTACGTGCCGCGCAGCGAGCCGGTGGCCTGCCGGATCTCGGACGACCTGGCGGACATCATCACCGACCTCCGGCACGGGCTGGCGCACTACCGCGCCGGGCGGATCGTCGAGGCGCTGTGGTGGTGGCAGTTCTCCTACCTGACCAACTGGGGCCCGACCGCCTCGGCCGCCCTGCGGGCGCTGCAGTCGCTGGTCGCCCACGTACGCCTGGACCAGCCGCTGGACGAGCTGGACGGGCTGGACACCGACAGCGGCGTCAACGGCGACGGTGACGAGGAGCGGCTCGCGGAGGAGGCCGGCAAGGTCATGGCGGCGGAGATCGCCGGGCCGCTGGGGCTGCGGGAGCTGCGGGGCACCTGAGCCCGCGGGAGCCGGCTGCCGGGCCGGTGGCTGTGACCTGGGTTACCTTTCCGTGTGTACCGGCCCGTAGCGGGCATGTGCTCGCCGAGCGGGCGCGACGGTGCGCCACGCGGAACCGACCGGCGGGAGATCATCACGCGGTGGGCCGGGCGTCTCCCGACGTACGGCGCGGACGGTCCGTCTCACGGACGCGTCTCACCATGTGATAACAGCAGGGCGGACTCCGCTTGCTCGTTAGACTGAGCCGACCGCAGTACCCCCATGTCCGGGGGTCCGGGAGGAAACTCCCGAAGAGACAGTTGCGAGGAGCGCACGTGGGCCTTGTCGTGCAGAAGTACGGCGGCTCATCCGTTGCGGATGCCGAGGGCATCAAGCGCGTTGCCAAGCGAATCGTCGAGGCCAAGAAGAACGGCAACCAGGTTGTCGTGGTGGTTTCGGCGATGGGCGACACGACGGACGAGCTGATCGATCTCGCGCAGGAAGTGTCCCCGATTCCGTCGGGGCGCGAGTTCGACATGCTGCTGACCGCCGGAGAGCGGATCTCCATGGCCCTGCTGGCGATGGCGATCAAAAACCTCGGTCACGAGGCGCAGTCCTTCACCGGTAGCCAGGCCGGTGTCATCACCGACTCCGTGCACAACAAGGCACGGATCATCGATGTCACCCCGGGGCGTATCCAGGCCTCCATCGACGAGGGCAACATCGCCATCGTCGCCGGTTTCCAGGGCGTGTCCCAGGACAAGAAGGACATCACCACGCTGGGGCGCGGTGGCTCGGACACCACCGCGGTGGCACTGGCCGCCGCGCTGAATGCCGACGTCTGTGAGATCTACACCGATGTGGACGGCGTCTTCACCGCCGACCCCAGGGTCGTCAAGAAGGCCCGGAAGATCGACTGGATCTCCTTCGAGGACATGCTGGAGCTCGCCAGCTCCGGCTCCAAGGTGCTGCTGCACCGCTGCGTCGAGTACGCACGCCGTTACAACATCCCGATCCACGTCCGCTCCTCCTTCTCCGGGCTGCAGGGCACGTGGGTCAGCAACGAACCGCAAGGGGACCAGCCGATGGAGCAGGCAATCATCTCGGGCGTCGCACACGACACCTCCGAGGCGAAGGTCACGGTCGTCGGAGTCCCGGACAAGCCGGGCGAGGCCGCGCGCATCTTCCGTGCGATCGCGGACTCCGAGGTCAACATCGACATGGTCGTGCAGAACGTGTCCGCCGCGTCGACCGGTCTGACCGACATCTCCTTCACCCTCCCCAAGGCCGAGGGCCGCAAGGCCGTGGCGGCCCTGGAGAAGACCCGGGCCGCGGTGGGCTTCGACTCGCTGCGCTACGACGACCAGATCGCCAAGATCTCGCTGGTCGGCGCGGGCATGAAGACCAACCCGGGCGTCACCGCGACGTTCTTCGAGGCGCTGTCGAACGCCGACGTGAACATCGAGCTCATCTCGACCTCCGAGATCCGCATCTCGGTCGTCACCCGCGCCGATGACGTCAACGAGGCCGTGCGCGCCGTGCACACCGCGTTCGGTCTGGACTCGGAGAGCGACGAGGCCGTGGTCTATGGCGGCACCGGTCGATGATTCCGGCCGAGGCGGGCCGTCCGTCCCTCGCTGATACGGCGGGGGCGGACACCCGCACGGCCCGGGAGCCGGCCGGCAAGCCGGATCTCGCCGTCGTCGGTGCCACCGGCGCCGTCGGCTCGGTCCTGCTCGGCATCCTGTCCGAGCGGGCCGACATCTGGGGCGAGATCCGGCTGATCGCTCCCCCGAGCTCTCCACTGCGTTCGAGCAGGGGGGAGCCCCATTCGAGTCCTCCACTGCGTTCGGGCAGGGGGGACCCCGACCCGTGCTCGGCCGGCCGCAAGCTGACCGTACGGGGCGCGGAGGTCGAGGTCCTTCCGCTGAGCGAGGACGCCTTCGACGGCATCGACGTGGCGATGTTCGCCGTCCCGGACGAGGTCGCCGCGCAGTGGGCGCCGGTCGCGGTGTCCAAGGGCGCGGTGGTCATCGACTCCTCGCGCGCGTTCCGGCGGGACCCGGACGTGCCGCTGGTCGTCCCCGAGATCAACGCGCACACGGCACGGGTGCGCCCGCGCGGCATTCTCGCCGGCCCCGGCTGCACCACCCTCGCGATGATCGTCGCGCTCGGTGCGCTGCACGCCGAGTACGGACTGAGCGAGCTGATCGTCTCCTCGTACCACGCCGCCTCCGCGGCCGGCCGGGCCGGCGCCGAGACGCTGCGGGCCCAGCTGGCCGCGGTGTCCGGTACGGACCTGGGCGCCACGCCCGGTGACGTACGGCGGGCCGTCGGCGACACCCTGGGGCCGTTCCCGGCGCCGCTCGCGCTCAACGTCGTGCCCTGGGCCGGCACGCTCCAGGAGGACGGCTGGTCCTCGGAGGAGCTCGACGTCCGTCACGAGTCCCGCAAGGTCCTCGGACTGCCCGACCTGCCGGTCGCCGCGACCTGCGTGCGGGTGCCGGTGATCACGACCCACTCGCTGACCGTCCACGCCCGTTTCGAGAACGAGGTCACGGTCGGCGGCGCCCACGAGATCCTGGCGGCGGCCCCCGGCGTCGTGCTGTGCGACGCCCCCGAGGAGGACGAATACCCCACCCCGTCCGACGTCGTCGGCACGGACCCCACCTGGGTCGGACGCGTACGGCGCTCCCTGGACGATCCGCGGGCGCTGGAACTGTTCGTGTGCGGCGACAATCTCCGCAAGGGCGCGGCCCTGAATACGGCCCAGATCGGGGAGTTGGTGGCGGGGGAGCTGCGGGAGATGTCGGGCATGCGGGGGGCTCGGGCGGAGCGGGGCGCGCGGGCGGAGTGAGGCGCGCGGGGGTAGGTGTCGGTAGGTTTCCCTCCCCGGTGCCCGTGTGCTGTCCGTGTGCCGTCCGCATGGTGCCCATGTGGCGCCCTTGTGGTGTTTGGGGCTTCTGGGGTTTTGGGTTCGGAGCTCGGCCCGGTGGGGGTCGCTGGTCGGCCCGGCGGAGGTTGTCACTCGGCCTTGTGAAGGGGTGACTTGGCGGGATTGGCCGTGGCGGGCCGACCGTCTGGGGGATACTTTGATGGACGTGTGAAGATCCTGTGAGCGAATCGCTGGTCCGTACCTCTTGATCTGGGCTGACGATCTGTTCGACCATTCGCTCCCCGCCACACTGCAACCGGCAGTTCGGCGGGGAGCGTCTTTGTGGCCATCCCGAGGGGGGTGGTTCGGGATGCCTGCGGGTCTGCACATGTGAGCCCTCGGGTGTCAGGGCGAACTCAATTGGATAAATGGGGCATTCGGGAAGAGCTGGTACGCATGAGGGCATTTGATGCATCGTCAAAAGCGGTGCCTTGCGCGTACAACCCTTATAGGGGGAAGCGTGTCCAACAGGCGTGGCAGAGGTACTCGGATTCACCATCGCCCCGGCGGGCGCGGCAGGCGCGGCAGTGCGTCCGCAGCGGCCCCGTGCAGTCGGGGGCATGCCAGTGATCGCGCCCTGGCCCACCACGCGTCCCGCGCAGATTCCTTCTCAGCGTGGGGACACTGACGACGCGATGGCCGTGGGCACCACAGTCGACCACCTCACCGAGACCTACCGCGCGCACTACCGCTCGCTGCTCGGTCTCGCCGCGCTGCTCCTCGACGACACCGCCTCCTGCGAGGACGTCGTACAGGAAGCCTTCATCCGGGTGCACTCCGCGCGCGGCCGGGTGCGCGATCCCGAGAAGACCCTCGCCTACCTCCGGCAGACGGTCGTCAACCTCTCGCGTTCCGCGCTGCGCCGCCGCATCCTCGGCCTCAAGCTGCTCTCCAAGCCGATGCCCGACATGGCCAGTGCGGAGGAGGGTGCGTACGACCTGCTGGAGCGGGACCAGCTGATCAAGGCGATGCGCGGGCTGCAGCGCCGCCAGCGCGAGGTGCTGGTGCTGCGCTATTTCGCCGATATGACCGAGGCGCAGGTGGCGCAGACGCTGGGCATATCGCTCGGCTCGGTCAAGGCGTACGGGTCGCGGGGCATCGCGGCGCTCCGCGTCGCGATGGAGGCTCCGGCATGAGTGGCAACAGGTACGGCCGGTACGGGCCGTTCGGCGCGGGTTCTCCGGGGGGCGCGGCTGGGGCGTGGGGTGCGGCTGGGTCGGTTGGTTCGGGCGGTTCCATCGGTCCGATCGGGCCGGTTGGTTCAGTCGGACCGGTTGGTTCAGTTGGTTCAGGCGGTTCAGTCGGTGCTGAGGGTGGTCCGGGTGGCGTGACCGGCGGGCGCACGGTTCCGGGCTGGGCGACCGGGTTGGCCGGCGTGGACGACGCCCGGTACCGCACGCGCAGCGCGTCGGGCCATGGGCCGCAGGGGCTGTACCTCGTACGCGAGGCACAGGACGGCGGTCCGGGCGGCGGTCGGGACGGCGGTCCGCGTGGCGGGCAGGGTAGCGGTCGGGGCGGCTACGAGACCTACGAGAACCACGAGAAGCACGAGAAGCACGAGAACCACGACGCCCAAGGGCTTCGCGGGGGGCATGGGGCCCGCGATACCTGTGGGAGCCGTGAAACCCGCGAGAGTCATGAGTACGACCGGGGAGTGCGGGACCGTGAGACGCGGGCCCGTGAGGCTGAGGCGGAGGAGACCCGGTCCCGTGGTGGCGAGGCCGGTGGTACCCGGTCCCCTGGTGGCGAGGCCCGTGATGCCCGCTCCCGTGGGGGCGTCCGCGACAACGATGCCCAAGCCGGCGGAGCGTTCGACGGCTCGGCCTCCGCGGTTCCTGCCTCTGCCGGTTCTGCCTCCGCGGGCAGTGGTGACGACGGTGACGGCGACGACCACGGGCACAGCCACCCCACCGGCGGCGGATTCGGTGGCGGCTTCGGCGACGAGGACGACCTGAGGCGCCTCCTGCAGTCCAGCGTCGGCGGCCTCGAACCGTCCCCGGACGCCCTGGACCACCTGCGCCGCGCCGTACCCGCCCGCCGCCAGCGCCGCCGCCACGCCGTCGTCGGCGCGGCCGCCGCACTGCTGCTCGGTGGTACGTCGATCCCCGCCATGCTCCACGTCGCGAACCTCGCCGACGGCTCCCCCGACCGGGCCGCCAACGCCGCGAACAGCCAGCGCGCCCACGACGCCGACGGAGGTGCGCACGGCGAGGGCACCGAGCAGGCCGGGCCGCGCCCGACCGACCAGGGCGGCGCCAAGCCGGGCGGCGGGCAACCCGCGGGCAAGGGCAAGGCGAGGGAGAAGAACGGCACCGGCCACGGCCCGGGTGCCGGAACCCCCGCCCCCGACGAGACCATGGACGTCACCTCGCCGGTCTGCGGGCGCGACCAGCTCGGTCAGGGAACGAGCAAGGTCGGCCCGGCGGACGCCAACGGCCGCGTCTACGGTGCGTTCCGGGTGGTCAACACGTCCGCCACGCCCTGTTCCGTCCAGGGCGGCGGCACCGTCGTCGTGGCTTCCGCGCAGGGGTCCACCAATCCCGACCACATCCACGTGGTCGACCACACCTCAGGCGACGAGGCCACCGGTCTGCCCGACCCGGCCACCACCCCCGACCAGCTGGTGCTCAAGCCGGGCGAGGCGTACGAGGTGAAGTTCGCCTGGATCCCGCAGGCCGGCGGCGGCCCGACCGGGTGCGTCAACCCGGGGCCCTCGCCCACTCCCGACCCCTCCAAGGATCCGGGGCAGTCCCCGGACGCGGGCGCCACGACGGGCACGGACACCGGCGGTCAGGCGGGTGGCGACGACGGCGGTGCCAGCGGCGGCGGAGCCGCGTCCGGAGGGATCGTTCTCAGCCATACCCCGGAGGCCGGCGAGCCCGCCGCAACCGACGCCAAGATCGCCGACGCCTGCGCCGGAACGGTTTACCGCACGGAGGCGGTGGCGGCCGAGTAGGGGCCGTGGTGGCCTGGGGCGTAGGCGGGGGCCGCGGTCGGGCCCGTCGAGTGGGCCGTGAGCGGGCGGCGAGGGGGCGGTGAGGCCTCGCGGTACGGGCCCCGTACCGTTGATGGGGTGTACCGGTTCCTGCTGACCCCGCGGTGGTGGGGAATCAACGTCTTCGCCGTACTGGCGATTCCCTTCTGCATCTTCATGGGCAGCTGGCAGCTGGGCCGCTTCGAGGACCGCGTCGACACCCACCGGCAGCAGGAGGACCGCTCGGCCCAGGCGAAGGCCGCGGCCGCCCGGCCCCTCGACAGTCTGCTGCCCGTCGACAAGGTGACCTCGGGACGCCAGGCCAGCGCCCGCGGGCACTACGACACCGAGCACCAACTGCTCGTACCGGACCGCACGCTGAAGGACAAGCACGGCGAGCGGCAGGGCTTCTACGTCCTCACCCTCCTGCGCACGGACCACGGCAAGGCGCTCCCGGTCGTCCGCGGCTGGCTGCCCGGTGACGCCGACGCGAAGGCCGACACGGCGAAGGTGCCCGCACCGCCCAAGGGTGAGGTGACGGTCACCGGCGCGCTGCAGGCCTCCGAGAACCAGGGCACCGACGGCGTCCAGGCGGGCGGCGGACTGCCGCACGGTCAGCTCGGCATGATCAGCGCTGCGTCGCTGGTCAACATCGTGCCGTACGACGTCTACGACGCCTGGATCACTCTGACCGACCCGCAGGCCCCGCTGCAGCCCGTCCCCCCGGCCGCCGCCGAGGGCAGCGGCCTGGACCTCAAGGCCTTCCAGAACCTCGGGTACACCGGCGAGTGGTTCGTCTTCGCCGGCTTCGTGGTCTTCATGTGGTTCCGCCTCTTCCGCCGCGATGCCGAAGCCGCCAAGGACGCAGCCCTGGGCCTCCTCCCGGAGGCGGACGAGAGGGCGGATGCGCAGGTGGGGGCTCCGGACGCGCCGGCCGGGGCTCCGGACGTGCCGGCTGGGGCTTCGGGTGTGGCGGCTGAGGCGGCGGACGGGCTGACTGGTCAGGCACGGGGCGGGGCTGCGGGGGTGGGGCGGGGCTGAGGGGTTCGGCGGCTGCTCCCCCCGGGGGCTGTCTCTTAT